>JBIOXB010000175.1:0-8110 GCA_044869275.1 bacterium
ATTCGGAATAATCCGTTGGTCGCTTCTCATCGGTTGGAGAGTTTTTTGTCTAAAGCTGCTCCGTAACGAACTTCAGTTTTCAGCTCGTCTGAAAATCCAAGGTAACCATTAAAGGTACATGTTCAACGCCAAAAAAGCAAAACCTTTTGCATCATTCTTTGAGTTTGCGCATATTGCACTGTCGGCTCGAGCCTGCAGCCCTGCCTTTCTTCTTCCGACAAACCTATAGCTTCATTTGCAATTTTATGCATTGGACGGATGGAGATGACGGCCAAAAAAGATGCTCGGACGCGCGCCGGAGAGCGCGTCGATCAGGATGGTTTTCTGCGTTTGCTGTCGCAACAAGCAATCTTCCAGGGAGTGCCCGCCGCCTTGATGTCGCAGCTCACGCCGGACATGCTGCGCGAATTTGCCAAAGAGGAAGTCATTATTCGAGAGGGCGAGCCGGCGGTTTGGCTGGTGGTCATTCTGGCCGGCAGCGTGGACATCGTGCGCGAAGAGGTTTTACTGGTGCGGCGCGAAACAAATGAAATGATCGGCGAGCAGGGCGTGATCGACGGCGCGCCCTACAGCGCCACTGCCATTGCGCACGAAGAAGTGATCGTGCTCGCAATTCCGGCAGAATTGGCGCGGCAGTTCTTACGGGATTATCGCTTCACATTGAATGTGATCAAGAGTCTGTCCGCCAAATTGCGCGAAGCCACCTTCGATCAAGCCACGCGCTTTGCCCATGAAGAAAACATGTTCGCCGCGTTTCGCAGCCACGTGCACCCGCGCGTGCTGGACGATTTGCTGGCCAAAGGCTTGAGCGCGTATGGCGCGCCGCGCTACATCGATTGCGCGATTTTGTTCACCGACATGCGCTCGTACACTTCGCTTTCGCTCGAAGCCGCGCCGGAAGAAATCGTGCAGGAGCTGGGCCATTACCTCGAGGCCATGATCGAAATCATTCACGCGCACGGCGGCATGATCGACAAATTCATCGGCGACAACGTCATGGCGGTGTGGGGGTTCGATGAAATGCGCGAAGATCTCGCCACGCGCGCTTTGGACTGCGCGCTCGAAATGCACGCCGCGGCCCAGCGTTTCTCCTTTCGCGGCAAGCCCATTGAAATCGGCAGCGGGTTGAATTTCGGCACGGTGTTCTGCGGCAACGTCGGCAACGCGCGCAAGCGGCAATTCACCGTGCTCGGCCAGCCGGTCAATCTCGCCTCGCGCTTTGAAGCATTGACCAAAGCCTTGAACGTGCCGCTAGTGATTGGCGAGAGTTTTTATAATCAGCTGCCCTGGTCGCGCCGGGGGTTGTTCAATATTCATCATCAGGTCGAAGTGCGAGGTGTCGGTCCCATGACGGTTTATGCCTTACGGCGCGAAGTGAGCGCGCGCAAAGCGGTGCGCTGGGGCCTCATCGGCTGCGGCGACGTCACCGAGAAAAAAAGCGGTCCGGCCTATCAAAAAGCCAGCAACAGCGCTTTGGAAATCGTGATGCGACGCGACGCGGATAAGTGTGCGGACTATGCGCGCCGGCACAAAGTCGCACGCTGGACCACGAATGCGCAGGAAGTGCTGCACGATTCACGCGTGACGGCGGTGGCCATTTCCACGCCGCCGGACACGCATTGCCGCTATGCTTTGCTTGCCGCCGAGGCCAAAAAGCCCGCAGTCGTGGAAAAACCGATGGCACGGAATTATGGCGAATGCCTCGAAATGATCCGCGCTTTTGAAAAGGCTGGCGTGCCTCTGTTCGTGGCGTATTACCGCCGCAGTTTCCCGAAATTCCAGCATTTGCGCAGTATTTTGGTGAGCGGCAGCATCGGCAATGTCCAGCGCGTGCAACTGCGCTATCGCCGCCAGGCCACGCCCATTGATCCCCATCATGTGCCGTGGCGCTTCATTCCGGACATTGCCGGCGGCGGCTTGTTGCTCGATCTTGGCAGCCATGGCGTCAACATCGTACAATTCCTGTTGAGCGATTTGAGCTGGCATATCGAGCACCGCGAGATTGAATGGGGCATGGGACCGCACCAGGTCGAGAAGCGCGTGCAAACGCGGGTGCGCATCGGTGAAAATATCGCCGGCGATTTGCTGTGGGATTTCGACGCCGAGAAGCACGAAGATTGGGTGATCATCAGCGGCGAGCGCGGGGAAGTTGAATTCAGTGTGTTTGAGGAGGGGCCATATACCGTCACCACGCGCGCCGCGGGACGGGAGACATATCCCTTCCGCGCGCCGGAGCACGTGCAGCAACCCTTCATTCAGATGGTGGTGAATCATCTCTGCTACGGCACCGAGGTGCCCTCCGATGCGCGCAGCGCCGCGGAAACGAGTTTGATTTTGGATAAGATTTTAGGAAGGACGGTATGAATGGCAAAAAGCAAAAAGCAAAAAGCAAAAAGAAATTCTGAATTAGGTTTGTTTAGGGCGAGAAGCGGGTCATTGTGTCTGAATCAGAATCCCTGCGGCGAGAGAAAATAGGCTTTGCGAAACCCTCCGGCTTCGATTCCCGTCACCTGCTCAGGATACTTCCACCGGCGTATTTTGGAGGCCAGGCCTTCGGCAGGTTTGAATTTCGGTTTATACTCATATTGCCGGCTGCACTGCACAGTTGTAAAATGTTTTATTTTCGCGCGACTTTATGCCGGAAAAATTCCTGCAAATCATTTGCCAGAGGCTTGACGCGTCTCTGTATTCTCCGGGATTGCAGCGTCCCTTGGTCTACTCGCTCCTCTGATAATCCTGCCTGAACGTGCTTCATTCCGCAATCACTCCTTGCGGATCGCCGTTCAAATCAATCGCCCGTTTTTTGAAACCGCTAATAAACGCGAATGTACGCTAATATTCTCAATTCGCGTCTATTCGCGTTCATTCGCGGTTTGAGAAATAGGAAAGTTATTTAATGCCCATTCCTAACTCAATTCTGGGATCGTAGCACTTTGCATTACAAAACAGTAATTTTTTACTTGACAATATCATTTTAATTCTTATAATATCGAAAAATTCGAAAAATCGAAATTTTCGAATTTTAAAGTTATTTGCTATAAGTGTAATATAATTATTTATAAAATTTATGATTAAGAACAATTTCGGCATCAACATGTTCGGGCTAATGATCCTCAACTTCATCTTGGCCCTCCAACTCTTGGCTCAACAAGAATCCAAGGAGGTTGAAATGGGCCGGGTCAAAGTCAATGGCGTCGAGCTTTATTACGAAAAGCGCGGCCAAGGTCCACATTTGGTTTTGATCGAAGGCTTGGGTGTTGCCACCTGGCTTTGGGAAAAACAGGTACCGGAGTTTTCAAAGCATTTTACCACCATCGCCTATGACAATCGCGGCGCGGGCAAATCAGACAAACCGGCCGGGCCGTACACGATCGACCAGATGGCCGATGATCTCGCCGGGCTGCTGGATTCGTTGGGGATTGCCAAGGCACATGTGCTTGGCGTTTCGATGGGCGGGTTTATCGCACAAAGTTTCGCGCTGCGTTATCCCGCCAAGGTTGATCGCCTGGTGCTGGTATCGACCAGCGCGGGCGGGCCGGAGCATGTGCCGATGTCGCCCGAGGTACTGGCTGCCATGTTTGCGAACGAGGGTGAGCCACGCGAGGTGGTGCGCCGCAAACTGGCGTTGGCATACTCCGAAAAATTCATGCAATCTAAGGAAGTCGAGCATTTGATCGATCTGCGTCTCGCTGCGCCGCAGCCGGCGCAAGCATACATGGCGCAAGCCACCGCAGGCGCGACCTTCAATCTCTCCGATCAGGTTGGTCAAATCCAGGCGCCGTGTTTGATCGTGGCAGCCATGGGCGATCGCCTGGTGCCCGTGGCTAATGCCCAACGTCTCTCCCAAAAAATTCCACACAGTGTGCTCAAAATCTTTGCAGGCTACGGCCATCAGTTTTTCGTTGAAATACCGGACGAATTCAACCGCGAAGTGATCGCCTTTCTCCATGGACAAAATACACGATAGTATCATCGAAGACTTCGGCAATGGGTATGTCAAGTTCGGACATAGCGAGCTCATGGGCCGCGTTGTGGGCTTGCTGATTTGCGCGCACGAGCCGCTCACCGTCGATCAGATGTCGGAGCTGCTCGAAACCAGCAAGAGTCCGGTGAATCAAATCGCGCGCCGGCTGGAAGAACTCCACCTCATTCGCCGGGTGTGGGTGCGCGGCGACCGCAAGCACTACTACCAAATTGCGGCCGATGTTTTTCAGCAAGCCAGTTTGAATTTAATGAAACTGTACGAAGACAATTTTCGCGTCGCGGAGCGGCATTTGCGCGCCGTAGCCAGGCAATATGTCAATGCCGATCCTGAAGAAAAGGACCGCCTGCGGCAAATCGGCGAGCGCATGATTGCCATGCGCGAGTTTTACAAGCGCTTGCTCAACACCTATCAGCGTTTTATCGAAGACTGGAAAACCGCCCGCGGGCATGTTTCCTCTTTTGATCAATACGTTTTGAAAAGTGAAAGCGCTTCCCTTTCGGACTGATTCCAAGCGTAAAACACCGCCAGGTTTTTATGGCAATTCACGAGTGTGAACATGCGGCTGAAAGATAAAATTACAATCATCACCGGCGCCGGCAACGGAATTGGCAAGGCCACGGCGCTGGTCTTTGCGCGTGAAGGGGCGAAAGTCGTGGTCGCGGATATTCAGGCAGAGGCGGCGCAAAAAGTCGTGGAGGAAATTGTGCGGGCGGGAGGAGTCGCGCGGGGCGAGGCCGTGAACGTTGCCGAGGCTGAACAGGTGCAGCGCATGGTCGCGCACACGGTGACGGCATTTGGCCGTATCGACATTTTGATCAACAATGCCGGCATTCTCGCGGACGCACGTTTGGTGAAAATGGAGCTGCCGCAGTGGCAGCGTGTCATCGACGTCAATTTGAAAGGCGTGTTTCTCTGCGGCCAGGCGGTGGCGCAGGTCATGGAGACGCAAAGCGCGGGTGGGGTAATCCTCAATGCGGCCTCGGTCGTGGGATTGCATGGCAACTTCGGCCAAAGCAATTATGTCGCCGCCAAAGCCGGCGTGATTGGCATGACCAAAACCTGGGCGCGCGAACTGGGCAAGCGAGGCATTCGCGTCAATGCCGTCGCACCGGGCTTTATCGCCACCGAGATGGTGCAGGCCATGCCGGAAAAAATTCTCGCCGTGATGAAAGAAAAAACGCCGCTCCAACGCCTGGGCACGCCCGAAGACATTGCCCATGCCTATCTTTTCTTGGCCTCAGATGAAGCCAGTTTCATCACCGGCACGGTGCTTTCGGTCGATGGCGGCGTCGTGGTTTAAGTCTAAGGCCGCGAGATATAAAACTCTGAATAGAATCTGAAGGCTGCTTCGCCGTTTTTTGAACATGGAGGACGCGGAGGGGCGGAGCAACAGGGATAAAGCAAAAAACTTTGCATGCCTGCTTTGCGTTGGCGGTGCGAGCGGAGCAAGGAATGAATGATTATGTCAGCGTCGGTGAGATTCGGCTGCATGTCGAGCGCCATGGGCACGGCCAGGCGCTCTTGCTGATTCCCGGTTTGGGCGCGGGCACCTGGCTGTGGTCCAGGAATCAAGCGCAGTGGAGCAAGAGCTTCGACCTCATCATGCCGGAGCTGCGCGGCAGCGGACGTTCCGACAAACCCGATCAACGCTATTCCATCGCACTGTTTGCGCAAGATCTCAAGGCGGTGCTCGATCATTACCGGCTTGATCGAGTGCATGTGCTGGGCGTTTCACTCGGCGGATTCGTGGCGCAATACCTGGCGGCGCAATGGCCGGAGCGCGTGGGCAAATTGGTTTTAGTGGCCACGACTTTGGGCGGGCAATGCCAGATCGAGCCGCAGGGCGAAATTCTCAGCCGCATGATTCGGCCGCGCGGCAAGTCGCGGCGCGAGCGATTGGAGGAGGCGTATGCGCTCAATTTCACCCCGGAATTCATGGCGCGGCATCCGGAAGAATTGGAGCACATCACCATATGGCGCATGGACAACACGCAGCCCGAGCATATTTATTACCGCCAGCTTCTCGCCGGCAACGCCTTTGACGGTTCAGCCCTGGCCGGCAAAATCACCGCGCCGGTATTGATCTGCGCCGGTGAAGACGACGAAATGGTTCTGCCCGGGAACGCGAATCTTTTGCGGGCAGCGATTCCGCATGCCCAGATCATGTTCTTCGAGGGCAAGCACATGTTCTTCTTCGAGCATTATCGCAAGTTCAATCAAGTCGTTGTCGATTTTTTGAACGGCAACAAGCCAGAACTGGATGGTCATAAGGCATCAATGCATCCATCCCAGCCATAGCGGAGGCGTTTTGTACATCGGCGATTACCTGGCACGGCGTTGTGTTTATACACCGGACAAAACCGCGGTCGTGGATGCTTCTGTGATACCGCCGCTGCCTTACAGCTATGCCGCATTGCATCAACGCGCCCATCACTTCGCCCTTGCGCTGCGCGAGCTGGGCGTGAGCCCGGGCGATCGCGTGGCCATGCTTGCCCATGATAGCGTGCATTTTTATGACACCTTTTTCGCCTGCGGCAAGCTCGGCGCGATCTTCGTTCCGTTGAACTGGCGGCTGCACGTGCGTGAGATCGAAGGCCAGCTTCGCTTGACCACGCCCAAGCTGCTGCTGCACAGTTGCGAAAATCCGATGGCAGCGATGATCGCGCACCTGCGGACATGCCCGCACATGCCGGAGTTTATGCCGCTCGCAGAGGGCGAGGCTTTCGACGCGCGCGCGGCCAGGGCCGCGGCAGCGATGGCGCCGGTAACGTGCGAGTCTTTGCGCGAAAGCGATACCGCCTGTCTGCTGTTCACCGGCGGCACCACCGGCAAACCCAAAGCCGCACAAATCAGCCACGGCCAGATCGTTTGGAACACGTTCAACTCGTTGCTGGGCGACGTTTTGGGCAGCGATACTTTTCTCAACATTTTCCCCATGTTTCACGCCGGCGGCTTGTTTGCCTTCTCGGTTCCGCTGTTGATTTTAGGCGGCACCGTCGTGCAAACGAAAAAATTCGAGGCCGCTTTGGTGCTCGATCTCATTGAAAAAGAAAACGTCACTATCTTCGGCGGCGTGCCCACCATCTTTCAGATGCTGACCACGGCGCCGAACTGGGAAACCGCCAATCTGCGTTCGTTGCGCTACTGTATGAGCGGCGGTGCACCCATGCCCGTGCCGCTGATGCAAAAGTACCAGCGCGAAAAGGGCGTGGTGTTTCGCCAGGGCTTCGGCATGACGGAATTTGGACCGGGCGTGTTTTCGCTGGCCAGCGCCGACGCCGAGCGCAAAGCCGGCTCCATTGGCAAGCCGAATTTCTTTGTCGAGGCGCGCATCGTCGCGCCGGGCAGCTCGCAATCATTACCTGCCCGGCAGATCGGCGAACTGGCGCTGCGCGGACCCAGCGCCATGTCTGGATATTTTGCCGACGCGGAGGCCACGGCGGCCGCTTTTGATCACGAGAGCTTTTTCCATACCGGCGATCTGGCCTATCAGGACGAAGAAGGCTATTTCTTCATTGTCGATCGCCTCAAAGACATGTTTATCTGCGGCGGTGAAAATGTTTATCCCGCGGAGATCGAAGCTGCGCTCTATCGCCATCCGGCCGTGGCCATGTGCGCCGTCATCGGCGTGAAAGACGAGAAATGGGGCGAAGTCGGGCGCGCGTTCATCGTTTGCAAATCCGGCACCGAAATTGGCGAAACCGCCCTGCTGGACTATTTGCGCGATCAGCTTGCCGCTTACAAGATTCCTCAATCCATCGTATTTACCGCCAGCTTGCCGCTTTCCGGCGCGGGGAAAATTCTCAAGGCGGAGTTGCGGAAGGGGAAAGAGCAGAGGGCGTAGATAGGGGGAGTGGGAGACGGGGGGAGTGGGAGACGGGGGGAGGGGGAGACGGGGAGAGGGGGACGCGAGATAGGAGTCTCGCCTTGAAAATAGCTGACAGGCGTGGCGCAGAGAGCATAACCGCTGAGAGCAAGCTTTGTGGCGTGGGAATCACGTGTCTCGTCCTGATATAGGTTGACAGGTTTTGCACCTATTTCAGGAGACCATTTTATGTCAGACCCTGGGCTTCACAAACGCTACAGCCTTGCTTTTAAGCAAAAAGTTGTGACTGAAATTGAAGC
>JBIOXB010000176.1:0-16176 GCA_044869275.1 bacterium
AGGTTTTTGAAAATCCGCTTTATCCGTTCAATCCGCTTAAATGAAATGGGAGCTGAATGGTAATACAACGTTAAGTCAACGCCACCACCAGGGATGACAGTACTGGTTTTTTGGGCAAAAAGCAGACTTAACATTGTCGTAATAGCCTGACAATGTTAACTTCGCTGACCTCACCCGATTCATGTCATCCCGGAGGGATCTTTTTCTGCACTTGGTATTGTGCTTATGCTGAGAAAGATCCCGCAAGGCGGGATGACAAAAAGTGCGTGAGACACGCAACTTAACATTGTCAAGATAGTTATCTAACTGAAAAAAATGACTCTCGGCCGGAATCACTTTGCGGCATCGAGTTTTTCGATGGTGGCGGTTGAAGCAGGCCGCGAGTTCTGCAAACGGCGGGCAGTTGCTTCGGCTGCACGCAACACGCGCAACATGTTCTCACCTGCCAGCTTTTTGAGATCCGCGTCGCTCCAGCCGCGGCGAATCAGCTCGGCAAACAAATACGGGAATTTGGAAACGTCTTCGAGGCCCTCGGGCATATCGCCGCCGCCCCAATAGTCACTGCCGACCGCGACGTGATCTATGCCCGCGACTTTGCGCGCATGCGCGAAGTGATCGGCGACGTGACGAAGCGTGGCACGTGGCCGGGGATTTTGCGCCGCGTATTCTGCGCGCACGCGCGACTGCTCCGCTGCCGCCACGCCGTCCAGGCGTTTTGCCAAAGCCGCTTCCCAATCCGCCACCGCCTGCGACACGAAATCGGGGATGAACGTCACCATCACCACGCCGCCGTTTTTAGCGAGCCGGGTGAGAATCGAATCCGGTACATTGCGGCGATGGTCTGTGAGCGCGCGGGCGGAAGAATGCGAAAAAATCACCGGCGCTTCGCTGGTTTGCATGGCATCACTCATCACTTTCGGGGAAACATGCGAGAGATCGATCAACATGCCCAAGCGATTCATCTCGCGCACGACTTCTTTGCCGAAAGCCGTGAGCCCGTTGTGCCTGGGCTTGTCGAGCGCCGCGTCGACCCAATCCAGAGTCACATTGTGCGTGAGCGTCATGTAGCGCACACCCAGCAAGTAGTAAGCGCGCAAGGCGCCGAGCGAATTT
The DNA here is from genome assembly GCA_044869275.1 of bacterium. Lineage (GTDB taxonomy): Bacteria > Zhuqueibacterota > Zhuqueibacteria > Zhuqueibacterales > Zhuqueibacteraceae > JBIOXB01. Next base: position 1,114 of record JBIOXB010000176.1, read on the forward strand.
TCTATCGCATGCCCTCCTTCCATGCCCAGCAGTGAAGCGATTTTCCCTTGCTTGAATGCCGCTTCGATATCCTCCGCCGTGAGCGCGAGCATCAGGCTTTCGGGATAGCGCGCGATCATGCGGCGGGCGATGTCGATTTGCTCCAACTGCACTTTGGCGTATCCTTCAGCCTTGATTTCTCCGGGAACATAAACCGACCAGAACTGTGCGCCGACGTGGCCTGCACGCAAACGCGGCAAATCCGTGTCGTTCGGCGTGCGCTGCCGCAAATCGTAGGCCTCGACCTCGCGCGGCGCCTGCCGGTATTCACGAATCACCCAGGGCAGATCGTTGTGGCCGTCAATTAACGGCGTGGACTGCAGCAGCTCACGGGCGTGTTGGAGGGTTATGTCATCCGCGGCGGAAGTTTGAGCTTGGAGTGAAGCGAAGCAAAAGAGGGATAAAACGAGAAGAACAAAAACCAAGTTTTTCATCAACACCATCCTTCGGAATCAGCTATTCGTGCGGCTAAAAACGCCGCAATGCGGATAATGCATTCATTGCAGAGCTTCCATCGTTGCCATGAAAGCTCTCAGACTGTGTGAAAACGCTTGGTTTCAACGCCGGCTGAGCTTGTCGAAGCCGGATTTTTTGAACTTAGCACCCTTCGACAAGCTCAGGGTGCGGCATTCCCATGTTTTCATACAGTCTGTCTGCTCATGTCTGTCGTTTTTTACTGGCCCGGCGCTGGGGGCATGCCGGCCGGAGGCACCGGCAGAGGCACTTTATTTCTCACCGGCGGCAAAGTGCGCAAATACGCCCACAAGGCTTTCAAATCGCTATCAGTTGCAAACTGCAAATCCTGCCACGGCATGGGCGGCAAAATATCGCGGCCATTGGGCTGGCCCTGATGCTTGCCTGTGCGCAGGGCGGCGATGAACGTCTCCTCAGTCCATTCCGCAATGCCGGTGGCAGAATCAGGTGTGAGATTAAATGCAAAGCTCACGCCCCAGGGGCCGGCCCAAGAACTCAACATGGGGTCGGTCAATGCCATGGCGTTGCGTTTTTGCAAATCATCCGGCGTCCAGGTTGGATATGGCGCGTTTTCGGGGTGGCCGGAAAGCAACTTGGTGGTGTCAGGAATGGGCAGGCCGCCTGGCCCGATGATCTTCGGTGTATGGCAATCATGGCACCCGGCGATGATCGTGAGATACTTTCCGCGCGCCACCGCATCGTCCGGCTTTTGCGCCGTCGCTTCAGGCTGTTGCTTGCAGCCCAAGCCTGCCAGCAGCACTGTCGCGGCCAAAACTGCTTTGATCAACTTGTGCATGGCTTCCTCCTTCAGAATATTGCACAATGAAGAAATAATGAGTGATTCAGCTTGCAGCCTGCCTCTGCATTTGTCGAATCTCTGGGACGGTGAGAATACGGGTTTCTGTTGGTGGGTTCTCGACAGCCCAGACGAGGGCGGCAATCATTTGTTCCAATTTTACGAGCCCCAAACGTTGTGCGATTTCTCGCTTGGAAGGTATACGCTCAAACAGCCAATACAATGGCATCAGCACATAAGGCCAGCGATGTCCGGGGCCAAGCACATACCACGGCCGTAGAATCGTCGCAGGCATGCCACTGCTGCGAATGATCGCTTCGCATTCCGCGCGTGTTTGCCAATACTCCTGCATGATCGGCGCCGGATGCGCGACGCTGACATAAACGAAATGTCTGATCCCCGCCTCTTTTGCTGCCGGAACCGCGGCTTGCACCGAAGCCAGATCGATGGTGCGAAACTGCTCGGATTTGGCAGGATTGGGGTGCGAGACACCGAGGAGATGCACGAAGGTATTTGCCGGCCGGATTCTGCCCTGGAAAGATTCCTTTGCCAATGCATTGCCCAAGATGATTTCACAACCGGACGGAAGTTTCGAGGTGGATCCCGGGCGCGCTAACGCGCGAGTTTTGTGGCCGAGGCGCAGCAATTCCGCAATGAGGCGGCAGCCGAGGTAGCCGCTGCCGCCGGTAATGAAAACGTGGTGCGAGGAAGGTGCGGGCATCAAAAACCTCGCTCACTCTTCCGCAGCGCGCGCGAGCAATTCGCGATCGAGCAGCAACAAGCCGGGCTTGTCCTCGCCGATCATTTTCAAGCGCTCGACGATGCCGCTGGCGTTTTTCTCTTCTTCGACTTGCTCGCTGATGAACCACTGCAAATGTACTTGTGTGGCGTAGTCGTTTTCTTTGATGGCGAGCGCGTAGAGATTGTTGATCAACGCCGTGACTTTGCGTTCGTGTTCCAGCGTCTGCTGGGTCATTTCCAGCGGCGTTTTGTACTCCGCCGCCGGCGCGGGAATGGCCTGGAGCAGCACGCGGCCGCCGCGATCGTGGGTATAATCGAACAGCTTGAGCGCGTGCGATACCTCTTCACGGCTCTGCACGCGCATCCAATGTGCGAAGCCCTTGAGATTCACCGACTCGCAAAAAGCCGCCATTGCCAAATAAACGTACGCGGAATGCAATTCGGCTCTAATCTGCTCGTTGATCGCATCCTGAACGGTTCTGCTGATCATGGCATTCTCCTTTCCGAAACATGTGTATGAGTTTTTCGTCCAATGCTTAGCACCGGGAAAATATGAATTATTTGCCGGTAAAGCGCAAGTGCGGAATGTATTCGCCACCGGCGGATTCGTTTTTGAAAAAATAGTGGCATCCCGTGAAAGGTATGATTATTGTTAGTTCAGACAGGCAGTCCCCTAGGGCCCGAGCTCCAGCTTCAACCGCGGCCGGACACTCATCTCTGTTCTTGAAGAAATCAGGAGGAGAGCGGTCAAATTCCTGCATTTGATTTTCGGCAAATATCAAACGCAGGAAGAGCATAGAAATCCGGAGGTGCATATGTCATTTTGGATGGAAACCGCCACGCTGCTGTGGTTCGTCGTCGGACTCGTGCTGGCGCTGGCCGAGTTCATCATGCCCGGCTTGGTGATCATTTTCTTCGGCGCGGGCGCGTGGATCACCGCGCTGGCACTGATGCTCGGCGTCATTGCTTCTTTCAACGAGCAGCTTCTCGTGTTTCTCGCCTCCTCGATCATGTCGCTGATCGTCTTTCGCAAGCACGGCCAGCACTATTTCGAGGGCAAAGTTTCCGGCAAGCTAGCGCCCGGCGAGTCGCTGGAAGAGGTGCGTGGCCAAAAAGCAATCGCACTCACTGCCATCAAACCGAAAGCGCTCGGCGGCAAGGTCGAATATAACGGCTCTCCCTGGCCGGCGGAAGCCGAAGTTGAGATCGAACCCGGCACGGTCGTGGAAATCATCACCCGCCACAATCTCACTTTGAAGGTCAAACCTTTAAGGTAGCACCGCGCGGTGCAAATGGCTCACTGGCGAAAGGTTAAGGAGGAAGGCATGCAGTTGCAGACCATCATCATTATCGGATTGATTCTCTTCGCGCTCGTCACACTCGCGCGCACCGCGATCGTGGTGCCGCAAAAAACGGTTTTTATCGTCGAGCGCCTGGGCAAATATCACGGCACGCTCGAGGCCGGCTTTCATATCCTGCTGCCGTTCGTGGATCGCATTTCTTACCGGCATTCGCTCAAGGAAACGGTGATCGACGTGCCGCCGCAGACCTGCATCACCAAAGACAACATCCAGGTGGAAGTGGATGGCGTGCTCTACATGCAGGTGGTGGATCCGGTGAAGGCCTCTTACGGGATCAGTGATTATCGCTTCGCCTCCATTCAGCTTTCGCAAACCACCATGCGCAGCGAAGTGGGCAAGATCGAGCTCGACCGCACTTTTGAAGAGCGCGAGAAGATCAATCACGAGATCGTCAACGCCGTGGACAAAGCCTCGGATCCCTGGGGCATCAAAGTGACGCGCTATGAGGTGAAAAACATCGTGCCGCCTGCGGGCATTCGAGACGCCATGGAAAAGCAGATGCGCGCCGAGCGCGAAAAGCGCGCCTTGATCGCGGAATCCGAAGGCGACAAGCAAGCCAAGATCAATCGCGCCGAAGGCGACAAACAGGAGGCGATTGCGCGCTCCGAGGGAGAGAAGATGAAACGCATCAACGAAGCCGAAGGGCGTGCGCAGGAGATCGAGCGCGTGGCGCTGGCCACCGGCAAGGGCATTCGCGAAATCGCCTTGGCGATCAACGAAAAAGGCGGGCTGGACGCGGTGAATTTGCGCATTGCGGAACAGTATCTCGGCGAGTTCGGCAAGCTCGCGCAGAAGAACAATGCCATGATCATTCCTTCGAATCTCTCGGACGTGGCGGGCATGGTGGCCGCCGTAGGCAAGATTTTCAGTGATTTGCGGGCAACGCCGCAGGGCGGCAGCACGACGAAAGCCTAGCATGAACCTGACCCTCACCACTCGCCGCCTCGAGCTCAAGCACACCTGGACCATTGCGCGCGGCTCGGCGGATTTCAAGGAGTACCATTACCTCGCGCTCGCGCACCAGGGCGTGACCGGCTATGGCGAAGCCGCGCACAATGTGCGTTACGGCGAGAGCCTGGAAAGCATCCGCGCCTTTCTCGAGGCCAGCCGGGATTTGTTGCGTGAAGCCGAGCCCTGGCATTTTTACAATCTTTCCGGAAAATTTCATGCTTTTGGCGAAGGCCAAAACGCCGCCAAAGCCGCGCTCGATATGGCCCTGCTCGATTGGGTGGCAAAAAATCTCGGCGTGCCGCTTTACCGTTTTTGGGGACTGGACAAAAACAAAATCCCGGTCACGAGCTATTCCATTGGCATCGACCGTCCGGAAATCATGCAGGAAAAAATTCAGGCGGCGGCGGACTTTCCCATTCTCAAAATCAAACTGGGGAGTGAACAGGACGAGGCCAGCATGCGCGCCGTGCGAGAGGCCACGGACCGCACCGTGCGCGTTGACGCCAACGAAGGCTGGAGAGATCGGCAGGAAGCTTTGGAAAAAATTCAATGGCTGAAAGAGCTCGGCGTCGAATTTGTCGAACAACCCATGCCCGCCCATCGCTGGGATGACGTCGCCTGGCTGCGCGCACATTCGCCTTTGCCCCTGGTCGCAGATGAAGACGTGCGCACGGTGAAAGATATTCCCGCGCTGGCGCAAGCTTACGATGGCATCAACATTAAAATCATGAAAGCCGGCGGCTTGCAGGAAGCGCTGCGCATGATTCACGTGGCGCGTGCGCACGGCTTGAAAATCATGCTGGGCTGCATGGTAGAAAGCTCGCTCGGCATCACGGCTGCAGCCCATCTTTCGCCGCTGGTGGACTGGGCGGATTTAGACGGTAATTTGTTGATCAAGAATGATCCGTATCGCGGCGCCACGATACAACAAGGCCGGTTGCTGTTGCCGGACGAACCGGGACTGGGTGTGCATGAAGTGGCATGACCATGAACATTCCCCATAGCATGCGTGCGATGGTTTTGGAAGCGCCGCGCCAGACCCTGCGCATGATCGAAATGCCCGTGCCGCAGCCGTCTGCGGAACAGCTTCTCATTCGCGTGCACGCTTGCGGTGTGTGCCGGACGGATTTGCATGTTTTTGATGGTGAGCTCGCCCACCCCAAATTGCCTTTGATATTAGGGCATGAGATTGCCGGGACCGTCGTGCGCATCGGGGAACAGACAGCAAACTTCAGAATAGGTGATCGCGTCGGCGTGCCCTGGCTGGGGTCGACTTGCGGGCGCTGCCGTTACTGTCGAAAGGGCCAGGAAAATTTGTGCGACTATCCCGGTTTCACAGGCTACACGCTGGATGGCGGTTATGCCGAGTATACCGTGGCGCATCAAAAATACTGTTTGCCACTGCCGGAGCATTATCAGGATGCCGAGGCCTCGCCGCTGCTCTGCGCGGGATTGATCGGTTATCGTTCGTACCGCATGACCGGCGCCGGCGTGGACCGTCTGGGAATCTACGGCTTCGGCGCGGCAGCGCATATCATCGCGCAAATTGCGGTGCATCAGGGCAAGCGGGTGTATGCTTTCACGCGCGCCGGTGATACCCATGCGCAGGAATTTGCGCGCCAGCTCGGCGCGGTTTGGGCGGGTGATTCCAATGCACTGCCGCCGGAAAAACTCGATGCTGCGATTATTTTTGCGCCCGTGGGCGAATTGGTGGTTGCGGCGTTGCGCGCGGTGGATAAAGGCGGTGTGGTGGTTTGCGGCGGCATTCACATGAGCGACATTCCGGCATTTTCTTATCGTCTACTCTGGGAAGAACGCGTGGTGCGCTCCGTGGCCAATCTCACCCGGCAAGATGGCGATGAGCTGCTGCGCCTGGCGCCGCAAGTGCCGGTACGAACGCACGTGCAAACATTTCCGCTCGCACAAGCGAATGAAGCGCTGCTAAGTTTGCGGGAAGGAAAAATTCAAGGCGCGGGGGTGCTGGTGATGTAAATTCGTTTCACTTCTTGTCGATCTCCTCCGCAGTCACGATCAAAGTTTCATAAAAAAAGATGCCCATCCCCACCAAAAACGCCGTCCAGATGACGTACATCACGAGCGTCAAAGTTTGAAATGAAGCCGGGGCCTTACCTTCTGCATTACTCCCGGCTTTGGTTGGCGTTTTCGCGCCGTCGGTTGAATCCGCGGCGACAGAAAGTTTGGTGATGCTGCCGTCTTTCTCGACATGGACCGTGATAATGTCGTATTGGCTTTTCACCACGCGGTAAAGCTTCATCGGCGCGGGCAAAGCTAAAACCCCGATCGCCGTGACCAGCATTGTGCAGGTGATAATGCGGCTCAGCGTCATCCGGCCGCCGGCAAAATAGCCGACGATATAAAGTAGAACGCCCACCGTCAAAGCAATCCACATTATGGTTGGGCTCATGCCCGCAATGAGGGGTAGGATGTCACTATCGAACATGCCGTCTCCAGGAAAGGGGCATCCTACCGCTGATGAGAGTTCTTTTCCGTGCCTGCAATGCCGAGGACCGAGGCATAACAACTCGTTCACCAAGATTCTGAAATCTTCCGGGCTTTAGACTACTCGTGCCGCGATAAAAGTTATAAAAACTATGCTGCAAAGTCAATTCTCCTCATTCACTTTGCTGCACTTGTAGCGAAGGGCAGTTTTGAACGCTGGTTCAGCACCTGCAAGATTTCCGCAATAATGTAATGATTATACCGGCGTGTTTCAAGCATAAATTCAGCTAAAATAGGAAATTTCGCCATTAAACTTTTTCCATTTTCGTCTTGCTTCCGCTGGGAAAATGATTTATTTTTTCTCGCTCGTACCTTGAACGTTTGTACCGCTGCTGCTCCAGCATTTTATCCAAGCCAGAGAGACTGACCAACCGTAGAATGACATATGGACGACCGCGTTGCCGAACAGCTTCATATTTCTCTGCCGGACGACGGCTTGATGTCGTTCAGCGTTCCCGCACCCGAGACGTTCAATTGGCCCAAACCCATCTTATCCGCATTTCAGAAGCCAAGGGGCGCGCGTTTTTATCGCTGTGCTTTGCAAGTGAACACGCCGTTGCAGAATCGCTTCAAAGGCTTCGATTCCAATCACGCGAAACATTCCGCGGCATATAAACGCGACTATGGTCTGGCCCTGGCGAAAAAGTGCAAGAAAGCCGACATCGATGTGGTCGGCATTTGCGATCACAACAGCATCGAATATCTGGACGCCATTCGCCAGCAATTGAATGAAGAAAACATCTTCGTCTTTCCCGGTTTCGAAGTGGCCAGCACCGAAGGTTTGCACGTGCTGTGCCTTTTCGACCTGGATACGACGGCGCAAGAATTGGATCATGTGCTCACCGAGCTGGGCCTGCCGCCCAAAGAGCGCTGGGCCACGGGCGTCGGGCAAGCGCCGCGCCAATCGCCAAAATCCTTTCCGCAAATCCTCGCGCACGTGCAACGCCAGCGCCGCGGCATTTGCATCGCGGCGCACATGGATCGCGAAAACGGCTTGCTCTTCGAATGCGCCCGCACCACGCGCGCGCAATACTTCTCCGACGGCAATCTGCTGGCCGGGCAAATCTCCGGCGCGCGCAAAAACTTGACGCCTTTCAACCGCAAAGTAGTGGCCGGCGAGCTCAACCATTATCGCCGCGCCCGCCCGCTGGCTTTGGTGAATTGCCTCGATGTTTACAATCTCAAAGACCTCGATGAACCGGCGTGTAGCGCGTTGATCAAAATGTCCATGCCTTCCATCGAAGGTTTGCGGCAGGCGTTTCTCGATCCGGACTCCCGGTTGCGCTTGCCGGTAGAGAGGGAGAAGACCAAATCCCGCCGCGACCACGAAGAGGAAAACTTCAAGCTGGTGGCGATGTCCTGGGAAGGAGGATTTTTAGGCGGCTGCGGCATGCGCTTCAACGAGAATTTGAATTGCTTGATCGGCGGGCGCGGCGCGGGCAAATCTACGATAATCGAAAGTCTGCGTTTCGTGCTGGATCAAAGGCCCATCGGGAAATCGGCGCAGGACACGCACGCCAGTTTGCTGAAAACCGTGCTCAAGGACGGCACCAGAGTCTCGTTGTTGGTGCAAACGCAAAGTCCGCAGCCGGGCTATTATCGCATCGAGCGCGTGTACATGGAAAAGTCGGAAGAGCCGGTGGTTTTTGACGAGCACGGCGAGCAATGCGCTTTGAAAGTGTTCGATCTGTTTTCACGCGTCGATATCTTCGGCCAGCATGAAATCGCTGAAATCGCCCGCGAGCCGGAGCGGCAGCTTGAGCTGCTCCATCGTTTTCGCCGCGGCAATGCCGCGCGCGCGCAGGCGCAAAAACAGGAATGCCAGTTGCTGCTGGCCCAAAACCGCCAGGAACTATTGCGGATTTTGCAGGCTTTGCACACGCTCGAAGAGCAGCTCAGCAGCCTTCCCGGGATCGAGGAAGCACTGCGCCGTTTCCGCGATCTCGGCGTCGAACAAAAACTCAAAGAAGACGGTTTGCTCGCGCGCGAAGAGCAAATCTTGCGTTCGTATTTAGAGCGCGTGCAGCTACTGCGCAAAGTTTTCGAGCCCATGCGCCGGCAGCTCGAGATGGCCGGTGCATCACCGGGCGCCTCCGAGCGACTGCCCAATCACGATCTCCTGCAAAAAATGGCCGCGTTGGAAGCGCGCCTGCGCGAGAATTTGCAGGCCTTGATCACGGAAGGCGAGGAAACCTGGCAGCGCGCCTATCGTGAATGGCTGGCGATCAGGCAGGAATGGGAAACCCGCAAACGCGGTCGCCAGGAGGAATACCAAAAAATTTTGCGAGAATTGCAGAAGGAAGAAGTGGATGGCGTAAAATACGTCAACCTGAGCAAGGATCTCGAACGCCTCAAGCCTCTGCGCGCGCAATTTCAGCAGCTCGATCAAAAGCGCCAGGAGCATGAAAAACAGCGCAAACGCCTGCTGCAAAAATGGGAGGAAGCCCAGGAGCAGCTTTTCAAAATCGACCACGCCACGGCCGAGCATGTTTCGCGCGTGCTGGCCGGGAAAGTGCGTGTGACCCTCATTCCCGCCGCGCAAAACCGGCTCTTGTCCAAAAAGCTCAAAGACATGGCGCTCGGCCTGCGTAAAGAATTTTTCAACTTGATGCACGAAGCTTCCGGCCTCCAACTGCGTGAGTTCATCGCGACGATGCGCGCCGGAAAGGAGAAATTGATAAGAAACTATCGCTTTTCGGAGGCACAGGCCGAAATTCTGGCGCGCATTCCGGAAGCAGCCCTGCTTGAAATGGAAGAAATGGATTTGTCTTACAGTATTTGTATCGAGCTAAACGTGGCGCGCTCCGAAGAAAAGCCGCAGTGGCGCGCGCTATCGGATATTTCCATCGGCCAAAAAGCCACGGCGATTCTGTTGCTGCTCCTGCCCGAAAGCGGCACGCCGTTGATCATCGACCAGCCCGAGGACGATCTCGACAACCGTTTCATCGCCGAAACCATCATTCCGAAATTGCGGGAAGAAAAACAGAAGCGGCAATTCCTTTTCGCCACGCACAATGCCAACCTTCCCGTGCTGGGCGACGCCGAGCAAATCATCGGCCTGGAAGCTGCCGGCGACGGCGCCACTGGCAAAGCGCAGATCCACAAGAACAGCCTGGGTTCGATCGATTGCGAGCCGGTGAAAGAATTGGTCGAACAAATTCTGGAAGGCGGGCAACAAGCGTTCGAAACGCGCCGGGCGAAATACGGGTTTTGAGGCGTCATTTGCCACCCCATATTGAATAAGTTTTCCATCCCTCAAACCGCGAATGACCGCTAATAGACGCGAATTGAGAATAGATTAGCGTACATTCGCGTTCATTAGCGGTTCCCCAAAACGGGCATTTCACCTAAACGGCGCTCTTCAAAAGCAGATTCACACCCGACGCCTTCGTGTTTTTCATCGAACCTTCCTTCAAAAAAATCACACCGCAAAAATTCTCGTTCATTTCATCGATTAATTCCCTCTTTAATCATGGCTACTTCGCGCCCGTCCGTGGAAGTGATAAGCTTTGTTTTGTCGAGCTTTAACACACCATTTCAAAATGCATTAATCCTGGCATCTTCCTTGAAGTGATGTTTGGCGAAGTCAATCACGCTGATGCGAAATTTACGACACTAACAATTATCTCAAAAAGGGAGAATGCCATGAAGAACCTACTCGCCACTTTGATCATCGGGATTAGCGCCGCGCAGCTCATGGGCGTTGCGAGACAGCAGACGGATATGAATCCCGGCGGCGCCAATGAGCAAAACGGTGTTGCCGCCTCGCAGGCCGCAGTACCGGCGGCGCTGGTGGGCAAGTGGCACAGTGGCTCCCTGGCGGCGACGAATTTTTACGATGCGAGCACGCAGCAATGGAATGAACCGAATGGCCGCGGGATGTTTTTGATCGTGCAGGCCAATGGCGAGTATTGCTTCGGCGCCGGCGAACAGATTGCGGCCACGCAGTACTTTATCTATCAAGAAGGCTCCGTGGCGATTCATGGTTCGCAACTGGTGCTCGCACCGCAGGCCGGGAGTGAGTATGCGCGTGACCTCAGCGCAACCCAACGCGCTGCCAGCAAAGCTGAGCTGCAAGCCTCAACGTTCAAATACCAGATCGTCCAGGATCGGAATGAGGCGCAGGGAGCGAAGTTGGTATTGACCAACGAATATGGTGAAGTGGTAACGCTGCGACAGCGTGCGCAGTAAACTCCGAGCGTCTCAATCTCCCCAACCCGCATGGCGAACCGCGCGGGTTGGGCAACTGCAACAGACTCTTAACGTGCAATTTGATGCGATTTCGAACAAACCTCAACGTCGCGGAGATAACTATGAAAAAGTTAATGCTTGTTTTGACTGTGGGACTTTTTGCCGCCCAATTCATGGGCTGCGAGCAAAAGCCCGGCACTGCGTTTGAGCCCCAAATCGATCTCGTGGCGCGCGGCAAATATCTGGTTAACACCTCAGCCTGTCATGATTGCCACTCGCCCAAGGTGTTCAACACCCGTGGTATGCCGATTCCGGACTCCACGCGCTTGCTCTCGGGACATCCGGCGGAGCTGCCCTATCCAACTTGGGCGCCGGTGGACTTGGAAAAACGCAACGCGCTGACGCTGGCGAGTCCCATGCTCACCGCTTGGGCCGGGCCGTGGGGTGTGAGCTTCACTGCGAATCTCACGCCGGATACCAGCACTGGCATCGGCGAATGGACGGAAGAAACGTTTATGACCGCGATCCGCACCGGCAAACATCAGGGCCAGCCCAACGGCCGCGACATTTTGCCGCCCATGCCCTGGGATGTTTACCGAAACTTCACGGATCAAGATCTCAAAGCCATCTGGGCTTATTTGCGCAGCCTCCCGCCGGTGAAAAATCAAGTGCCGTTTCCATTGCCGCCCGGCCAAACCCTGTCGATGGCGGACTGAAAGCCGCGCCTCGCGTTTCACGTCTCACGAATTGTGTGAGACGTGAGATGTGAGACGTAAAACGTGACAGGTAAATAAATTGCTTGATCACATGTATTTTCCTGCCTCCTCTTGCGTTTTTCCGATTTCATGCCTACCGTTTCCTGCGTAACCAATCAAAATCAAAAACTCAATCCACAGATGGTGTAGACACGCGCAGAAGTTTTTGAACTCATGTAATCTGTGAAAATCTGCCCCTCTGCGGATGATCTTTTTGCTTTTCAGTAGAAAATCAAACACAAAAATGTTCGATGATCATCAAAGGGCCGCAAGCCTGCTCGAATTGGCGCGCTTCCTTACCCAGCAAAACGATTACCAGGAAAGCGTGCACCTCATCACCCTGACGGCCTCGGTGCTGTTTGACGCCGACGCCGCATCGATCATGATGGTCAATCCCAGCACGCAAGAAACGGTCAAGACAATTTTCAAGGGCGGAAAAGAACTGGGCGCGGAGAAGTACCGGTTCGTGCAAGACGTGGTGATCGGCTGGGTGATGAAACACCGGCAGCCGTTTCTGAGCGCGGACTTGAAATCGGATGAGCGCTTCAGCAAGGACGTGTTTGAAGACGACATCGTGCGCGCGATCATGTGCGCGCCTCTGCAAATCCACCGCGCAGACTTGGGTTACATTCTCATTATAAGTGAAAGCCGTGTCGGGCAATTCGATGAACGCGCGCTCAGGCTGCTGGAGCAGATGGCCGCCGTGTGCGCGCCGTTTCTGAGCAACGTGCAGAGGATTCAGGAGTATTTCGATGCGCCGCTGCCGGAAGCGGTTTTGCTGGCGCAATATGAAGGGCTCGGCATGCTGGGAAAATCGAAGCCCTTCGTCGAATTGTTGCGCGCGATCGAATCCGCCGCGCGCACCGACGTGCGCGTGCTGCTCGAGGGCCAGAGCGGCACGGGCAAGGAACGCGTGGCGCGCGCGATCCATGCCTGCAGCGGCCGCAAATGCCGCCCTTTCGTGGCGGTCGATTGCGGCGCCATTCCGGAACATCTTATTGAAAGCGAGCTTTTCGGGCACGTGAAAGGGGCTTTCACCGGTGCGAATTACGAGCGCAAGGGTTTGTTCGAAGAAGCCAACGGCGGCACATTGTTCATGGATGAAATCGCCAACCTGCCTTATGAGATGCAGGCGAAATTGCTGCGGGTGCTGCAAGAGGGCGAAATTCGGGCCATCGGCAGCAACAAATCGAAATCGATCGAGGTTCGGATCATCGCCGCCTCCAGCGCTTCACTGCGCAATATGCTCGAGGAGCAGAAATTTCGCGAGGATTTGTATTACCGTCTGCACGTGTTCCCGGTCTATATCCCCACGCTCAACGAACGCCGCGAGGACATTCCTCTGCTCGCCGGCCATTTTCTGAAAAAATTTGCCGCCGAACAAAAGAAACGCATCGAGTCAATTCATCCCGCGGTGCTGAAATTCATGCAGCAGCGCAAATGGCCCGGCAACATTCGCGAGCTGGAAAATTTTGTGGAGCGTTTGGTGACGCTGGCTGCTCCGGAAACGAAGACCCTCCATGCCAAAATTCTGCCGCCGGAATTTCAAAAGGAATTCAAAAAGACCGCCGACCTCGCGGAAGAGCCGGCGGCGCGCAAATCTTTGCAGGAAAGCGTGAACGACCTGGAAGAGAAGCTCATTCGCCAAGCCTTGTCGGAAAGCGGCTGGAATCAATCGCAAGCCGCACGCGCGCTGCACATCTCTGAATATACGATTCGCTATAAAATCGAGAAGTTGGGGATTGTGAAGCCGGAATAACGGTGGGCAGAGTTTTGTGCTGTTCAAAAACGGCTTTTGTGCCGGTGGGGGAAAGGTGTAATTCTCAACTGTGCGGGTTGCGGAAGAACGGCATCCGCACGCTAGGCTTTCCAGGGTATCGTACAGACGATCGTCGTCCCTTGATTGTTGCCACTGGTGATCGCGATCGTCCCCTCGATCCGGCGTATGCGTTCCCGCATGCCAATCAGGCCAAATGATTGGGAATCCGCCATTTCTTCCTGCGTTATACCCTTGCCGTTATCCTGTATGCGCAGGATCAAATGATTCTCCATTCTTTCCACGTCCACTCGGACTTGCGTAGCCCCGGCGTGGCGGACGATATTGGTTAATGCTTCTTGCAACACCCGAAAAAGCGCACTGGAAGTGTGAATCCTCAGGGGCAGATCGTGGATATTCTTTATCGAAATCTGGCACGAAATTCCGGTCTTTGCCTTGAACTCTTCGATCTGCCAACCGACGGCCTGGGGAAAAGTCAGATGATCCAGCACGCTCGGCCGCAATTCCTGCGAGATTTTCTTGACGCGCTGCAGGGTTAAGTGAATCAGCTCGGACATGGATTTGGTCAATCCCAAGAGGCTTTTTTGGTCCTTGGGCAACTGGTTTTCCAGGGTGCCAACGTTCAAGTTCAATGTCGACAAAACCTGCCCTAACTCGTCGTGAATTTCCCGGGAAATGTGGGTTCGTTCCTCCTCCCGCAAGTGTTCCAGATGCGCCGACAGATTTCGCAGCTCTTCTTGGGAATGTTTGAGCTCGCGCTCGGCATGAGCGCGCTCCTGAATCTCTTGTCGCAGTTTTTCATTGATGCTTTTCAACGCGCCGGAACGCTCTTCCAGCTCGCGGTGATACTGCGCGAGCGCTTCCGCCGCCTTCTTCTGCGCGGTGATATCTTCGCACACGATGAGCACAACGATTTGCCCGCGGTGATCTCGTACGGCACAGCCATGCTCTCTTACCCATAGCACTGCGCCATTTCTATGCACCTTGCGGAATTCCCAATCGTAAATTCGGCTGGGATGCTGCACGCACGTCATCACCTGCTGCAAGACCGCCGACCGGTCTTCCCGATAAAAAACTTCCAACACCGAGCTGCCAACCAGTTCTTCGACCGTGTATCCCAGCTGTGCCGCGCCAAACCGGTTGACGGAAAGAACCTTTCCTTGAAGATCGACGGTGAAATACATCGAGGGATTGTCCTCGTACAAGGTGCGATACCGCTCTTCGCTGCGCCGCAATTCCTCTTCCCGATGCTGGCGTTCAACAACTTCTCTTTCATATTTGACATTGGCTTTTTCCAGGTCCGCCCGCTGCAGGGTAACAGTCGTGAAAACGCGCGCATAACGATACGACAACAGAGCCGCATGGGAAAAGATGAAAATGAAGACGCCGGCAGGCACAAAATGGCCCGTTTGCATCACACCGTTAGCGTTCAACACATCGTTGACAACCGTCGCCGCT
>JBIOXB010000177.1:0-60597 GCA_044869275.1 bacterium
ATGTGGCAGAACAGAACTTGTTATGATGAAAATCTCTTCTTGGCACAAATGGCCAAACATCTCATCGCCAATCAAAACCAAAATTAAAAAAAAGCTGATTTTTAACTTGACATAGTGAGTCCGTTGGTGAAGAATTCTTCAGAATTCTACTCTAACAGGGTGCTAAGTTTCGATTGCCCATCGCCCACACGCTTCGCGTAATTCACTCATAATCCTCTCCGCCACCACTTGCGCCGCCTTCTCGACTTCCCGTGAAAGGCCCACGCCCGAGGCAAAATTCTTTCCTTCGACTCCATACACCACGAGCTTGGCGGGAAGCTGATTCATGGCTCTCGCCAACTCTATTGCCTCGGCCAAACCAAAGGCGTGCGTGGAATAATTAAAGAATCTTGCCGGCAGACGCTCGTCGTGAGCGTCAAAGCGATAGACGGCCCCGGCCTTGGCCGCGGTACGCGCGGCATCGATCACAACAACATTTTTCGCCCTTCGCCACGTTTCCATCAGTGCCGTGCCTTCCCCGCTTTGCTCCAGAATCGCCACCCCTTCGTGGGCCCGATCTTTTAAACGGCGCGCGACGATGAGGCCGACGGCGTCATCGCTGCGATATTCATTCCCTATGCCGATGATCAATACTCGGGCTTGCGGCGGCAGAGCTGCTGTGGCGGGCATATTTTACACGCGCTCAATGTGGAGTTTCAAAAAATGCGTCGCGCAAGAAATGCAAGGATCATAGTTTCGAATCGCCTGCTCGCATTGCCAGGCGAGTTTATCCTGCGGCAGATGCAGGTGTTGCCGCACGAAGCGGTCGAGATCGCGCTCGATCATTCTTTGATTTTGCGAGGTCGGCGGGACAATTTTGGCGTCGAGGATCATGCCATGATCATCCAGGCGATAACGATGATAAAGAATGCCGCGCGGCGCTTCGGTGCAGGCATAGCCGGTGGCGGCTTGGGGCTCGAGCTCGATAAAAGGCTTCTCCGGCATTTCATATTCGCCGATGATTCGCAACGCCTCGTCGCAGGCATAAACCGTTTCGACGCTGCGGACGATGATGCTCTGAAATGGATTGCGGCACACCGGCCCCAACCCGGCGGCGCGCGCTGCTTCTTGCGCCAGCGGCGAAAGCCGGTCGAAGTTCAAGCCGTAGCGTGCCAGCGGGCCGACGAAATAAGCGCCGCGCTCTTTCAAAACGGAGTGCAAAGCATTGGAATGAGACACGTGTTCTTCAACAAAAGAATAGTCGTAATCGTGCACGGAAATGTCCAAACCCTTGTTCGATACGAGCCGCCCTTCGTTGAAGGGATATTCGTTGGGATGCCGCAGCGCCACGAATTCATAGTCTTGCTCGAAATCCGGAAACTCGAGCGTCGCGGTCCAGCGCACGGTTTCGAGCGCGGCGTCGCGCGCCCATTTGAGTTTTTCCGCGAGCGCGGCCAGATCACCCCGGCCCGGAACTTTGTAAAATCCTCCGACCCGCACGTTGATCGGATGGATTTCTCGGCCACCCAGGAGCGTGACGATCTCATTTCCGATCTTCTTGAGCTGCAGCCCACGTTGCACGATTTCGGGATGGCGCTTCGCCATTTGAATGGCGTCGTCGTAGCCCAGAAAATCCGGGGCATGCAGCATGAAAATGTGCAAGACGTGGCTTTCAATCCATTCGCCGCAATAGATCAGCCGCCGCAAGGCGCGCAACGGTCCTTGAACTTGCACGCCGAAGGCATCCTCTATCGCGTGCACGGCGCTCATTTGATAGGCAATGGGACAAATGCCGCAAATACGCGCGGTGATATCCGGCGCTTCACGGCAATGACGCCCGCGCAAAAAGGCCTCGAAGAAACGCGGCGGCTCGAAAATCTTTAATTTGACCTCGGAAACAGTTTTATCTTTGATCTTGATATACAACGCGCCTTCGCCTTCGACGCGGGCGAGATAATCGATCTTAATAGTTTTCGTTTTCATGATCGCTTGCTCTGGCGCTCGCCTGTTTCGTCTTCAGCCAGCGCTCGATGGGAACCAGGGCGAGCAGAGTAATCAACACGATGGCGGTGGCGACCACCGATGGCCACCACAGGCTGGCGCCAATGGCGACGCCGATGGCGGAGACCACAAAAATCGTCGCTGCCGTGGTGAGGCCCACGACGGCGCCATTCTCCCGCAGAATGACACCCGCACCAATGAAGCCGATGCCGGTGACGACCTGCGCAGCGATACGCGTGGGATCAGCATTCGTCGCCATCTGTTGCGAGATGGTCGTGAACAGCGCCGAGCCCATGGCAATGAGAATATTGGTGCGCAGCCCGGCGGGTTTGTTGTGCAATTCCCTTTCCAGCCCGATGATACCACCTAACAACGCCGCGAGTATCAGCTTGCCCGCCGTATGGGTGACGAGATCAGTCAACATGATTGCAGCTTGTCCTATTTTCTCACGGACTTTCTTTTGAGCTTAGACGAGCTTCATGCGCTTCACTCTCTTTACGAAAGGCTTCCGCGTAGGCATTGAATCCACGAAAAGCAAGCACAAGCTCCTGTTCTCTGACGCCGAGACGGCGCCACCAACTGCTCAACGCCGTGGTGTTCGGCGATTCTTTCGGACCGAAGCAGCCGTAGCAGCCACGGGCATAGGCCGGGCAGATCGCGCCGCAACCGGCATGCGTCACCGGACCAAGACAGGGTGTGCCCTGGGCCACCATTACACAAACCGTGCCGCGCCGCTTGCATTCCATGCACACGCTGTGCGGCGGCGTGTTCGGCTTGCGGCCGTTCAAAAAGGCGCTGAGCACCTCGACGAGCTGCATTTTATTGATCGGGCAGCCGCGCAATTCGAAATCCACGAACACGTGATCGGCAATCGGTGTGGATTTGTTGAGCGTCGAGATATAATCCGGAGTCGCGTAAACGATGGCAACGAATTCCTTCACGTCTTTGAAATTGCGCAACGCTTGAATGCCGCCGGCCGTGGCACAAGCGCCAATCGTGACCAAAAACTTGGAAGCGCGGCGCACGTGATGAATGCGCTCGGCATCATGCGGCGTAGTGATGGAGCCTTCCACCAGCGAAAGATCGTAAGGCCCTTTCACCACGGTGCGGGTGGCTTCCGGAAAATTGGCGATTTCCACCGCGCCCGCAACCGCCAGTAGTTCATCTTCGCAATCTAACAAACTAAGCTGGCAGCCGTCGCAGGAGGCGAATTTCCAGACCGCGACTTTAGGCTTTCTCCGTGCAAGTTTTTTGGCGCCGCCGCGCAGGCTGGTCCGCGCTGCGCGCAAAGAAGTCGCATTCGAGATTCGCTTTCGACGCATGTCAGATTTCACGTTTGGCGAACCATTCTTTGATCCGGTCATAGCGAAACACCGGACCGTCTTTGCAGATAAAATGGCGGCCGAATTGGCAATGCCCGCACAGTCCGATCGCGCACTTCATGTTGCGCTCGAGCGACAGAAAAATATTCCCGGCCAAGACCCCGCGCTTTTGCAGCTCGAGCACGGTGAAACGCATCATGACTTCTGGGCCGCATATCATGGCCACGGTGTTGCGCGAATCGAACGGCGCTTTGGGAATGAGTGTGGTGACGACCCCGACGTTGCCGCGCCACGCTCCCATCGCGCGATCGACCGTGACGTAAGCATGAACATCAAAGCGCGAGCGCCAGCCTTCCAGCTCGTGCCGGAAAAGAATATCAGCCGGGCTGCGCGTGCCGTACAACAAGACAACCTGGCCGAATTTTTCCCGCTGCGCCAGCAGCTTGTACACCGCCGGGCGCAAGGGCGCCAGGCCAATGCCGCCTGCGACGATCACCACGTCGTTCCCGGCGGCCTCGCTCACCGGCCAGTGGCTGCCAAAAGGGCCGCGCACACCGAGCATGTCGCCGCGTTTCAATTTGCGCATCGCCTTGGTCACGGTACCCACGGCGCGGGTAGTATGCACCAGAATTCGCGCACGGCTCGAATCGCCGCTGATGGAAATAGGCACTTCACCCACCCCAAATACGTAGAGCATGTTGAATTGTCCGGCGTCGAATGAAAAACCGTTCGCGCCCTCAGCCGCTTGGAGCTCAAGCGTAAAAGTGTCATCGGTATCATGCCGCAACTGCTGCACACGATAGGGAAGCGGCAGCATGGCGTCACCAGGAGACGACGGTGTGTTGCCATTTTCTTCAAGCATGCGTGCCATAGACATCCAAAAGCTGCAAGCGTGTGGCCTGCATGCGTTGCTCGATGATGTGCGTAAATCGCTTCAGAAGCTCATAACCGAGGTCGTGATCCTGCTCGCATTTCGTGCGCAGGCATTTGCCATCCAGCGCCAGCACGCGGGTGAGCTCCACCGCGCGCGCGTCGAAATGCCACTCATAGGGCGGAATCAGCCACGACCAACCCAGCACTTCACCTTCCCCCAGCGTTTGAACGGTGATCGGCCCGCGCTCCGCGGCGAATATCTCTATGGCCACGCGTCCATGGCGAATGATGAAGAATTGATTGGCTTCTTCCCCCTCGCGGCAAAGGAATTGTCCGGGTTCAAAGCGCGCGTTGGAGGCGCAGCCGACGAGCAGCTGCAGATGCTTTTCCTCGATGCCCTGCAAAAACGGGTGCTCTGCTAAAACGGGTTCAAGCGTTTCCATCGTTTTGCTCCTTTTCACTTGCACGGAGGGCCCGAACTTCTTCCGTGATGTCGATTCCCACCGGGCACCAGGTGAGGCATCGTCCGCAACCCACACAGCCTGAGACGCCGAATTGGTCGATCCACGAAGCCAGCTTGTGCGTCAGCCATTGGCGATAACGCGCCCTGATTGAGGGCCGGACACTGCCACCGTGGATGTAGGAAAAGTCCATGGTGAAACAGGAATCCCACTTGCGCCGGCGCTCGGCCTGCGCGCCCGCCAGGTCGGTGACGTCTTCCACCGTGGTGCAAAAGCACGTCGGGCAGACCATGGTGCAGTTGGCACAGGTCAAACAACGCTTGGCGACCTCGTCCCAGCGCGGATGTTCGGTGCTGTGGTAGAGCAGATCCTTAATACCGGAAGTGTCAAGGCGGCGCCCCATCTTGCCGGCCGTAATCGCCACCACTTGTTCGGCTTTCGCCGTCTCCGCTTCATTCGCCGGGTGATGCGGAATTTCACGCAGTATCTCTATACCCGCTTCGGTGCCGGTCTCAACGACAAAATAATGCCGATCCGTTTCCAGAATTTCTGTGAGCGCCAGATCGAATCCTTGCTGCGCTTTCGGCCCGGTATTCATGGAAACACAGAAACAGGTGCCTCCGGCTTGGCCACAATTCACGGCAACGATGAAGATATTCTCCCGCCGAGACTTGTAAAAGGGATCCACGTATGGGCCATTCATGAAAATCTTGTCTTGAATGGCGAGGGCATGCAGCTCGCAAGAGCGGACGCCGATGAATGCCAATTTTTTTGCTTCCGCTTGCGCCGCTGAAACTTGAAAGCCATTGCGCGCGCGCCGGGCTTGCCACAGGCGCAGGGCAGGCGGATGCAGAAATTTCTTCCACGACTGCGGGCCCACGGTATAGCCAAACAGCGCTTCATCCACACGTTGCTTGAGACGATACCCGCCGCTCTCTTGTTCATCGGTCCAGCCGATGGGCAGATCGCGGCTCGAGCGCAGCTTGCCGAGAACAATGGCGCCGTCACGAACCGTTGGCCCAAGGATGGCGCCATACCCATGGTGCGTCAACACTGCGAAAAGGGCATCGAGGCCGTTGCGATCGATGATATTCATAACCCGGACAGCCGGAACCCCAAAATTCAAATCACAAAATCCAAGAGTGGTTTTGAGTCTCGAGTTTTGGATTTTGGATTTCGTTGCTCAAAAAGCACAGATTTCACTTCTAATGAAGTTTAGCGGATTTTCATCCCGAAGGGCCGGGATGAAAACCGAAGCTCGTTACGGAGCAGCTTTAGACAAAAAAACTCTCCAACGGATCAAAAACGACCAACGGATTATTCTGAATCCGTTGGTCGCTTCCCATCCGTTGGCGAGGAAGCTTTCAGATTTTATTCTGACTTTGAGTGCCTTATGGCATAAAACGTTTTCTGTTCTCTTGCCGCACCGCCTCACTTGCCCTGGGCCTCCACCACCGCAATCGCCGTCATGTTGATCACATCGATCTCGCTCATGCTGCCGATTTGCAGAACGTGAACCGGCTTTTTCATGCCCATGAGAATCGGGCCAATGGCTTCGGCATGGCCGAGGCGCTGCAGCAGCTTGTAGGCAACGTTGCCGCTGATCAGATCCGGAAAGACGAGCACATTGGCGCCGCCTTTGATCGCACAAAAGGGATAAAACTCGTCGATGATTTCAGGCGTCACCGCAGTGTCGGCTTGCATCTCGCCGTCGACGATGAAGTCCACCTCTTTGTGGCGCAAAATGGCCAGCGCCTCCAGCACTTTCTGGGAAAGGGGATGTTTGACGCTGCCGAAGTTCGAAAACGACAACAACGCCACGCGCGGCTCGATATTGAACCGGCGGACTTCCTTCGCCGCCAGGATCGCGATCTCCGCCAAATCTTCGGCGCTCGGATCGATATTCACCGTCGCATCGGCAATGAAGTACACGCCGTTTTTGAACACCATGGCGTACAAGCCTGCCACTTTCTTCACGCCTTCGCGCAACTTGACGATTTGCAGCGCCGGGCGCAGCGTGTCGGGGTAATGTTTGGTCAAGCCGGAGACCATGCCGTCGGCTTCACCCAAATGCACCATCATGGGCCCGAAATAGTGGCGATGCCGCATCAGCTCTTGGGCGTCGCGCCGCGTGAGGCCATGGCGTTTGCGCAACTCATAAAACGCGTTGACGTAGGCCGGCAGCTTCTGCGAGACCAGCGGATTGACGATCTCCACGCCGCCATGCAAATGAATGCGCATTTCCTCCACGCGGCTCAGAATCGCCTTTTCCTCGCCGAGCAGAATGGGATGGGCGAGCCCTTCGTCCAGAATGACTTCGCAGGCCTTGAGCACCGCCGGAAAATCGCCCTCGGGATAAACGATGCGCTTGGGCGCGGCTTTGGCTTTGTTGATCATCACCCGCATGAATTTCCGCGAAACCCCCAAACGCCCTTCCAGCTCTTCGCGATATTTGTCGAGATCGATCTGCTTTTGCGCCACGCCGCTGTTCATCGCCGCTTGCGCCACTGCCGGCGCGACCCACAGCAGCACACGAGGATCGAACGGCTTGGGGATAATGTAGTCGCGGCCGAATTTGAGATTTTGCAGACGGTAGGCTTTGATCACGGTGTAGGGCACGGGCTCCTTGGCGAGTTCAGCCAAAGCGCGCGTGGCGGCATGTTTCATGTCTTCGTTGATCGTGGTCGCACGCACGTCCAACGCGCCGCGAAAGATGAACGGAAAACCGAGCACGTTGTTGACTTGATTGGGATAGTCCGAACGGCCCGTCGCCATGATCAAATCCGAGCGCACGGCGGTCGCTTCCTCGTAGGTAATCTCAGGATCGGGATTCGCCATGGCGAAGATGACCGGGTCCTTGGCCATGGACTTCACCATCTCCTTCGTCACCATATTTGCGCCGGAGAGCCCGACGAAAACATCTGCGCCTGCCATCGCTTCAGCGAGCGTGCGCGCCTTGGTTTCAGCTGCGAGCTTGGCTTTGTAAGGATTCATGTTGTCGGTGCGGCCGGCATAGACGACGCCTTTGGTGTCACACAAAATCAGATTCCGTCGTGACACGCCCAGGCTCAGATAATAGTTGGCGCACGCAATGCCCGAGGCCCCCGCACCATTGAACACCACCTTGACCTTGCTGAGGTCCTTGCCCACCAATTCCAGCGCATTGAGCAGCGCCGCGCCCGAGATGATGGCGGTGCCGTGTTGATCGTCGTGAAACACCGGGATCTTCATGGTCTTTTTCAGTGTTTCCTCGATTTGAAAACATTCCGGCGCCTTAATGTCTTCGAGATTGATGCCTCCGAACGTCGGCTCCATCAGCTGCACGGCTTTGATGATCTCCGCCGGATCGTGCGAATTCAGCTCGAGATCGAAAACATCGACATCGGCGAAGCGTTTGAAGAGCACGCCCTTGCCTTCCATGACGGGCTTGCCCGCTTCCGCGCCAATATCACCGAGACCGAGCACCGCGGTGCCGTTGGATACCACCGCCACGAGATTGCCGCGCGCGGTATATTCCCAGACCTTTTCGGTATGGTCATGAATTTCGCGGCAGGGCTCGGCGACGCCGGGGGTGTAGGCCATCGCCAAGTCCGTTTGCGTCGCGCAAGGTTTGGTCGACACCACCTCGATTTTGCCCTTGCGGCCTTCGCTATGGTAACGCAGGGCTTCGGCTTTGGATATCATTGTAGTTCTCCATCAGAGAGTGATTCAACGGCAGTCAGAATGTGCGAAAACTTGGGAATGCCGCACCCTGAGCTTGTCGAAGGGTGCTAAGTTCAAAAAATCCGGCTTCGACAAGCTCAACCGGCGTTAAGACCAAGCGTTTTCACACAATCTGAGTCTTCTTTGGATTGATGGAGTATTGGAGAAATGGATTATTGGGGTCGGGATGGTAGGTTCCAACAATTCATTGTTCCGCCGCTCCGTTATGTATGGGCGCAACCAGTTCCTCCATCGGCACGGCGGGCCAGCCCAGCAGTTTCCCCATCTCGGCATGGGTGCATTGCCCGTTATAGAGATAGGCCCCGTGCCGGAGCAGCGCGTTGGTTGCAAACGCCGATTCCCCACGTTCGGCCACGAGCCGGAGAAAAGGCAAAATCACGTTGTTGAGCGCGTGCGAAGCCGTGCGCGCTACCAGCGCCGGAATGTTCGGCACGGCATAGTGAATCACGCCATGATGAATGAAAACCGGATCGGAGTGCGAAGTCGGCCGGCTGGTTTCGATGCAGCCGCCCTGGTCAATGGCAACGTCCAAGATCACACTGCCCTTGCGCATGCGCTTGACTTGCGTCTCGGTCACGATATGAGGAGATTGCCGGCCGTGAATCTGCACTGCCCCGACCAGAACATCGGTGTTTTCCATGTAACGATCGATACTATAAGGCGTGGCCATGACCGTATTGACTTTGTTGTGCAGTTGTTTTTCAAGCTGGCGCAGGCGCGAGAGATCACTATCCATCACGGTGACGTCAGCGCCGGCGCCGGCAAATGCCTCTGCCGCCGTGCTGCCGACGATGCCTGCCCCGATAATTACCACATGCGCCGCGGGGATTCCGGCGGCGCCGCCGAGAGCAATGCCGCGACCGCCTTTCGGCGTCGCCAAAAACTGGCCCGCGATTTGAGGCAAGAGCATGCCCACGATTTCGCTCATGGCCGTGAGCACGGGCAGATTGCCCGCGTCATCCTCCATCAGGTTATAGCCGATCGCGGTGCATTTTGCTTCGCACAAGGCGGCCATGATCTTTGGATTGACGACGCCGAAATTGATAAAACTGAAAAGCATTTTGCCCGCCGTGAGCCATTCCACTTCCTGCCAGGTGGGCGGCATGACGGTCACGATGAGCTGGGCATTCCCAAAGACCTCACTTGCGCCAAATCCCAGCGTGGCCCCAGCCTCGTCGTAAGCTTCGTTGGTGAAGCCACAGACCAGGCCCGCACCCATCTGCACGATGACCTTGTGCCCGGCCTTCACCAGCGTGTTGATGCCAGCAGGGGTCAAGGCGACGCGATGCTCGTCGCGCCAGCTTTCCTTGGGAACACCGATGATCATCGTCATCCTCTGCGTTGACTTGGTTCACCACGCGTATCGCTCGCCGCGAATTTGGCGCGGACGGCTCAACACATGCATGCGTTTGAGCTTTGCCACCTGCTCGAGACGATGCTCGGCCAGACGATTGGAAGCCTCGCATGTTGGAATGTTCTCCTGGCGCGCAATGGCAATGATTCGTTTCAGGATGTTGTAGATGCCTTCCGCTTCCTTGATGGCCTTGTCGCGATGATAGCCCTCGATCTCATTGGCAACATTGATCAGCCCGCCGGCGTTGATGACGTAGTCGGGAGCATAGAGAATCTTTCTTTCCATGAGCATGCGGCCGTGTAGGTGCTCGTCCGCGAGTTGATTGTTGGCGCCGCCCGCGATGATCTTGACCTTCAGGCGTGGAATGGTCTCGTTGTTGATGATGGCTCCCAGGGCACAGGGCGCAAAGATTTCCGCCTCCACGTCATAGATTTTTTCCGGCGCGACCCCTTCGACGCCCAACTCCCGCACGCAACGCACGACCCGCTCATCGCGGATATCGGTCACAAAAAGCATGGCACCCTCTTTGCGCAGCAATTCCGTCAGATGATACCCGACGTGACCCACACCCTGCACCGCCACCCTGCGCTCGCGCAAGGAAGGGGTTCCAAAAACCGCCTCGCAGCATGCCTTGAGACCGTAATAAACCCCGCGCGCGGTCACCGGTGAGGGGTCGCCGCTGCCGCCGAGTGCTTCAGAAATCCCAAGCACCCAGGGTGTCTCCATTCGCACCCATTCCATGTCGCGCACTTCCACGCCGACGTCTTCGCCGGTGATGAAGCGGCCATTGAAGCCTTGCACGAATCGTCCGAAGGAGCGGAACACCATCTCATTTTTATCGCGCTGCGGATCTCCGATGATCACCGCCTTGCCGCCGCCGAAATTGAGACCGGCGGCCGCGGACTTGTAAGTCATGCCGCGCGCCAAACGCAGCACGTCTTGCAATGCTTCCTCTTCGGATTTGTAGGGCCACATACGGGTGCCGCCCAAAGCCGGGCCGAGCGTGGTGTCGTGAATCGCAATGATCGCGCGCAGACCGGTATCACGATCCTGGCAAAAGACGATCTCCTCATGATTGTATTCTTTCATGGCATTGAAAACCTTCATGGCCGTCTCCTTTCAAGCTCTTTCCCAGATGTCATGCTCCGTCCAGGGGCCCGCGGTGGCTTCCAGTTTTTCGAGCAGCCGTTCGAGTTGCGCCTCCTCGCTTTTCAATCCTTGTTTGAATTGCGAGGAATCGGTATGATAGATCTCGGCGCGCAGTTCCATGTAATATTGCCGCACAATGCGCCGCAATTGTTCAGCTTCTTGCGGAGACAAAGTAATAATCATGGCTCACCTCCGCGAACTGAAGTTCACTGCGAATGATCAGGGTGACAGCACAAATTCCCTGCCGGCGCGCAAAGCTCTGACATTCAGCTCGGCGATGTCTTTGCGCGATTTGGCCTTGGCGTTCAAGGCGCTGAGAATCATCTCCTCCGGCAGGAAACCGGCGCACCCAAGATAGGCGCCCAGCATCACGACGTTGGCCACTTTGCTGCTGCCTAAGCCCTCGGCGATTTCCGTGGCCGGCACCGGCACCAGGCGCACGTCCTCGCGCAACGCCACGCCGGAAATCAACGAACGATTGTACAGGATCAGGCCGCCCGGCCGCACTTCCTGCTGAAATTTTTCCAAGGAAGGCCGGTTCATCGCAATCAGCACCTCGGCCTGGGAAACCAGGGGCGATCCGATACGTTTTTCAGAAATAACGACGTGGCAATTTGCCGTGCCGCCGCGCATTTCCGGACCGTAGCTCGGCAACCAACTGACGTGGCGGCCGGCCCGCATTCCAGCGTCTGCCAGGATGACCCCGGCGAAGAGCACGCCCTGTCCGCCAAAACCCGCGATTTTCACATGCAGACTGAGGCCGTCCACATTCGGCTGCGTTTCTGCCTCCTCGGTCTCCTCGGCGAGGCCGAGCAGGCTGCGCATCTTGGACGCGTCTTTGCTCGCCCCATTCGTGGGGAGAATGGCCGCTGCCTTTTCCTTTTTGTCCCGGAACACACCCAGGGGAAATACGGGCAGCATGTTTTCGATGAGCCAGCGTTTTGCGGCCGGCGGCGTCAAGCCCCAGCCAGTCGGGCAGGTCGATAGCAGCTCGACCAGCGAGAATCCGCGGCCTTCAATTTGATATTGAATCGCCTTGCGGATGGCTTTGCGCGCCGCCATGACGTTTTTCGCCTCCGTGATGGCCACGCGTTCGAGATAGGCCGGCGCTTCGAGCGTTGACAACAACTCACAGACGCGCAAAGGATAACCCTCATTGGCGATCGTGCGCCCCAAGGGGGTGGTCGTGGTTTTCATGCCGAGCAGCGTCGTGGGCGCCATCTGCCCGCCGGTCATACCGTAGATGGCATTATTGACGAAGATCACGGTCATGTTCTCGCCGCGATTGGCTGCATGCAAAATTTCATTGCCGCCGATCGCGGCCAGATCGCCGTCGCCCTGGTAACTGATCACGATGCTGTGGGGCAACACCCGCCTTACGCCCGTGGCGGCGGCGGGCGCGCGGCCATGCGCGACCTGCACGTTGCCGCACTTAAAATAGTAATAAGCAAACACGGCGCAGCCCACGGGCGAGATGAACACGGTGCGATCTCGAATGCCGAAATCGTCCATGGCCTCGGCGATCAATTTGTGAATCGTGCCGTGGCCGCAGCCCGGGCAATAATGCGTCGAAGTTTTGTCCGCGCCGGGTTTGCGCGTGAACGTCTCATAGAAAGAATCCGGGCGGTGCAACACCGTGGCTTCCATTGTTCTCTCCTCGCTTTTGAATCGAGGATCGAGGATTGAAGATCGGAGATAGAAGCTCGGCTCTCAGTGGAATCTTCTATCCTCGACCTTCCATCTTCGATCTTCTATCTTCGATCTTCCACTCTCAATCTACGCTTCTCAAGAAATCCTACTGAAACACAACCTCATCTTCCTCCCCCACTTCCACCGCGGACGCCTGCGCCTGTTGCCGGGTGTGGATCAACAGCAAGCAAGGTCCGCAGTACATTTTTTCGTTTTCCTTGTCGAAGATCAAGGAGTGCGTCGAGCCGCACCGGCTGCAGAAGAAATCCAATTCCCATTCATATCCGGCCAGCAATTCTTTTTCAACGGTGGCCATATCGACCTCCTGAACAAAAGAGGAGCATCTGCGGGCTTTCAAATGTAATCGTCAATTTGCTGAGACGTCGAGTGAGGTTTACTTCACAAAACTCCTTCATGCTCTGGCATCGTCTCCGCTGCATTGCAGATGCTCCTCGTTCTTGTCGGTTGTGGGGAGCGGTCCTTTCAGCCCGCTTCCCCTTCCAATTCCTTCCACAAGCGTTCGATTTGGAGAAGCAGCTCTTCCGCGGTGGGCACCATGCCGCCGGTGCGACCGTAGAACTCAACCAGGGTCCGGCCATTCACCGCCAGCTTCACATCTTCCACCATTTGGCCGGTGCTCAATTCGCAGACCAGCAAACCGTAAACGCGTTCGCTCAATTCATCAATCTTTCGGGTTGGAAATGGCCAAAGCGTGATGGGCCGCAATAGTCCGACCGGAATATTGCGCGCGCGCGCCAAATCCACAGCCGTGCGCAACAGGCGCGCCACGATGCCATATCCCACCACGACGATTTGCGCATTATCCAAACAGTAACCTTCGCACAGGGATTCTTCACGGTTCACGGTGGCATATTTTTCTTGCAGATGCTGCACGTGGGCTTCCAATTCTTCCGGTACAAGCTCAATGGAAGTGATGAGATTGTCGCGCGTCTCCGGCGTTGCGGCAACGGCCCATGCTTTGGGGGGCAGCTCCGCCAACGGTTTCGGAAATTTTACCGGTTCCATCATCTGGCCGATGAAACCGTCGGCCAGCACCACGACCGGATTGCGGTAACGATCCGCCAGCTCAAACGCGAGCATGGTGAGATCGCACATTTCCTGGGCACTGTTCGGCGCGAGCACGATCACACGATAATTGCCATGGCCGCCGCCCTTGACGACTTGAAAATAATCTCCTTGCTCCGGCGCAATATTGCCGAGCCCCGGGCCGCCGCGCATAATATCGACGATGACGGCGGGCAGCTCGGCGCCGGCCATATAAGAAATACCCTCCTGCATCAGCGAGATGCCGGGGCTGGAGGACGCGGTCATCGCACGCACGCCGGCCGAAGCAGCGCCATACAGCATGTTGATGGAGGCCACTTCACTCTCCGCCTGCAAAAATGTCGCGCCCAATTTCGGAAAATACTCCGCTGCGGCTTCGGCAATCTCACTTGCCGGGGTGATGGGATAACCGAAATACGCGCGGCAGCCGGCGAGCAACGCGGCTTTCACCACAGCTTCATTGCCTTTGATGAGTTGTTTTTGCATGGCTCACTCAAACTCGAAGAAACGCTTGCTGCGTACCCGACATGACTTTCAGCCAAAAGCTCTAGAGGTTCATCCATTGGTCAATCGCAATCATGACCCTCGTCACCGGCTATTTCATCGCGTGATCTTCCTCTCCCGCGAGTTCCATCCGCCTTTTTTCATCCCTCCGCTTGTACACCATAATCGCACCCGGCTCGGGGCAAATGTAAAAGCATACACCGCAGCCCGTGCACGCCACACCGAGATACTCCGCGGGATGATAACCCATGCGGTTGAGCGCAGCGGAAATTTTCAGCACGGACGGCGGACACACTTCCACGCACAAGCCACAGCCCTTGCATTCCTCGGCATCAATCACCACCAGGCCGCGGCTGCCACTTTGCTTTTGCATCTTTTCCACGATTCTCCTCCGCCAGAAGCTTGCGAAATACTTTGCGCCAAACCGAAGCGACCGCTTCCGGTCATTTCACGCCATTCTCAAACCGAATCGTGACCTTGAAGACCCCGTCATCGAATTTGCGCTCGACCCCGCCGACGCGGTCGAAGGCATATAACATGGCCGTGTTTTCCGGCAGCACGAAGGCCACAAATCCTTCAAAACCGTTATTTTTGGCAACGCTGGTGAGTTGTTGCAGCAGCAGACGGGCAATGCCCTTGCACCGGTACGCTTCGTGGACGACAAAAGCGATTTCGGGAAAATTGGAAGTGGGCGAAGACATGTAACGCCCGATCGCAATAATGCGTTCTTTACCAATTTCGCCGACGACGCCGACGATGGCCATGGCATTCTTGTAATCGACATTCACCAGATACTGCGCTTTTTCATGCGGCATGGTTTTGATCATGGCATGATAGCGCATGAAGATGGTTTCCTCGCTGTGTGAGTAGAAAAAGTCCTGGAGCATGCGCTCGTCGGTCGGTTTGATCGGACGGAAGAGAATCGGCCCAACGTCCTTGAAGGTCTGCATGGTTTCATATTGTTGCGGATAGAGGCGGCCGATGGTCTCCAACTTCTGATCCGGATAAACGTAATGCCTCGCTTTCATGGCATCCAAAAGCTCGCCACGAAAGTCCGGATGCGCGATATTGATCAGCTCCAGGGCCCGCTGGCGCACCGACTTCCCGTACAGGAAAGCGATGCCATACTCCGTGACCACGTAATGGACGTCGCCGCGCGAAGTGGTGACGCCCGCACCGCGCTGCAGTTCAGCCACAATGCGTGAGAGCGTGCCTTTTTGGGCAGTTGAAGGAAGGGCGATGATGGGCTTGCCGCCCGGCGAGCGCGCGGCGCCGCGGATGAAATCGACCTGGCCGCCGATGCCGCTAAAAAAGCGTGGGCCCAGAGAATCCGCGCACACCTGGCCGGTCAAATCCACCTGCAAAGCGGAATTGATCGCGACCATGTGATGGTTGCGGCTGATAATGAAAGGATCGTTGGTGTATTGCGACGGGTGAAACTCAATCCCCGGATTATCGTGGACGAAATCATACAGCAGCCTCGATCCCATGACGAAGCTCGCCACGATCTTGTTGTTGTGCAGGGTTTTTCTCTTTCCGTTGATCACGCCTTTTTTCACCAGTGGCACGACGCCGTCGGAAAACATTTCCGTGTGAATGCCTAGATCGTTTTTGTCGCCGAGCAACTTGAGCACGGCGTTCGGAATACCGCCGATGCCCATCTGCAACGTGGCGCCGTCGGAAATCAATCGGGCGATGTGCGCGCCGATTTGGAGCGCAACCGCGTCGGGCTCTTCCAGTTTGAGCTCGAGGATCGGCTCCTCATGTTCCAACAAATAGTGAATCTGGCTCAAATGCAGCAAACTGTCCCCCAAAGTTCTCGGCATGCACGGATTGACCTGTGCCACCACGGCGCGCGCCACGGCCGCGGCTGATTTCACCACATCCACGCTCACGCCCAGGCTGCAATAACCGTGCACGTCCGGCGGTGAAACTTGAATGAGGGCGAGATCGACCGGCATGAGTCTGTTTTCGAACAAACCCGGCAGTTCGGAGAGAAAAATGGGCGTGTAGTCCGCCTCGCCCTTGGCCACCGCGTCCCGGACGTTTGGCCCGATGAAGAAGGCATTGTGCCGGAAATGATGTGCGTATTGCGGCTGCACGTATTCAGAGCGACCGGCGGTTAAAAGATGTAATATTTCGGCATCGGCAAAATATGAGGCGCTGTGCACGAGCTGCCGCACCAGTTCTTGCGGTTCCGCGCATCCCGAGCCGATAAAGATGCGGCTACTGCGCGGCGTATGAGCCAGAATTTCAGACAACGATGAAATTGTTCTTGGAGCATGCATGGAGACAATCCACAAGGAGGAGTAATTTACGCCTCACGTTTCACGCATTAGACTCGTCGGTTGTAAAACGTAATGCGTTAGATAACTTTCGCTGTTGCCAGAGCGTTAATTCGAAATGAACTCAGACCAACGATTTCCCAAATGCCCGCACGCTAAACACGGGACAGGGCGCACGGCGAACAACTTTTTCAGCGACGCTGCCGAGCAGCATATGTTCGATTCCCGTTCTGCCATGCGTTGCAATCACGATGAAGTCGCTATGGAAATTCTCTGCAAAATGGACGATATCGCGCGCCGCATAGCCTTCGATGACGTGCAGGCTGGCCGCGACTTCCGGGCCCTTTGCTGCTTTGAGTATTCTTTTCATCTCTTGCTCAGCGCTGGCTTTGAGCTCGGGCTTGAACATGATGAGGGATGGGCCGGTGGCCATGTAACATTCCGGCGCAATGACTTGTTCGACGACATGCAGCAATTGCAGCCGCGCGTGATAAAAAGCCGCGAGCTCTTTGGCATACCCCAACGCTGCTTGTGCATATTCGGAAAAATCCACCGGCGTCAAAATGCACTTCATGCTCTCCACCGGCATCGGCTCCTGGCGCTCGCGAATGGTTAACACCGGGCACGGCGCTAAACGCACGACTTCCTCAGCCACGCTGCCAAGGAACAAATGCCCCAACCCCCGCCGGCCATGGGTGCCCATCACAATGAGATCGGCGTCGTTGTCTTTCGCATATGCTAAAATCGCCGGCGCCGTGGAAATGCCCCGAATTTGTGCCTGCTTGATCTGGATGCGATCGGCTTGCAGGGCTTTGATGGTGGCGGACAATTGGCTCTTCGCGACATTCTTCAATTGCTCTTGCATCTGGCGCGCATTCGGCAGCGCCTCCGGATTGTTTTGCCACTGCCCCACGGCATCCACTGCATGCACAACATGCAGTTCGGCGCCATATTCTTCGGCCCAATGGACGGCGTGAAGCAGGGCTTGCTGGGCGCAGCGCGAAAAATCCGTCGGGAACAAAATTCTCCGGATCTTCATCATCTCACACCTCCTTATCTCGATTCCAAAGCCCGGCGCGCGGAGTCGAAAATCTCCTGGCGTTTCAGCGGCTTTTTCAGATAGTCAAATGCACCCGCGGCCATAGTCTCGCCAGTATTCGCGTCATCCCCACTGGCGGTGACGACGATGACTTTCGAGGCCGGGCTTTTTGCTTTGATATCTCGCAGCAAGTCAATGCCGGATCTACCCGGCATTTTCAAATCCAAAACGATGAGCGGATACTCCTCCCTATTCAGCAAGAGCGCGGCCTGATAGCCAGTGGAGGCGTTGCTGACTTGAAAGCCGGCCTTTCGAAAGATCTTGGTCAACGAGCGTCGAAACTCGCGATCGTCGTCGATGATAAGTATATGTAGATCGTTTCCTGCGGGCACGCTTTGGCCTCCTAAACAAGTTCCGCCATGGGTGATTCCAAAAAACGCGCCACAAATAAAAAAGCCGTTGGCTCCGAGCCAAACGGCTGTAAAAAAAGACGATGTGGGTTCACGGCCGAGTCAGAAAATCACCAAATCAAGCTGCCCTTTTCTTAGAGTCGGTAATCTCAACGCTGCAATTCTTGTTTTTGAGAAGAGCAGAAAGCAAGCAGCAAAAGGCAAAGAGCAAAAAGAAAAGAGCGAAGAGCAGAGCTTCTTGCTTTTTGCTCTTTTCTTTTTGCTTTTTTCTTTTTGTTTTTGCCTTCTACTCCTTGCTCGGAATACCCAGTTCCGTCATCTTGCGATAGAGTGTGGACAAGCTCATGCTCAACATGGCAGCCGCTTTGCTTTTGTCTTGACCGGCTTGCTGCAAAGCCTTGAGAATGGTCTCCCGCTCGAATTTTCGCACCGACCCTTTCAAGCCTTCTTCCGATTCCTGCATAGAGGTCCGGTGCGCGAGCATCGGCGGAAAGTGCTCGAATCGCAATACCTCCCCATCGCACATGATCATGGCACGTTCGAGGGCGTTTTCCAGCTCGCGCACATTGCCTTTCCATTCATGGCTTTTGAGCGCCTCCAGCATAGCCGGGTCCACCTCCCGGATGTGCTTGGTCAATTGCGCATTATAGATTCTAATGAAATGACTCGTCAGCGCCGGGATGTCCTCTGATCGATCTCTCAAGGGAGGCGAATTGATGCCGACCACATTCAAACGGTAATAGAGATCCTCGCGAAATCTGCCCTGGGCTGATTCTTCCGCCAAGTCCTTGTTGGTCGCCGCAATAATGCGCACGTCGATGATCTCGGGCGAAGTGCTGCCGACCGGCAAAATCTCCTTTTGTTCGATCGCCCGCAACAGCTTGGCCTGCAAATTCAACGGTACGCTGGAGATTTCATCGAGAAAAAGTGTGCCTCCTTCGGCCACTTTAAACAGGCCCTGTTTATCGCGCATGGCGCCGGTAAAGGCGCCTTTCACATGGCCGAAAAGCTCACTTTCAATCAGATTTTCAGGTATGGCCGCGGTATTGACCGGAATGAACCTGTTTTTGGCGCGCGGGCTTTTGCGATGAATCGCGCGTGCAATCAGCTCTTTACCGGTGCCGCTTTCGCCGGTAATCAATACGTTGGAAACCAAAGGCGCCACCCGCTCGACCATTTGCAATACGACGGTCATCGCCTGGCTTTTGCCGATCATTTCATCGAAAAATCCGTCTTTCCCCAATTGGGCTTTCAAATACTTGTTCTCTTGCGCCAGATTTTGGCGCTCGAAGGCTCTTTCGACGGTGCTGAGAATGACGGCCTTTTTCGGCGGCTTGGCGATGAAATCATAGGCTCCTTCTTTTATAGCTTCCACCGCGATTTCAATGGTGCCATATCCGGTCAGCAAAATCACTTCGGTATCCGGGAATTTTTTCTTGAGGTTCTTGAGCAGGGAAATACCGTCGCCATCCGGCATGCGCAAATCCGTCAAAACCAAATCCGCCGCATTCTCGGACATCAACGCGAGCGCTTCCTCGCCCGAGCTCGCGGTGCGGGTCAAATATCCGGCGCGCTTCAAGACTTTGTCCAAAGACTCCCGTACGCTTTCTTCATCATCCACGATTAAAATGGATTTTTCTTGCATGCCTTTTCCTCACTTCGCTTCGTCTATGGGAAGTACGATGGAGAAAGTCGTTCCCTGTCCTGCTTTGCTCGTGCAGGAGATTTGCCCGCCGTGGTCATGGATGATTTGTTGTACCAGTGCGAGACCCAGGCCGGTGCCGACTTCCTTGGTGGTGAAAAACGGCTCGAAAATTCTGCCCATCACCTCTTCTGGAATGCCGATGCCATTGTCCTCGATTTGAATGATGGCTTCCTGTCCCTTTTTCTCAGCGCGAAGGCTGAGCTTGCCGCCGCGCGGCATCGCCTCGGCGGCGTTGCGGATAAGATTCAATAGCGCACGCCGTATTTGCACGCGATCAAATCGCATCTCATCCAGGGCCTCGGACACGAAGCTCTCGACGGCGATGCGTTTCTGCCGCAATTCATGGCGCACAAAATCAACCGTCTCTTCCAGCGTATGCGCGAGATGGGCGCGCGCGAGCCGGGATTCGGGCAGCCGCGAAAATTGCAGATATTCTTCGGTCAACGCCGTCATGCGATCGATCTCCGAGATGATCGCCCGCAACAGCGTTTTCGCTTCGTCGGTATTGACGCACTCATACCCGCTGACCTCGTCCTGCAACAACTCCGCATTCAAGCTGATGGAGGAAAGCGGATTTCTGATTTCATGCGCCACCTTCGCCGCCATTCTGCCAATCGTCGCCAGACCCTCGGCCTGCGACACCTGCTTTTCCAGCATCTTCCGTTCTGTCAGGTCGTGCACGATACCGGTGAACAACCTGCGCGGTCCCAAGTGGACTTCGCTGACGGACAGGTGCATGGGGAAAGTGCTGCCATCTTTGCGCTGCCCCACCACTTCACGACCGATGCCGATGATTCTTTTCTCACCCGTCTTCAGATAATTCATCAAATAACCGTCGTGCGCCTCGCGATAGAGCGGGGGCATGAGCATCTTGATATTCTGCCCGATCACTTCATGCTTCGCATAACCGAACATGCGTTCCGAAGCCGGATTGAACGATTCGACAATGCCGCGCTCGTCTATGGTAATGATGCCGTCGACTGCGGTTTCCAGAATTCCGCGTAGTCTGGCTTCCCCTTCTTGCACGGTTGCTTCCGCATGCTCGCGCATGGAGAAGGGTTGCGCGGCGGAGGAGGCCGGTGCGGCGTCGCCATGTGGATTGTTCATCATTCTTGCTTCAAGTTCGAAATCTCGTGATCGGTGCGTGAATAGTATCAAAACTCGTGCCGAAAAGTCAAGGGCAATTTTCGGGTTTGCGCTTCCTTCTGCTTTTATCACTTGCATTCGCTTTCATAGAACGATCAATGTAAAAGCGCACCGTTCAGGCAGCGCTGCCGAACGTGCCGGACCGCACCTCTTCCCGCAACGAATCGATATCCCAGCCGGCATCACGCTCGAGATCGGATTTGGCATCGTCAGCCGCGATCAACGCTTCCAACTCGGCGATCCTTTGGCGTGCGACGTTGATATAGGATTTATGGTCGGGATAGTGTTGCGCGTGCTCGGCGCCGGCGGCGTGGTGAGCACTCGCGGGGGCGAGCAACGGAAAGATCGCCAGCATCGGAATGACCGCGATATCTTGGAAGAGGAGCACCGCGAAGGAGCTTTGGCCCGCAGCGGTTTTCATTTCAGCGCAAACACGGCCTCCTCCAAGTGCAGGTTCTATTTCGAGTGCGCATGCGTCTCCCCCCAGCATAACCGGACAACGGCATTACGCCTCCAGTTTGGCGTCCAGCGTAATCGTCGCGGTGAGTGCGCGCGAAATGATGCAATTCGTTTTGGCGTCGTTCGCCAACTCGTCGAATTTGGCGCGATCCACTCCCGGTGCCTTGCCCCGCAATTCCAAATGAATCGTGGTAATGCTCCAATTGCCCTGCACTTGCTCGAGCGTCAGATTTGCGCGCGTGCTCAGTTTCTCCGGCTTGAACCCCGCAGCGCTCAATTTGGCCCCAAGTGCCATGGTGAAACATCCCGCCAGCGCGGCGGCGATCAATTCCTCGGGATTCGTGCCCGCCCCGGATTCAAAGCGGGTGCTGAACGAATACGGTGTTTCCTGCAGAACACCGCTTTGCGTGGACAGCGAACCCTTGCCTTCCTTCAAAGTCCCTTGCCAAACGGCTGAAGCGTGGCGTTTCATGATTTCTTTCCTTTCTAATAAATTGCTCAAAGATTGTGGGGGAGTACAATAAGGATCCGGCCTGCGAAAGTCGTGAAATGCCTCAGTTCATTTCGCATCCGTCGTGGGTTTCACGAGCAATGCCATACCAACTTACCACGGGACAGCTTTGCGATCGCGCAAAAACTGGCCGGTCAAACCTTGCGGCGCTGCCGTCGCGAGCCAGACAATCGTCTCCGCGCCTTTTTCTACGGAACTCGGCGCCAGGCGGCCACCCATGTCGGTTCTCACCCAGCCGGGACAGACTGAATTCACGGCAATGCCCTGGCTTTGCAATGCCGCTGCAAGCTGCCGCGTGACCGCATTCAAGGCGGTTTTGGAAATGCTGTAGGCCGCGATTGGCGCCGGTGATTAAAGCCGTTTTAGGCATGCTTTGCATACCTCTAGTTTGAGATGACGCTCTTAGTCCAGCTGCAGGATGGCGTGGTTAATTGCTGCAGGTTGAGCCCCGCCGTCATGTTATGCTTCCACAACAATTTCTATCCCGTTCCCATCCTGATCGCGCGTCAAAATAGATGGCCGGCGCGTGGCCGCACTCTCATCTTCAAACGGCAGGCCGGCCGCTTGCAGGCGATCGGTCAACAATTCAAGAGTCTTCAGATCTGGAATTCGTAGGGAGAAAGAAAGCAATCCCACCGCCTCGGGCGGTGGGGGCGGCGCGCCTTGACCGGCCCAAATATTCACGCCCACGTGGTGATGATAACCACCCGCCGACAGAAACAATGCCCCGGGATATGTTCGTTGTGTGACTTCCAATCCCAGCACGCCATGATAAAACGCTTCGGCTCGTTTCAGATCGGAAACGTGCAGATGCACGTGGCCAATATCTGTTTGCGCATGGATTTCATATCGTTTGCCGGCATCCTGTTCGGCCTCGCGCAACAGGGCGTCAACCTGCAGCGGCTCGGTAAACATGGTCACCGCGCCGTTGCGCCACACCCACTGCTCGCGCGGCCGGTCGGCGTAAAGCTCGATGCCGTTGCCATCGGGGTCGGTCAGATACAGCGCTTCGCTCACGCCGTGATCGGAAAAGCCTTGAAATGGCCAGCCATGCTCGAGCAATCGTCGAAAGACACTTGCCAAGGCACGCCGATGGGGGAACCGAATAGCCACATGGTAGAGCCCCGTCGTTCTTGGCGGCTTGGGCCTGGCATCTGGGTGCACGTTTAACGCCAGGTGCGCTGGAGGACGGCCGGTGGGGGAGAGGGCAGCGCTCACCTGGTTGCGCTTGATTTCTTTGAAGCCGATGTCATCTCTGTAAAAGCCCAAAGCGCGTTCCAAGTCCGACACTTGCAGTTTCGCATGGCCGATCTGCGTGGCTGCAGGCAAACGGAAATCATCCATATCCAAACCTCCTGTCAAGCGCCGTTCGCCGCTATTTTCGCCGCGAGAAGCTTCGCGGCCCCCGCCTGCGCCAGCGCGACTGCGGGGTCGTTCTGCTGCGCACCGAAGTATGCTCTGCGGAAGTGGCGACAAAAGTGGCTGGGCGAGGAATCATGGCTGAAGTATTTCGGGCTTGCACAACTTTGCACAAGGCCATAATAATGCATCAAAAGACCACTTGCAAGAAATAAGCGCATATCGCTGGCAGCATGGGCGGGCTGCGCCGTGCCGGTCGTCCCTCCGCGCTCGCTGTGCCGCATGGACGATTTACTGCTTGGGCGCCTCTGGTGCTTTCGCAATCGCTTCGATGTTCAAAGTAATCTCCACGTCCTTGCCCACGACCAAGTTGCCCGGCTCGAAAGCGCGATCCCATTTCACGCCATAATCGAAACGATCGATCGTGATCTTGGCCTCGACGCCCAGGCGCTTGTTGCCGTGCTGATCTTTGATCGTCCCGAGGACGGCAAAGGGCAGGGCAATTTCCTTCGTCACGCCGCGCAAAGTAAAATCCCCGACCGCGACGTAGCCCTCGCCCTTCTTTTCGATTTTCTTGCTGGCGAACGTGATGACCGAGTCACTCGCGGCGTTGAAAAAATCAGCGCTGCGCAGATGGTTGTCGCGGTTTTCATTTGCCGTGTTGATGCTGGCGGTCTTGATGGTCACATGCACGGACGATTTGGTGAGATCATTCTCGTCATAGTTAATCGTGCCGGAAAAATCCTTGAATCCGCCGCTCACTTTGGCAATGGCCATGTGCCGCACGGTGAAGCCGACATTGGAGTGCGAAGGGTCGATTTCGAATTTCTCGCCGGCAAAACTGCTCGCGGCAAACAGGCATAAAACAATCAACGCCACCACCGAAGTTTTGAAACGCATGGTTCCTCCATTGAAGTTGAATAGGATGAGTGAACAATGATGACCCGCGCATTGCCGTACGCGGGCCGCAAAAATACCTGCACGGCAAATTACGCTCACCGTGAGGCTTGAATGGACTTGCCTAATTTCTTGAGCAGCTTGAGCAGCACCGTTTTTTCATGCGCTGAAAGCACGCCGGTCATCTTTTCGATGGTTTGGGCGTGCGGTGGAAAAATCTCCGTCATCAGCCGGCTGCCGGCTTCGGTCAAATGAATGCGAAACATGCGGCGATCGCCGGCTTCCATCACCCGCTGCACCAGCCCCTTTTCCTCCAAGCGATCGACGACGCCGGTGATGTTGGCGCCGCTGGTGAGATACTTTTGCGCGATCTCGCACATTTTCATGGGACCGAGATGCGCCAAGGCTTCCAGCACCCCGAACTGTGGCGCGGTCAATTCATAGCTCTTTATCTCGGTGGCCTCTGCTTGCGCACAGGAATTATAACAGCGCGCCAGCGCCACCCACAGTTTCAACGCCAGCCGTTGCTCGGCGCGGTACCGGTCGCGGTCCAAAATGGCGTTTTTGATCAGGCGCAAGTTCATGCCGGGGATTTCTTTTTGATATCGTTTTTGTCCAGATATTCAATACTTAAACTATATACAATTTAAAAATCAAAATCGAAAAAGCAAGCACATTTTCTTTCGGGAAGTTCCGGGAAGGAGTCGAGGCTATCGCGCTGGGGCGAGGACGGAGGGCGTGGCTGGCGCGGCATGGCGGTTTTTCAGGATGCGGAAATGAATAATTCATTCCAGCCGGAAGAGTTTTTTGGCATTCTCGCGCACGACTTTGTCAAAATCGCTTTTCGGCAAGTTCTTTTCCAAATGCCCGATCATGGCCGAGTATTTTTCATAGTGCTCTTGGCCGTAATAAGTGGCATCCGTGCCAAAAAGAACGCGACCAGCGCCGGCTGCGGAGATCGCCTGCAGCACCGCCGTGGGATCGGCTTGCGAAGTTTCTAAATAAAGATCGGCGTCTTTCCCGGCCCGCGCTCTGGATACGATCGCAATAGCGTCGTCATGCGGTCCTAAGAATCCCATGTGGTAGAGAATAATCGGAACGCTTGGATGCCGTCGTGCCGCGGCATATATTTTTTCGGGGGCGGAGGCACTGCCCTTCTCCCCGCAATGAAACACCGCTGGTACGCGATACTTCTCGCAGAGCTCGAGATAGCCATCGACGCAAGAACTGTCCGCCGCAAACTGGTTCATTTCCGGATGCAATTTCACGCCGACGAAACCATGATCGCGCAAGAACGGCTCGACATTTAGTGGAGAGGCTTCGGGGTCTGTGGGCCGCGTCCAAACCAGGCCGCGAAATTTGCCGGAATATTTTTTCACCGTTTCCAGTGTGATGCGATTCGCCGTGACCTCATCCAAATCCAGCGTTTGGCCGGGAAGGTGTGCGCCATCTATGTTTGAAATCAGCACCAGCCTAATCCCGAAACGATCGATGTTCTCCAGCAAAGTTTCCGTGCGCAAATCATATCCGCGGAAGCTGCCAATGTGGCCGTGGATATCTATGATCTGCAAGTCCGCCCAGACCGGTTTTTGATTCATATTCTTTTCCTGCGCAAAAACTAAAGCATGGCGGAACAGACCTGAAGAAATGAACGAAAGCAGCGCTGCGCTTAGCGCCCATTTAGGATTGAGCATTAAATAACTTTCGCAGTTCTCAAACCGCGAATGGACGCGAATTCACGCGAATTGAGAAAATATTTGCGTGCATTCGCGTGAATTGGCGGTTTCAATAAACGGGCAAGTTGTTTAGACGGCAATCCTTCGCATTTCCCGAACGTGAAACTCGTGTACGGGCAAATCCAGCGTTATGCAAGGTCCTGCAGAACCCGCATCAGCCGCGTAATTTCCTCTGCCGTATTGTAGTGCACCAATCCGATGCGCACGACTCCTCCCTGCTCTTCCACGCCCAAACGCGTCGTCACCTCGAGCGCATAGAAGTTACCATCCCATACATAGATATTCTCCGCCGCCAGCCGCTCGGCGATCCTGCGCGGCGAATGCTTGGGCATGCGCATGGCCACCGTCGGCGTGCGATGATCGAAGCGTGCCGGAGCGGTGAGACCGTAAATTTTCACGCCTGGAATGGCCTGCAAGTTTTCAATCAATTTTTCCGCAAGCTGCTTTTCATACGCTTGAATCGCTGCCAACGCGCATTTGAGCTGCAGTTTTCTTCCGGCAAAATTGCTGAACAATCCAGAGTATTCGGATTCGAATTTTCGGCCGAGATCGGCAAGATAATCGATTGCAGCGCCTGTTCCGGCCAAGCCTTCGTGATTCAAGGTTCCAGTTTCAAACTTGAACGGCGGGGTGATTTCTTGGGGCCGGACTTTGTAGGCCTGCAATCGCTCCAGAATTTCGTGCCTGCCGTACAACACGCCGACATGCGGTCCGAAAAACTTGTACGCGGAACAAACGAGAAAATCGCAATCCAGGGATTGCACGTCGAGCGGC
The DNA here is from genome assembly GCA_044869275.1 of bacterium. Lineage (GTDB taxonomy): Bacteria > Zhuqueibacterota > Zhuqueibacteria > Zhuqueibacterales > Zhuqueibacteraceae > JBIOXB01. Next base: position 26,442 of record JBIOXB010000177.1, read on the forward strand.
GCATGCGGGGCGTAGTGCACGGCGTCAACATACACCAGCGCCCCGGCGGCATGCGCCTTTGGAATGATGCGCTTCACGTCATTGATCGTGCCCGTGGCGTTGGAAGCCAGCCCCACGGCGACCAGTTTGGTCCTAGGCGAAAGAAGCCGATCCAGGCCTTCGTAATCGAGCGTGCAATCCTCGGGATGGAAATCCAAAAACCGCGCCTTAATTCCCCGCTCCTGCAGCGCGAGCCACGGCGCGAGATTGGCATCGTGATCGAGACGCGTGACGATGATTTCATCGCCTTCGCGCCAATCGCGCGCGAGGCTGCGGCTGAGGTGAAACGTCAGCGTGGTCATGTTCGCGCCAAAGACGATTTGTGTCGCGGAGGCATTGCAAAAATCCGCCATGGCCTCGCGCGCGGCATGTAGAATCTCATCCGTGCGCGCGCTGGTAGCGAATGCGCCGTGCGTGTTGGCATTATGGGCGAGCAAATAACTCGACATCGCGTCCGCGACGCGTTGCGGCACTTGCGTACCGCCGGGGCCGTCGAAATAAACCGCGGTCCGGCCCTGTGCATCGCGCCGCTGCAGCGCGGGAAATTCACTACGGAAGGAAGAAAGATCTGGGGTCATGATTGCTCTGTTATGCCATGAGACTTTCATTCGGATTGAGCAAGAACTCTTGCAACGACTCAAAAAACTGGCCGACGTGCAGGCCATCCATCAAAGCATGATGCGCCTCGACGGAAACCGGCATTCTGGCCGCGCTCGAACTGCGATCGTATTTGCCGAAGACAATTTTAGGCACGGAGTTTTGAGTTTTGAATCTTTTGGCATGCGAAAAACTCGTGAAAGAAATCCAGGGGATGACGGAGCAGTGTATCAAATCGTCCCGTTCATCCCGCGGCTCGAGTTTCTTGTTCCCCGCCGCATAGCGCTTTAACTTCTCGGAAGCTTCGTCATGAAATTGCCGGAAGTTGGGATGATAGTCAAAATAACAAAAACCGAAAGTTTGATCTGGATTCAGAACCGTGGACCCAGCATGAATCACTTCGTGCACCAGCACCTGCTCTCCACGGAGGCGATAACGGAACGCAGGGATGGCATTCGTGGATTTTAGGGCAAGGTACAGATATGAGATAAAAAACGAAAAGCCGCACTCTTTGACGTGAGCCAGCGCAGCCGAAATCTCCACTTCGGCGCAGATATTGAAGAAGGGGTCGTCAAAATCCTTGTAGAAGCGAAAATGCTCTTTGCGATTCCACTGGTCGAGGTCCAAGTAGCTTGCCATCACGCCAACTCATTCGATTTAAAACAAGAATGGCTGTTCCTGCGCGCAGACTTTCGATTTGCCACGGGATGCCATTCGGCCTCAGAACGCGGCAAAATAAATCTGCAGAATTTCCTCCTCCGTCAAAGCACGAGGATTGAATTTCCCGGTCCACTCCTGCAGCGCGGCTCGCGCCAGCGCCGGCAGGTCATGCTCCGCGACATGGCAATCGCGCAAGCGCAACGGTAATCCGGCGAGGGTCAGGAACTCTTTCACCTTGCCGATCAACGCCTCGACGCTATTCCCATGTGCCGCTGGCGCCGCGTTCACCGCTTCGAGTAAAACGGCATAATCTTCGGCCGCGATCAAGCCATTGCACTGTATGACGTGCGGCAACATCAATCCGACGGCAATGCCGTGCGCAATGCCGTATTTTGCGGTCAAAGGATTGGCACAGGCATGCGCGGCACCGAGCATGGAATTCTCGATGGCATGTCCGGCGAGATGCGCGCCCAGCAGCATTTCTGCGAGTATAGAAAGATCATTTGAATTTTGCAAACTGGGAATGAGATTTTTTGCGAGCAGCCGCCAGGCTTCTTTTGAAAACATGCGCGAGATCGGGTTGGCGCGAGTGGAGACAGAACTCTCAATCGCATGGGCAATGGCATCAATGCCGGTGATCGCAGCGACCCTTTGCGGCACAGAAGTCAACAAAACCGGATCGAGGATCACGGCACGAAATCTTGCTTTCAAATCGCCACATGCCATTTTACGATGTGTGCCAGCTTGTGCGATCAATGCATAGGATTGCGCTTCGCTGCCCGTGCCAGCGGTGGTGGGAATGCCAATGGCAGGCAGCATCGGCTTGGCCGCTTTGCCGAAGCCCCAGTAGTCTTCCATCCTGCCGCCGTTGCTGAGCAGAAAATTGATACCCTTGGCGCAATCCATGGCGCTGCCGCCGCCGAGGGCGATGATGAGATCGATTGCCTGCGCGCGTGCGTAAGCAGCGCCTTTTTCAACATGAGCCGTGGTGGGATTCTCTTCGACTTGGTCAAAAACAAAGCAGGCGAGATTTTCCAGTGCCAAGCTTTTCAGTGCCCTCTCGACATGGCCGGAAGCGATCAGACCACCATCGGTCACCAGCAGTATCCGGCGCCCTCCCAGTTCTTTTGCCAACTCGCCGAGACGAGCGAGTTCATTTTCTCCAAAGATGACGCGAATGGTGGGGTGAAAATCGAACTGTAACAAATCAGGAAGCATCAGTTTTCAATTGATATCCAATAAATCTTATAAAGACGCCCTGTGCAAGCGTTCTCAGACCTTTATGAGCAACTGCAGAGCACGCTGGTGATAGAGATGCTCGAACAAATTCCCTTCGTGCGGTTGATCCCAATAAATCTTGTTGGTGGGAATGGGCCCGATATTGAGGCGATCAACGTTGCGTGCGGAAATAAGCGCGCGTGTGAATTCTTCCGCCTCCGTTATTGCCGTCAGCACCAGCGTCGAGCCGATGCGATCCAGCAGCTCGGGTTGCGGCGTTTGCACGACGCTGGCAAAGGGAAATAAAAACTCAACATTTGCCAAGGGATGCGCGGCATCGTCACACCAGATGATCGTTGGCAGCAGGAAGGTACATCCCTCCTTCTCCACCAGCCGCTCGCCGTCGCGATACTTGGCGGTCAAATCTTCCGCACCGGAAACGTGAAGCTGCTGGTCGATCATGTCGTTGATGCGTGCGGCAAATTTCTTGTTGGTGAAAGCGGAAATTTGCGCCTGTGGGTCGTCCATCGACCGCGCGGTGATCTTGGCCAGGCGCTGCGCCAGCGCTTCGGCGATTTCGCGGCCATGCGCCGGAACCCAAACACCAGAGGCGTTCAAACAAGACCGGCCGCCGTTATCGGCAATAGAAGTTACCATCAAATCGAGATGATTTTCCCAAGCGTGGATTTGATCTTCGGCGATTACAATCTTGCTCCATCCCGGACCATGAATTTCTACGCGCGGATCGTTGGCCCAGGCTTGCACACTGGATTGGTCACCGAAAAACATGGAGCGGCCGCACCGCAACAGTATTTCGGTCGCACCGGCGTGGTCGGAAGGATAATAGCTGAACGCCTCCGCCGGACAGCCGGCAGCGATGAAGGCCTGCGCAATGCGGTAAGGCGTCCACGGTTCCTCCCGGCCTGGTTTGAGCACCAGTGGAACCTTCAATGGAATCGCAGGCAGCCACAGCGAATGCACGCCCGGTGAATTGCTGGGTAAAATTGCGCCGAGCGCATTCGCCTGGCTGGAAAAACTCACCAGGCTGTCGTTGTGCACAATCCAGCCGGAGTCCAGAATGTCCAGATCGAGGCCGCGCATAAGGCCGCGCAAAATCGCCGGCATTTCGGTCAACACGCGCTCGATCTTCGCCATATTGCGGCGGCAAAGCGTGTGCGGCATGCCGGTGGTGGCCGACAGTTGTTGTACATAATCCTGCGGGCTTTGCGCGGTGCCATCGAGAGGCAATTCCGCGTGCATGAAAAATTCCGCCGCCCGGCGGCAGATATCCAGCAATTCTTTGACAGGAATTTCTTGCAGGCGGCGACGATGATTTTCTGCTTGCGCAAAATCCTTGGCGATCAAGCCACGATTGGCCTGGCTGACGACGGCCACCGGTTCGCTGTCCCGAAAGTGTTTTAAGGCAGTCGTATCCAAACTTTTGTACGGCTGGCCGGCGCGGAGAATGGGGATGTGGAGCATGGCTGTAAATAAGTTTATAGAGTCTTATAGTTCACATGGAGTGTTGGATAAATGGATTGATGGATTGACGGATAGATGGATTATTGGATTACTGGATTCTTGGATTGGGTATGAATTGTAGAGCTCCAGTGATCCATCAATCCGATAATCCATTCAATCCATCAATCCATCTATCCCAACGCACCCTTCACGCTTGCTTGCCGGGTGCAAGGCCACTCAGCGACCGCCCGATGAGGGCCGCGAGCGCCATCATAATGCCGTTGACCACAACACCGACAACGCGACCAATCATGGCTTGCGACATGGGCGCGGTGAGTTGTTCCGGAGGGTTCGTGAGGGCGTCGGCCATCGAGATGGAAAACTTGGCCGGATCCACATTCAACGCATCCCAGTGAATGAAATAAGTGTTCAAACCGGCGGCATAGCTGATGAGCGTGGCCACCAGAATGAGAATCTGTGCCCATACACCGATGCTGGCGCCAATCAGCGCAGTGCCTTTCCAGTTAAATCCACCGATGCGCTGCGAGAGCGCGCCGTAATAAATGCTGCTCAATAACATCACCGAATAAACGGAAAACATGGCATTGCCACGCGGCGCATAAGGCACGCCGGCCAATCCCAAACTGAAGCGCGCCACCGTCCAAATGAGCACCAACAAGAACGGCAAACGCACGAAACGTAATACCGAGATCAACATGCTTCCTCCTCCTGCAAAAGTGAAAGGGAACTGCAATGGATTGAAGGATTACTGGATTACTGGATTACTGGATTACTGGATTACTGGATTACTGGATTACTGGATTACTGGATTGATGGATTGATGGATTGATGGAAGATCCACGCATGCAACAATCCAACAATCCAACAATCCAACAATCCGACAATCCGACAATCCAACAATCCAACAATCCAAATCATCAATACACACCAACCACAACCGACTCTTGCAGCCGTGAGAACAGCCGCAAGTTCGAGACGCCATCCCAGGGATACTTTTCGATGGGCTCGGCGCGCTCGCCTTCATCGCGTTCAAGAAAGCGCGGCATGAAAAACTCCTTGGTCAATGTCGTCAACATCACGCGGCCGGTCTGGCCATATGCGACCGGCTCTTCGGGGTTGTCCGGATTGACCAACTCGAACACAGCGCGGGGCAAGGGCGGATAATACGTAATCGCGTAATTGTCTTCCAGATCGAATGGCTTGTGACACGCCAGGCCCATCAGAGTATTGCCATAAGTTGGCACAAAGTCAACACCCGGCACGAGTTCTTCGCGCGCGAAGCGATGGAATTGCGCGTTCATTTCGGTGCCACCGCAAAAAATGCCGGTGATCCCGTATTTGACCAGATTGATTTTTTCGCACAAAGCTTCAAGCAGTTTGGGGGTGGTGAAAATACATTTGATGTTTTCGTGGGCCCGCAGGATGGTCAAACCTTGATCGATCACGTGCGTCTTGTAAGCTTCCAATTCCTGGATTTTGCCGCGCTTGATCAGCTTATTCACCCACCGCGGATCGAGATCGACGTGAAACGCAATGCCGCCACGATGCTGTGCAAGATGCTCAATCGCTAGACGCAATCGGCGCGGACCGGTAGGGCCAAGCATGAGCCAATCGCTATTTAAAGGAAAAGTATCCGGCGCTAGCGTTGCGCTGAACATTTCGTAATCGATGCGAAAATCATCAATGCCGATGCGGGTTTTGGGCACGCCGGTGGTGCCGCCGGTTTCAAAAACATTAACGGGCTTATTCGCCAGTGCCTTCGGCACCCAGCGCCGCACCGGTCCGCCGCGTAACCAACCATCATCGAAATGACCCAGCAATTTGAGATCAGCATACCCCGAGATTTCCTTGCGCGGATCGAAACTTAGTTTGCGCGCAAATTCCAGCCAAAATGGGCAGCCGGTGTCGGGATTGAAATGCCATTGCACCATTTCGCGCACGTGGGCGTCGAGCTTTCTGCGCGCCGCGGTGATTTTGCTTGATAGGGAGGTTTTGGAGATGTCCATGTTCGAGCCAGTGATCAGTGAGCAGTGAATAGTGATCAGTAAGTTACTGATCCAAATGATTCATCGTAAAATACTCAGCCATTTCCTCTCTTACTATACTTGGCGTCAGTTAGTTTGCTGATGAAAAGTCTTCCATATCTTCGCTTCGCCCAGGCTTCCGATATCTGCGCGCCAATACACCTTGAACACCGACGAATTTGATCAGTCAGCGAATAGGCTTCTTCTCGTGGAAATCTTTTCGATAACTGAAAAATATCCTTCGAAAGCAACTTGGCATTCCGATAAACTAATAAATCGCGAAAACTCTTCGCATGAGATAAATGACTCATATTTCCCCCATAATAGTCAATTGACTGATCACTGACAACTAATCACTAATTACTGATTTGTAAAACCGGCAACTCATAACACGCCGCCTCACGATCATTGCGCACCAGCAAATACGGGCCTGCCAGCGCGGGATGGTTCCACGTTTTGCCGTTTAACGCAGCGAAGCGGGTCAGCTCGTGATGCGCTTGCGGTGCCGCTTCCACCAAAACGACTTCACCATTTTCGGCTTGCACGAGCAAGATGTCCTCAACCAAAATAACTTGTCCGTGGCCGTAGCGACCGCCTTTCCACTTGCGCTCGCCATTGGCAGGATCGAGACAAACCATAATGCCATCGTCCAAGCCGTAAATGTAGTCCTGATGCAGCACCACATTGGTGAATTTCGCTTTCAGGCGAAGCGTCTCATACAAGAGTGTGGCCTGCCAGCCGCCACTTTCGTCGCGTTGAATTTGAAACAGCTTGCATCCGATACCATAGCCGCTCGAGACGAAAACGCGGTCGCCGGGCACCGGCAAAGGCTGGGAGACACATTCGGTATTCTCCGGCCAGGGATGCTGCCAGAGAATTTTCCCGGATTGCGGATCATGCGCCACAACATTCCTGCGATTGAACATCAGGATTTGCGGCTGTCCCGCCAGTGTTGCCATCGTTGGAGAGCTATATCCCGCGCGATCGTCGCCCGCGCTCCACACACGCACGCCAGTATCTTTATGATACGCTACCAATGATTTGCCATTCGTTCCGCCGGCGCTTACCACGACCAGACTGTCAACTACCAATGGCGAGCTCGCCATGCCATAGGTATTGACACCGGCATCATTGTCCCGACAAATATCCTTCGACCAGATACGCTCGCCGTCAGGAAGATTCAGGCAATTGAGCAAGCCTGTTGCTCCCAATGTGTAAACACGATCGCTTGAAATAGTCGGTGTGGCGCGCGGCCCCATGCCGGCGACAGGGTTATCGAATTTGATTTCATCGCCGTGGCTCCATATCACCCTTCCGGAAGTGAGATCATAACCAATCACCATCTCCTGCGCACCACGTTGTTCTTGGGTGATGGCGTAATCGCCGGCGACGGCAAAAGCGGACCACCCTGCACCAATCGTTTGGCGCCACATGCGCCGTGGCGGCTGTTGTGACCACTCGCGCGCCAGTTTGAGGCCGTATCTCGTGGCATCACGATGCGGGCCAAGAAATTGGGGGTAATCATGGGCGGGAGGCACCGCTTTTGTTGCACCGTTTGTTTTGGAGATAACTTTGCGAGAAGGTTCCGCTCTTGCCGCATCCACCATCGTTTTCCGTGGATCGAGTGCCTCCGGTAGAGACACGACTGAATCTGGAATTGTTGCAAGCGATTCCACCCGAACTGCCATATTTTCCGCCACTGAAGCAGGCGGCGCGGACCAGCGAAACTCCAGAACGGGAATCACATTGCCGCTAACGCCGCGCACACGAAATAATGCGGCAGTGATCTTGCCCAGCAAAATGACCGTTACGAAAACGCCCCATCGGATTTTCCGGCGCAGACACGAGAAGAAGAGCAACCAGATCAAAAGCAACAAAATGGCAACGACGATAATACCGGCCGTTTGCATGAACTGGAGCTGGTGGTTCAAGTCATTCTTGAACCAGGTGTAGCTGCCGGCAATCGCCGCGAAAGCCACGATCACGGCAACCGGCCACCAGCGTATTCCTTTTTCCCTACTGTCAACTATTGGCATAGATAATTGGGTGACTCATAAAAAACCTTAGAACGCAGATGGCGCAGATTCACGCAGATATCTGCGACAATCTGCGTTCAAAATCTCTTTCTGATAGCTGGTGCACTATTGTCCAATGCCATAAACATGCCGTTGCGTGCGCACAAAGATCATACCTTCCGAAATCGCCGGCGTGGCCATGCACACTTCACCCATGGAATTGGTGGCGAGCAATTCATATTTTGGTCCGGCTCTAACCACAAAGATTTCGCCGTCTTCGCTGGTGAAATAGACCTTGCCCTCGGCGGCAACGGGTGAAGCGGTAAAAGCATAGCCGCTGCCTTGGGCGCCGAGGCGCTCGCGATAAATTTGCTCGCCGGTTTTTGCATTGTAACACGTTAGCGTACCGTTGTTGGCGCAGGTGTAGAGATAGTCGCCATAAACAATCGGCGTGGGCATATACGGCCCTCCGCGCTTTTTGCTCCAGGCTATGTGCGCGTTAGATTCCTCATTTTCTTTGAGCGAAATGTCACCGGTGGCGCCCACACGAATGGCATAAATCGGTTGGATGGGCCGATAACCGCTGGTGACAAAGATGAGATCGTGTGCGACAAAGGGCGTCGGCGTGGTCACCTCGGAATTTCCGGAGAGCTGCCACAGTTCCGTGCCGGTCATGGGGTCATATCCGCGAATGCGATTTGTACCGTTGGCAATGAGCTCGGCGCGGCTCTTGCCTTCGTAAATCGTAGGCGTGCCCCAGGAGGGAATCTCGTCGCGTTGTGTGCGCCATACTTCCTTGCCGTTTTTGAGGTCGTACGCTGCGATGAAAGAATTCTTTTGAATGTCGCATTGCACGATGACGAGGTTCTTGTAGATGACCGGCGAGCTGCCATGCCCCCATTGATAATCAGGATCGTAGAACCAGCCGCTATCGAGCATGCCCAGATCTTTTTTCCACAGCAGTTTGCCGTTGAGGTCGTAGCAATATAGCCCCTCTGCGCCGAACAGTGCAACCACATGCTTGCCGTCCGTCGCCGGCGTTGAATTCGCTTGCGTCGCTTTGGTGTGGCGCTTGACTTTCGGTATGCCTTCGAAGGCGGTTTTTTCCCAAACAATTTTTCCCGTTTTCTTATCCAGACCGTAAACTTTCCAAATGTGCCTGGAGACATCTTTATCCGGAGCGACATCGCCATAAAGCCCGACGCGCAGCTTGGAGCTGGTGTCGCTGCTGACCGCGGTCGTGATGAAAACGCGATTGTCCCAAATCACCGGACTGGAATGCGCCATGCCAGGAATCGGCGTTTTCCATTTGATGTTTTCAGATTTTTCCGCGTTCCATGTGGCCGGGAGATCATATCCGTCAGCGACGCCTAAAGCGTGGGAGCCGCGAAAAGACGGCCACTGCTGGGAAGATGGGACCGGAGGTTTTTGAGTTTTGTCCATCACCGGCGCTGCCACAGCTGCTTTCGCGTCTTTTTTCTCTGCCGGCGTCCCAGGTGCGCTGACCGCGGCTTCCTCTGTTTTGACTCTCTTGAAAACAAAAGTGCGCTCTCCTTGCTTGAGCGTGAAATCGTTGGCCTGATTGTTGAGCAAATTGAAAGTGACGTTGATGCCGCTGAATTCCAGCGCTTTGAAATTGGTGTTGTCAACGGGCGCATAAGTCAACGCCGGCTGACCCGGAATGGTGCCGGTGAGTTTGCCCTCATTCACCGTGAAAGTAACTTGCAACCCGATATCATCATTTTTGTATTGTCCCGCATAGATTTGCAACAAAGAGGGTGCTATCTTGAAATCAGGCACGGTTGCTTCCGTTGCACCGGCCGTTTTCAACAAGGCGACGATTTCGGTCTTGCCGTTCTTGGTGGCGTCGGATAACGCCGAAGTGAGCGTTTCCGCCTTGATCTCGCCCGACGCCAAAACCGCCTTGACCATGTCAAGATCGCCACTCTCGACCCCGGCCATCAATACGGCGTCTTTGCCCTCGCTTGCGCCTTTTTCAAGCATGAGCTTTACGGCTGCGGTGTGGCCATTGTAAGCTGCCCAAGTGATGGCTGGCGCATTGTAAAAAGTGTCTTTCATATTCATGTCTGCGCCATTTTCGGCCAAGACTTTGATCACTTCAACATGGCCGCGATCGGCGGCGAAAGAGAGCGCCGTGGCGCCATAGCGGGTTTTCGCATTCACTTCCGCGCCTTGGCTGAGCAAAGCCTTAACGGATTCGGCATCGCCCTTGCGGGCGGCGGCCCACAAGTCTTCATTCAGATTTTGCGCTAACGCAGCAAAAGGAAACAGAAAAACGCAAACAAACAGAGCTATTCTTCGGTGCGACATTTTCCTTCCTCACATTCCGCTTTGCCAAGGCTCATCTCGCCGAGATTTTCTGAATGCCCTTGAGATGTTCATCCAAAAAACTCAAGATCGCCTGATAGCCTTTTATTTCATTTTCTTTTTTGTCAAAGCCGTGCCCCTCGTCGTCAAAGACGAGGTATTCCACCGTTACGCCGTTTTTCTTGACTGCGTCAACGATCTCGTCGGATTCCACCTTGAGCACGCGCGGGTCATTGGCGCCTTGCAGCACCAGGAGAGGCTTGCTAATTTTGTTCGCGTGAAAGAGCGGTGAAATCCGGCGCAGATACTCTTCGTCCGTGGCGGGATTGCCCATCTCCTTATAGAGCGCTTCGCGGAATGCCTCCCACCACGGCGGAATGCTTTGCAGCGTACGCAGCCAGTTGGCGACGCCGAAAATATCGACCCCAACGGCAAATGCCTCGGGCTGAAAAGCGAGCGCCGCCAAAACCATGTAGCCGCCGTAGCTGCCGCCAATGATGCCGATTTTGCTGGTATCGATCTCACCAGAGGCGGCGAGGAATTTTTTGGCGGCCACGCAGTCGGCCAAATCTTCTTCACCGTGTTTCAAATCATCCATTTTAAAAAAGGTCTTGCCGTATCCCGAGCTGCCGCGATTATTCACGGCCATAATGGCGTAACCATGATTCACCAAATACTGGATAAGCGGCGAATAGCCCACGCGCGATTGCCCGCCCGGCCCGCCGTGCACCCAGACCAGAGCCGGCGCTTTTTCGCCCGGCCCGAGCTGCTGCGGCCGGTAATAGATCGCAGGAATCGCGACGCCGTCAAACGAGGGATACCGCACTACCTTCGCTGCCACCAAATCGCGCTGGTCGATCTCGGGATTCATTGTTGCGCTCAGTTGCGCATGCCGCTTCGTGGCGAAATCATACACGTACAAATTGTTCGGCGCACGTGAGCCATTGAGGTAGAACGTCATGAGCTTTTCGCTTTTCGAAATATTCAGCGACGAGATCTCGGCCTCGGGCAAGCGGGGAAGCTTGACCGTCTGGTTGGCCGCCGTGTCGAAAATTCGAATCTCGGTTTTGCCGTCGTTGTTGATGCCCATGACGCGATACTTGCCATGGCGCGAAAAATAAGCATACGAAATGTCCCAATTCATTGCTGCAATTTTTCCGGAGTGGCCGGAGGCAATGTCGTAACGCTTGAGATACTTGAATTCACTGGCCTCGTCGGTCAAATAATACAGGCTCTTGGAATCGACACTGAAAGTGGCGGGGGCATAACTCACTTCGCCCTCATGCGGCGTCAGTTGCTTCAGTTCCCCGGTTCCGCGGTCGTAGAGATATATGTCCGAATTGCTGGTCGTCATCGGTTTGACGAAGGCAAGATAGCGCTCATCATCCGAGATTTCACCAAATTGGTACCCGCCTTCATTTTTATAAATCATGCCGGGCGCGAGCGTCGCGACTTCCATCTCGTAAATATCCATGAACCGGCGGTCGCGTTGATTGCAGCCGTAAAAAAAACTTTTCTCATCGTAGCTCCAGGCATAGAATTGTGCCTTCGCAGTGTCCACCGGCGTCAAATCCCGCACGGTGCCGTCCGCGTTGCGCACGTACAGGTGCGAGATTTCGTTGCCGCCCTTGTCGCTCGAATACAAAATGCGCTCACCGCTTGGAAAAAACGAGATCGCAAGAATGGCGTTATCTTTGGAATCCGTGACCGGTGTGGGTTCGCCGCCAGTCACGCGCACGGTATAGGCATTGTAGATTCCGCTTTTGTTGCTCGTGAATAGAATCGTCTTTTCATCGGGTGAGAACGAACTGCCGAAGATATCGGTGGTGTTCATGAATTGTTCGATGGTGTATTGCTTCATCTGGCCCGGAGCGCTCTTTTGACAACTGGAATAGACGAGAGCGGCAAACACAACCATGATTGAGACTAAAAGCTTATTCATGACTCCTCCCGGGAGTTTGATGAACGAGTCTATTTGCCCCCGACCTCGTCCCATATTCTCACATGATTCGTCTCCGGTAAAAACAGCGAACCAACAATGAACGTCATCAGCGCGATGGCAATGGGATACGCGAGGCCGGCGTAGATGTTGCCAGTGCCGGCGACGATGGCCGAGGCAATGAGCGGCGTGAAGCCGCCGAACTCGCCGTTGCCGAGATGATAAGGCAGCGACATCGAGGTATAGCGTATCTTCGCCGGAAATAGCTCGACGAGAAACGCGGCAATCGGGCCATAGACCATGGTCACATAGATCACTTGCATGAAGACCAAGACTGTGAGCATGACCGGGTTGAGAGGGTTGGCGTATTGGCTCATGGCCTGGTAGATCGGAACATAGGTGAGCGCCGCCAGCAGGCAACCGGCCATCATAATTCGCTTTCTGCCCAAGCGATCCGAAAGTTTGCCAAACACCAGAAAAAAAGGTGTGCCCAGTGCCAGTGCAATTGCAATAATAATGTAAGCAGTCACGTAATCGACTTTGAGTGTCGTCTGCAAAAAGTAGAGCGCATAAAATTGTCCGGTATACCATACTACCGCTTGCCCGGCGGTTGCACCGAACAGGGCGAGCAAAATCAGTTTCCAATTGCGTTTGTTGCCGAAGCTGTCCATGAGCGGCGCTTTTGAGGTTTTGCCCGCGTCTTTGAGCTTGCTGAACAGCGGCGATTCCCGCAATCTCATGCGTATATACAGTGACAAACCCAACAGCAATGCGGAAAGAATAAACGGTATTCGCCAGCCCCACGATTTGAATGCCGCATCGCCTACCGCAAGCCTGGTCGACAGCACCACGGCAAGCGCGAGAAAGAAGCCGAGCGTGGCCGTGGTTTGAATGAAGCTGGTGTAATAGCCGCGCTTGTCATCGGGCGCATGCTCGGCAACGTAGGTTGCCGCGCCGCCATATTCTCCGCCCAATGCCAGCCCTTGCAGTAATCTGAGCAACACCAAAATGATGGGCGCGGCAATGCCGATTTGTTCGTAAGTCGGCAGCAAGCCAACCGCAGTTGTGGCCAAGCCCATGATCGTGAGGGTCACGAGAAAAGCATATTTACGGCCAATTAAGTCTCCAACGCGGCCGAAGAACACTGCGCCGAAAGGCCGCACCGCGAAGCCTGCGCCGAACGTGGCTAAACTCGCCAGAAATGCCACCGTGGGATTCCCCGGTGGATAAAACAGTGTTGAGAAGAATACCGCTAAAGTGCCGTAAAGATAAAAGTCGTACCATTCGATCATCGTGCCGGCGGAAGACGCGGCAATAACGTGCCCGATTTTATAGTCGGGTGTCGCGCTCGTTCGAAGCGTAGGCTGATCGTGTGGCGGCATTTTTATGTTGCTTCTCCTGAGGAGTGACGTTCATTCTGTTTGCTGGGTATTCTGGGCGTTTGGGGGAAAGCAGTTCGTCGGCAACAGGAATAAGTCAAAAAATGTTCAAATTTCCAAGCTCATTTCTCCCGCACGCTCACACTCCCGCTTTGAAATTCTGTCTCACCTCGGCCTGGGTGAAGGCATGATTGTAAACCGCGATCAAATAAAATTCGCCGCGCCAGGGATAATTTTGCGTGAGCTCATTCGCCAGCGCCAGCTCGTAATTCTCCCAATTGGCAAAGCTGCCGCCGATGGTGGGGCGCGCGTTTGGCGCGGGATCCGTGCCGTTGAGATAAAATCTGATCCGGCCCGAGGCATTGCGCGTATAAACCACGTGGCACAACTCCTGCGCCAAATCGAGGTCTTGATAAGCCGGCTGCCCGTTGTTCAAACGCACTCCGTCTTCGTCCGTCTCCGTGGTGCGCAAGCGTATTTGGAAACGGTTCTCGACGAGCTGGCCGAGCGTGAAATTGCGCCGGCCGCCGTCCACCGAAAGCGTAACGATTCTGTCCGGGCTTTTGACGCCGGGGATGCTGGCGGGCTTGATCCAGGCTTCGAGGGTGATTTCGTTCGTCGTTTTCAACGCGTTGAGCAAGCGCAGCGCCGGGCCATTGGATTTGATGATCGTAGGCGCGACGATGCGCAAACCTCCGTCGAGCCATTGCAGAGGCTGGGTGTTATTGCCGATTTGTTGCATGCGCAAATCAATGGGTGCACCCACGCCGGACACGTCGTGAACCACAATGCCACTGCCTTCATCAAATAGATACAACACCTGCAAGCCTTCGAGCACACGCGGCGAGGGATGCACCTTGAGATTGATCTCATCGAACACCGGTGCGGCCTGTGCATAATCTTTTGCCGTTAGGCGCAAAACATAGTCGCCCGGCTGCGAGAACCTTGCCGTGGTGAATAGCGCCGCCGCATCGCCGAAGGTGACAGTTCCAGGCCCGCTCACTTTCGACCATGCCGAGGAGACGACTCCCGGAGGATCGGGCAAGCCATCGTCGGTGATGATGCCGTCCAGCTCTGCGAACGCGGGCAAAGTAAGCTCAAAATCAGCGCCGGCTTCGACTTCAGGCGCATGGTTGGCGGTTAGCGTAACCAGGGCTTCACTTGCAAGCTGGAAGCTGGCACCGCGAATTTCCACCGTCAGTTTCAACACGTACACACCGCTTTTCGAGAAACTTGCGGTGGTACCGAGCAAGCCTTCATCTGCAAAACTCACTTCTCCCGGGCCGCTCACTTTTGTCCAGCGCCTCACGATGACGCCATCGGGGTCGGCAAGCCCTAAATCGATTACCTCGCCGGTGAGTGCGGCGGTATGCGGTAATGTGATGATTGGCTCCGTGCTGGCGCGAATCACTGGCGCTTGATTCACAAAGACCGTTACCGCGGCCGTGGCGGCCAGATGGCCGTTATGCACCGACAATTGCAGCACATACTTGCCATATGCGGTAAAGCTGACGGGCGTCTGCAAATCGTGCGGATCCGCGAATATCGCCTGTCCCGGCCCCTCGAGCTGCGACCAATGCAACTCGAGATTCTTTGGCAGAGATTCATCCCCCAAACCGTCATGCGAGATGAGGGCATGCAGTTGCGTGATCGCGGAGGGCATGGCCAGCCATTGCGTCTGACCGGCAACGATAGTCGGTGCTTTGTTGACAGTGAGCTTCAGCTCATCGCTGGCGGAAAGCTGTTCGTCGGAGGCGGTGAGACGCAAGATGTAAACTCCGCTGTCGCTGCATGCCGCCGTTGTGCTCAAAGCATCGGAGTTATCAAATGCCACCGTGGTCACGCCGCTCACTTGCGTCCACTTCACCGCGATTTGTTCGGGCTGCAAACGATCATCGATCAACAAGCCCTGCAGCGTCGCAGCGCTGGGCAGATTGATGGTTTGATCGTTGCCCGCAAATACGAACGGCGGCAAATTGGTGTCCGCGCCGAATTCAAAATTTTGCAACACTTCTGCCGCAGACAACGCACGATTATAAATCGCGGCCAAATGAAACTCGCCCGACCACGCGCGATCGTGCAGGCCCTCGTCGTCCCATTCGTTGCCCAGTGCCAGGCGCGCGTTGCGATCCCAGTTCGAAAAATTCCCCGACAACAGGCGCTGGCCGGCCTCTGCGCCGTCAATGTAAATGCGCAGCACGCCCGCGGCTTCGCGTGTGAGCACAACGTGCGTGAGCTGGCTCACTTTCACCTCGCCGGCAGCCAGTGCTTTGTTGCTCGCGTTGAAATTCGTGGTATCCGTACGCACCGCCGCATAGTAGCGCTTGCCACGTTGTCCGAGGGTAAAGTTGCGGCTGCCCGGTCCCGAGGAGAGCGTCACCATACGCGCCAAGCCGCTTTGTTCTGCCTGTGCCGGCTTGATCCATGCTTCGACGGTCAACGCATTCGTTTGCTGTATCGCGTTGAACAAGCGCGCAGGCGGCTGGCCGATTTGCATGCGCGCTGGTTCTTGCAAAGCCAAACCGCCTTCAACCCAGCTCGTACCCTGCATGGGCAGCGCGAGCGGCAACGCCGGCTCGACGGCGGCAACGTCACGCACCCAAGCGCCGCTGCCTTCTTTGAACACGTACAGAGTTTGCAGACCTTGCATCACGCGGCCGGCGACCGCAATCACGATATCATCACTGGCGTTGAAAAAGCCGTTGCTCACCGTGAGGCGCAGCAAATACGGCCCGCTTTTCGTAAACGTTGCCGCAGTGGACAAGGCCTCATCGTTGGCAAAATTCACTTGACCTGGCCCGCTCTCCATCGACCATTTGTAAGTGAGTTGACCGCCCTGTTCGTCGCCCAGCCCGGAATCCAACAACGCGCCAACCAGTTGCGCGGTCTCGCGCAAGCGGATTTCTTTGTCCTCACCCGCAAAAACCACCGGCTCGCTGTTCACCACGACGGTGAGATCGTCGCTCACCGCAAACAGACCATCGTTAATGGTAAGGCGCAAAACGTAAACCCCGCGGCCACCAAAACTCGCCCTGGTGTTCAGGCTATTCTCGTTTTCAAACGTCACATTGCCCGGCCCGCTGATTGTGCTCCACAAGATCAATAGGTTTTCCAACGGCTGCTGGCTATTGATGAGCGTGCCCTGCAGCTCGAGACTCTCGTTGATGGGTATGTTCTGCGGATTGTCCGGCCCGGCATCAACTTCGGGCAATAACGGCGCGCCGGCATCGACAAAATCCTCTTCACCGCTACCCAGCAACAGGGTGTCTGCCGTGATGCCGAAGTACAAGCTCATGTATTGAATGATGGCTTCGGTATGCGGCTGCAGCTCGGGATGATAGGTCTTGATGGTCTCGCGAATGGTGCGCGAGAACTCCGCAAAATTGGTGAGCTTGTTGGCCACGAAGGGTTCGAGCAACTTAATCAGCTCATAGTTGCTGTCGAGGTCGAGCAGCTTCAGCGTCTGTTCCAGCGGCGAGGCGGTGGGGTCGGGAAAATCGCGCAAGATGCGGCTCACGAAGGTGACGCGGTGCATCACGCGCCAGCACGGCGGCTTCTTGCCGCTTTGCCGCGCTTCGCGCAAGGCTGCGGCATTGGGATCGTCGCTTTGCTCGATCCAAATCGGGTCCACGACTTTGCTGAAAAACGTATCGAAATTTTCAGGCTTGGGCTCGAGGTAAAACGTCATGAAGCGATACGCATTGACTTTGCCCGGCCATTTTTTCGGCTTGGGATTGTTGGGATCAGTGTGGTCCATCACGATCTCGCCTTCGGGCGTACGGAAATAAATGTTGCGCTCCACTCCGCTGAGCTCGGCGTTCACACCAAAGGTGGTTTCCGAGACTTCACTCTTGGTCACGGTGAGATTGATGTGCCCGCCGAACATGGCCTGCACTTCGAGCTTGGCGGCAACGCCGAAAACCGTGAAGGCCGCCGTGAGATGGCCACCCGCCTGGCCTTTGAAGGCATAGGAGCCGCCCATGGACTCTTGCAGCACGTCGAACGTCTCTTGCGTCTCGGCAAACAAGCCGCCGTCGGAAGTCCACACATACGTGTTGACCAAATTGCGCTTTTCGATTTTCGGCAGGTTGTTGAGCATCCTGCCTTCGGCCAAATCCTTGCTGGAAAAATGCACCGCCTCTTGCCGCCGGCCTTTTGCGCCCGCGTCCCATTGCTCGTAAAACGCGCGCAACGTTTCTTCTTCGCGCGTGATGCGGTTCTTCAAGCCGTACGCTTCGAGGGGTTTGAAGTAGCTGCTATCCGGACTATAAGTAAGCGCGTTGGGGTAATCGATGTCGGTCTCGAAACCGACTTTGCCGTCGAGCGTGCCCTGCTTGGTGTAGTGCGGATTGAGGGGAAACGAGATGATGTTCCAATCTTTGGGAATGTCGGGATTGGGCCGCATTTGATACGATACCAGCGCATCGTTGTGCGCCAGGCGCAGCGCGAACACGTCTGCGGTTTCGGATTGCACCAAGGCAAAGCCGGCGTTGTCCGGGAGGTAACGGCGCCCCACTTTGGGATAGGGATACCTCACACTGTTGAGGTTTTCGACGATGCCGCGCAGCTCGAGCTTGCTGGTTTTCGTCGTGGTGCGGCCGCGGCCGATGCTGGCGTCTTGCAGCCAGCCCAGGCTGTGCTCGAACGTGGCTTTGATGCCGCCGCTCACCTCCGCTTCCACCACCTCGGTGAGCACGATGGGCGCCAGCGGCACCACCGGCGTGCTCGTGAACACCTGCGCGCCGCCGCCCAATTCCGCCGACAATTCGACGTTCATATCGAAGCCGCGATCGCGCTCCGCGGAGTACGTGAACGTGGTCTTGTCCGCGTCCGAGATTTCGATGGCAGTCGCGCCATCGTAATCCGTGAATTCCTTCAGCACATAGTCGAAGAAAGTGAGATTCTCGCTCGGCGCCGGTGGCGGGCCTTCGATAAAACCGATGAGCTCGGGATCGAACTGCACCTGGCCGACCCACTCCGTCACCAGATTGCCGACTTTGAAGCCGGTGATCAAATGCCATTGTCCGTTTCTGACGAAACCATAGCAGCGTTTGAGCACGCCCAGGAGATTGCCTTCGACGTCGTACTGCAAATCGCCGTACTCCTGCACCGCCACGCGGCTCTGTAAAATACCGCTGAACGGCGTGCGGATGCCGGCGAGCGCGCTGCGCACCTGCGGCGTGTCTTCCGCAATCGGCGCGGTGGAGAACACGTACAGCGTGTCAACCAGGCTGAGATCATTGCCGCGGAAGGAGTGGTCGGTCAGCTCGCCGGGTTTTTCCGCATCGAAGGTGTAATACGCAATCAGCTCTTCTTTTTCGCCCAGCAGGCGCGTGAACAGGTTGTCTTGAATTTGCTCCTGCGTGCGCGGCATGCGCCAGACGCGCACTTCTTCCATTTCGCCCTGGAAAAAACTTTGCACGGTATTATTGTCAAGCGCACCCAGAGCGAATTGATCCTTGTCCACCGGAAAGCCGGCGGCGTTCTTGAACTCCGTGGCCACGGTCTCACCGTTGCGATACAGCGTCAAACGGGAGGCATTGAATTCGGGATTCTTGATCCATTCGATATTGCCTTTGAAGCGCGCATGGTTGCTGCTTTTGGCGTCGAAGGCGATATTGCCCTCGTTCTCTTCAAAGCGCCACCACGAGACCAGGCCCTTTTCATTGCCGATGAGATCGACGCCGAGGTTCTCCGGCTCACGCGCGACGTTCCAGATGCGCACCTCGCTGATCACGCCTTTGCAGCGCGCTTCGATGAGATTGGGCATGAACGCGCGGCCGATCTCCAGCGCATCGCCGCTGCTGCCAATTTCCGGCCCCACATACTTCGCCGAACCGCAGGCCGCCATCGCCCCCGCATAATTCTTTTTGTAGAACTTAATATCGTGCCACTGCTCCACTTTCGTGCCGGTGAGATTGCCGCTGCTGTCGCGCTGCTCGGTGGTCACCACTTGGTGCTTGCGCGTGATGGCGATACGGTTGAAATAGCCGCGGCGCAGCGCACCGGCTTCGGACTGGAACGCGTGATTGCCGTTCTCCACATCTTCGAAAGCGAAAACCAGACGATCATCCTCTTCCGCGTAAAGCGCATAGGGCGAATTCTTCTCGGTGCCGTCGTCGATTTTGCCTTTGCTGAGAATCCCGAACGGGTGGCGATGCTCCGCGCGCAAAAAGACTTCGAGGGTTAAATCGCCGACAATATCGAGCGTGCTGTCGCTGCCGCAATCGAGATACGAGGCGCCGTCGAGTTTTACGGCGTAGGACTGATTGTACGCCGCCGCGAGATGGGTCCAACTGCCGGCGGCGAACACCTCTTTCGCTTGTACGAACAACTCGCCCACACCGGCGTAAGCGGCGTAACCCGGCAGCGGCGAAACCGCAAGCTGCGGATTGCCGTGGCGTACACCGTCATTGCGGTATCGCGAAAAGTCGCGCGCGAAGCCTGCTTCAAAATGCCAATAGCCCACGAGATCGGTTTCATTGCCGCCCAGTTGGCGGTTCATATCGCCGCGAATTTCGGTCTCGCTGCGCCCGCGTTTCCAGATGCGCACGTCGTCGATCTCGCCTTTAAACAGCCGCTCCTGGCTCCCGCCGCGGCTGCCGATGGCCCAGTCCGCCTGCACTTGCAGCGCGCCAGTGGTTTCGCTTTGCAATGCGACTTCGACACCGTTGCGAAACAGTCGCCATGCGCTGCCGTCATAAACTCCGGCGAGATGAATCCAATTGAGGCCGGTCTGATCCGCCGCCGGCATTTCAAATGAGGCCAGGTGATTGCTGCCGTTCCAAGAACCGACTTGATAAAAGTATTTGTTGTTGTTGCGGAGGAGACGCAGAAAAACTTCACGGTCGGGATTATTGGCATAGCCGTGCGCTACGATATTCTGAAACGGTTTATTGGCATCGACTTCTGGCTTAATCCACACCTCGATGGTAATGGCGCCGGAAAAATTTAACGCCTCATGATTGGGAATGCTGACGTAATCATCCACGCCATCAAAACTCAGCGCCGACCTTAGCTCCTTGCGCTCCAACCCCAGAGCGTAGCGCGAATCCGGAGAACGATGTTGTAGGATCTGGCCCTTGTTTTCGATCACTTGCGGCCGTACCCAGGCTTCCAGCGTGATATCGCCGCCGGCAGCGAACTTTTTCATATCCGCCGCCGAAGCGAGATGCGCATAGCTTTTCGCACCGTCGAACGCCAGCGTATGGCCGGGCGCGGCGGCGGTCCACAAACACGAAATAGTGTTACCGCTCGCGAGCTCTTGATCGATTTGAACTTCGCCCGTGGTGTTGAGCGCACTCGCCAAAATGAGAAGCGAGCCGTTGCTTAAGTCGCTTGGGATTTTCGTGGCACTCGCATGTTGCGCATAATCATACTCGATAAAAAAGACGGGCACGGCCTCACCCGGCGCGCTGGTGGCCGCGCTTTGCACGAGAATCGTCGTCGCGCCTTTGGGCGTGCTTTCCACCACGGTCATGCGCAGCTCGCCCGCGCGCAGCGTCATTCCCACTTCCAACGCGCGGTGGCAGCCGGCCGCGAGGTTCACGCCTTCGATGCGGCCTGCATTCACCACGATGGTTCCGGTGCCGATATAGGCGCGCTCGTTTGCCAGGCCGTTCAACACCTTGGCAAAACGCTCGGGATGCCGGGGCACTTGCCGCCAGGTTTCGACGATCTGATTGCCGTCTTTATCCTCCGGCCCGGTGATCGTCACCGTGCAAGCCGCATCATCCAGATCAACACCGACCTTGATCTTGAGCTTGTCCATCTCCGGCTCGGTGGAACGCGCCACGCAGAGCACGCATTCGCTCCCGCGCGCATCCACCAGACGATATTGCGGCCGTTGCGTTAGGGTGTTGTAATACGTCACGAAGAATTGATCATCCGTGCCGCGAAAATAAAGCGCGAGCTTGCCTGTGGCACTGTCGAACAACAGCGGGGCTTCATTCGTCCAAGCAAACTCCAGCAGGCCGCCGGTGAGGCTCAAGCCGACGGGGTCAGTGAATACTAACGACATGGGCTTGGCCACGCCCTGGCTGAGCGACACCCGCAGCTGAGCCAATTCGGTCTGCTGGCTGGTCAGCAACGATTCTTTTGCACTCCGCTGTCGCGATTTGTCTTGCCGGCTGAGGTCGAGATTGGTGCGTTCGTCACGCAAGGCTTGCGTGGAATTCGCCACGGCATTCTCGGCGTCAACGCGCGCTTGCGCCGCAGCGCTCAATTGTTGATCGAAGCTGGTGTTGGTGCGAATATCCAAACTTGAAATGATGTCGTTCCAATCCTCACCGACATAGCTGGTACCCGAAGTGAAGGTCTTGGACTTGCCGCCGCGATTGGCGTGCTCATACACCGTGACTTGCAGCGCTTCGGATATGGTGATGGAAGAGATAATGTCGTTAAAGCCGTGCCCGCGTAAATCCGTATATCCCACAAAGCCACCGCCGAATTGACCGCCATTGCGGCCGTATGAAATGACGCGACCGCGAAAACTGCTGTGCTCGTACAGCCATACCCGGCCGCTGGCCAGCTCGTTCTGCAACGTTTGCTCGCGGCTGCGCGCTTGTGCAAGCGTGGCGCGATCATCCTGCAGTTTTTGAATCTTGGTGTTGATACGTTCGCGCTCGGTGAAGCGAATGTCCGTGACACGCCGGTTGTCGGTATTGCCGATGGCCTCGTTGACGATATCGACCACGCCATTGAGCACCTCGATTTCATCCGTGAGATTGACAATATCGTTGCGCAGGCTCAACACCTCTTGCTCGCGCACGCTGGCCTCGTTGAGCTGCTCGTCGATCGTCTTGCCGCCCAGCGTCGGCTGCGGAATCAGCGGCAGCTCCAAGTGGTCCGGAGTCTGCGCCAGGCGGCCCGTGCTCGCCACGCCAAAATCGAGCGCAGCGATTTCTTTATTCACGCCATTTGCGCTTTGGGTGGCCACGGCCAGCATCACACGCGCGCTGTGTTTGAGCGGCTTGGCCGCCCTTTCATATCCCGTTGCGGTTTTTTCTTGGTGATAATACAACAGCGCCGCCGGACCGGAAGCCAGCTCGCGGCCCGCAATGCGAAAGCTGCTGCGCTGCAAACCGGAATTCTCGCCGATCGGTGCCTCGGAAGTGACCCACTCACCGCCATGAATCGTACCGTTTATCGCGGCCTCTGTTTGATCGTATGCGACCTCGCCCGAAGCCTCGTCAAAACGCCAATAGCCTGCAAGCCCGGGCTCGAGACCGGTGAGGCGCTGGCGCATCTCCGCTTGAATCTCGGCCTGCAAACGCGGGCGATGCCACAAGCGAATCTCGTCCAGCATGCCTTGCCATGAATTGCCGTTCGGGTCGCCGAAATAGCGCGTGCTGCTTGCCGCCGGATTCTTGCCGGCAAGAAGCTCGCGCACAACTTGTTTCGCACCGCCGATGTAAACCTCGACCTGCGAGGTGCGATGCCTTTCATTGCCGTTCACATACACGCGATAGGAGTCACCATTGAACGTCACCGCGAGATGATTCCACGCGTTGAGCGTGAGAATGTGGCCGGTGGTGAATTCGTACCATTTCTCCCCGTCGCCAAAGCCCGCACGCACGGCTTTGCCTTGATAAGTCCACAGCGAGGGCGGCGCAGCGTGATCCCTGCCGTTACTGCCGTTGCCGGTGAGCAAAGCTTGTGTGCCGACATCGCTGGTGGGATAAATCCAAGCTTCTTGCGCAAACGTGCCGCCGGCTTTCACGCCGCTGCCCAGATCAACATGCCAGCTGCCATTTGCAAAACGCAAAGCCGATTCGGCATGGCCGAAGAAAATTGGCTCTTGCGAACCGCGGGTATTGAACAACCCATCAGCCGCGCGTTCGAGGTTATGAGAATCCATCGCGCCGGTTTTGCCGTTATGGCTGAAGATTTGCCAGCGCTGCACGCCCACCACTTGCGTGGGCAGCAACAATGCCGTGAAACGGCCCTCAGTCAAATTGCCAATGAAGCGTAATTCCTGCGTCGGCTCGAAGAAGGGTTTGTCTTCCATGTCCTTCGCGCCGAGACTATCTTTGCGGCTTTCCGGCCGGGACTTGCTGCGACTGCGCTGATAGCGCACTTCCATTTTGGTTTTCAATTCCGTGCCCGCGAGCACGAAGCGGTCAACAAGCAATGTCGAGTTGACGATGGGCACGGGATTGCCGCCGTCGTCTTTGACAGGATTGCCGTCGGCATCGAGCTTGAACACCATGTCAACATGATGCGCGTTAATCGCCTGCCGGAAGATGAACACGTGCCGGCCATCGGACAATGCTTGAAACGGCGCATCCGCCGTGAGCCGCGCGGTGGTGGAGAGAAATAGATCTTTTTCTTCTTCGCGCACGCGCATGCCCGGCGCCACCGGCGTGCGGCTGCCTTTTTTGACGGGCGGCAGCATGGTCTGATCAGCCACGCCCACACCGACTTCCGCAATTTCGTTGGGAAAAAATAGTTCCTTGGGGTTGCCCAGCCAATAATTCACATCGAGGGGGGATTTGATGCTGGTGTTTTCGAGATCCAAAACCGAGTAGAAAATGCGCCGCTCGCTATCGAGCGCAAACGCAATGACCGTGCCTTTGTGGCGCACGGTGGTAACGTGTTTGTAGATGCGGTTGCTGTAGGTCTTGATGAAAGTGCTGAGCATGGCGGCGGCTCCTTTGTTGTCATTGACAATTGACCATTGGCAATCGGTGATTATCAATTCATCATTCACAATTGGCAATTCACCATTCTCAATTCACAATTGGCTATCAGCAATGGTGAATGGCGAAATTTCTTCAACGCATAGCTGCATTGCAATCCAAAGCGATCGCTCTTTAATGTGACATTGATCAGTTTTTTTGAACACGGATAACATAGATTTGCGATGGTTTTTTGTTGCTGCCGGCCCTAGAATTGCTTTATGAATGCTTCAGCCTATGCGCGGCTTTAGCGTGGTTCAATTGGCGACCAAGTTAAAGTGCTTCTTGAAACGGTGGCATCCTTCATTCATCTACGTCGAACTTGCAAATTAACTACTCAAGGCCGGCGGTCACTTCAGGAATATCAATTGTGCAACCCATCTAAAGTGATAGTTTAAGAATTTAGAAGAGATATTCAAGTGACGCTTTAAGCTCTTTATTTTGGAGCTGAAGCTGAGCATGATTCAGCAAAGTAGAGAATACGGCTTTCAGAATCGCCAATTTCACGCCTTATCGACAAACTCTTTTCCAAATACTCCATGACTTTCTCTAATACCCAAGCGCCTTGCTGAATTCCACCAAAATTGTCTACGCTCCCCCCCTTCGCACGCGCCAATTTCACGGCTTATCGACGAACTCCTTGCCCTGGTCTCTCGGCGAGAATCACTCTTGACTATTGCTCTAACGCCAAGAATATGCGACCTCAAACCTTCGCTGTCAAGTCAATATTGGCCGGCAATTTGAAAAAATACGAAAATGTACATTTTCACGCATCGCGCCAGAGGCAACTTTGGACCTGTGACGGAGGTGATGTGGAGGTTGGAAACAGAGGTATTGCGTCAAGCTTGTATCCCCCCAACATGGGAAGCCGTAGTGCAACGAGATCAGCCTAATACTCTTTCAAATAGAAAAAACTGAAACCCTTGACAGTGTCAAAAAGCGCATTTGCACACGGATGACGCGGATGAAACGGATTCTCACGGATTTTTAACCTTGCTTTATAGTGTCCATTCACTCAATCCGTGTCATCCGCGATCAAAAAACAACCAGAAGGCTTTCAGATTTATTTTGTTTGCAGCGCAAACAGGGTCGAGCGGTTGGTCACGTACAGCACCCCGCTCTTTGCCACCGGTGTGGTGTAAACCGCGCTGCCCATGTTGACTTCGTGCAGCAATTCCATCTGCTTGCCGGTTTTGAGCACGGCGACATCGCCGTCTTCGTCGCCAATGTAAACTTTGCCATCGGCCACCATGGGCGAGCCCCAAATCGCGGCAAAGGTATCATATTTCCAATACAGCTCGCCGGTCTTGGCATCGAAGCAATACACAAACCCGCTGAGGTCGGCCGTGTAGAGCAGTCCGTCCGCAATGGCGACCGTCGACATAGTGCGATTGAAGTCTTTATAGCCGCGATGCCAAACGAGTGCGGTTTTGGTCACCTCGCCTTTTTGCGTGGCATCGATGGCATATAAGTGGCTGATGCCTTCGCCATGTTCCGGATCCTGTCCCAAGCCGACGTAAACTTTATTATCGAAAATTACCGGCGTGGCGATGAAATCACTTTTCGTGCCGGAGCCGCCGAGCTCATAGAATGCCTCCGGCGGGTTGCAGGTGAATTTCCAAATCAGCTTGCCGGTAGCAGGCTCGAACGAATAAAGCACGCCGTCGCCACCGGGAAAGATCACTTGCGGCACGCCGTTGATCACGCTGTACGCCGGATTCGACCATTGCCCGTGCATAATATTCGTGCCCGGGGAATTGTCCTGCCACACGAGCTTGCCGGTGTTCTTGTTCAGGGCGATGAAACTGGGCGCCTCGGGGGAAGGGATGTGGATATGGCTCTCATCGACGCCGTTGGCCGTCACGACGAAAAGCAAATCGCCGACGGAGATGGGCGAACACACCGCGAGATTGTGAGGAAACACGTCCAATTCGCCAATCATGTCGTATTTCCAAATGACATCCGCATCGATCAAGCTGGTGTCGGTTTCGGTTTTGAAGGCGCCGTCATTTTCACCATCGATAAAGCCTTCGGTATCCAAACAAACCACTTCAGCGCGATTGGTAACATAATAGAGCCGGTCGCCTTCAACAAAAGGGCTCGAGCACACGCCTTGCATCGGCCAGTCATTCACCCGGCCCGCCGCGAGCTTGGTGGAGGTGGCTTCCCACAGGAATTTGCCGTCGGCTTCGCGAAAGCACATGACCACGCCGCGATCGCCGCCGAGCTTGGGATTGCGCCGGCCTTCGTTATTTGTGCCGGCAAAAACTTTGCCATTGCTGATGATGGGGTTGCCGAATGTTTGCGAGCCTAAAGACGCGGTCCATTTGATATTCAATCCCGAGCTGGGATCCCATTGCGCGGGCAGATTTTTTTCGTTGGAAATCATGTTGCGCTCGGTGGTGCCGCCCCACATCGCCGATTCGGCGGAGTAAAAACCAATCGTGCACAGCGTGAGCGCGGCGATCAGCAGGCGCGTCCGTTGAATGACCTTCGCGCGGCGGGTATTCTGGCTGAACATTATTTGCTCCTCGTGATCTTGATATTGTCATAATAGATGTCGGACGGCGAATAACCGTACAAACCCGGGCTGCCTTCGTAATTGGGCAAATCATCATCCAAGGTGATCGTCCAGGCCTCGGGTTCGTTGTCGGCTTTCCGCCAAACCTTGCCTTTGACCGTGGCTTTCTTTCCCACAAAATCCACCTGCAATTTCATGGTATACCAAACTTCGGGATCCCATTTGAAATCGACGTTCTTAGACTTCAACAATTCCGCGCCCCACGTGCGCATTTGCAGACGTTGCGACACCCCCATCAGATCGAGCGTATAGCGATAGGCGGTCAAGCCGATATCCGGCAATTGGCGTTTCTTCATGCCCAGCAAATCCGCTTGAATGGTATAGCCCTTCATCCCTTCGGGACCGAGGAAAATGTCGGAGCGATTCAAACCCACGCTGGCAGGAGGTTTCACCAGGACTTTATTGCCACTTTTCGTTTGCACGGCAAACTTGTTGGCGGCCCCGACAAAATACGCCGGCACCTTGCCCTCGTCGATCGCTTCAAAATCTTCCTGCCAGGGGACATCGGCAATCACACGCACGCGCGCCGTGCCTTTGAGATTTTCAAAGGCCCCGGTGATCGTTCCCGCTTGCATGCCCTTATTTTTATCGAAAGTGAATTCGCCGTTTTTGCTCGCAAGCGCCGCCATCTCCGTCGTCCACACCGCATTCACTTCGCGCAGGAAGCGGCCCTTGTCGTCGAACGCACGCGCGCGAAATTTTGCTTTCTGGCCCGGGCTCGTCAAAATTTCTGCAGGCACGATTTGAAGGTGAGTGGCCGCGGCATGGTTGCCTGCCACCGATTCATGCAAGAGGTTCGGCATCGGCGGCGTCATTTTGAACGGAACACTTTTGTCGCCGAGGCAATAGATTCCGCTTTCCGAAGTGAAATAAACGCGCTGATAAGCGATCGCCGGCGAGCCGTACATTTCCGCATAGCGGCCGTCTTTCACCGTGATTTTTTCCGCATCCAGAGATTCACATTTTTCCGCTTCAGGCTTGAGAATGTGAAACCACCCATTCACTTCGGTCGCGTAGATTTTGCCGTCCGCCCATACCGGCGAGCCTTTTCCTACAGTGCCGAGATTGTACTGCCAGCAACGTTTGCCGTCGTTGGCGTCAATGCAAATCAAATTGCCGGAATTGTCGATGATGTACAGGCGGCCATCGTGGATCATGGGCGAAGGATAACCCACTTCGCAGTTGTCGAGGCGCCACACCTCATGCGTTTTGGTAACGTCGCCCGTGCCCGTGCCATCGATGCACACTACGCGGCCCATTGCCGTGTTGTCGAGATTCTCTTCACTGTGCATGGCATACACGCGATTACCCTCGACCACTACGGAGGAATTGATCGCCGCTTTGGACAATTTGAATTCCCACACCTTCTCTCCGGTGCGCGCTTTCATGGCCAGCACGGCCCCGTCGCCGCCGCCGCCAATGAGCAGGCGCTGGCCATTGATCACGGCGACCACCGGCGTGGAATAGTTGGTGTCAAACGGCCTGCTGCCCGGCTCGGATTCCCACACCAAATCGCCGGTGCGCTTGTCAAAGGCAAAGAAGCGATGTCCCATCGCAGTTTGATTGCCCCAGCCGGTGTTCAGATAGCTGATGATAACGAGATTCTCGTCAACCACCGGCGTCTGCGTGCGGCCGCCGTAACCGGAGAAACGGCCGAACTCTTCGGTCAGTGAGCGTGACCACAGGGCTTTGCCGTCGCTATTGTACGCATAAAACATCCCGCCCACGCCGTAAGCATATACGTTCCCCGTTTCCGGATCGCCGGCCAGACAACTCCAGCCCACGCGATTGAACGGCACCGTGGTGAGAAATACGTTGAAGCGATGCTCCCATAATTGCTTACCGCTCTCGGCAGCAAAACAAGCGACCACTTCCTGCCGGGACAACCCTTCGCCCGCGCGGCCGATGACATACACGCGCCCGTTCATGACCACAGGCGTGGAACGGCCGACAAAATCCGCTTTCCAAATTAAGTTTTCACCGTTCACCGACCAGGTCGAAACCAAACCGGTTTCAGTTGATACGCCATTTTGCCGCGGACCGCGCCAGTTCGGCCAGTCAGAAGCAAAGGCATAGTCAAAGCGGTCACACATGAACAGGAACAGAGCGAATACAATTCTGCGATACATTTTTCCAGACTCCCTTCGCTTGACCTCATGCCTTGGGAATAGACAGCTCATTCCGAGTGCACAGATTTTATCTATGTCAGGACTATTGTACAACCGTTTCGTTGCATAACGGGCGACAGCAGACACAAAAATGCGAAACCTTTTTAGGAAAGTCAAGTCGAAGAAAGTCTTTGCACTGGTGTGCGGGGACGCTACCATTCTTAGCTTTTTGTCTTGATAATCATTAGTAGGCAAAAATTTTCTTTACGTTCTGCAAACCAGCAATTGTAACAGTATAATTTCAGTGTGGTTTTTTTTTTTGTATTTGCCGGGCAGGTATGCCTCCGGCAAGGCTCTTTTCCCACCTGAGCATTTTAAAACGTTCACGGACGAATCATTCCACCTCGTTCATCTTCTGAAATTCAAACAAGCGTGAATGATGGCCGCTCCACTGAAACATTAGACGGCACGGACGAGGCACTCAGATATTTGAAAGGATTGTCACGTGACAAAATCTCGTATTTTGGCAGACAGTGTTCCTGGTTTCACCGCGGAAATCAGCTCAAGTACCGCATCGCATCTGCGCTCCTTACAGCACCATCACCCACAGCCGGCCAGGTCCACGAGATTTTGCGCGATGGCCCTCCATTTGTGTGTTTGGGCTGCCATTTTATGCGCCTGGATTCCTGGGGCACACGCTCAAACGGTGGGCGCAGCGCTCTCAGCCAACAGTGAATCGAATTTCAGCAAATCCAACCAGAACAAAGTGTTTTATCACGACGGCAAATGGTGGGCGATCGCGCTTTTGAGCGGCGCGTCCGATTGGTACATTTGGCAATTTGACGCGAACGCGGGCACCTGGAATGCCATGGTTCTGGTGCATACTTCTTCTTCGCGAAGGCCGGATGCATTGCTCGAAGCAGCCAACAATCGCCTTTACGTTTTCCTCTCCAGCAGCTCCAAATCCGAGATCAATCGCTATTCGTACAGCGGCGGCACCTGGGTTTTGGATTCCGGTTTTCCTGTGAGCCTGTCTGATTTTCTCGATGGCGGCACTGGGGATCCCATCAGTCTGGTGCAAGCGAAAAACGGCAATCTCTGGATCTTTCGCATGACCAACAACACGCTTGAAGCCAAAAAATCCTCAAACAACGGCAGCACCTGGACGAGCATCACGACGGTGAAAACCGACTTGACCACCAGCACCGGCACCGCAGACGGAGTTGTTTTCACCAATGCGTCTGCACAGAATTGCGTGGGTGTGGCGTATGCAGAAACGGATGATGACGGCAGCCGTTTTGGCTTTCTGGTGCATCGCGACAGCGACGCGGACAACGTTTGGACGGACGAAACGAGTTCATTGACTTTTAGCGCGGACGAGCGCGCGACCAACGAAATCTGCGCGACTTCTGATAATGGCAACAACGTTTATGTGCTGACGCAGAATGCCAATGCCACCGGCTCCGTTCCGCGCAACACTCTGTACAAGCGCAGCCCTGCCGGAACGTGGCAGCGTTTTACCGTCAACACTGCGGCGGACTGGACCAATCCTGCCGTGGCCGTGGATAACGGCCACAGTGTTTTATTCGTGCTCGGTATCAACACTGCCAACGGACAAGGCGAATACAAAAGCTGCACCCTCGGCCAAGAAGCAAATTTAGCGACTGCCACCCAAACGACCCTGTTCAGCAATGGCACTGCTTCGAATGATTTTACGGATTTGAGTGTACCTTCGCCGCGCAACTTAGGATCAGCTACCGAGCTCATGGTTTGTGTTGGCAACCAAGATGACGAACTCGTCTGGTACAATCGCATTCCATTCAGTGGCGGTCCCACCCCTCTCATCGTCGGCAACATCACGGTTTCGCCGAACGAGGCGAATGCCATCGCCGCCTATACGCTCCCGATTACGCTGGGCA
Source organism: bacterium (assembly GCA_044869275.1). Classification (GTDB taxonomy): domain Bacteria; phylum Zhuqueibacterota; class Zhuqueibacteria; order Zhuqueibacterales; family Zhuqueibacteraceae; genus JBIOXB01. Next base: position 57,410 of record JBIOXB010000177.1, read on the forward strand.
GCGCTGGCGCTTTGGCTGCAGGGACCGGCACGATTGCGATCCAGTTTCCCGACAACACTTTCGTTCCCAACAGCATCAGCGCCAGTGCCGTCACCGTCAATGGCACGGCGGCCACGACCGTCATTGCCAATGGCGCGACGCGAGAGGTGACGATCACCACACCGGTGAATCTGGCGAACAGCGGGAACATTACAATCGCTTTCGCTATTGGCGCGGGTTTGTTGAATCCCTCTGCTGCCGGCAACAAAACGCTGTCGGTGTGGACGAGCGCCGAACCCGCACACGTTGCTTCGCCGAACTATGCCATTACCCCGGCCACTACCAGCGTGTCGGCAGCCACGGTGACACCCAATCCGGTTTTGCCGAATGCGGCGGCGGCCTACACTATCGTCTTCAATCTCGGCGCGCATGGCCGGCTAATAGCGGGCAGCAGCACGATCACTATCACCTTCAATAACGCGACGACGGTGAGCAACGGCAGCATCAGCGGCGCGCAAATCAATGGCATCAATGCGATCGCGACCGGCAACAGTGCGGCGAAAACGGTGGTCCTGGCAGTGCCAGCTTCCTTGAATCTTGCCAATGGCGCGGCAGTGACGATCAGCCTTCCCTCCTCTGCCCTCATCAATCCCGCCGGCGCGGGAAACTATACGATCACAGTCGCCACGAGCGTTGAGACGACGGCAACAACTTCCAGTCCATATGGCATTTCATTGGGCACTTCTTTGACCATCGGAACCGTCTTGCTGTCCACCCACGAAGCCAATACCAACGCGAGCTACACGATACCCTTGACGCTGGGCAGCAGCGGCGCGTTGAGCGCGGGCAGCGGCACCATTGCCATGCAATTTCCCAACAACACTTTCGTCCCGGTCAGCATTGCCTCGAATAAAGTCACCGTGAACGGCGTGGCGGCCGGAGCCGTGGTTTCCAACAGCAGCACACGCGAAATAACCGTGACCGTGCCCAGTAACCTGGCAGGCGGCGCCAATGTCAGCCTGGTCCTTAACGCCGCGGCCGGCCTGTTGAATCCTTCCGCTGCCGGCAACTATACGTTGCAGGCCTGGAGCAGCGTCGAGCCTGCGCACGCCAATTCAGCGGCATACGCGATCAATGCGGCAACGACGAGCGTGACAGCGGCGAACGTGACTCCCAACCCCATGGTCGTAGGTGCGGCTGCTTCCTACACCATTGCATTCAATCTCGGCGCGCATGGCAGATTGATCGCTGGCAGCAGCACGATCACGATTATGTTCAACAATTCAACCGTGGTGAGCAATGGCAGCATCAGCGGTGCGCAAATCAACGGCGTGAATGCTGCAGCGACCGGCAGTAGCGCCAGCAAGACGGTCACGCTCACGGTGCCGGCAGCATTGCCGCTGGGCAACGGCGCTGCCGTCACGATTCTCTTGCCCGCCGCCGCAATCAGCAATCCTGCCATCGCGGGCAATTACACCTTGATGGTTGCGACCAGCGTCGAGGGCACGCCGGTGACCTCAAACGCTTACACCATTTCACCCCCACTGCCCTTCACTGTGGGAGCGCTTTCCCTGGCCAGCTACGAAGCCAATGCCAACACCAGCTACACGATTCCATTGACGTTGGGCAGCAGCGGCGGCCTGAGTGCCGGCAGCGGCACCATCACGATAAAGTTTCCCGCCAACACTTTAGTTCCCAACAGCATTGCGACGAACCAGGTCACCCTCAACGGCGTTGCCGCGAGCGCCGTGGTTTCCAGCAGCAGCACGCGTGAAGTGAGCATCACCGTACCCGCCAGTCTGGTGGGCGGTCTGAATGTTAACCTGGTGTTCAACCCCGGCGCAGGATTGTTGAACCCCTCCCAGTCAGGCAATTACTCTGCGCAAGCCTGGAGCAGTGTTGAGCCCACGCCTGTGGCCTCGCCAGTTTATGCGATCAACGCTGCCATGACCACGGTCACCGCCGCGCAGGTCACGCCCAATCCCAACACCGCGAGCAGCGCCTCCGCTTATAGCATGGCCTTCAGTCTGGGCGCGCGTGGGCGGTTGATTGCGGGCAGCAGCACGATCACGATCACGCTCAACAATTCCACCGTGGTGAGCAACGGCAGCATCAGCGGCGCGCAAATTAACGGCGTAAATGCGATCGCGACCGGCAGTAGCGCCAGCAATACGGTGATCCTTACGGTGCCGGCGGCATTGATTCTCGGCAATAACGCAGCGGTGACTGTCAATCTTCCCGCTGCTGCACTCACCAATCCCGCCAGCGGCGGCTATTATACGCTCATCGTCGCCACGAGCGTAGAAGCCACCGAGGTGGTTTCGAACGTTTACTTGATTCAAGGCAGTGGCGGCGTACCGCCCCCCGGCGACGCTTCGCCCATTGCGGGAACTGGCGCCGATTTTGACAAGCCGCATCAAAGCCGCGTGTTCTATCATGACAGCAAATGGTGGCTCACCGCGGTCAAGCAGAGCGACAATACCTGGAAGCTCTGGAAGTTCGACGGTGCGAACTGGATCGAACAATTGCAGGTCGCCGATACCAGAGCCTCACGCCCGGATTGTTTCGTCGATAATGCGAACAACAAGCTTTACATCTTTGTCTCACACAGTTCGCAATCGAGGTTTCTGCGCTTGAGCTACAGTGCGGGCGCCTGGAGCATGGATGCGGGTTATCCGGTGAATGTGCCAAATTTTACGCATTCCGGCGAATATTCCGTAAGTTTCTCGCGCGCAAAGAATGGCGAGCTTTGGGGCTTTCGCGTGCCGAGCAGCCAGCTCGAAGGAATCGTCTCCTCCAATGAAGGCCAGACTTGGTCCAGTGTCATTACCCTCAAAAGCGGACTGAGCAATAAGGCCCTCACCGACTGCCATGCCTTTTCGGCAGGCGGCGATTATATGGGCGTGTGCTATTCGGAAAATTCCACGGCGAATTCGATCGTGGGATTTCTGTGGCACCAGGATGGCGCCAGCCAATCCACATGGACTGATGAAAGCTCGCAGCTGCCACTTTACAGTGGAACCCAATCAGACGACCATATCAACATGGCGGTTGCCAACGACGGTACGGTTTATCTGATCACCAAAACGGACGGCGGCGGCAACACCATTGTCGACAACGGCCTTTATAAGCGCTCGACCGGCGGCACCTGGCAATTGTTTGCGGTCAATCGCGGCGGCGGCTGGACCCGGCCTGCGCTGGGCATCGAT
>JBIOXB010000178.1:0-22151 GCA_044869275.1 bacterium
TATCAAATTCTTACGCGGGTTTGGCTAACGCCATTCTTGACACGATCTCTGCATTCTGCCTAAGGATGATGGCTGAATAAAAGAATGGCGAGCACAAAATGTCAACACGAATTTCGCTCACATCTCAACTCAGCCTCGAGCCCATTTTCATTATGATCGGATGCCAAAAGTGGCATGACAATTCTTACAGAATGACAGCGTTGGTTCTTTTGCGCAAGAACGTGAACTTAACGTTGTGGGGCAGGCTTGATGAGCTAACCGCTTAAAGCAAATATGACTGTAGCAGAGCTAGCATTGATCACGGAGCGAAATTCACGTGCCATTTGAGATGACATCATGAAAAAACTTGCGCTGAGTTTCTTGTTCCTGGATCTATTGTCAAGTGCATCATCACAAACTAGAGCTGTCTCCGAAGAAGAATATCTTGCCTACATAGTGCCGGCCGCAGAGGAAGGCTGGCAGAATTTGGAAGAAGAACGCGAACGCTGGCGCAAGAATATCGATGTCAATAATGTTTTCGGTTATCTCCCGCCGGGAAATGAGATTTATCTTGCCGCGCTTTCTGCCAATCTTTTCGAAATAAACCGCGAGGTGAAGTATTTGGACCGCGCCCGGGCCGTGCTGCTGCATTATGCCGAGCACAAAAAAGCTTACCCGCCGGATTTTCACAAAACACAAGCGCAGTATGCACAAGGCCTACCCGCGCTTCCCAATATTTTTACCTTCAGCAAGTACATTCACGCCTACGCCATTCTCAAAAAGCACGTGTTGCTCAGTCCGCGCGAGCGCCAGATTATTGAGGAGAACATCGCGGAAAGTGCGGATTTTTTTGTGACCTTTCAGGAATGGGGCGCGATGAACCGCGCCATACTGCGCGCCGAAGGTTTGCTCTTTGCTGCCAAAGCCTTGCCGGACCATCCGCATCGGGGCAAATGGCTGACGATGGGCAATGCGATCGCCAATGATAATTGGGGGCAATGGGAAATCGAAGATGCCACCGGCTATCATGCGGTTTGGCTCTATTCTTTGCTCGCCTACGCCAGCGACGTGCGCGAGGACGAAAGCCTGTATCGCACGCCGGTGATGAATTATTACTTCCAATACTTTCTCGGCCTCATGAGTCCGGCCGGCATTGTGCCGGATTTCGGCGACGCGAACTGGGGCGGCGGCTGGGAACGCATGATTCCGTTTTTTGAGAAGGGTGCGGCAACGTACAAAGATCCGCATTTGCGCTGGGCCGCGTCGCAATATTTCCATAAGTATCTTGATCCTCTGCCGGAGCGCACAGGCGTGTTCAACGCGCTGGCGCTCTCAGATGCCTATCGCTGGGCTGATTTTTCTCTCGAGGCCGTTGCGCCGGCTTCCGGCAGCCAGGAAGTGCTCGAAGACATAGTCGGCAAAAAGATCGTCTTGCGCAATGGCTGGCAGCAAAACAGCACGTATTTGCTGTTGAACTATCGTGACGAAGGCGACGGCGGCTGGCTCTTCCGGGAGTATTTGCGCAACACCATTCCCGTGGAAGAAGAAAAAATGCACCACGGCAATTCCGATGAGAACAGCGTCGTGTTGCTGATGAAGAACAATACCATGCTGCTGCACGACGGCGGTTATCGCGATTTCATGCCCAGCGGGCCGTTTGGCGCGTATCGCGCGGATTATTTCCACAACCGCATCGTGGCGCGGGACGGCAAAATTGCGCTGGGACAAAAGCAGGGACAGTATCGCTTTGCCTCGCCGGAGCGCGCCGCGGTTCCCGGACAAAGCCTGCTCGATTTCTTCCGCAACTCCGGCGCGTACCGGCCGGTGCGCACGCAAAAGATCGACTTTCTTCCGCTCCAGCATTTTGATCTCTCGCGCACGCGTTTAGTTGATGATCATCTCGGCTACGAGGCGGATCGCATCATCAACTATGTCAAAGAGCTGGATTGGTTCGTCGTTTTCGACGTCATTCGCTTCAAAAAAGATACCTATCTGACGCTGGCCAATCTTTGGCACACAAGAAAAGTCTTGGCGCAGGGAGAAGGTTGGTATGATACGACCTATGATTCACTGCAATCCCTGCCCGTGGGCGGCAGCGAGCGGTTGCTGATTTATTTCCCCGAGCGCGCACACCTGGAAGAAGGGGTGGAAACGCAAATGCGATACTGGCAGCAGGAGAAAGTCATTTATCAACTCATTGGCCGGCACGGTTTCCCCGGAGACTTGCAGGTTTTCGTTACGGTTTTGATCCCACATGGCCAGAACGACGATCCTGAAAAGTATCGTCGGCAAATTGAAATGTTGCAGGTCTCGAGTTATCCCACAGCCGTTGGCATTGCGATCAACACGCCGCAAAAAAAATATGTGATCGCCGCGAAGCTGGACCTGCAAGCCGAACTGATTCGCGATTGGCGGCGGCCTAAATATACTTATGATTCCGGCAAAACGGGGTATGGTGATTACGAGACCGATGCCTATCATCTGTTCGTCGTGGAAGAGCAGAAAAAAATCCACTTTGCTTTCACCGGCGGCGTGAAAATTCTCTACAAAGATCGCGTCTTGCACGAACAAGCGCCGGCGGAATTCGGATTGAATTTTGATGGCAGCCCGGACCAACCCGGGGTAGGAAAATTGCGTTATTGGGAAGGGGAAGTGACGAAATAAGTCTGTAGGGGCGACCCGCCGGGTCGCCCCTACTTGCTTGCCCCCACGCGCCGAATCATCCCAACATTATTATTCTGGAAAAATGAAATGCCCAACCCCACAATCAAATTGACGCCAACGCAAATCGACTTCTTTCATCGTGAAGGCTATCTGGTCATTCCCGCCATCACCACGCCGGAAGAAGTCGCGCGCATTCGCGAAATTTATGACGAATTGTTTGCCAAGCAAGCAGGCCGGGAGGAGGGCAATCAATTTGATCTGGCCGGTGCCGATGAGGAGGGTGCAACCGCCGCGTTGCCGCAAATTCTCATGCCGGTGAAATACGCACCGGAGCTGGCGCATACGCTTTATCGCGCCAATGCTCTGGCGATTGCGCAACAGCTTTTTGGCCCAACTTCATCTTACAAGGGCGAGCACGCCATATTCAAACCGGCAGGTTATGGTGCAGCAACACCCTGGCACCAGGACGAGGCCTACTGGAATCCCGAGTTGAATTATAACGAAGGCAGCTTCTGGATGCCGCTGCAAGAAGCCACGCCGGAAAACGGCTGCATGTATTTCATTCCCGGCAGCCACCGCCTGGAAGTATTGCCGCATCACTCCATTAACAACGACCCGCGCATTCACGGCTTGGAAGTTGACATGAGCTGGGTTGATCTATCCCAAGCCGTTGCTTGTCCGCTGCCGCCCGGCGGAGCAACCGTGCACACCTCGCGCACGTTGCATTATACGCCGCCCAATCGTTCCTCAGTTTCAAGGCGCGCCTATATCCTCGGATTTGGTGCCGATCAGAAAAAACGAACGACGCCGCGGCGCTTTCCGTGGAACGAAGTCAAGCAAACCGCACGCGAGCAAAGAGCAAAGAGCGTGGTAGAAAGAGCATAATGCAATTGTTGCCTATGGTGATCTTCCGCCAGCGTTGTCATTCCGTAGGAATTTTTTTCAGCATTCAGCACAGCACTGTGCTGAATACTGAAAAAGATCCTTCCAGGATGACAACAGAATAGAGTGGCAAAATAACTCCTGCTGAGTTTGAGTGAAAGCGATGTTGTGCTCATGACTGACTTCACGAACTTCTCAAGTTTGCCTCTCATTACCCCTGCTCGCACGCGCTCTATTTCCGCCGAGAATCCCACTGGCGAAAAATCCGGCGGCGCACGAGCAGTTCCCGAGGATCCAAAAAATGCCGCCTTCGCGCTCGGCAAAGGTTGGAAGGTGCGGCCGTGCATTGCCTTGCCCGCGCAACAAATCACGACACTGGCAGAGATCACCGGCCCGGGCGTGATTCAGCACATTTGGATCACCACGGATGTCAAGGCCTATCGCGATTGCATCCTGCGTTTCCATTGGGACAAAGAAGCTGAGCCTTCCGTTGAAGTTCCACTCGGCGATTTCTTTGCGCTGGGACATGGTTTGAGCTACAACGTGAATTCTCTAGTTGTGGCAGTGAATCCTACGGGTGGGTGCAATTGTTACTGGCCCATGCCTTTTCGCCGGCACGCGCGCATCACGGTTGAAAATCAACGCGAGGAAGAACTGCCGCTTTTCTTTTATCAAATCACTTATGCCTTGGATGAAGTTCCCGAAAATACCGGCTATTTTCATGCACAATGGCGGCGCAGCATGACGCGGCGTGATCATCCCGAGCATGTTATCTTGGACAACGTGCGCGGCCGCGGCCATTACGCCGGCACTTTTCTTGCGTGGGCACAGCTTTCCAACGGCTGGTGGGGTGAAGGCGAAGTGAAATTTTATATCGATAGCGACAAGGAGTATCCCACCATTTGCGGCACCGGTACGGAAGACTATTTCGGCGGCGCATGGTGCTTTGGCGAGACCTATTCCACGCCCTTTTTGGGCTATCCTCTGTGGCGCAAAGAAGCCACCGAGATTCCCAAACATGCGATGTATCGCTGGCATGTGCCCGATCCCGTCCGCTTTGCCGAAGATTTATGCGTGACCGTGCAAGCGCTGGGCTGGTGGCCGACGCGGCAATATCAGCCGCTGACGGACGATATTTCATCTGTGGCTTATTGGTATCAAGCCGAGCCGCACGCGGCCTTTCCGCAATTGCCAAAAAGAGAAGAAAGGTTCCCGCGGTAAACCCAGGGATGAGTGCACATGCAAATTAAATTCGTCCGCAGTATGTGGGGCATGGACCAACCCACGCTTGCGGCAAATCTGCGGCGGATCAAGGACGGCGGCTTTGATGGCGTGGAAATGGGTGCGCCAGCTGATCCGGAGCAACGCAAAGAACTGCACGCACTTCTGCGTGAGTTGGATTTGCTCTTCATCGCGCAGCAATGGACTGAGGGCGCTTCCCCCGAAGAACACGCACAGAGTTTTGAAACGCAGTATCGCCGCAATGCCGAGCTGCATCCTGCGCTGGTTAATTCACACACCGGCAAAGATTACTTCACCACGGCCGAAAATATTTCGATTTGCCGGAAAGCCGCGGCGCTCGAGCAGGAGCTCGGCTTCACCATCACGCACGAAATCCATCGCGGGCGCATGACTTTTTCCACGCTGGCGACCATGGCGCTTTTGGACAAGATGCCCGAGCTGAAACTCACGGCGGATTTCTCGCATTGGTGCTGCGTGCACGAGACGTACTTGCAGGATCAAGACGAAGCAATGCAGCGCGCCATTGCTTGCAGCTATCACATTCACGCACGCGTTGGTTTTCCGGAAGGCCCGCAAATTACCGATCCTCGCGCGCCGGAGTGGCAGGGCGCAGTCGATATCCATGTGCAATGGTGGCAAAAGATCGTGGATTATCACCAGCAGATCTGCACAAAGGTCATAACGATCTGCCCAGAGTTTGGGCCGCCGGATTATATGGTGACGATGCCGTACTCACGGCAGCCGATTGCCGATCTTTGGGAAGTGAACTGTCATATGAAGGATTTGTTGAAAGCACGGCTGAAGTATGAGTGCAATTATGCCAACCCACTCCGTCCTCGATAATTCGCGCAGCGAACCGCCTGTGCGCGCAGAAGTCAAAGTCAGACACGGGACTCCACGTTTAATCTTAAATGACGAAGAAGTCTATCCGCTGTTGGCATGGAGCTGGGGACTGGAACACAGCACACCATTTTTCACACAGGCCGGCGTCAATTTGTTGCATCCGATTTTGGGGCTGAATGCGGCCTGGCCGGCGCCGGAGGTTTATGATTGGGCGGAATACGACGCGCTATTCGAGCGCTTGCTTGCGCAGAATCCCAAGGCTTTTTTTCTGCCTCGTATTCTGCTCGATGTGCCGGAATGGTGGAAAGCCCAACACGAAAGCGAATTGATTGTTTGCGCGCTGCCCTTGCAGCCGGAGGATCAGCGGCAATATCGCCCGGCGATTCGCAGTGAGGAGGGTGGATGGCTGTGGGGCATTCAACTGCGCGAGCCCTCGCTGGCCTCGGAGGTTTGGCGCGCAGACATGGAAGAGTTGTTCCGCGCTTTTTTACGGCATGTCGAAAACTCGCCGCTGCGCAGCCGCATTTTCGGCTATCAAATTGGCTGCGGCATTTACGGGGAATGGCACTATTTCATCTCCGAATTCGTGCCGGATTTGAGCTTGCCGATGCAGCAGAAGTTGGGATACGTTCCCGATTTGGAAATGCGTGTGAGTACGACCTTTGGTTTATTGCGCAATCCTGAGCGCGAGCAGCCGGTGATTGACTATTACCGCCGCTTTCATGAATTCAACGCCGAGGTGTTGCTGCATTTCGCACGCGTTGCCAAAGAAGAAACCAAGAGCAGAGTCCTCTGCGGCGTGTTCTATGGTTATCAGCTCGAAAATGTGTGGATACAAGAGGGCGGACATCTCGCTCCGGAAAAAATCCTGCACAGCCCGGATATTGATTTTCTCGCGAGCCCGTACTCCTATCAAGCCACGAATCAAGAAGGCCGCCAATGGTGGGAGCACGAAATCTACGACGAAGCTGACAACTATCTGGGCCGTACGCGTGGTGTGGGCGGCGACGCCGGCTATCGTGTGCTGTTGGAATCTCTAAAGCGGCACGGCAAGCTGTATTTTGCGGAGATCGATCCCAACACCTTTCTCGAACCGCCGCCAATCCATCCTGACGGCAGCGGCGGCACACAGGTCGAGAGAGAATTGTGCATGGTCGGCGGCGTGGGTTCGACGACGCTTGAGGGCACGCGCCGCATTTTGCAGCGCGATCTCGGCCGCATGCTGGTAGGCGGAAATGGCGGCTGGTTGTTTGATTTCGGCCCGGTGTTGCGCACGCGCAAAAGCTGGTATGCGGATGAAAAGATCATTGCCGAAGTCGCGCGCTTCACGAAGTTGAGCGAGCAGCGCAAGCATTGGGACATGCGCTCGCGCGCACAAATCGCCGCTGTTTATGACGCCAAAAGCCTGTTCGCCACGCGCCATTGGCGCGCCGAAGCCCCGTATTCCAAAGGCGGCCATTGCCTGGATTACTTCACGCGCTGGTTCATGGATTCACAGGCGCGTGCTTTGCATCGCCTCGGCGCGCCCGTGGATTTCTTGTATCGTTTTGATTTGGGGCACGAAGATGCACAGAAGTACCGCCTGTTGCTCATGACGAATTTGTTTTACCTCACCAACGGAGAAATCGAGAGCTTGCATGCTTTACTCAAGAACAGCAACGCCACGGTGGTATGGTACTATGCCCCAGGTTTCATCGCGCCGGATAAGCTGGATTTGTCTCGCATGGAGCGCTTGACGGGTTTTCGCTTTCGTTTCACCAGCTCACCCGGACCGATGCTGATCCGCAGTGAATGGAAAGACAAAAAAGCTGGTTTGCTCTTCGGTGTGAAACAGCACGAATATCCGCGCTTTGCCGTTTGCGATGAGGAAGCAACAGCGCTGGGCTACTGGCACGATTGCGAGGAAGTCGCGTTTGCCTCCAAGCCATATCAAGGATGGAATTCCGTTTATGCCGGCTCAGCGCCCTTGCCGGTGGAGATTTTGCGCGAGCTTGCGCAGCGCTCAGGTGCGGCATTATGGAGCACCCAACCGGATATTGTCATTGCTGCGGAAGATGCTGCGATGATGGTTGCGACTACCGAGGGCGAACGCACACTAACCTTGCCCAAGCTGATGACGTGTCTTGAAAGTGGCGAAACGCAATGCAACCATCTTCTCAATTTGGAATTGGGCGAAGTGCGATTTTTCTTCAAAAACTATGCCCATTAACTTGGATATTTTTTCATGAAAGCCCAGGCCGTCGTGTTCACTGCGCCTCGCCAAGTTGAATTCATGGAAATCCATTGTCCTGATCCCGGCCCGGAAGATGTCGTTGTGCGCCTCACGCATTCGTGGATTAGCAATGGCACCGAAGGCTCATTCTTGCGCGGCGAGCGCATTGGTACGGCGGCTTTTCACTATTGGGCTACGGCGCTCATAATCGCGCTGCCGCCGATCGCGCTTTGTAACTTATTTTGAAAAACAAACTTCAGCTCGCAGCGCTGGTCAGCCACAGAATGCCGTTGCGATCTTATGCCGAAGGCGTGGCCATGCTGCGTGACCTGAAGGCCATCAAAATTCTCTTTGATCCGTGGGCGGAATAGCGATGCAGCGGCGAAAACGAAACGGTATGAAAAAATTCCGCAACGCCTTGGCACGCCAGCAAGCGCATTGGCAAGCAAACGTCGAGCTTTTCAAAAAAACGTCCTGGCCGCGCGCGCAACGCATCCTGCAGCTTGGCCAGCGGCCGATCATGATCGGTGGCTGCGGCCGCTCGGGCACGACGTTGCTGCTTTCGATTCTTTCCTGTCATCCCAAAATATTTGCGATCGATATCGAAACCACCGCGCTGTGCCCGGACGGTTACGGTGCCGACGGTTTGTATAATAGGAATCCGAATCTCGAGGTACCTTTCAAATTTGAAAAAATCTACGAATACTTGCTTGCGCATGAGATTCCGGAAAGCTGCGCACGCTGGTGTGAAAAGACGCCGCGCAATGTCATTTACTTTGAGCGCATTCTTCATCATTTCGGAGAACGAGTGCGATTGATCCATATCGTGCGCGATGGCCGCGACGTCGTCACTTCCGTGCATCCTCGCGAGGCCTCGCGCTATTGGATCACGCCGCATCGCTGGGTCATGGATGTGGCTGCTGGCCGGCGTTTGGAAAATCATCCGCAAGTATGCACTATTCGGTATGAAGAATTAGTGCGAAATTACGAAGCGATCATGCGCCGCGTCTGTGAGTTTATCGAGGAAGATTTTACTCCGGCATTTCTGCAGTATCCAAATTCGGCGCGCGTGCAGGAGAGCATTGCCTGGTTCAATCCGGCGCAAACCATGAACGACCGCGCGATCGGCCGCTGGCAAGAATCCAAATTTGAGCAGGCTGTTAATGCACTATTGCATGAACCTGGCGCAGTGGAATTGCTCGAGCATTATAACTATCGTTAGATTACCACCTCCTCTGCATGTCATTCTGAAATCCCGAAGCGTCGGGATTGGTGGCATTGCGCCCCGTGCTCATGCGCCACAGGATTCAGACTGTGTGAAAACGCTTGGTTTCAACGCTGGCTGAGCTTGTCGAAGCCGGATTTTTGAACTTAGCACCCTTCGACAAGCTCAGGGTGCGGCATTCTCAAGTTTTCACACAGTCTGATTCCTTCTGAATGAGCCGGCGAAGATGTTTGAGAATAAGATTTTCAAAAAGTTCTTGCTCTGCTTGTTTGAGGTTGAATGCCATTGGAGTCGCTTGCATGCGCATCTTACGGAGCATTGTTTTCATTTTCTCCCTTTTCTTCTTCGGGTAGGTACGAGGCCAGGATCGAAAAGTCGATTTCCGTTTTTCACCCGCACGCCATTACTCCGCCATCTGCCTGCCGTATGACTGGGTGAAGACGGTGGTCACGACGCGAGGCGGTTTGGGCTATGATTTTGGTCCGGGTGGCCCGTATTCCGTGCCAATGACGGAAATTAGTTTTGGTGTGAAAGATACTTTGTTGCCTGTTGCCCGGCAGTATTTCGAAGATGCGCGTGTGCCCATTGCCGTGACTGAATTTGGCGATCGTGATCTGCGCATGCGGCAACAAGCTTTCGCTCTCGTTCCGGAACAACCTTATCAGCCCGCCAGCGATTATGATGATGGCACGGTGCGCCGCTTGCATGGGATTGCCGGCGCTGTTGCCTGGGCGGCTCCGACTGTCGCAGCCGATCCTGCTTTCCGCAATGTGGCGTGGGGCACGATTCGTCCGCTGCAATATCGCGTGCGCGTTGCCCGAGGCGCTAAGAAGCAAGTCGCTTTGGGCATTTGTGAAGGCGGAAAGAACAAAGGCGCGCGTTTGATGGAGCTGCACGTCGAAGGCGCAACGCCGCGGACGATTGACCCGGTGGAAGACAACCAAAAGAATTTCCCCTATGTTTTTTTATTCGACGGGTACGATGGAAATAACGATGGTGAGCTGGCGATTGAAGTGCATGCCTCACCGCGCAGCCCCGATCCCAATGTCTATCTAAATGCGTTTTGGATTTTTTCTGAACAGGCACAGGTTTCTGTCGAAGCGATTCTGCGCGGCGCGCTTTCCGCACAGGCCGAAGTTTATTTTGACTGTGGCCGCGAGATGGAATGGCAAGCGCCAGCGCCGCGCCTGGACGCGTTGCTCGCCGATTTCAGCGGAGAGACTGCTACTCCGACTATCTCTGTAAGCACTCCAAGAGATCTTGCCTATGATTCAACCACAAGCATGCTCACGGCCGATGGACTTCCCTACTTGCTTTCGCGCCCGGCGGCCGTTGCTGCAACTCGAAAAGACAAACAATGGCTTTTGGAGCTTCCCGCCGGAACGCAGCATGCCGAGTTGATCGTAGTGCACGGGCGCAAACAGCGCGAGCACATTCGCGCCGTTCCTGATTTGCTCTCCGCGCGCCGGCGCACGAAAGATTGGTGGAGGACGGCTGCGTCTATCCCTTTTGGGAAAATTGTTCTGCCGGATAGCGGTTTGCAATATTTGCTCGATGCCAATCTGCGCAACATGTATCAAATTGCCGATATCATTGACGGCGTGCCGCAATTTCAGCCTGGCCCCAGTGTGTATCGCGGCTTGTTTTTGTATGATATTCTATTCATGGGCGAACCGCTGGCGATTTTGGGCGATACTGCCACGGTGCGGCGCTTTATCGAAACCGCCCTTCCCTATCAACAGGCGAATGGCCAAATTCGTGTGATGCAGCCTCATCCCCAGCTTTCCGAAACTGCACTTTTTATTTTCGTGGCAGGCTGGTATGCGGAATTGACCAACAACAAGGCTTGGCTCGCGCGACACTTTGGACAAATTGAAAGAGGGGTGAGCTGGCTGCAAAAGACCAGGGAACAGACCCTCGCTGATTCCACTGCCAAGAATTTTGGTTTGATGACGGCCGGTTTCCTCGATGGTGGCATCGCCGAAATGATCTCGGATTACAGTAGCGTGCTTTTCGCACTCACTGCTCTCGAAAAAGCGATCGCGGCCGCGCAATGGCTCGATCAAAAAGCAGAAGCAGAACAATGGCAGCGCTTGCATGATGGGTTCATGTTTTCGTTTCGTCGCGCTGCCCGGCGTGATCTTCGCCGTGATCCTCTCGGAAATCTGTACTTGCCGATCACGGTGGCCGACACTTCCATGGCCACACCGCCGCAACGCGGCCAGTGGGGGTTTTTGGTGCCCTTGCGTTATGGCAGATTTTTTCAGACGAGCGAGGCTTTTGTGGATACGCTCGTCACCGGCAACCTCGCCATGTTGCAGCAAACTCTCAAAGAAGGATTGGTGGTAGACACCGGCTGGCTGAAGAATGGCGTTTGGTCGTGGTTTAGCAATATGCACGCATTGACGTGGATTTGGCGGCGCGATTATGACAAGGCCCACGACATGATGTACGCCGTCGCGAACCACGCCAATCCTTTTGGCACGTGGGTGGAGGAACAGCACACGCGCGAGGCAGGCACAGGCACCAGTGGTGACATCTCCAACGGCGAAGCCAGCGCTTATTTTGTGAATCTCGTTCTGCATCTTCTCATGTATGAGAGGGAAAATCAAGTCGAGCTGCTCGCCGGTGTTCCGCGTGATTGGTACCAGCCGGGAGCAAAGATCGAATTGAAGGAAGTCTTGACTAAATTCGGATCACTTTCGCTGCGGCTGGAGATTTTGCCGCACGGGAAATCCGGCTCCCTCAATCTTTCTTCACGCCAGAGTCAGCATGTGAAGGGTGAACTGACTTTGTTTCTGACAGGGCTGAAGCAGCAGGGTTATCGCGAATCCCGAGGAAAAATTTTGCCTGATACTTTGCTTATCAAATGGGGAGAGAAGTATCAACTCAAATTTGCGAAATACTGAAGCTTTGAACGCAACTTAAGTTTGATAAGCTAACCTGTTTAATTCATAAAATTAAACCGCCGAGACGCCGAGTTCGCGGAGAACATCAAGTTGTCAAATAGCTTTGGTTAGGAGCAGCATCTTCCACACTCCTTAACAAGATCGGCGTAATCCAAACTTTTTCAACCTCTGCGTGCTCGGCGACTCTGCGGTTATGAATTATTCAGGCTGAGCGCGTAATTGCGTGCTGATAAAATTCTGTGCCAGCCTATGCTAAAGCCTATTGCGGTCCTGATGATTGCCAGCCTTTTTCTGGGCACAAATGTTTTCGGCCAGGAGCGCGTGGTGGACTTCCGCTACAGCCCCGCAAGTTACTTGGCCGCCATCTGTTTCCCAGATGATTGGCAAAAGAGTTTGATCAATGAAAAAGGGGAGCTGGCTAATGATTTCGGCCCCGGTCCTTACGTTAAACCGCTCACCACTATCGGGCTTGGCCTCAAAGACAAAGCCCTGGTGATGAGGAAACAGTATTTCGAAAATCCCCGCATTCCCATTGCTGTGACGGAATGGGCTGGCGATGACGTCGCAATACGACAAGAAACTTTTGCGCTCGTGCCGGAGCCGTCCGCTACAGATACAGGCCGGGCACCGTTGCGTGTAAGAAGATTGAATGGCTTGAACGGCGCGATGGGATGGGCCTCGCCTGAAGGCCTCGCCGATCCTGCGTTTCGCGACGTCGCTTGGGGTGTGAATCGCCCGATTCAATACCGCGTGCAAGTTGCACCAGGGAGCAAGAAGCGCGTTGCGCTTGGCATTTGTGAATCTTACAAGCCAAGAGCCGGCATGCGCATACTCGAGTTGCGCGTAGAAGGCGGAGTGCCTCAAATCGTCGATCCGATGGCCGTAGGACGCAAGAACCAGCCGCAGGTAATTTTATTTGATGCTCGAGACGAAAATGCCGATGGTGAGCTCGCCGTGGAAGTGCATGCCGCGCTCGCGAGTCCCGACCCCAATGTTTTTCTCAATGCCTTTTGGATTTTTCCAGAAAACGCAGCCGTCTCCGCCGAGCAGGTTCTACGCGGGGAGCTTTCAGCGCAAGCGGAAGTGTATTACCCTTGCGGCCGAGAAAACGAGACACAGGCGCCCACGGTGAGAATCGATGCCCTGCGCGCCACGATCAAAGGCGACAGCGCAACGCCGCTCATTACGATTCAATCCTCGCGCACTTTTGAGTTTGATGCAAGCACTGGCATTCTCAATTGGAATGGATGGCCTTACTTGCTATCCTCTCCGCGCGCCATTGCCGCAAACGCCAATAACGGAAAATGGCTGCTCGAATTCCCCGAGGGTACTCGCCAAGTGGAAGTCGTCGTGCTGCATGGCAGTTCTCCAGCGACCAGCCTCAAGCGCATGCCGGATCTCCAAGCTGAGGTGCGGCGCGCGACAAAATTTTGGGAAAAGGAAGCGCGTTTGCCGCAAGAGCGAATTCATGTTCCCGATAGCGGCATTCAAAGCTTGCTGGAAGCCAGCATTCGCAACATGTATCAGATACGGGAAGCGGTGGATGGCCGCTTGCAGTTTCAACCCGGACCGAGCGTCTATCGCGGGATGTGGATGCATGATGTCGTTTACACCATCGAGGCGGCTGCGTTTTTGGGAGATCTCGAAGGCGCGCGCATCGTGTTGGAAAACGTGTTGCGGCTGCAACAGACGGACGGCCAGATTCGAGTGATGGCGCCACATGTCATGTATCGTGAGACGCCTCTATTAGTCTACTTGATGTGCCGTTATGCCCGCCTGGCGAATGACCCCGCATGGCTCAACAAGTATTGGCTGAATATCAACCGCGGGCTTGCCTGGATCGAAAACACGCGCCGGCAAACATTCACTAATCAGAATGCTTCCTACTATGGTTTGATGCCGCCGAGCTTTACCGATGGCGGTATTCATGGCGTCAATCCCGAATACAGCAGTGTGTATTGGTCGTTGATCGCGATACACCATGCGATTGAGGCCGCGAAGTGGCTTGAACAAGCCGCGGAGGCGCGAGAATGGCAATCGTTCTTCGATGAATTCATGGCTTCTTTTCGACGCGCGTACGAGCGCGACAAACGGCAAGATGTGCACGGCCATTGGTACCTGCCGATGCGCGTGGCCGATACTTCCAAAACCGAGGTACCGCAGCGAGGCCAGTGGGCGCCACTGGAAGCCGTGTTTCGCGGCGGCTTTCTCGAGGCAAAGGATGAGCTCGTCACCGGCACGCTTGCGGTTCTCGAGGACAGCTTGAAGCAAGGCCTCACGGTTAATACGGGCTGGCTGAAGAATGGGGTGTGGCCTTTCTTTGATGCCTTGCGTGGCATGGCACAGCTTTGGTGCGGCAACCGCGACCAAGCCGTTGCGGTGCTGTATGCGTTTGCCAATCACGCCTCGCCGTTGGATACTTGGGTGGAGGAGCAGCATCCCCAGGACGTCGGCAGCCGCACTGCCGGCGATGCTTCGAACGCCAGTGCGAGCGCATTCTATATTGTCTTTCTGAGACGCATGCTGGTGTTGGAGCGTGAATCTCAGATGGAGTTGCTCGCCGGTGTGCCGGCGGAGTGGTTGATGCCAAATGCAAGAATCGAGCTTGATAATGTGCCCACGGAGTTTGGCCGCCTCACTTTGCGCGTGCAGATTTCCGAAGATGGCCGCGCTGGGTCGATTTTCATTTCACCGCCACGCGCATCAAAATTCAGCAATCTGCTGCTTGTATTGCACGCGTTCGAGGAACGCGGCTATGTCATGAAGGATGGCAGCGCATTGCCGGATACCATGCGGCTGGACTCGAACCAAGAGACTACAATTGCGCTAAAAAAAGAAAATCGCTAGCATGAATCTCGATCAACTCGAACTGCGCTGGCATACACTTGACGAGCAGATCAAGTCCTGGTGGGATGCCGGCCTTCGGCGTGCACGCGAGCCAGAATTGCGCGATCCTGTTCTGAATAAAATCTGGTACGTGGATGAGGAGCATCGCCAGCGCGAGCAACAGGAGGGAGAAGCAGACGTGCCGACTCTGCTGTATCTGCCATTTCCTTTTGTCTCTCCTGGAGGCAGTGGTGCCGCATTTCCAGAGATGTATTGCTGGGACACTTACTTCATCAATCTTGGCTTGGCCGCGCACGAGCGATTTGAGGTCATTCACAATCATATTCTCAATCAGCTTTTTTTGATCGAGCGCTACGGTTTTCTGCTCACGGGAAATCGCGTTTATTATTTGAGCCGTTCGCAAACGCCACTGCACGCTTTGAGCGTGAAGTTGTATTTTGAGCATCATCGTGACCGTGATTTGCTGGCACGCGCGTATCCGGTTTTCAAACGGGAATATCATGAGTATTGGTGCGCCGCGCATCATCGCACGCCCATGGGATTGGCAACGAATCGCGATCTCGCCGATCCTGCGCTTGGCAGCGATCGCCTCGAGCAATTCGGTTTGAGCGCCACGCGATTGCGCCCCGAGCTGGCAGCGGAGGCTGAAGTGCACGACTTCACGGCCATCTACGCCGGCGACGTGCGCCAATGTGTTCCGCTGCAAACCAATTGCGCGTTGGTGCTACATGCCCAAACGCTGGCCTGGATGGCGGGTGAAATCGGCTGGCACGAAGAGTCCCGCGCCTGGCAAGCCGAAGCCGAGCGCCGCGCCGCATTGATTCGTGAATATTGCTGGAATGACGAACACGGTTTCTTTTTCGAATATCAATACGAACAGCAAAAGCAATTGCCTTTTTGGTCGTTGGGCGCATATTGGACGATGTGGGCCGGTGTGGCCACAGCAGCACAAGCGGAAAAGTTGGTGAAGCATCTGACCCGTTTCGAGCAAGCTCACGGTTTGTCGCAGACCGATCAGCCTTATCCCAGCCCGCACCCGGAGTTCAGCTCGCTGCAATTCAATTACCCGAACGGCTGGCCTCCATTTCAAATCATGGTAATTGAAGCGTTGGAGGCGTATGGTTATGTCGAAGTTGCACGACGCTTGGCGCGCAAGTTTGTTCAGTTGCAACTCGACTGGTTTGAAAAAACCGGCACTCTCTGGGAAAAGTATAATGTCGTGGCCGGCAATCTCGATTGCCCGCGCGAGCGTTATCCCGTGGTACCACTGCATGGCTGGTCTTCGGCAGCGGTGGCGCATTTGGGAAGAAAGCTATTCAAAGCAATATGAGCACGTTATGGAAAAGAGTATCGCACGGTTGACCCCGCGCCAGCGCATTCTCACCGCGATGCGGCGGCAAACACCTGATCATGTGCCGGTCATGCCGGATATTTCCAATATGATTCCTTGCCGTCTGCTCGGCAAGCCGTTCTGGCAAGTTTATCTGCACGAAGACCCTCCGCTGGACGAAGCCTATCTGCACGCCATGAAATATTTTGGTATTGATGGATGGTATATCTACGATAATTTGACCATGCGTGAAGATCCGAAGTGGCAGGAACGCGCGCTCGCGTCTTCCGAGGAGGAACTGCAGGTCGAGCGGTGGCTGGAAACACCCTTCGGCAGACTCGAAGAAGTTGTTTGCTTTCCCCGCGCCGATCCGCCCTGGCATATGCGCGCCATGATCCAAGACATTGCGCGGGATTTTCCCAAGCTGCGCTGGTACATGGAACAACGCCCACTGGATGACCCGTGCAAAAATCGCACGAAAATCGGTGAGCTGGGGATCTATGGTTTGGGCTGTGAAACTTTCATGGGCTTTTGGGTCTGGGTGCGCGACGGTGGGTCATTGCAGGCCCTGCGTGATTTTTATGAACAGCCGGACATGATGCGCCGGGTGCATGAGTTCTACTTGGGCTATGTTGATGATACCATGCGCCGTGTTTTGCCCGAGCGTCCCGATGAGATTTTGATCAACGGCTCTTCTTCTTCGCTCAGCTTGAGCTCGCCCGCCATCTATCGGGAATACGATTTGCCGGTCATTCAGCGCATTTCCTCGCTCTGCAAGCAGGCTGGGATCATTTGCCATCAACATACTTGCGGCCGCTCGCGCCTCCTTGTTGAAATCAATTATAACGAAACCGACGTCAACGTCATGGAGCCGCTGGAGCGTCCGCCGGGCAGCGATGTTGATCTGGGGGAAGTGAAAAAGCGTTTTGGAGACAAGTTTTGTTTGAAGGGCAATGTCAATACCTTTGAAACCATGCTCAACGGCACGGTGGCGGAGGTGGTGAGTGAGGCGCGAGCTTGCATCGACGCCGCGGCTGCAGGTGGCGGATTCATTCTCGCGACCGGCGATCAATGCGGCCGCGACACGCCGGATGAGAATATCTTTGCGCTGGTGGAAGTGGCGAAGGCGTATGGCCGTTATGCTCCTCCAAACGTCATGTGATTTTCAAAGATTCTTGTGGGAATTCAATCTTTTTGGGAGCTTCACCATGGATGCTTCACCTGAATTGAGAACGATTGCAGATTTGCTGCAACAGGGCAGCACTTCTGCCGTCAATAATCTTCTCCAAAAACTTCTCGATGACGGCATCACGCCGCAGACTATTCTGAATGAAGGCTTGATTGCCGGCATGTCGATGGTGGGTGAAAAAATGCGCTGCGGTGAAATGTATCTTCCCGAAGTTTTACAGTCCGCCAGTGTGATGCAGGCAGCAATGGATATTCTCAAGCCGCATTTGCGCAATAGTGGCGTGGCGCCGGTTGGTCGCGTTGTGCTCGGCACGGTCAAGGGCGACATGCATGACATCGGCAAGAATCTCGTTGGCATCATGTTGCGTGGCGCCGGTTATGAGATCATCGATCTCGGTATCAACACGCCGGCGGAAAAATTTATCGCAGCCATTGAGAACCATCAGCCGCAGGTTTTGGGCATGTCCGCGATGCTGACGACCACGATGCAGCAAATGAGAAACACCATCGCAGCGATTGCCGCAGCCCAGCGGCGTGAGCAGGTCAAGATCATCGTCGGCGGCGCCTCGGTTTCGCAGCGCTTTGCCGACGATATCGGCGCGGACGGCTATGCTAAAGATGCCGTGACCGCGGTCGAAAGAGTGCACGCCTTGCTCGCTGCTCCGGTGTGAGCATGGAGAAACCCATGACCTCGCGCGAACGTGTGCTTGCGGTTTTCTCCGGTGAAAAGCCGGATCGTGTCCCGCTCACAGTATTTGCGGGTTGGAATCCCGGCGTGCGTCAAAAAATCGAGATACGCTACGGCAGCATTGACGCGTTCAACGCGCACCATGGCATCGACGCCGTTACCGGAGTTCTGCCTCGATTTCCTTTTGGCGGCCGCGCGGGCCATGCGGCGATCATGGATTTGGATCAATACCTCGAGCAGGAGCCGGATGACCCGCGAGCGCCGGCGTTGCTCGTGACGCCCTGCGACGATGATCTTTTCCTGACCGTGCAACAAGCGCTGCGGTATCACGAACAAAGCAAAGCCGTGTTCTGTCACGCCTGGGGCGTATTTGAGCTTTCGCAATTTTTATTTGAGCAAGACGGCATTCCCGGTGTGGAACAGGCGCTGCTCAATATGGCGATGGAACCCGAGAAAACGAAGCGTATGTTTCTCAAACTCGCGGCTTGGACCGCGGATTGCGTTGAGAACGCCATACGAGCGGGGGTCGATGTCATTGAGCTCTCGGACGATTGGGGCCAGCAAAACAACCTGCTCTTCAGCCCGGGAATGTGGTGGGACATGGTTTACCCGGCAACGAAGTTGATCGTGGACCGCGCACATGATTTTCATGTGCCGGTGTTGCTGCACAGCGACGGCGACGTGACCAAAGTTTTGGAAGGCATCGCCAAGCTTGAGGTGTCCGGGCTTCATCCCGTGCAAGAATCCGCCGGTATGTCGCCCAAACAAGTGCGCGAGTTTTTCGGGCGCAAGCTCTGCATCATGGGCGGACTGGACACGATAACCGCGCTGCCAGTGATGACCACTGAAGAGATACGCCCCGAAGTGGAGCGGGTATTTACCGTGCTCAAAAACACTGGCGGGTTCATTTTTGCGGGTTCACATATGTTTCAGGAAGACACGCCGCTCGAAGTGATTGCCGCGGCCTATCAGCGCGCTGAGGAATTGGCAGCGTATCCATAACGTTAAGTTCTCGTATTTGCACAAACAACAGCACTGTCATTCTGTAAGAATCTTCCCATGATGCAATATCACACTCCATTTCGGCTTTGTGCCCAGCACTTGGGAAGATGCTTACAGCATGACAAATTGAGAGGGCGCGGTTTTAACTTAACATTGTCAAGATAGTTCCTTTTATTCTATGTTAGTACTACAACGTTATGCCAACGCCGCCACTGGACTTGTCATCCCGATGCTTCGGGAGGACAATGCTGGTGTTTAGTGCAAAAATGTGAACTTAACATTGTAGTACTAGTCACAAATATGGAGCTCCATGTACTTTCTCAACAACTCATCTCTCCAAGTTCACATACTTGATCCCATCGTTGATCAATCGCGTCTTGGTTGGCGCTTTTGCACTGGCGGCTATATTTATCAAGTTGAAGATGTGCGCCACGGCGCTTTGCTCAGCGGTCCGGAATTCCCTGCAGAAAATCCTGCGGTAACGAATGGTCAAGGGCTCCCCGAGGTATTTCAGTTCACGCTTTATCGCGAAGAACGCGAAATCGAGGAGAAGAAACTCATCATTGGCGTGGGCCTCATCGATAAACGTGACACTGCTTTGCCGTATCATCTTTTCACCAATGCAAAAGTTCTGTCATTTTGCAATTGGGAGGTTTTGCAGAGCGACGCGCTTCTACGCTTTGAGACCACGCAAACTTTCAAGCAATGGATGTTCCGGTTGATCCGCGAAGTCAGCTTGCACGAAAGATGCATTCGCTCGGCCACAAGGTTGCAAAACATTGGTGAAACGCCAGTGCCTTTCCGTTGGTTCGCGCATCCGTTTTTCCCGTTGACGCATGATTTTCGTTGCTGCCGCTTGACCGGGCTTTCTGCTTTGCCGGGGAACCCGGGTTTTGAGCTGGACAGCACCGGCTTCATCGTTATGAACGCTGAATACAATTGGCAGGAGGGAGGTTATCTCAAATTCGGACAATTGAATGGTGCACATTTGGAAGCATGGCAGTGCCATGATTCGCTGGGTAAGATTCACGCGAGTTGTGATTTCCCTCTTTCTGATGTGGCGATTTGGGCGAATGACAAGACGTTTTCCTTTGAGCCGTTCTATCAAGTCACGGTGCCACCCCGGCACGAGCAACAATGGGCAATCCAGTATCATTTTTGAGGCCGCATGCTCGACCCCATCAAGCAACTCAATTATCTCGATTACCTCGTCATCGTGTTTTATCTGCTCATGCTTAGCGGTGTGGGCCTCTATCTGACAAAGTTCAACAAGACCGTGGACGATTTTTTCAAAGGCGGCGGCAAAACCCCGTGGTGGATTGCCGGGCTCTCGACCTTTGTCTCGGGTTTTACCGCGTTTATGTTCGTGGCGGCAGCCGGACATACTTATAAAAACGGGCTGGCCGCGGTGTTGCTTTTTACCTCGGCCTGCTGGGGATATGCGCTGGGGTATTTTGTCTATGCCATCAAATGGCGCCGCGCGCGCCTCTCCTCGCCGATGGAATTCTTGACGAAGCGCTACTCACAAGCCACGACTTATTGGTACACCTTGCTGTCGATTGTGCCGGCGATTTTGGGGATGGGATTGGGCATTTACACATTGTGCATCTTTCTCTCGACCGCCCTCGGGCTTGCCAATTGGCAGCTTGACGCGGGCCTGGTTACGCTGAGCGGTTTGGAAGTGACCATGCTTGTCACCGGAGTCGTTTTGCTGATTTACAACAGCGCCGGCGGCCTCTGGGGCGTGATGATCACCGATGTGATGCAGTTTCTCGTCATCGTCATCATGACGCTGATGATTTTCCCGCTCGCGTTTATGGCGCTGGGCAACGGCGAGGGCTTCGTGGCGGGCATACAAAGACTGTGGACGCAAGCACCGGAAGGTTATTTCAGTTTGGGGGATTTGTTTCGCCGGCCCTGGTTTTATCTCGCTTATTTGACAAATATTTTCATCGGCTACAATGCCGCGTGGTTCATTGGGCAGCGCTATGAAAGTGTGCCGGGCGAGCGCGACGCGCGCAAGATGGCGTTGCTATGCAGTGTGCTCAGTTTTTTGCTGCCACTGTTGTGGATCGCGCCGGCCATGGCTGCCCGCTTGCTTTTTCCTTCGATGAGGACCCTTTGGCCGCAACTCGCCGAGCCTGCTGAAGCTTCTTTCGTTACGCTCGCGCTCACGTTGCTGCCCAATGGTATGATTGGCGTCACCATGTCGGCGCTGCTGGCCGCCACCACCAGCGCGGTGGACACCGGCTTGAATTATCTTGCCTCGATCTTAGTGCGCGACGTTTATGTGCGCCTCAAAAAGGCTTCCTCCCGGCAAGAACCGTCTCAGCAACAGCAGTTGCGCATGGGCCGGGTGCTCGTGCTCGTGCTGGGAGCATTGGCCATTGCCTCGGCATTGATCGTACAAAGAGCCAAGGGCGTTTTTGAATTCGCTTTGATGTACTATTCCTGGTTCACACCGGCCATGCTCACGCCCGTGATGTTGGGATTCGTATTCACCAAGACACCTTCATGGTCTGCCATTGGCTCGGCGCTGACCGGGTTGTTGCTCGTGCTGGCGTGCAACGTGGTTTTTGATTTCTCCGCGCACCAATACGAAGCCAATGTTTTTGTCGGGGTTTCGGCGAGCGCATTGGTTTTCTTCATTTCCTCTTTCTGGCAAGATCGCGACCCGCACAAACGCGCGCGCATCGCTGCTTTTGCCCGAGAGCTGCAAACGCCGGCCCAGGCCGAGAAGCAGGGCTGGGACAATAATACGCTGCAATCTTACAAAGTCATCGGCGTTCTGACCGCCGCTGTCGGCGTGGTGTTGCTCTTGCTGATGTTCGTGCCGGCGTCGCGCGCCGTGTTCTGGCTGAATGCTATTGCCGCATTCTGTACGCTCGGAGTGGGATTATGTATGGTTTGGTATTTCAGAAGCAGGCAAAAGGCATATAAGGATTCTACCTCAGATTTTCAGACAAGCTGAAAACCGAAGCTCCTTACGGAGCAACTTTAGACAAAAAGCTCTCCAACGGACTCACTATGTCAAGTTAAAAATCAGCTTTTTTTTAATTTTGGTTTTGATTGGCGATGAGATGTTTGGCCATTTGTGCCAAGAAGAGATTTTCATCATAACAAGTTCTGTTCTGCCACAT
>JBIOXB010000179.1:0-32277 GCA_044869275.1 bacterium
TCAACGAAGCCGCCGCGCGTGTGCTCGGCTGGGCGAATCCTCTCGGCCAGGAGATTCGCGCAGAAGACGACCGATATCGCGCACGCATCGTTGGTGTGGTGAAAGATTTTCATTTTCAATCCTTGCACGAAAGCATCGCCCCGCTGGTGTTGGGGCATTGGAAGAATCCCGTCACCGCTATCGATTATTTCACCGCGCGCATCAGCACCGGCGCGATGGCGCGAACGCTCGCCGCCTTGCAAAAAGTGCACGAAGAATTCGATCAAACCACGCCCTTCGAATACAATTTTCTCGACGAACGCTTGAATGATTTTTATCAAGCCGATCTGCGCGTCGGCAAGATCTTCGGCCTTAGCGCGGCGTTGACCATCAGCATCGCCTGCCTCGGGCTGTTGGGACTCGCGGCTTTCATCGCGGAGCAACGCACCAAGGAAATCGGCGTGCGCAAAGTGCTCGGCGCCTCGGTGGGCGGCATTTTGTTCCTGCTTTCAAAAGATTTCACCAAGCTGATCGTGGCCGCAACGTTGATTGCCGCGCCGCTCGCCTATTTCGGCCTGCAACGCTGGCTGCAAGTTTTCGCGTACCGCATCACTGTCGGCCCGGGAATTTTTTTACTGGCCGGAGTCATGGCCTTATTGCTCGCGCTGCTGACCGTGAGTTTTCAGGCCGTCAAAGCGGCGTTGGCGAATCCGGTGGAGGCGCTGCGGTACGAATAAGTCATCAGTAACCAGGGATCAGTATTCAGTAACTGGTCACTGGCAACTGAATACTGACTACTGGAGAGAGACATGTTCAAAAACCATATTCGCATTGCGCTGCGCCAGCTCAGAAAACAGAAAGCCTATGCTTTGATCAACATTTCCGGCTTGGCCCTCGGCATGAGCTGTACTTTTCTCATCCTGCTTTGGGCGCGGGACGAACGGGGTTATGATCAGTTTCATGAAAACGCCGGCAGCATCTATCGCGTCGTGGTAGAATGGAAAGAAAATTCAAGGCGGGGAGCCAGGACACCAGCGCCGCTGGCGGAAGCTATGCTGCAGGAACTTCCCGAAGTGGCCAAGAGCGTGCGTTTGCACAAAAGGCCGCGCATGGTGTTGCGCCACGGCGAAAGGGGCTTTTATGAGGAAGGCGAGCTGCGCGCTGATCCCACTTTGTTCGATATTTTCACTTTTCCCTTTGTCGCCGGCAATCGCGAAGCGCTTGAATCGGGAATGGTGATCACCCAGAAAATGGCGCGAAAATACTTTGGAGAAGCAGATCCCCTTGGCAAGGTTTTGAATGTCAACAACTGGTTCGAAGTTCCGGTGAGTGGTGTCCTGGCAGAGCTTCCTCGCAATTCTTCGCTCCAGTTTGATTTCGTGCTCGCCCTTAACCCGCTCAAAAAATTCTGGCCGGGAGGCTTTGGCTGGGGCAACTTCGCGCACGAGACCTTTATCCAGCTTCGCCCGGGCGCCGATCCGGCAGTGGTTGCCCGCCACACCACGGAACTGCTGCGCAAAAATGTTCCCGCGATTTCAACGGAACTGAACCGGCTTTATTTGCAGCCCTTGCGGGAGGTGTACCTGAGTCCGGAGGTGCGCGACAGCCAATTTGCGATGGGAGACAAGAAATACGTTTACGTTTTTTCCGGCGTCGCCTTTCTTGTCCTGATGATCGCCTGCATAAACTTCATGAATCTCGCCACCGCGCGCGCGCTCAGCCGGACGAAGGAAATAAGCGTACGCAAAGTCATGGGCTCGAGCCGGGCGCAGCTGGTGAGGCAGTTCCTCACGGAATCTGTCTTGCTGTCAATCCTCGCCACACTGCTGGCAATCATTTGTGTGGAAATCTTGCTGCCGGCTTTCAATCGAGTTTCCGGAAAGAGCTTGGCGCTGAGCTTTTCCGACCTCCGGCTGTTGTTGGGTTTGGCGACCATCACTGTCTTAGCGGGCATCGTTGCTGGCAGCTATCCCGCGCTGTATTTGTCATCCTTTCACGCGAGGCATGTGCTCAAGTCCGCCCCTCTCGCGATGCCATTTGCGCGCGGCAGCGGAAAAGCCGGGCTCCGAAAAGCCCTGGTGGTGTTGCAGTTCGCGCTGGCCATCGTACTGCTAGCCAGCACCGCCGTGATTCACGAACAATTGCATTACATGACCCGTCAGCAGCTCGGTTTCGACAAAGACAATCTTGTCTATATCCCGCTCAAAGGCAACTTGGGAGCGCATTATCGAACGGCCAAGGATGAGCTGCGCAAGCATCCGGAAATTCTGGCCGTGGCGGCGCAAGGATCTGTGCCGACGATCACGGTGAACACCGGCTCGCTGCTCTGGGAGGGCAAAGATTCAAGAGCGGATTTTCCGGTGGAGGCCAATGCCGTCGATTACAATTTCTTCGAGCTGATGAACATGGAAATGGTCGCGGGGCGGAGTTTTTCGGAAGCATTTGCTACGGACGCCAGCGCTGCTTTCATCGTCAACGAAGAAACCGTCAAAATGATGGGCATGGCTTCTCCCATTGGCAGACAGATTCGCTTGGGCAATAGAAAGGGCGCCATCATCGGCGTGGTCAAGAATGCTCATTTCAAATCCATGCGCCGTAAAATCGAGCCACAAGTTTTTTATGTGCCGGCAGACTATAGCACAGAGTTGATGGATTTGTTCGGCATCGTTTTGGTCAAAATAAGAGGCGGCGAGAGGGCAGGAGCCATAGCGCGTCTCGAGCACGTTTGGCAACAAGTAAATCCCGATTTTCCTTTCGAATATCACTTTCTCGATCAAACCTACGAAGCGCTGTACCAAAGGGAAGAGCACGCCAGCACGCTCTTTAACTATTTTGCCCTGCTCGCCGTTCTGCTTTCCTGCCTGGGGCTTTTGGGGCTGGCAGCGTTCACCACCGAGAGCCGGACCAAGGAGGTCGGTATTCGCAAAGTGCTGGGTGCTTCAGTTTCGCGCCTGGTGCTGCTTTTCACCTCGGATTTTGCCAAATGGGTTCTTCTTGCAAATGTTTTCGCGTGGCCGGTCGCCTGGCTTGCCACGCAGCACTGGTTGCAGGATTTTGCTTATCATGTTGAAGTAGGTTGGCGGGTGTTCGCATGGGCCGGTGGATTGGCGTTGGTGGTCGCCCAGCTGACCGTCGGCGTGCAAGCGCTTAAAGCCGCGCTTGCGAATCCGGTGGAGGCTTTGCGGTATGAATGAGCGGAGGGCGGAGGGCTTAGAGCTTGGAGCGGAGGGTAGATATACAATGACCAAGATTGAGATTCAACAACACAAATGGGAGGTGGGTTATGGCAAGATTCAGGTTCCAACATCGTGATCATACTTTCAGACGAAATCTGATCAAGGAGACATCATGCTCAAAAACTACTTCAAAATCGCCCTGCGTAATTTGCTGAAATACAAACTCAATTCTTTCATCAACATTTTCGGCTTGGGGATCGCATTTGCCGCGAGCCTTTTAATTTACGTTTTCGCGCGCAACGAGCTGACTTATGATGCTTTTCACAAGAATGCCAAATCGATCTACCTCGTTTACAAGGAACGCATTACGCCCACCGGCACGCAGATCACGCGCGATACCTGGCTCCCGATGGCGCAGGCACTCAAGGGCGATTATCCCGCCGTTGCCAATGCCACCCGCTTGTGGGACGACAACAGTTGGATCGAAGCCAGCGAGCGACGATTTCAAGAGAACATCACCTATGCTGATCCCTCTCTCCTACAAATGTTCACCTTCCCCTTACTGCAGGGAGACGCGGCCACGGTTTTTTCCGATCGGCACTCGGCCCTCGTCTCGAAAAAGGTTGCGCATAAATATTTCGGCAATGAGGAAGCGATCGGCAAGCGCATCACCATCAATTACAGCACGGATTACGTCATTCGCGGAGTTCTCGAGGACATTCCCTCCAATTCTCAAATTCAAATCGAGGTGCTCGTGCCCGCCGAAAGCGCTTCGTTCTATGAGGCGAACAAAAACGACTGGGGCAGCTCGTTTGTGTCCACCTTCATTCAGCTCTCACCCGGGACCGCCTCCGCCGAGTTGGAAGCGCAGTTTCCAAATTTTGTCACCAAAACCTGGAATGCAGAGATCAATCAGAGCATGAAGCTCAAGCTGACGCCGTTATTGGAACTTTATAATGAAATCACCGGGGCGCACACCTATGCTTACGTGCTGTTGGGTGTGGCGATGATCATCTTGCTCATCGCTACGATCAATTTCATGAACCTCACCACTGCCCGTTCTGTCGAGCGCGCGCGTGAAATCGGCATGCGCAAGGTTTTGGGTGCCCTGCGGCGTGAGTTGATCCGGCAATTCCTCCAAGAGTCCTTGATGACGGTGATGCTGGCGCTGGTGCTCGGGCTCTGTCTCCTGGAAATCGTTTTGCCGTGGTTCAATTCTCTTTATGGACTCGAGCTTCGCACCGATTATCTCAATCATCCGCAGAGCATGCTTGGGCTGCTGGCCTTGGCGGTAGCGGTGGGTTTGCTCTCCGGATTCTATCCCGCCTTCGTGCTCTCGCGCTACCAGCCCGGGGAGGCGCTCAAAGGCAGATTCAAGTCCAAACCTGCCGGCTTGCGCTTGCGTTATGGCTTGGTGATCGTGCAGTTCTGTTTGGCCATGATCTTGATGATCGGCACGGGCGTCATGCGGCGGCAAATTCATTTTATGAAAAATGCCAATCTCAATTTTGACAAAGAAAATGTCATCGCGATTCCGGTGCAGGTTTCAGATTTCAAAAACCAGGAAGAAGCACGCGTGCGGCTCGAGACTTTCAAGAACGATTTGCGCGAGCAGAGCGGCATTCTAGGGGTGGCGTCGTCCATTCAAGTGCCGGGAAGATGGCCGAACTCTTTCACATTTGCCTATCCTACTGATCGCGATGATGCTCAACGCCTGCGTGTCCGGCGCGCGCTGGTGGACGAACATTTCTTTGATACTTACGGAATGCACTTCATCGAAGGCCGAAATTTTTCCGAGCAATCGGCTACGGATGCGCAACAGTCGCTGATTCTGAATGAAGCAGCCTTGCGTGATCTGGGCTGGCCCAACGGCACTGGCCGGCAGATTCGCGTCGGCGAAACGGTTTACAATGTCATAGGCGTGGTCAAAGATTATCATTTTTCTTCCTTCGCAAATGCCGTCGCTCCGGTGCTGCACTTTTATCGCCCGGCGAATAGCGAGGTGCATCGCGTGATCTCGGTGAAGTTGGCAGCAGGAAATGTTGCCGCCACTTTGGATTATATTCGCGACCAATGGCGCACCCTCGATCCCGGCCGCCCGCTCGATTTCTTCTTTATCGACGACAATTTCAATCTGCTATACCAAAGCGAAACGCGTTTGATCACGGCCATCAGCGCCTTTACCGTCCTGGCCATTCTGATCGCCTGTCTTGGACTGTTCGGATTGTCATCCTTGATGGTGGCGCAGCGCACAAAAGAGATCGGGATTCGCAAGACTCTGGGCGCTTCTCTGGCCAGCATCGTGTTCCTGTTGACGAGAGTTTTCAACAAGCTGGTGATGCTGGCGTTCATCTTCGCGTGCCCACCGGCGTATTTCGCGGCAAAAACGTGGCTGCAGAATTTCGCTTTTCGCATTGATCTCGGCTGGGAAATTTTCGCCATGACCGGTTTGCTCGCGCTCGTGATCGCGTTTCTGACCGTCTGTTTTCAATCGATTAAAGCCGCGCTGGCGAATCCGGTGGAGGCACTGCGTTATGAGTAATTCGCACGCAGCACGCGGTTTCCATCAAAAGAGCCTTCAACACCTCTCAAAGGACAAGCTCATGAAAGCACATCTAGACAGTACACTCCATTTGGCATTCGGCTTTATCATGGCCGCTGCACTCGATTTTGGTGTTGCGAGCGATTGCTTCTCGCAATCCCGCCACGCCTACGCTTCCGCCCAGCCCATCCGCGAACCGATCCTGTTCGGTGCCGGTGTGATTTCCACCCCGCTGGATGAATTGAACGCCTGCTTCACGCCGGAGGGCGAGACCATCTATTATTGCCTCAACGCGCCGAGCAATCGTATCGGCGTGATCGTGTTTTCTCGTTTTGAAAAGGGCAAATGGCGCACGCCACAAGTCGCGGCTTTTTCCGGACAATATACCGACTATGATCCTTTCATCTCGCCGGAGGGCAGCAAGCTTTTCTTCATTTCCAATCGCCCCATTGCAGGAAAACCGGTCGAGGGCAAGCGCCCGAATTTCGATATTTGGGTGATGGAAAAAACAACAGCCGGCTGGAGCGAGCCCTCCAATCTCGGCGCGCCGGTCAACAACGAGGCGGATCAATTCTATCCTTCGGTCGCAGCGAATGGCACACTCTATTTCAGCACGATCAAGCAAGGTGAAAAAAGTGGATTTGATTTGTATCGCGCCCGGTGGGTGGAGGGCAAATATGCCGAACCGGAGAAACTGAGCGAGAACGTCAACTCGCAGTTTGCGGAAATCGACGCCTGTATCGCCCCCGATGAAAGCTTCATCGTGTTTGCCAGCTACAATCGTCCCGAGGAATTGGGTCGTGGCGATCTTTACCTCAGCTACAACCAAAACGGCGAATGGACGCCGGCAAAGAACCTCGGCGAGAAAATCAATTCCAACGCGCGCGAGTATTGCCCCATTCTCTCGCCCGACGGCAAATATTTCTTTTTTACCAGTTTTCGCGGTTTCGCGGACAAACCGCTGGACAAAGCTCTGACTCATGAACAATTCGTGCAACATCTGCGCAGCCCGTTGAACGGCACGGGAAATGTGTATCAGGTGGACGTCAGCGTGCTGCATGAGCAGCGGCCTGGAAGTGATGAATGAAACAGTGGTCAGTAATCAGTGATTAGTGATCAGTATCCACTGATTACTGTTCACTGATTACTGCACGCTGTGCACTGTCCTCGGGAGATGATCATGCTCAACCACTACCTCAAGATTGCCTTACGCAACGTGTTCAAGCAAAAGGCCTATTCGTTCATCAACATTTTCGGCCTGGCGGTGGGTATTGCCTGTTGCCTACTGGTCATTCTGTTCGTGCGGCATGAAAAAAGCTATGATCTTTTTCATGAAAACGGCAGCCGTATTTTTCGCGTGAATTTGGAAAAGAAAACTCCAGCGGGCAGCACGGAACTCAGTGCGGGGCAGCCGGTGCCGCTGCTCCCGGCGTTACGCGAAAACTTTCCAGAAATCGAACTTGCCACGCGCTTGAAACAGGGTTCCGCCGTGGTGCGCTCTTCCGGGAACAATGCCACGCACGAAACCTTGTACTTCGCTGATCCAAATTTCTTCACCATGTTTTCTTTTCCCCTAGTCCACGGCAGCGCGGCGGCAGCATTGTCCCATAAGTCTGCCATTGTCTTGAGCGAAACCGCTGCGCGAAAGTATTTTGGCAAAGACCCGCCACTGGGAAAAACGTTGGCACTCAATTTCGGTGATGGTTTTCATGATTACCTGGTTTCCGGCGTGGTCAAAAAAATGCCGAGCACTTCGAGCATACAATTTGATTTTTTGCTGCCCTATGAGAATTCACCGAATTACGACAATCTTGCAACCCTCTGGACGTCTTGGGGCGCGGTGACATTCATTCAGCTCGCGCGCGGCGCTTCACCCGCGGCATTGCAAGGCAAGCTCGACAGCATCATCAAGAATTATTACGGCGAATTGATTCAAACCTGGCAAATTTTGGGCTGGATGGCAAAGGAAGAGGGGGCTTTGAAATTGCAATTGCAGCCGCTCGCCGCCATTCATCTGGAAGCGCACGTGCAGAACGGCTTGCTGCCCACCAGCAATCCCGCCTACTCTTACATTCTTGCCGGCATCGGCTTGATGGTCTTGTTGATCGCTTGCATTAATTTCACCACGCTGGCGATTGGCCGCGCCGCCGGCCGCACGCAGGAAATCGGCGTGCGTAAAACGCTGGGCGCAGTTCGCAGCCAGGTCATGGGACAATTCTGGGGCGAAGCGTTGTTGTTCAGCGTGCTGGCTTTGTGCTTGGGCATCGCACTCGCCGAAGCTTTCCTGCCGGTTTTCAGTGCCCTGGCAAATCGCTCGCTGGCCATCGGATATTTCGAGAGCTGGGAGATGCTCGGCATTTTCGCCGGGTTGGCATTGTTCGCCGCCCTGGCCGCGGGCAGTTACCCGGCGCTTTTTCTCTCGCGCTTTCATCCCGCCGCAACATTGAAAAACAAAACCCCACTCGGCGGCAAGAATCGCTTGAGCCAGGCGTTGGTCGTGGTGCAATTCTCGCTTTCCGTGCTGCTGATCATTTGCACGCTCGTGATGTCCGGTCAATTGCGCCTGTTGAAAAACGCCAATCCCGGATTTAACGCAGAACAAATCGTGGTCATTCCTACCAACACCAGGCAGGGCGAGGGCGAAAAGCTGCTCGCGCTTTGCCGGCAAAAGCTTTCCGGACAAACGAACGTACTCGGCCTCACCGGCAATTCCGATGGTTTCAATAAAGAGCCTGGCTGGAAGGCTTTTGGCACCGCCAGCGGCGCGACCTGGCAGGTGAATCTCATGCGCGTTGATCCCGAATTCCTCCAGACCTTCGACATGCAAATCGTGCAAGGCCGGGACTTCTCCCGGGAAATGACCTCAGACGCGACGAACGCTGTGATCGTGAACGAAGCGTTGGTCAGAGAATTTGGCTGGCAGGAGCCGGTGGGACGAAAGTTCGAGGACTTTGCTTTGCGCGGCGTGCAGGAACCGACCATCATCGGCGTGGTGAAAGATTTTAACTATGCGTCTCTGCACGAGGCGGTCAAGCCCATGGTTTTGCATCTCGATCCCACGGAAGAGATAAGGTATCTTTTTGTGAGAATCGCGCCGGGCAATTTTGCCGCAAGCTTGGCGTTGTTGAGCAACACCTGGCGGGAAATCGCGCCGGCGAAGCCGTTCAATTACTATTTTCTCGATGAAGATTTCGACCAGCAATATCGCGCGGAAGAACGCTGGGCGCAAATCGTGCTGTATTCCACATCATTTGCGATCGTCATCGCCGGTATCGGCCTGCTGGGATTGTCGGCGCTCACCGTGACCAAGCGCACCAAAGAAATCGGCATTCGCAAAGTGCTGGGTGC
The DNA here is from genome assembly GCA_044869275.1 of bacterium. Lineage (GTDB taxonomy): Bacteria > Zhuqueibacterota > Zhuqueibacteria > Zhuqueibacterales > Zhuqueibacteraceae > JBIOXB01. The sequence goes on from JBIOXB010000179.1 coordinate 9,046, forward strand.
TTCGGTGTTTTCTGTAGTGCGCTTGTTGACAGATGAGTTCGTGATCCTGGTGGCATTGGCAAACCTCCTCGCCTGGCCTGTAGCTTATTTCGCCATGCGTCAATGGTTGCAGGATTTTGCGTATCGCATCGAAATCAGCTGGCAGGTTTTTGCGCTGGCAGGACTGGCGGTGTTGTTGTTGGCATTGGTAACGGTGAGCTGGCAGGCGATCAAGGCGGCGTTGGCAAACCCGGCGGCGGCGTTGAGGTATGAGTAGCTGAGGGCGGAGGGCAGAGGGCAGAGGGCATGGCGCAAAGCGCATAGCATGTACAAGGCTACACACTATGCGCTCGGCGTTTTGTTTTCTCCGTCCCGTATTTTCAAATTCGACTTTGTGATAAATCTCACAGGATCGATCAGCGTGACGCGCCGGTTTTCATAAGCACAAAGGTTGCCGGAAGCCAACCGCGAAGCGGCGAAATCACTATAGACGATAGGCGCAAACAATCGCAAAACCCTGGAGTCAGCGATGCTAAGCAATAATCTTAAAATTGCGTTCCGCCATCTGTTCAAACACAAAGGCCACGCCTGCATCAACCTCGCCGGCCTGGCCGTGGGCATGGCGTGCTGCCTGCTCATTTTACTATACGTGCAGAACGAGCTCAGCTACGATCAGTACCACCAAAAGAAGAACAGGATTTACCGCCTGGCGACGCGCATGCAAAGCGCCTCATTCGACGGTATTGCGAAAGTGAACGGCCCATGGGGTCCTGCCGTCAAAAAGGAAGTGCCGGAAGTAGAGGAGTCTGTGCGTTTTGTGATCGTAGGGCAGATTTTAGTCGGCAAAGGTGAAAAGCGTTTCTACGAGAACGAGGGTTTGTACGCCGATTCCACGGTCTTGCAGGTTTTTAGTTTTCCGCTGATTCAAGGCGACGCCCGCACCGTGCTTGCCGCACCCAACACCATCGCCGTTACCCGCCGCTTCGCGGAGAAATACTTTGGCGAGGAAAGCCCGATGGGGCAGACGCTGCTTTTTGACAATCAGACCGAGTACACCATCACCGGCTTGCTGGATAATATTCCTGAGAATTCGCACTTCACCTTTGATTTCCTGCTGTCGATGGCCAGCCTCACACATCCGCAGCGTGACAGTTGGGTGCAATGGAATCAGTTCTACACGTATGTTTTGCTGCGGGAAGGCGCACAAACACAAATGGTCGAAGCCAAAATTCCGGCGATTTTGCGGCAAAACATGGGCGAGGAGGCGGCCGCGCGCTATACACCATTTTTGCAGCCCATGACCAGCATTCATTTGCACTCGCATTTATTTCGCGAAATGGCGGCCAATTCCGACATCGTCTTCATCTATATTTTCTCCAGCGTCGCGTTGTTTGTTCTGATCATCGCTGCCATTAATTTCATCAACCTCAGCACGGCACAAGCCACGCGCCGCGCCAAAGAAGTCGGGGTCCGCAAAGTCTTGGGCTCGCAGCGCCAGCAGCTCATCAGACAGTTTCTCACGGAAGCGATTTTGCTGTGCTTGCTCGCGGTGCTGCTGGCGATTAGTCTGGCGGAGTTTCTGCTGCCCTCCTTCAATGCGCTGGTGGGCAAGAGCCTCGAAATTTCCTGGTTCAAGAATCCACTGCTGTGGCTGGCGGCGCTGGGATTCACCCTGCTGATCGGCGCGCTCGCCGGCAGTTATCCCGCTTTCGCTCTGTCTGCTTTCCAACCGGTGATTACGCTCAAGGGGCAAGCGGCAGGGCTGTCGAAAAAATCCGCCTCGCGCAACGGCTTGGTGGTTTTTCAGTTCGCGCTGTCCGCGTTTCTGCTCATGGCTACCGGCGTCATCTTCCGGCAAAGCCAATTCATTCGCGAAAAAAATCTTGGCTTCAACACCGAGCAAATTGTCACGATTCCGATTCAAAATCCTGCGCTCAGAAATAAATCCGAATCCATCAAACAAGAACTGTTGCAGCACCCCAACGTGGTGCAAGTCTCGGCCTCGGCAAATTTACCCGGCGGCGGTGATTGGGGCATTCCCACACAGCCCGAAGGCGTCGCACCTGAACACGCGCCGCCCATGCGCATGCTTGTGGTTGATCATGATTTTCTGAATACGTTCGAGATCGAAATCGCCAAAGGGCGAAATTTTTCCAAGGAGATGGCCAGCGACAGCACGCACGCGTTCATGCTGAACGAAGAGGCCGCGCGGCAATTGCACTGGGCCGAACCTCTCTCCAAAACCATTGCCATGCCCGCGATTCAGCGCGAGCGTGCGCCGGTGATCGGCGTGGTGAAGGACTTCCATTTCCGTTCATTGCACGAAAGCATCGGCCCGTTACTCATTTTCATCGCACCGCCGGATTGGCTCACGGTTTTTTCCGTGCGCCTGCGCCCGCAAAACATACCGGAGACCTTGAAATTCTTGGAAGAGAAATGGCGGGAGTTTGATCCCGATCATCCCTTTACTTATTCCTTTGTGGATGAACGCCTGGCGCGTCTTTATCAAAGCGAAGCGCGCCTGCAAGCGATGTCGGCTTACGCCGCCGGGCTGGGCATTTTCATCGCCTGCCTGGGCTTGTTTGCCTTGGTTTCATTCGCCACCGCGCAGCGCACCAAAGAAATCGGCATTCGCAAAGTGCTCGGCGCCACGGCCACGAGCATCGTGGGTTTGCTTTCTAAAGAAACTCTAAAGCTGGTGATCATAGCCAATCTCCTCGCCTGGCCCATAGCCTATTTCGTGATGAAGCGCTGGCTGCAGGATTTTGCCTATCGCACGGAATTGCACCCGGGCATTTTTACCCTCACGGCCGTGATCACGATAGCGATCGCGTTTCTAACTGTCGGCTACCAGTCGATCAGAGCGGCATTGGCGAATCCGGTGCAGGCGCTGCGATATGAATAAACTGCGCGCAAGTATTTTGGCGAGGAACACCCGCTGAGCAAAAGCTTGCGGGAACGGCGTAACGCAAAGCGCAAAGGGCATAGCGCATAGCGCATAGCGAAGAGAGAGACGCTATGCGCCATGCTCTTTGCGCTCTGCCAAACCAAGATCATCAATTCAAACCAGGAGAAGCCTCATGCCCACAATTTCCATCCAATTGCCCGCGATCGAAGCCGACCAGCAAGTCGAGGTCGAGGTCAAAATCAACGGCCAGAAGAAGCAATATCATTATCGCGTCGAAATTTTCGCTTGGGAGCAATGCCCAGATCCCGCGGAAGAACGCGTGAAGTGCTTGCAGCGCATGATCACGGGATATGACAAAGAATGGCAATTGGTGCAAATTGGCGCGCCTTTGGAAAAATCGATTCCGATTATGTTCAAGCAAAAGCATTGATGGGGAAGAGAGCATAGCGCATAGCGCAGAGGGCAGAGCGCAGAGGCGATTCCCTCTGCGCCATGCCCTCTGCACTATGCCCTCTGCTCTCAGCAAGGAGACAACCGTGTTCAAAAACTACTTCAAAATCGCCTATAGGAGTTTTCTGAAATACAAAGCCTATTCGTTTATCAACATCGCCGGGCTGGCGCTCGGCTTGGCTTGCTGCATTTTGATTTTGCTTTACATACAGGATGAGCTGAGCTACGACAAATTCCACGCGCAAGCCGGGCGGATTTACCGCGTGGTGTGGGAAGAAAACCAGGAAGGCCGTGTGCGGCGCCTGGCCAGTACATTTGCGCCTTTGACGCCGGCGTTGCGCGCCGAATTTCCTGAAATCTCGCAGATGGTGCGGCTGTTCCCTTACGGCGCCACCGTGGCGCGCGATCAAGAGCGGCGCTTTCAGGAAAGCCGCTTTCTCTTTGTGGATTCGACCTTTTTCGAGGTTTTTGATTTTCCCTGGCAGCGAGGAGAGGCGCGCACGGCGCTGCACGGGCCGAATTCCTTGGTGCTCACCGCAGCGAGCGCCAAAAAATATTTTGGCGACGATGACCCCATGGGGAAGATTCTGCGCGTGGAGAACAATCAGGATTTCGAAGTGACTGGCGTTCTGCAGAACGTGCCCTCCCATTCGCATTTCGATTTCGACTTCCTCGCCAATCTCAACGGCGTTAAAGCCATTTTAGGGCCGTGGGTGCTGCAAAGGGGCTGGTACTACCCGCCCATGTACACGTATATTTTGCTCCCGCCGCACGCCTCCCCGGAAAAAATTGCCGGCCGTTTGCCCGAATTTGTGCAGAAATATTTCCCCAAGAATCTCGCTTCGTATACCAAACTGCAACTACAGCCTCTGGCCGCCATTCATCTTTATTCCGATTTGGAAGATGAAATCGCGCCCACGAGCAGCATCGCATACGTTTACATTTTTTCGGCGATTGCCGCCTTCATTCTGTTGATCGCGTGCATCAATTTCATGAATCTCGCCACCGCGCGTTCCGCGACGCGCGCGCGCGAAGTGGGTCTGCGCAAAGTCGTGGGCGCGGAAAGATCGCAATTGATTGGCCAGTTTTTGGGCGAGTCTTTGCTGTGCGCCGTGCTGGCTTTGTTCTTCGCGCTGATGCTCGTCGAAGTCTTTCTGCCAATGTTCAACACGCTTTCGGCCAAGCAACTTGATTTGAATCTTGGCCGCAATGGGACGATCGTGCTCGGCATGCTGGCGCTGGCGTTGGTCGCGGGAATCCTGGGCGGAAGTTATCCGGCTCTTTTCCTTGCGCGCTTTCGCCCGGTGCAGGCTTTGAAAGGCCAGGCGCTGGCGAGTCCGGCAGGGCGCACGCCCCTGCGCCTGCGCGCTCTGCTCGTGATCGTGCAGTTCGCCGTTTCCGTGGTGTTGCTGATCGTGACCTGGGTGGTGCAGGAACAGTTGCAGTTCATTCAGAACCGGCGTTTGGGTTTCGACAAATCGCACATACTCGTGATCCCGATCAAAGATGAAGCAGTGCAGCAGAATTTTGCCGCGATCAAGAACAACTTTTCGTCCCTTTCCGGCATTTCCCGGATCTCCGCGATCTCGAATTTTCCCTGGGAAAAAGGCTACTACGACTTTTTCGTGCGTGCCGAGGGCATGCGTGCGGAAGAGAAATTCAATATGCCGACATTGCTGGTTGATTATGATTTCATTCCCGCGTTCGGAATGGAAATCGTCGCGGGGAGGGATTTTTCAAAAGAGCACGCCACCGATGCGCAGCAAGCGTTCATCCTCAATGAAACCGCCGTTAAAAAATTGGGCTGGCAGGTGGCGGTGGACAAGAAAATCGAGATGGAGGCCGTGTCCGCGGGAAAACCGCGCACAGGCAGAGTCATTGGCGTGGTCAAAGATTTTCACTTGCGCTCGCTGCATCACACCGTCGAGCCGCTGGCCCTGCTGCTCGCGCCGGCGCCGTACTACCTCGACAACATGGCGATTCGCCTCGAGGCGCAAAATATTCCGCACACGCTTTCCGCTTTGGAACGCAAGTGGCGCGACCTCGTGCCGCACCGGCCGTTTGACTATTTCTTCTTGGAGGAAGCGTTCGACGCTCTCTATCGCAGGGAACGCAGGCTGGCGCAAATCTTCGGGTATTTTGCCGCACTGGCCATTTTTGTCGGAGGCCTCGGCCTGTTCGGGTTGGCTTCGTTCATGGCCGAGCAAAAGACCAAAGAGATCGGTATTCGCAAGGTGCTCGGCGCCTCGGTAGCGGGCATCGTCGCCCTGCTTGCGAAGGATCTCGTCAAGCTCGTGCTCGCCGCGAATCTCATCGCATGGCCCGTTGCCTTTTTTGGCATGAATAAATGGCTGCAAGGCTATGCTTATCGCATCGAGATGAGCATATGGACGTTTGCCGCGGCCACCATCATCGCGTTAACCATCGCTCTGCTCACCGTCAGCTATCAAACCACCAAAGCGGCGCTGGCGAATCCGGTGGAGGCGTTGCGGTATGAATAGCAGAGCGCAAAGTGCAGAGCGCATGGCGTAAACTCACGCTTTGCGCTATGCGCTCTGCCCTCTGCTCTCAGCAAGGAGACAACCGTGCTCAAAAACTACTTCAAAATCGCCTGGCGCAATCTGCTGCGCAAGAAGATGTATGCGTTCATCAACATTTTCGGCTTGAGCGTCGCGATTGCATGTTGCATCGTCGCTTATCTCAACTATGACTACAGCTACGGCTTCGATGCTTTTCATAAAAATGCGGACAATATCTTTCGTGTGGAAAGCATTCGCCTCATCAATGGGCAGGAGCAACGCTGGGGCATTGCACCGTTGCCGCTAGGGCCGGCGCTCGCACAGGATTTTTCTGCCGTCGTACGCGCCGTGCGTTTTGCCAATGCAAACGCAGTATTGAGGTATCAGGACAAGGTGTTCAATGAAAACCTCCACTATGCCGATCCGGGCTTTTTTGAAATGTTCACGTTTCCCCTGAAACACGGCAGCGCGGAAGTGCTCAGCGACAAGACCAAGCTCGTGCTCAGCGAAGAATATGCGCACAAATATTTTGGCGACGAGAATCCGCTCGGCAAACAAATCACCGTGCGCTATCCGGGCGGCCAGAAACTGGATTTTATCGTGGGCGCAGTGATACGCAAAACTCCCAAAAACTCCAGTCTCGATTTCGACGTTTTGGCCTCCGGCGAAATTTTGGTCGACGTCGGTATTGATGAGCCTCATAACTGGGCGCATTGGAACACCGCGACCTTTGTGCAAGTTCAAAATCCCGCCGGCATTGCGGCAGTGCACGCACAAATGCAAAAGTATGTCCAGGCGCAAAACTCGGCCAACCCGCAATTGCCGGTTGCCGGTTTTTATTTCGAGCCGCTGCGAGAAATTGCGTTGCGCGCAAGAGATTTGCGCGCGAATGACCTGCCCAATGGCGTTCCGCCTTCCGCCATCGCCGGCCCTTCGATCATCGGTGCACTTTTGTTGCTTATGGCCTGCTGTAACTATATGAACACCTCCATCGCCTTTTCGGCCAATCGCCTGAAAGAAATCGGCGTGCGCAAAGTCGTTGGCAGCTTGCGCAGCCAGTTGGTTGGGCAATTCCTCGGCGAGAATTTGCTGCTGTGCGCGATTTCTTTGATTCTGGCGCTGGGCTGGACGGAAGTATTGGTACCGGGTTACAACCGCATCATCACTGAAGTCGAGCTGGTGTTAAATTACTCGCAGAATATCGGATTGTTGCTTTTTCTCGCCGCGCTGCTGCTGGCCACCGCGCTCGGCGCAGGCGCGTATCCGGCGTTTTATGTCAGCCGGTACAATCCGGTCAATATCATCAAAGGCCGGCAAACTGTGCTCGGTATGAACAAGCTGATGCGTGTTCTGCTTGGCGTGCAATTCGCGCTGTCCATGATTGCCGTCGCCGGCAGCGTGGTGTTCGCGCAGAACGCCGACTATCAAAACAGCCTCGATCTCGGTTTTGAAAAAAGCTTATTGGCCGTGATGCCGATCGCGAATGAGAGCGAATATGAGCTTTTGCGCCATGCGATTGTTTCTCATCCCAGTGTGCTCAGCGTGTCCGGCAGCCGGAATCACATCTTTTTTTCCTGGGCGAGAAGGCAGGTGAAAAACGAAGAGCGGGAAGCGGAAGTGCAGGTTCTTGGGGTGGGTGTTGATTACTTGAAAACCACCGGTATTCGCCTCGGGAGCGGCCGCGATTTCGATCGTGACCTGCCGACGGATGCCAGCGATGCCATTCTCATCAACCAAAAAATGGCGACGGAATTCGGATGGTATGATCCCATTGGCAAGCAAGTGGCGTTGGACAGCGCACGTTTAAGCGTGATCGGGGTGGTGGAAGATTTTCACAACGACGGTATGTGGCGGCCCATTCAACCGGTTATGCTTCGTTTGGTCAAACCCGAAGCATATCGTTTCTTGCAAGCGCGCGTGCATCCGGAGAATTTAGCGGCCACGGTCGTATTTTTGCGCGAGACCTGGCGGCGCCTGATCCCGGAAACGCCCTATGCCGGTTTCTTTCAAGACGAGATCATGGCCGAGTCCACCATGGTGAATCAAGAGGTGAAAACCATCTTCTTCTATGTCGCTTTGATCGCGGTGGTCATTTCAGCCATGGGATTGTTTGCGCTCGTCTCCTTGAACATCGCCAAACGCACGAAGGAAATCGGCATTCGCAAAGTCCTGGGCGCGTCGGTGGGGCACATTATTCATCTCATCAACCGGGAATTCCTCATCCTGTTGATGATCGCGCTCGTGGGCGCTTATGCGGCGGGATATTTTGCTATCGAAGCGCTGCTGGGCAGCATCTATGCCTATCACATTCATCCCACCGTAATGGCATTTGTGATGGCAGGCGCATTGATTTTCTTCGTCGCCATTTTTACCGTTGGCTCGCAGGTGTATCGTGTGGCGACTACAAACCCGGTCAATGCCCTCCGCTATGAATAACAGTCGGGTGGTGCTTCGAAGGTGAGATCGCACTTCCCGCCTCTCTCGGGCAGCCGCGCGGAAACAGAAAGAACATGACCACAAGAATAAAAATGAAAAGCGCGATCGCCGGAATTTTGCCTTTCATAACGATTCTCCTTCCTGCATGGCTGAGAAGCAACTGACATTTATCCGACGTGGGGATGAAGGCAACGGACAGTGAAGAATTCACTCTGAAAAGCGCTGGCAACTCCTTATACTACATTATTGAGAAACGGTTGCGTTGCGAGCAGGGGGTATTGGCAAAGATGGAGTGATGTTTGGACTGGGAGACGGGGAGAGTGGGGGATGGGGAGAGTGGGGGATGGGGAGAGTGGGGGACGGGGAGACGGGGAGACGGGGAGAGTGGGAGATTGTTGGAGTTGGCGAAAGGGTCCTTATTGAAAACTGTTGGCGAGTTCCTGAGTTTTGTCCGATTCGTGAATATGAACTCCGGTAAGGCTCATTTTCGCGACGTTGATCATTGCCGCTGCAACTGCAAGCGCAGCAATCGGGCGGTATTTTCGCCGCCGGCCCACGAGTAAAAAGGCAAACGACTTCATTAGAATCTCCCCGACTTTTTCGCCGAACCGAAACTCTGCACGATGTCCCACTAGTAATGAAGGCCGGAAAATGTGAATGGCGCGAAAAGGCAATTTTTGAATGGCCTCTTCCACTTCCCCCTTGACGCGATTGTAAAAGATTGCCGACCCCGGATTGGCGCCGACTGCTGTCACCAGCAAAAACTGCTCTGCCCCATTTTGCGCTGCGAGCTTCGCGGCGGTGACAGGATACTCAAAATCGACGCGGCGAAACGCTGCCTGTGAGCCGGCTTTCTTAATCGTCGTCCCCAAACAGCAGAAGACGTCATGCACGCGCTTGAGCGGCGCATGTTTTTCCAATTGCTCGAAATCGACGGCGTGCTGTTCCAGCTTGGATTGCTGGCGGGACAAACTTCTTCGCACCAGGACGATGACGCGATCATAAGCGGGATCGGCAAGCAGCAAGTTGAGAGCATGACCGCCCACCAACCCGCTGGCGCCGAGCAATAAGGCAGACCTGGGCATTTCACCTTCCTCCGCTGCAAACGAGAGGCCGGCCGTTGTGGACGGCCGGTCTGCCGTCTCTTTTTAAGGCGAGACGATCACTTGTTCACATGGTCTGCACGGCGAAAGCCGCCGACAACGAGGCCGTGCCCCACATGGCGGTGATCGTGCCAGTTGCAGCATCTTGCGATTGGACTTCGATCGTGAAGGTTTCCACCGCTTGTGGCAATGTGGACATCACCATGGGCACGGAAGCGAAATCATCTTCCGCGGGATGGGCGTGACCCCAAACGCCGGTTTTCCGGTTGAAGATCAGCTCCCAATTGTCACCGCTGACTTTTTTCATCCATAAGGAATAATGCCCTGCCGGAATTACGGTTTCGCCAAACTTGAGACCGGCGCTGGTGTTGATTTCCGTGGCCTCGTTCATGCCCATGCGCCAAACGGTGCCGTCGGTCGCCTGCGCCATCATGTCGCGGCCCTGCAATTGCGGCCGGCCATAATTAATACTTACGGTTTGATCACCGAACGCGGCGCTCGCCACACCGCGGTTGCTTCCGGCCGATGCCGTGGTGCCCGCATCCGCCGCGGTCGCGGGCGGGGCTTCTTCTGCTTTTTTCTCCTCCGGTTTGGTGCACATGATAAAAGTGAAGGCGGTGGCCGCCAACAAAACATGCTGCATCAAACGATTGTGGCCTCTCATGAAAAATTCTCCTGCAGGTAAGTTGAAATTGAAAAAAGTTTGTGATTCTTTGCCGTGCTTTTCCTGAGTCTTGGTCCCCGGGGACAGCATTATGTGCGTGACGGCTCCCCGGTTTCATTCGGCGGTTGAAATCCGATCTCACGCTGCTTTTGCTCGCCGAATATCTTGATTTCCGCGAAGGTGTTCTCGTACTTCTCGATATTTTCCTGCAGCGCGCGGGCCAGCGACTTGGCGTGCTGCGGCGTCATGATGATGCGGGTTTGGATCTTCGCTTTCGGCACACCGGGAAAAATGCGCGCGAAGTCGAGCACGAATTCCGCCGGCGTATGATTGATGATGGCGAAATTCGCATAAATACCTTCGGCTTCCTTTTCGCCGAGCTCGAGGTTGATTTGTTGCGGAGCGGGGTTGTTCATTTCGATCTCCAGGAACAAAAAATTTGCCCGCGCAATGCGCCAAGCACGCGAAATCTTCACCGCAACACTTTCGCGTCCATTCGCGCCTTCCGCGGGCCGTCAGGGTCCAGGCCGGTCCTCATAAAACACGGCAACAATACACAATTCCACGCTGATAGTCAAACGAATTTCCACCGACTTCCACATTGACTTTTCAGCGATTTTAAACTATCTTTATCACATGCCTCGCACTTCTCAACAGCCGGTTTCGACGCAGAAGCTTTTTTTGATCGATGGCTACGCCCTGGCGTATCGTTCCCATTTTGCTTTCATCCGCAATCCCTTGACCAGCTCGCGCGGCGAACCGACCAGCGCCGTTTTCGGTTTTGTGCGCGCGCTCTTGCAGTTGATTGATCACGAGCATCCTTCGCACCTTGCGGCTGTCTTTGACACGCCGCAGCCCACTTTTCGCCACCAGCTTTACGCGGACTACAAAGCCACGCGGCAAAAAATGCCGCCGGAATTGCGCGGCCAACTTCCTAAGATTCGCGATTTTTGCACGGCTTTAGGTGCACAGATAGTGGAAGCCCCTGGTTTTGAAGCCGACGACGTGATCGGCACGCTTGCCCTGCGTGCCGCGGTCCAGGGCATGCAGGTCTATCTTTACTCGGGCGACAAAGATTTGGCGCAGCTCGTGAACGAGCGCATCCAGCTTTACAATACCGGCAAAGACGGCGAGACGCAAATCCTGGATGCGGCTGCGGTGCAAGAAAAATTCGGCGTGCCGCCGCGGCAAATCACGGATTATCTCGCTTTGCTGGGCGACACTTCCGATAACGTTCCGGGTGTGCCCAAGGTGGGCGAGAAGACCGCAGTTGAATTATTGTCACAATTTGAGAATCTGGAGCAATTGCTCATTCACACCGGCCAAGTGAAGCGGCCGGCATTGCGCGAAAATCTGCAGAAATATGCCGAGCAGGCGCGCCTCTCGAAGAAATTGGTGACACTGGACACTTCCGTGCCGCTCGCGATTGCACCGCACGATTTGAGTCTGGGTAAAATCGACCCTTCGCGCGCCGCTGCATTAAGCCGGGAATTGGAATTTAACAGCCTGCTCTCCCGCTTCACCGAATCCGCGGAAGTGGCGCAGTCGGATTATCAATTGCTCGACACGCCGGAGAAAGTTAAGGAACTGGCACAACAGTTGTCAAAGCTTCAGCGTTTTGCTTTCGATACGGAAACCACCGCTGCCGATCCGTTGCGCGCGGAATTGGTGGGCATGAGTTTTTCATGGGAGGAAGGCCGGGGCTATTATGTGCCGGTCGCACCGTCGCCCCGCGAAAATGACTTGAGCGATTTTTATCTGGAAGGCTATTCCACGAAACAAAAAATCTCGCTCAAGAAGATCTTTCAACCGCTGCTCGAAAGCGACACCGTCAAAAAGTGCGGCCAGAACACGAAATATGATCAGCTCGTCATGAAGCGCTACGGCCTGGAAGTGCGTGGTGCAGATTTCGATACGATGGTCGCCAGCTATGTGTTGAATCCCAGCAATCGCCAGCACAATCTGGACGCCCTGTGCCTCGAGCATTTCAATTATGCCAAAATTCCCACCAGCGCATTGATCGGCTCGGGCAAGAAGCAAAAAAGCATGCGCGAGGTGCCGGTGGAGGAGGTCGCGCGTTACGCCAGTGAAGATGCCGACTTCACCTGGCGCTTGCATCGCCTTTTCGAGCCGAGGCTGCACAAAGGCAATTTGTATGAACTGTATGAAAAAATTGAGATGCCGCTGGTGGAGGTGCTGCGTGACATGGAATGGGAGGGCATCACCCTCGATTTGCCTTTCCTCCAAAAAATGTCCACCGTGCTGGAAACTTCGCTCGGGCAGTTGGTGGGCGAGATTTACGATCTTGCTGGCGAAGAGTTCAATCTCAATTCGCCGCCACAGCTCGCCAAAATTCTCTTTGAAAAGTTGAAGCTGCCGCGCAGGCGCCGCACCAAGACGGGTTATTCCACGGACGCGGACGTTTTGGAAGAACTGGCAAATTTTCACGCCCTGCCGAAGAAGTTGATCGAATATCGCGAACTTTCGAAACTCAAATCGACGTATGTCGACGCGCTGGCCACCATGGTCAATCCCTACACCGGGCGCTTGCACACGAGTTTCAATCAAACCGTGGCCGCGACCGGCAGGCTGTCTTCCAGCGATCCCAATTTGCAGAACATTCCCATTCGCACCGAAATCGGGCGCCGCATTCGCCGGGCTTTTGTCCCCCGCGAAAAGGGCTGGAAGCTGCTCGATGCGGACTATTCGCAGATCGAATTGCGAATCGTTGCGCATCTTTCACAAGATGCCAATATGATCTCCGCATTTCGCCAGGACGAGGATATTCATACTTCGACGGCGAGCCGCGTTTTCAACGTGCCGGTGGATGAAATGACACCGGACATTCGCCGTCGCGCCAAAGAAATCAATTTCGGCATTATCTACGGCATGGGCGCATACGGCTTGAGCAAGCGTTTGGGCATTTCCGTAGAAGAGGGGCACAATTTCATCACGAACTATTTCGTGCAATTCCCCGGCGTGAATCAACTCATCGCCGGTACGATTGCCGACGCGCACCAACACGGCTTTGTCACGACGATGTTCAACCGCCGGCGCTTTTTGCCGGATATCAATAGCGAAAATCAGAGCGTACGTGAGGCGGCCGAGCGCACCGCGATCAACACGCCCATTCAAGGCACGGCAGCGGACATGATCAAAATTGCGATGATCAATATTCATCGCCGCCGGCGCGAAGAAAAATTGCAGGCACGCATGCTGCTGCAAGTGCACGACGAACTGGTGTTCGAAGCACCGGAGCAGGAGCTGAAGTCATTGGAGAGAATCGTGCGCGAAGAAATGAGCGGCGCGGTGCGGCTGGAAGTGCCGGTTAAAATCGATGTGGGCGTCGGTGACAACTGGTTGGATGCGCATTGATTTTTTTTAGCGTCTTTCGTGTTTTCCGTGGGCGATAACAACTGAGCAGCATTTCATGCCTAATTCCAAAACAGCGCCGGACCCGCCAGCCGCAAACGCCGCCGAGGAAATCACTGCGCTGAAAAACAAAGTTTCGAACCTCTCGAGCCTGATCGAAGTCAGCATCATCGTCAACAGCACGCTCGATCTCGACAACGTGTTGAGCCTGGTGATGGAAAAGGCGCAGGCGGTGATGGAAGCCGAAGCCAGCTCGGTGATGCTGATTAATGAAAAAACCGGCATGCTGGAATGGGAAGTCGCGCTCGGTGAAGTGGGCGATCAAGTCAAACAAAATATTCAGCTGCGTCTGGGTGAAGGCATCGCCGGCTGGGTGGCGCAAAACGGCCAGCCGGTGATCGTGCCCGACGTCAGCAAGGATCCGCGCTTTTCGCGCAAGAGCGACGAGGAAACCGGCTTCAAAACGCGCTCGATCGTCGCCGCGCCGCTCAAGGTCAAAAACCGCATCATTGGCGTGGCGGAAGTGATCAATCCGCTGCACGGCAAGGCGTTCACGCAAGACGACCTGGAACTGTTTTCCACTTTTTGCCGCCAGGTCGCGCTCGCGATTGACAATGCGCGCATGCACCGCACCCTCCTGGAAAAGCAGAAGCTCGATCAGCAGCTCGAAGCGGCGCGCACGATTCTTGACAGTTTTCTGCCGCAGCGTTTTCCCCGCGACCCGCGGCAGCGCTTCCAGGTTGCGGCGCGTTCGCTACCGGCGACGCAAATCGGCGGTGATTTTTTCGATTTCATGATTTTGGATGAGGATACCGTGGGCATGGTCATCGGCGACGTCTCCGGCAAAGGCGTGCCCGCGGCGTTGTACATGGCGCGCTTGTTGAGCGATTTGCGCATTCATTCCAAAAACGACGGCGAGCCCGCCGCGGTGCTGCAAACGATCAATGAAATTCTGGTCGAGCGCGGACGGCGCGGCATGTTCGTCACTCTGCAATATGCTTTGTTGGAGCTGCCCTCGGGAAGAGTGAGCTACGCCAGCGGTGGGCATCTGCCTTTGTATTGGCTGCGCGCGCGGGGCCAGGAAGGAGTTTTTGTCGGCTCGGGCGGCGGTGCGCCTCTCGGCATCATGCAGGAATCACGTTTTGTGCCGAAAGATTTCCAGCTGTCGCCCGGCGATTATCTCGTGGCGTTCACCGACGGCATTGTGGAAGCAAAGAATCGCGCCGGCAAACAGTACTCGATGGAACACTTGGGGACAAGTCTAAAGCGGCCCTGGCCCTCGCCACAAGACTTGGTTGATTTCGTCGTGCAGGAAATCCAGAACTTCACCGAAGGCATGCCACCGCACGATGATTTGACCATCATTGCTCTGCAGTGGGATGCCAAAGCATGAAACCAGCCCGCCGGAAAACGGAGGCACTCTCCTTCCCTGCGCCCCCGCGCGCGGTGGAAACCGTGCAGTTTCGCCTCTCCAGCGACCCCAAGATGCTGAAGATCGTGCGCGCGGGCATTGCGCATTTGTGCGACCTCCTCGGCTTCGCGCCCGAACAGCGCAATCAAACCATGCTCGCCGTGGACGAAGCGTGTTCGAATATCATCAAATATGCCTACGAGGGCAAAACCGACCAGCTCATCATCATCACCGCGCGCTTGCTGGAGAACGGCATCCAAGTCGTGCTGCGCGATTTCGGCAAAAAAGCCGATGAAGATTTCATCAAGCCACGCGATTTGGACGACATTCGTCCCGGCGGCCTGGGTGTCCATCTCATTCGCAGCACGATGGATGCCGTCGCCTATACCAATCTCAAACATGGCAACCGCTTGACCCTGACCAAATACAATAGGAGTGTTCATGCTGGAAATCGTGACGCGTGAAAAGGACAAAGCGTCGATTGTGAGCATCAACGGCGATGTCGATTTGTATTCCTCGCCGCAGGTGCGCAAAGTGATCATCGGGTTGACCGAGCGCAAAGTGCCGGTGATCGTGATAGATCTGCAGGCCGTCGGCTACATGGACAGCTCTGGAATCGCAACGTTGGTGGAAGGCTTGCAGCAAATGGGCAAATACAAAGGCGAGCTGAAATTGTTCGGATTGACGGCCGCGGTGCGCGAAGTGTTCGAATTGAGCCGGCTGGACAAGGTCTTTCAGATTTATCCCACGGAGGAGGCGGCGCTCAAGAGTTCGGCGAAGGATTGAAATGAACGGCATCTCGGCATGCCCTTCAGGATGAATCCATTTCTTGACTTCTGCAGATGCTCAAAAGGCTTCCTCTGAAAATAAGTTTTGTGGTGGCTCCTTTAGGAGCCGAGCGTTCACTGCCACCTGGTGCCTGAAGGCACTGCTAGTGATAAATTCCTGCTTACGTTTACCATGAACGAAGCGGCGATCAATCGATACGGGATCGCGGATTTTTGAAACTCTTCCTCCGAAAGCATACTGCAATTTGGTCAACTCCGCTCTCGGCTATCTCGGCCGTCAAACCATTGGCTTTCTCGTGCATCTCGACCGCATGACGCGCTTAAGCGTCGAGACTTTGGTGGAAGCCGTCGTTGCGCCGCTGCGCGGGAAAAAAGTGCGCGGGCGCAGCACCGTCGAGCAAATGGTGCGCATCGGCTTTGATTCCATTCCCATCGTCTGCACCATCGCCTTTTTTGTCGGTTTGATTTTGGCGATGCAATCCGCCTATCAGCTCAAACGCTTCGGCGCCACGATTTTTGTGGCGGATTTGGTCGCGGTCTCGGTCATTCGCGAACTGGGGCCGCTGCTGACGGCGATCATCATTGCGGGGCGCAGCGGCTCGGCCATCGCCGCGGAAATCGGCACGATGAAGGTGGGGGAGGAAATCGATGCGCTGCGCGCCATGGGACTCAACCACGTCAATTTTCTCTTCGTGCCACGCATGGCCGCGCTGTTGATCGTGCTGCCGTGTTTGACGATTCTGGCCGACGGCATCGGTATTTTCGGCGGCTATCTATTGTCGATTTCCACTCTGGAATTCAGCAGCACGCGCTATTTGAATCAAACCGCTTCGGCGCTGCTGATGAAAGATTTGATCACCGGCCTGGTCAAAAGCGGATTTTTTGCCCTGATTATTGCCGTGGTCGGTTGCTATCGCGGCATCAACACCGAAGGCGGCGCGGAAGGCGTGGGGAAATCAACGACCTCCTCCGTGGTCACTTCGATTTTTTTGATCATTGCCGCGGATGTTTTCTTCACCGCGTTATTTTATTCGGCGTTTTAGCGCATGATTTCCACAGCCTCTACTTTCGAACCTGGCCCTATTTCCCAGCCCAAGGACGTTGTCATCTCCATTCGAGACCTCCACACACATTACGATGGCCGCCCGATTCTGCAGGGTATTGAGTTGGACGTGCAGCGCGGCGAAACCATGGTGATTCTGGGCCGCTCGGGCTGCGGCAAGAGCACGCTGCTGCGCCATCTGGTGGGATTGGCGGCGCCGACTTCGGGGCAAATCGTGATCAAAGGCTACGATCTCGCCAGCATGCCCGAGGACGAACTCGTTCCCGTGCGCCGCAAGCTCGGCATGCTGTTTCAAAGCGCGGCCTTGTTCAATTCCATGTCGGTCGGCGAAAACGTCGCACTGCCCTTGCGCGAGCATACGGAGTTGGAAAAATCCACGATTGACATCATGACACGCATGAAGCTCGAACAAGTCGGTTTGTCGGGCTTTGAGAATTTCATGCCCGCGCAATTGAGCGGCGGCATGAAAAAACGCGCCGGCCTCGCCCGTGCCATTGCGATGGATCCCGAGATTCTGTTTTGCGACGAGCCTTCCGCCGGGCTCGACCCGGTGGTCGCGATGGGCATTGATCAGCTCATTCTCAAGTTGAAAAAGGCGTTTAAAATGACTATCGTCGTGGTGACGCACGAATTGGCCTCGGTGTTCACGATCGCCGATCGTATCGCCATGCTGCATGAGGGCCGCGTCGTGGCGTTCGGCACGCCGGAAGAATTGCAGGCGTGCGCGAATCCTCTGGTGCAACAGTTCCTGAATCGCGAAGCTGATGCGGAGGAACTCAATCGCGAACGCTATTTGAACAATCTGGCCGGTGAGCAGCAGAGCTCCTAAGCATTCAACCCGGAGGCACCAGGCGGCATAGGGTCATGGCTCAGTGCGGCGGCGCGGTGCCTCAGTTATAAACACTAGGAATTGAAAATGCAGTATCACTCCCGCGAAGTCAAAGCAGGATTGCTGGTGGTGGGCAGCTTGATCGTGCTGGTCATTTTTTTTGTAACCATTACCAAGGTCGATTGGCGGAAAACGGAAAACGAGTACAAGGCCCGCTTCGATTACATCGGCGGCATCGAAGCCGGCAGCATGGTGCGCTACGGCGGTTTTTTGGTGGGCTCCGTGACCGACCTCTATCTCGCGCCGGATGACAACACCAAGCTGGAAGTGGCGCTGGCCGTCGATTCGCGCACGCCCGTGCGCAAAAGCTCGGAGGCGTTGATCACTTCGATTTCCTTGATGGGCGAATACTACATCGAAATCACGCCGGGCGTGGTCACGGATGAGCTGCTGCCCTCAGGCAGCATCCTGCGCACCCGCGATGTGCCTTCCTTCTCGCGCATGAGCGAGCCCCTGATGAACGTCAGCGATCAGATGACACTGTTGCTGGAGCGCACCAATGATCTGCTCAGCGACGAAAACCGCCAGCGTTTCAGCAATATTCTCGCGCACGCCGACACCCTGGTGTCCGTCAATGCCGATGATATTGCCGGCATGATTTCCAATTTGAATGCGCTGACGCAGCAAATGCAAAGCCTGAGCACCAAGCTGGATAAAATGATGGGGGACAATTCGGAGATCTTGGAGGCGACCTTTTCACAAATGAATCAAACCATGGTGCGCGCGGATTCGGTGCTGCACACACTCAATCAAACCATGTCGCAAGTGCAGCAACTGGTGGCGGCGAACAGCCTCAGCTTGCAGGAAACCATGGCAAATTTCGAAAGCGCCTCGCAGAATTTCGAACAATTCAGCCGCACCATCAAAGAGCGTCCGTGGAATTTGGTGCGCAAATCCGCACCGCCGGAGCGCCAGCTGCCTTGACCATGAAAATCAAAAAGCAAACAGAAAACCGCAAAGAACAAAAGCCGAAGGGGGGAATGGTGAAAGGTCTGCATCCATGAGTGCTTATGCTGTTAGAATCAAACTCCCCAAAGCCGGTGAGCGCGTGAAGAATAAAACGGAACTTGCTAAACCGTTTGCTTTTTGCTCTTTGCCTTTTGCCTTTTGCTTTTTGCTAACCGCCTGCGGCGGTGTGCCGGAGACCTTTTATTACACCGTTTCCAATTTGAAGGTCGCGCCCGACCAGGCGGACAATCATCAAGCTGGGACGCGGGATATCGTTTTGGGCGTGGAAAAATTCAGCGCAGAGACGCTTTACAATGATGACCGCATCATTTATCGCGATTCACCGTTCGAGGTGAAATACTATCACTATCGCCGTTGGGCCGCTCCGCCACGCGCCTTGGTGACGGACGAAACGCTCAAGCGAATGCGCGCTTCAGCGTGCTGCCGTGAAGTCGTCGCTTCTCCTTCCGCCGGGCGAGTCGATTATCTGTTGACGGGACGCGTGCTCGCGTTCGAAGAATGGGATCGGGATGAGAAATGGTATGGCCGCGTGGCGCTGCTGGTGCAACTCTTGGACCCAGCCTCGCGGCGCGTGTTGTGGAGCGAGGTTTTTCAAGCGGAGACGCCGGCGGCGAAAAAAGTTCCAGCGGCGATAGTGGAAGCCATCAGTACCAGTCTGCAGCAGTGTATTTCGGAGTTGCAGAACAAATTGCCCGCCGCATTCGCTGCGCCACATTGAGCGCGCCTGTCACAAGATCTCGGCCCCGAACCCCTTGAGCTGATAAATCGTCATCGGTCCGGCTACGCTGCTCGCATCAAACGCGGCGCCTTGCTCCTCGGCCAGGTGCGCGAGGTATCCCCGCGCCTGCTCCTGGGAAAGCTCGATTTTATAAACCTCGCCTTCCACCCGCGCGCTTTTTCCTTTGGCGGTCAGGGGAAATATAATCTCGCCGTCATTCACTTTCACTTTGATTTTCTGGCCGGGTTGATCACCGGCTATTTCCATCCAGCATCCTGCTTTGGCGCACACCTCCAAAACCTCTCCCCGGATCAGGACTCTTTTTCCCAGAAAGCCCTCCGGCGCTGACAGAATGTGAGCGATTCCAGTCTCGTTTTGCAAAGTGAGCGCCGCGCCGTAGGCCGTGCCGGGGATTGTCCGCTTTTGGCAACCGCCCAAAAGCAGCGAACAGCAAAAAGCATAAGTCAAAAGCGATCGCATACCATTCTCCTCAGTGAAATGTTGCAATGCAGAGCGTGCTGCGCGGATTATGAGGATAGCAAATTCGAAGGGCAATTGCAACAGAGGCTTGAGATTTGCGTAATGACTTTGATCAGGAGGGTAGCTGCCGCCCGGGGGCCGCGCCCCTTAAAAGAATTTTCATTTTTTTGACCAAATCGTGAATTATCTCTTGCATTTGCATCAAAAAATTTGTTTATTGCGCACGTTTTTTAAACGCATGTTGAACTTTGAGGTGAGTTTTTCGGTTATGTATGCTTCCAATGCGTTGGCTGCCAGCGAGAACGGCGAGCCTCCGAGTAGTGGTAAAAATTCTTCGACGCCTTCTTGCCCCTGGGAGGGGTACGGTACCAACCTGCCTGTCATACTCCGCCTGATTGAACCTTTTTCCCTGATCACAGTTTTGTCTTCTCATTTTAAGCGAGTGCCTCCGGTGTGAGAACATTTTGCCTTTGGCACATGGATCCGCGCTGCTACGCACGGCTGCCTTCGGAGAATCCACACAGGCCCGACCGGGCAACCGTCGCAAGGATGCTGGTTGCAAGCGTTATACTTCATGGCAAATATGACCATCCCGGGACTCCCGCCGTATGGGGATTCCGGGAAATTATTAAAGTGTTTTTGTTGAAATCACCGCCGGTTTCGCACCGGCAGCACCCATAACTTTTGTTCAAACCACATGAGGAGAATTTCCCATGCGTATCGGACTGACTTTCAACATGAGAAGAGCTTCGGGACAGCCCGAAGAAGACGATCCGGACTTATCGCCGTTATCGGCCCCCGGCGTCGCCGGCCTGGATAATTTCGCGGAGTGGGACGACGAGCAGACGGTGAATGACCTGCTCGAAACCATCGGCAAGTATCACGATGTCATTCCCATCGAAGCGGATTTGAACGCTTACGAAAAACTGCGCCGCGTGCGGCCGGAACTGGTGTTCAACATCGCCGAAGGATACCACGGCGTGTCCCGCGAATCGTTGATTCCCGCCATGCTGGACATGCTGCGTATTCCCTACACGGGTTCCGATCCGTTGAGCCTCGGCCTGTGTCTCGACAAATCGCGCGCCAAGGAAATCCTGGCGTTCCATCGCGTGCCCACGGCGAAATTCTCCGTGCTCAAGGAGTGGCCGTTGAACGGCCAATTGCGCCACATGGATTATCCCATGTTCATCAAGCCGTTGAGCGAAGGCTCGAGCAAAGGCATTTGGATGGACGCCATCGTCGACGATCGCGCCGGCTTGAAAAAAATCGTGGAAAAAGTCTGGCAGACATACGACCAGCCCGCGCTGGTGGAAGAATTCATGCCGGGCCGCGAGTTTACCGTCGCCTTGCTGGGCAACGGCCCCTCATTGCGGGTGTTGCCTATCGTGGAAATTTCCTTCGACTGCTTGCCCGAAGGCGCCAAGCCCGTCTATTCTTATGAAGCCAAATGGCTGTGGGATTCCGCCGACAAAGAGCTCGAGATTTACAAATGTCCGGCAAACCTCGATGACGAGCTGCGCGTCAAGATCGAAACGCTTTGCAAGAGGGCGTTCAACGTTCTCGGCTGCCGCGATCTGTGCCGGATCGACGTGCGCTTGGACGCCGAAGGCGAACCGAACATCCTGGAATTGAATCCGCTGCCGGGTCTCATCAAGGATCCGAAAATTCATTCGTGTTTTCCCAAAGCGGCTTATACCGCGGGCATGACCTTTGACGAATTGATCCTTGCGATCATCAATGAAGCGCGCGGGCGATTGCGTCTGGGGCAGAACTAATTCGCGCATTGGGATGAACATTCAAATCGGTGCAGGCGCTTCTGGGCGCCTGCATTTCTAGGGAGTTCATGAACGGAAAGAAGATTTTAATCGCATACAATGTGCCTGAGCGCGAGCAGCGCGGGCGCGACATCGATTTCATTTCCGAAGTGGATGTGCTGAGCCAGGTCAATGCCGTGCGCAGCGCCTTGCACGAGCTGGATTATGATGCCGCCGCCGTGCCTTTGCAGAGATCGGTGCCGGCGTTCATCGAGCGCTTGACGCGCTTCAAGCCCGACGCGATCTTCAATCTCGTCGAGGGCTGGCAGGGCGAGAGCCGCTATCATCAAAACCTGCCGCCTTTGTACGAGCTGCTCGGCTTTGAATACACCGGCGCCGCAACCTCGGCGCTGGTGTTGAGCGGGGACAAGTGGACCACGAAAATGCTGCTCGATCAAGCACATTTGCCCGTGCCGCGCGGCATGATTTGCAGTGAGGTGCCGGGCCGCTGCCGCTTGCGTTATCCCGTCATCGTCAAGCCTGCGCACGAAGACGCAAGCTTGGGTATTGATTTTGACTCCGTGGTTTACAACCTTACAGACCTGCGCCGGCGCGTGGCTTGGGTGATTCAAAACTATCACCAGCCGGCGATCGTGGAGGAGTATATCGACGGACGCGAGTTGAATATCGCCATTCTCGGGGATCAATTCCCGGTGGCGCTGCCGATTTCCGAAATCACTTTTCCATTGGTGCCGGAAGGCCAGCCGCGCATTTGTTCGTACAACGTGAAGTGGATGGAAAGCAGCCCGGAGTATCGCTGGGTCGAGCCCGTCTGTCCGGCATTGCTGGATGAAGAAACTACGTTGCGCGTGGAGAAGCTGGCGATTGCCGCGTTCCGCCACCTCGGCTGCCGCGATTACGCGCGCGTGGATATGCGGCTGTCGCCCAACAATCAACCTTATATCGTCGAAGTGAATTGCAATCCCGATCTCTCGTCTGATGCCGGATTCGCGCGTTCGGTGACGGCTTCCGGACGGACTTACACCCAGGCGATTGGCGAAATCGTGGGGTGTGCATTGCAACGAGGAGAAGCGCATGCGCATTCGCGCCCTGCAACGCGAAGATCGGCAGCCCATCGCGAGCCTGCTCCGCGCCACCAACCGGTTCTCGCCGGTTGAAATCGAAGTGGCGCTCGAGCTGATCGATATTTATCTCCTTCAGCCGCTCCAAAAAGATTATCGCTTCCAGTGCGCCGTGGACGAACACGGGCGCGTCGCCGGCTATGCGTGCTTCGGGCCGACGCCCATGACCGAGGGCACCTACGATTTGTACTGGATTGCCGTTGATCCGGAACGGCAGCGCCAGGGTGTGGGCGATTTGTTGCTTGAATTTGTAGAATCGCAAGCGCGTCGTGAAAACGGCCGCTTGTTGATGATCGAAACCTCCTCCCAGCCAAAGTACGATCCCACCCATTTTTTCTATCGCAAACATCACTATCGCGAGATCGCGCGCATTCCGGATTTTTATGCGGAGGGGGATGATCGGGTGATTTATTGCAAGAAGTTGAGGGAGTGAACGCTCTAGAAATATTTCAATGCCGAACTAAGCTGGACTTTATCCATTTTGAATATGTTCAGACGCAGAGTAAATTATAGTCATTTCCCTTAGGAGGAATGACCTTTGCCTACTCTGCCGCCAGAGTTTACAGTTTTAGCAGTTGCTTTTGAAC
>JBIOXB010000180.1:0-32081 GCA_044869275.1 bacterium
TTCAGCATGCCGTCATTCCCGCGCAAGCGGGAATCCAGGGAGCACGAGGAACTTGGATTCCCGCTTTCGCGGGAATGACAGGTTTTCATCATGATAGGGTGTCAATCCGGACATGGCAATTCTTACAAATGACAGTGCTGCTTTTCTTGCAAATACGAGAAGTTAACGTTGTAATAATAGTCATGACAACAAGAAACTCCTCTCATGGGCTGACATGCTATGCAATACGTCAATCTTGGCAAAACTGGTTTGAAGGTGTCGCGCCTGTGTCTTGGCATGATGACCTACGGCTCGCCGCAATGGCGCGAATGGGTGTTGACGGAAGAACAGGGCCGGCCATTCATCCAGCGCGCTCTCGAGTTGGGGATTAACTTTTTTGATACTGCCAATATGTACTCCCTCGGTGTCAGCGAAGAGATCACCGGCCGCGCTTTGCGCGATTTTGCCCGCCGCGACGAAGTCGTGATCGCGACCAAAGTCTTTTTCCCCATGGGTGACAAACCCAATCAGGGCGGCCTGTCGCGCAAGCACGTGATGCACGCCATTGACGCCTCTTTGCGCCGCCTGGGAACCGACTACATTGATCTCTATCAAATTCATCGCTTGGATAAAGAGACGCCGATTGCAGAAATGCTGGAAGTATTGCACGAAGTGGTAAAGGCGGGCAAGGCGCGCTACATTGGCGCTTCGAGCATGTATGCGTGGCAATTCGCCAAAACCCTGTACCTCGCCGACCAGCACGGGTGGACGCGCTTTGTCACGATGCAGAATCATTACAATCTGGTGTATCGCGAAGAAGAGCGTGAGATGCTTCCGCTCTGCCGGGAGGAAGGTGTCGGCATTATTCCATGGAGTCCGCTGGCACGAGGCTTTCTCGTGGGCAATCGCACGCTCAACAAAGCCGGAGACACCGCCCGCGCGCAAACCGACAAATTCGCGCACGAGATGTACTTTCAACCGGGTGATTTCACCATCGTGGATCGCGTCGCCGTGCTGGCGAAACGCCGCGAGGTCTCTGCCGCGCAAATAGCGCTCGCTTGGCTGCTGCACCAGCCGGGCGTCACTGCACCGATCATCGGTGCCAGCAAGATGCCGCAATTGGAGGAAGCCGCGGCCGCGCTGAACCTCGGACTTTCGCCGGAAGAATGTGCGTTTTTGCAGGAGCCTTATCAGCCGCACCCGGTGTTGGGACATAGTTAGGCCGCATTTAGCACATCAGAGTTAGCTTGACAATTTTAGCTTAAATTCAAGCCCTCTCAATCTGTCATGCTGTAAGCATCTTCGCCAGATTTTAGTGCAGCCCTCTTGGGAAGATGCTTACAGCATGACAGAGAACGGGGGCTTTGAGGACTAACTTAACATTGTCAAGTTAGAATGAAATCTGAAAGTCTTTATGATCAACTGATTGATTGAGAGCGGCAAGAGCCTGTCTAATTCATAAAATTAAACCGCCGAGACGCCGAGTTCACAGAGAACATCAAGTTGTCGAAAACCGTCGGCCAAAAGCAGCCACTTTCATGCTTCTTAACGAGATCCACGTCATCTAAACTTTTTTAATCTCTGCGTGCTCGGCGACTCCGCGGTTATGAATTATTCAGGTTAGAATTCGCCCACTATCACAAGACAACCGCAACACGGAGATGCGCCGGCGGGACGCCTCTACAGATTGTACAAAGATTGGAGCCAGCATGAATACTTCCACCAGTACGGCACAGCATAAAGCCCTCGCCGCCGAGCGGGGGCCGGTTCCGGTGGCAATTGTGACGGTGAGCGATTCGCGCACGCCGGAGACGGATACCAACAAGCATTACTTGCAAGCGCAAATCGAGCACGACGGCCATCGCGTCGCGGTTTATCATTTGATCAAGGATGAACCGGCACAGGTGGCCGAGGTATTGGAAGAATTATCGCACAGCGAAGCACGCCTCATTTTGTTCAACGGCGGCACCGGCATTTCCACGCGCGACACGACCTACGACGCCTTGAGCCGCAAGCTGGAAAAAACGCTGCCCGGCTTCGGTGAATTATTTCGCATGTTGAGCTATGAACAAGTCGGCGCAGCCGCCATGCTTTCACGCGCGACAGCCGGCGTCTACCGCGGCAAGGTCATTATCTCAACCCCGGGCTCGCCGGCAGCAGTACAGCTTGCGTGGGAGAAACTGATCGCGCCCGAGCTCGCGCACTTGGCATGGGAAGTGGCGAGGTAATCCCTTCCAATCGCAGCTAAACCGCAGCAGAAGAATCTCTGTCCGAAGATTTCGCAGATAAAGAATCTGTGTGAATCTGCGAATTCAGCGGATAATGTGACGTCGTCAAGTTAAATAGAAATCCCTCTGTATGTTCTCCGCCCGCGCTGGGGTTATCTTTCGGTTGCAGCACTCCCGCCTATTGTGATTTCTCAATTTTGGATTTGAACCATCCGCCTCGACTCCAGTTCTATGTTACTTGAACCTGTTATACATATGTTCATATTATATTGTCTTGTTTTTGGCTTGACATTCGAGCCATGATAGTTTGTTTTGTCTTTTTAATATAGACATATATTATGCATAAATTATACATATAGTGAACAATACTTTATTTTGTCTCAATTTTTGACATTTAAAAATCACGGTATAATCGCAGGAAGAACAGAGTCGGATTGACTTGCTTATAGCCTTGTCACAACTCGCAGAAGTTTGCTCTTTGGGTGTTGCTCAAACCACCATTACCATTTCATAGGAGGTCGCACTATGAACAAGGCGAAGTGCTTGTTCGTTTTTGCTCTGCTCACCGGCATGGCGCACGGCGAGGTTGCCCACGCACAGACCGCGCGGCTGGAGGTGATTCACAACGCGGCGGATCCCACTGCAGCAATAGTCGAAGTTTATTTGAACTCCGCTTTCAGACTGTGTGAAAACTTGGTAATGCCGCACCCTGAGCTTGTCGAAGGGTGCTAAGTTCAAAAATCCGGCTTCGACAAGCTCAGCCGGCGTTGAAACCAAGCGTTTTCACACAATCTGTTTGTTGTTGAACGATTTCGCATTCCGCCAAATATTCAACGTCGCGGGTCAAGTGGTGAAAACTTTGATAAAACATTTTGCGCAAGAATACGTCTATCAATTTACCGGAGGACTATGCTGTTACTCCCGCGATGACGGGAGTCCACGCATGCGGGTGCCAGGAGTCATCCACTAATGGACTCACACTTTCGCAGCGATTTTTTACAGGATATTTATTAGGCTCCTTTAGAACACGGATAACGCGGATTCACACGGATTTTTCTGATCAAAAGCTCTTTTCTTATGCTTGAATAAGTTGAGGCGAGTAAAATCAAAGCCGGCCGTTTTTTCGTCGTCAAATTTGTTCAACTCAGTCTCACAGGTTGTTTTCGCAAACGTGCCATTAGTGAAAAGTACTTTGACCGCCAGAGTTAATTTGACCAATTCAACGGCACAGGAAAACCAAAATCCGCCTAATCCGTGTCATCCGTGGTCAAAATAGTATGAAAAACTGCCTTTGAAAAACTTCTGCTTTCGCGGGAATGACGAACCACGAAGGACCGTAATGAACGCTTGCCAGGGATATTCCGCCTACAATAAACTCCGCCATTTGCCGCAGTTTCACGGTTTGGAGTTATTGGAGGCCAGTTATCAAGATCACGTCTTCCCGCGACATTGGAATGAGTCTTTCATCATTCAATTGGTCGAGCAGGGCGTGAACGGATTCTATTGTGACGGCAAGGTTCACACCGCGCCCGCGGGCAGCATCGTATTGATCAATGCGTATGAAGTGCATACCGGCTATTCCGCCGGCAAGGTTCCATTGATTTACCGCAGCCTCTATCTCACCCACGATTTCCTGCGTCGCGTCTGCGCGCAAATCGACGCCGGCTTTGAGACCGCGCCGTTGCTGTCTGCACATGTGGTTCATGATGCGCGGCTTGCCGGGTTGATCCGTCAAATTCATGGCGCAGCCGAAGGGGCATGCGACGACCTTTGCGTCCACACCCGACTGCTGCAGGCGCTATCACGCGTCTTACACTGCTATGTCAACGTGCCGGTGCGCGCGCCGTCGGCGGGGCATGAAATGGCGGCAGTGCGACGCGCGCGGGAATATTTGCACGCGAATTATTCTCAAAACGTCTCACTCGCAGAGCTGGCGCGGCATTCCTATCTCAGTCCCTACCATCTTTTGCGCACGTTCCGCAAGGCGCTGGGCATGCCGCCGCACGAGTATTTGACCAATTTGCGTATCGAGCGCGCCAAGCGTCATTTAGCGGCAGGTATTCCCATCTCACAAGTTGCCCTCCAGACCGGCTTTATCGACCAAAGCCACCTCCATCGCCGCTTCAAGCATCTCGTCGGCATCACTCCCGGCCAATTTCTCAAAATGAGCAATTTTGTACAAGACCGTAAACGGGCGGTGCATTAATTTCACCTGGATCGTCACCGTATGACTGGGTCGAAGTGCTTTTCAAACAAGCTGCAAGAGAAAATGCTGAGCATAAATTTATTCCCGGAGAAAATCTTATGAACATACCTCTTCATCGTCTGCTTTCGCTGTTTGCGATATTCACGCTGGCCACAGCGTTCGCGCAGCCCGCGGCAAAGCTGGAGTATGTTTGCCCCATGCGGTGCGACAATCTCACCTACGAAAAAGAGGGTGTTTGCACGGTGTGCGGCATGGCTCTCGTCGAAAAAGGCCGGGCGGCACAAGCCACTGCAGCGTCGCGGCCCGCCAGGCAGCAGACACTGGCGCGAAGCAAAAACGTCGCCATCTTTATTTTTGAGGGCGTGCAGATTATCGACTATGCCGCGCCCTACGAGGTTTTTGGCCAGGCTGGGTTTGAGACTTTTACCGTCGCGGAGAAAGCCGGGGCCATCACCACCGCGATGGGCATGAGCGTCAATCCGAGATATACTTTTGACAATCACCCGCATGCCGACATTCTGCTCATTCCCGGCGGTGGCGTGCCACAGCATCAAGATAATCCCAAAGTCATTGAATGGATTCAGAATAAAACCAAGGAAGCCGAAGTCGTGCTCTCGGTTTGCAACGGCGCATACTTTCTCGCCAGAGCCGGCTTGCTCGACGGCCTGGAAGCGACGACCTTTGCTGCTTTGATTCCCGGCCTGCAGGCGGCCGCGCCAAAAGCAAGGGTCGTTTCGAACAAAAGGTTTGTGGATAACGGCAAGATCGTGACATCCGCAGGACTTTCATCGGGAATCGATGGCGCGCTGCACGTGGTCGAAAAGCTGCTCGGCCGCGGCTGGGCCGAAGTGATCGCCACCAATCTCGAATATGATTGGGATCCGGAATCAAAATATGTGCGCGCCGCCCTGGCGGACAAACATCTGCGCAGCACTTACGGTTTCATGAGCAGTTTCGAGCGCGAAGTGTTGAGCAACAATGGGAACGGCGAGTATTGGGAAAGCAAGTGGAAATTGCAGACCGAGTCCTCGCCGGCGGAAGTATTGGAGCGCCTGGACAATAGTTTAGCAACGGAGAACAAATGGGTGCGGCAGAATGCGGCTCAATCAAATGGCACCATGAAAAGTTTGTGGAAGTTTCTCGATCCACAGCAAAAAAGCTGGACTGGCACCGCCAGCGTCGAGGCCGTGCCGGGAGAGAACAACAGGCTTATCGTGACGATGGCGGTGCGTCGCGCTGACTGAAGCAACCGGCATTTCCGCAGACGGGCGAATCATCGTCGGGAATGGCACGAGCTCGAACGGACAAAGCTATGGCTGGATTGTAGAACTGCCTTGAAAGGATCATTTGCAGATGGCGTAACCCGTAGCTATCTTTAGCAAGAAGCCGGCTGAATTGCACAGAGCTCGAAACGATCATGGCTGCCATCCTTTCCGAGAAAAAGACTTCCCTCCCAAACCGCTGGATCATTTGGAGCATCGTGGCCGGGTTTTGGATTGCGGTCGGCGTGCTTTCGGCGGTGCAGTTTTATTACACACTGTTGGGGGAGAAAGTCCCTATCTCTGGGCAGAAGGTGTTTTCCGTACAGGCCGCGCAGTGGTTTTTATGGATACCATTTTCCGGCGTGATCCTGTGGCTGGGCTGGCGCTTTCCGTTTCAACGCAAGCATTGGGCGGCGCGCTCAATAATTCATCTGGCCGCGAGCACGGCCATTGCTGCTGTTCACGTCACCTTGCATGCGCTGGTCATCGTTGTGCTTAAGCCTTTTCCCTGGCGGACCAATTATGCATTTTCCGGAGTCTTTTGGGGACAGCTGCAATCCCTCTTCGACCTCGATTTTTTGATTTATTGGGGCGTTCTAGGGGCGGGTGTGGCGGTTACCTATTACCACAAGTATCGTGAAGGTGAACTGCACGCCGTGGCGTTGCAAGCGCAGTTGGCGCAGGCGCAACTGCAGGCGCTCAAAATGCAATTGCATCCGCATTTCTTGTTCAACACACTTAACGCCATCGCCGCGCTGGTGCGCAAGAATGAAAACCGCCACGCCACGGATATGATCGCGGGCTTGAGCGATTTGCTGCGGCTCGCCCTGGAAAACGCCGGCGCGCAGGAAGTCTCGCTGCAACAGGAATTGGAATTTCTCGAGCGCTATCTCGCCATCGAGCAGATTCGTTTTGGCGAGCGCCTGCAGGTACACATGCATATCGCCCCGGAAACGCTGGCAGCACGCGTACCCAATCTCATTCTGCAGCCGTTGGTGGAGAATGCCATCCGCCACGGCATTGCGGCGCGTTCCTCGGCGGGGACGATTGAAATCAGCGCGGTGCGCACCAGCAGCTTGCTGCGTTTGGAGATCGCCGATGACGGTCCGGGTTTGTCGCAGGAGGCGCAAACGAATTCCGGCGTCGGGTTGACGAATACACGCGCACGGCTGCAGCAGCTTTACGGCGTTGCGCAGAGGCTGCTGCTGAAAAACTCGGAACGGGGAGGGGCCGTGGTGACGCTGGAAATACCGTTCGCCCTGGCCACGCTTGAAGAGAAAGAGGAAAACCGGCATGGATAAAATTCGCACGCTCATCGTTGATGACGAGCCGCTCGGGCGCGCCGGCATGCGTGTGTTGCTGGAGCGCGATGCCGAGATTGAGATCGTGGGCGAATGCGCCAATGGTGGCGAGGCGGTCGCCGCGATTCGCGCCAACGCACCGGATTTGCTTTTTCTCGATGTACAAATGCCGGAGATGGACGGCTTTGAAGTGTTGGCGCAAGTGCCAACGGAACGTCTGCCGGTCGTGGTTTTTGTGACCGCTCACGATCAACATGCCTTGCGCGCCTTTGAGGTGCATGCCCTGGATTATTTGTTGAAATCCTATTCCGATGAACGTTTTGAAGCTGCACTCAGGCGGGCGAAAGAACAAATCCGCCAGAAGAAAGTCAACGAGGTCAGCGCACGGCTCATGGCCTTGCTCGACAGCCGAAGACAGGAGCGAAATCATGCGGAAGCACAAACACCAACGGAGAATGGTGCTTATTTGACCAGGCTCGTCGTCAAGAGTGGCGGACGCGTGTACTTTCTGAAAACTTCCGAGATCGATTGGATCGAGGCTGCCGATTATTATGTGTACTTGCATACCGGCGCCAAATCTCATCTTTTGCGCGAGACGATGAACGAACTGGAAAAACAGCTCGACCCGGCGAAATTTTCGCGCATCCACCGCTCCACGATCGTACATCTTGACCGCATCAAGGAGCTGCAGCCACAGGCGCACGGCGATTATGTTGTCATTTTGCAAAATGGCGCACACCTAAAGCTAAGCCGGAGCTATCGTCCCAAGCTTGAATCTGCTTTAGGGCGGTCTCTATGAACCGCGACTGGCAAGCCGCCTGCTCCATTTCGCTGCATTCCTTCTGCTGCTTGCTGCAAGAGCATTTATTCAAACAAGTGTCGTCCATATATTGTGGTGTGGTGAGCACTCGGCCAAATATTGTGTCACTTCGCATGTCACTAACACAAGCTGTCAAGACCTGGCGCGGCAACTTTTCGCTTTTGCGTTGCTCTTGCTGCTCATGGCGTGCAAAAATGCGAGTATGAAATCGAGCTTTACAAAAATTGATTCTTAATACCGCGTAGAAGAATTATGAATCAAGGCATTCGCCCCAAGCCGTTGATGCTCGTTTTGCTTCCGGTAGTGGTATTGGCTTGCGTCCGCCTATTCAGCACGTCAGCGATTCCGCTTGTACAGCATGAGCGCAACAATATTGAAATCGCGGGACTTGCGCTCGTAAAAGCCAAATCGGATTCGCAACGCGCCGACTATTTTTGTGCCAAAGTCGCTCCTGTACTGGCAAAGTGCCAGCCGTGCCATTTCAAAGGTGGCAAGATGTATGCGCAGCTTCCTTTCGACAACCCGAGAACCATTCGTTCTCTTGGCACGAAACTTTTCACGCGTATTCAAGATAAAAAAGAGCAGGCCGTCATTCGCATTTTTCTTGAACAAACTGAAGATTCAACCAAGACGACCAGATGAGTTTCACTGTAGCATTTGAGGTTCATTTACCACGAGAACGCTATGCCTCACAAAACACGACTGTGCAGTGCGATGTTGTTTGTTTTGTTCACACAATACCTGTGGGCGCAGGACTGGCCGCAATGGCGTGGCCCGCATCGCGATGGCCATGTGCAGGAATTCTCCGCGCCGGCCATGTGGCCGGACAGCCTCAAATTGGTTTGGAAAATCGCAGCCGGCGCCGGCCTTGCTTCGCCGCTGGTTTCGGAAGGCAAGATTTATTTGATCACCCGGGAGGGCGAGGAGGAAACCGTTTCCTGTTATCGCCTCGGCGACGGCAGCAGAATCTGGCAACAGCGTTATACCTCGCCGTTCATTCCAAATGCGCAAGCGGTGATTTCGCGTTATTTCCCAGTTTCGCAGGGCAAAGGGCCGTTTGCCACGCCCATCGTCCACGGCGATCGCATTTACGCGCTCGGCGTCGATCGTGTGCTTTCTAGTTTTGACAAAAACAGCGGCGAATTGAAATGGCGGCAGCACTATTTGAAGCAGGAGGTTCCGGCCCAGCTCGTTTACGAATGCCAGCCCTGTGGCTGTAGCGAAGACGGCAAAGAATTCCCTCAACCGGGGAAATGCTCGGCCTGCGGCATGACGCTCGGCGTGAAAGGTTTGGAAACTTCCGCCAGCCTTGATGGGCAAGGAAACTATTACGGCGCTGCCGCTTCACCGGTGATTGAAAACAAAATCGGAATCGTAAACGTCGGCAATTTAAAAGGCGGCGATTTGATTGCGTTTGACTTGAAAAGTGGCCAAGAAAAATGGCGCTGGCACGGCCCGGCACCGTCCTCCTCCTCACCAATCACCGCTACTCTGCATGGCGTTCGCCAGGTGATTGTTTTGACCAGGGAAAACCTCGCCGGCGTAAATGTGAGGGACGGCCAGCAGCTTTGGAGCTTTGCGATTGCATCAGACGCACAGATTGTTACGCCCATTGTGTTTGAGGACCTGGTGATTTTCTCCGCCTATCGCAGCCCCACCACCGCGGTTCGCGTTCGCAAAGAAGCGAATGGTTGGTCCGCAGAAAAAGCGTGGGAAACGAATGAGGTGACGCTTTATACGAGCACACCGGTTTTGGTCGGGGATAAAATGTATGGCTTGTCATATGCCAATCGCGGGCAATTCTTCGCCATGGAAGCGCGCACCGGCAAAGTAATCTGGACGAGTGAAGGCCGCCAGGCACAAGGCGCTGTCATTTTGAGTTGCGGCAATGAAGTACTTGCGCTCACGGACGAAGCTAAGCTCATCACTATGGCCAGTGATGCTGGCGCCTATCAACCGCATGCGAACCTGCAAGTGGCGGGCAGCCCGACCTGGGCGCATCCCGTGCTGTGGGATAAAAATATTCTCATCAAGGATGAAACGCATCTCACGCTCTGGCGCGTGGAATGAATTGAACGGCTCAACGCCGCCTCTGCAAGGTTTTGCCGTCGCTTTCGAAAACCACGGCGCCATTCAGATCCGTGCGAATGCTGCGAATGCCCAATGCCTCGTATCGTGCCATGACCGACGCATGTGGATGGCCGAACTTGTTGCGCCTGCCGGCGGAGATGACGGCCCATTGCGGCGTCACGGCTTTCAAAAAGGGCAGCGTACTCGAAGTTTGGCTGCCGTGATGGCCGGCTTTGAGCAAGTCGCCGTCCAGCAGTTCCGCACGCCGTGTCATGCGCCATTCACTTTGCCATTCTGCATCACCGGCAAAAAGCATGGAGGTCTCCCCCCAAACCACTTTCAAAACCACGGAAGCGTCATTGACGTTTTCGACCATGCCGATGCCCTTGCCCCCAGCCGCCAGCACACCAATGCGCGCGGGAGGGAAGGCCTGCAACATGTCTCCCCAATGCAAAGCGCGGCGAGGCACACGCAAACTATCCAGCAAACGCTCGCATTTTTGTTCCAACCACGAATCGATTTCCGCACCGCAAGAATAAACCGTATCGATTTTCAACCAGGAAGACAATAGCGCGGGCAAGCCACCGAGATGATCGGCGTGGGGATGCGTGATGACGACCGCGTGTAGACGGCGAATGCCCTGTTGGGCGAAATACGGCAAAAGCACGCGCTCGCCGGCGTCGGTATACTCGTACCAAGGGCCGGCGTCGATCAGCATGCGCCGGCCTCGCGGAAATTCCAATAAAATGGCATCGCCTTGATCGACGTCAAAAAACGTCAGGCGCAGCTTGGGCGTCCCCTGCGATGCTTCCCGCCAAATAAAAATATTCAAAACCGCAAGCGCAGCGAGCACCAGCCACCGCCGCGCTGGGCGGCGCCATTCGACGAAAACCGCGAGTGCGAGCAGGTAGAAAACCAGCAATAATAACGGGGCGTGCACGGCTGCGATATAAGCCCCGGGCAGGCCCGCGAGCCAGTGCGTGAAAAGTATCATGCTGTTAACGGCGAAATCGGCGACCGCGCCGTAAACCTGCAGCAAGAAATCAGACCAGGACGCAACCAGGCAGGCAACGACGCCGGCGGCAACTGCGAGAAACGAAACCGGAATGACGATCAAATTTCCCCAAATCGCAGTGAGCGGCAGGCGGCCGTAAGCCATGAGGACGAACGGCAGGGTGGCGAATTGTGCCGCAAAGGAAACGGCCAGTAGCGCCACGGCCCAGCGCACTGGTGGCCAGCGCCAGCGCACCAGACGCGAGAATTGCAGCAACAAAGGCCGGTAGAGATAGGCAATGCCTAACACCGCAACGAAAGAAAGCTGAAAGCCGAGCTGAAAGAGCTGCCAGGGCTGCCACATCAGAATGAGGACAGCCGCCGCGCCCAGGCTATTGTAAATTTCGGCCTCGCGCTCGAAAACGTCGCCCAGGAGCAGTACAATCGCCATAACGGTGGCGCGCACCACCGGCGGCTGCAGGCCGGTCAGCATCGCGTAGAATATCAGACCCAGCATGGCAAGAAAAACCTGCCAGCGTTTGGGCGCCCGCAGGAGATCGCATAGCACATAGAGTATGAGCGCGACAAATCCGACGTGCAAGCCCGAAACCGAGAGCACGTGAATGAATCCGGTTTGCGCGAAGCTTTCCATCACTTCGTGATCGATTTCTTCGCGTTGTCCCAGCAGCAAGCCTTGCAGCAAGGCCAGAGACTGGCCGGAGGAAAAGCGCGACAATTGTTGCGAAATCCAGGCACGCACCCGAGCAAAAGCGCGCGCCAGCGAGAATCCGGAAGGCGCTCCCGAACGCCAAAGCAGGGAATCTTGTGTGCACCAGAACAGGGTGTGAATTTCCAATGCCTTCAAATAAAGGCGATAATCGAACGCGCCGGGGTTGCGCGCGTCATCGGGCAGCCGCAAGCGGCCTCGCAACAGAATCCTTTCACCGATTTCCACGTCGCGCAATTTTCTTCCTGCAACCAAAACGTTGCCTTGCACCTCGATCCAGGGCAGATCTCCACGAGAGAGCGCATGCGCAGCCAGGACAAAGCGCCAGTGCTCCCGGGCTGGACGAGGCGCCTCCTGCACGGTGCCCGACAAAATCACTTCACGATCAGGATCGGCGAAGCGGCTCACGTCATTTTGAGCCAGAAACTCTTGCACCGTGAGGCGCAGCATCCCTGCACCCATGAATGACAAAAGAATCAAAATTGCAGGTGCAGGACCAGCAGGTTCATCCTGTCCCGGGTGATGCAGCCAAACGGCGAAAAAAAACGGAAATAGGAAAAATACGACAGGAATGGCAGGATGAAAATGACAGGCATATTGCAGACATTCGCCACCACTCACGGCCAATGCCGCAAAAAACATCGGACGCTTCGAGATCATCTTTCGCCCCCTTTTCTCTCTCGATCCCCCTGACACGGCAAAAGCAGTTTGTCCGCGTGCGTTCTTGATGCGCGCGGAAACTCTCAAAATGCTAGTACGCTGTTACCATAGTTTTTTAGTCATGGTGAGCGAAGCCGAACCATGCCACCCTTCGACTTCGCTCAGGGTGACCTTCAAAAATTAAGGCTACAATGCACTAGGTTGCGTTTTTCGCGGTCGCCGCCTCAATTGAATTGCGCTTGCCAGAGCTTGCGCAATTCCTCATCTGTCGGATCCGGAAAAATCTCGGAGGCGAGCTTGCGCGCATTGTCCACGGCGGTTCGCAAGGCGGTTTGATAATCTTCCGGCGCGGCCGTCCAGCCTAGCTGCCGATGCATCATGGCAAAGATCATTTGTGCCGTTGCCGCTGAGAATTGCTCCCGCTGTTCTTTGCGCTGAGCGAGGCGTTCCTGCACAAAATGCTTTTGGATGGCACCCTGGTATTCCATGCTGAACCTCCCACATTTTGAGATCATTGCGACTGCCGTTCCAGGCGTGACGTTTTGCCAAGCAGGCGGGGAGTTTCCGCTTGCTTGATTTCCGATTTTGCTCTATAATAAAAGCATTTTAAATTCAAGCGCAAGATTTTTTCAAGGACAAACCATGGCGAAAATTCTATTTGTTTTAGCGTTCATTGGCGCAGGTATTCTCATGAGCACAACCTCGGTTCTGGCGACTCCCAAAATCACTTATCAGCTCGGCATGTCCCAGCCGCACACGCATTTGTTCGAAGTACAGATTACGTTTGAAGATTTGGCGCCCGAGGAAGGATATCTCGATTTGATCCTGCCGGTCTGGCGGCCGGGCCGGTATGTGATTCTTGATTTCGCCGGAGGCGTGCAAGAGTTTTCGGCGCACGCCGGAAACGCGGCGGCAGATTCCGATCCTTCCCATGCTTTGCGCTGGTGGAAAACGGATAAAAGCACATGGCGCGTGGATACCGGGGGCCAGCGTGCGGCCAGCGTGAGCTATAAAGTTTATGCAAATGAATTCAACCTGCGCACGCGAGGGCTGAATGATCAGCATGGTTTTGTCAACGGCGCGGCGGTATTCATGTACCTCGAAAAATTCCGCCAATCGCCACTGACGCTGCAAGTTCGCCCTTATGGCAATTGGCACGTCAGCACCGGGCTCGATCGCGTCAAGGGCAAAAGCAATCTCTTTCAAGCGCCCAATTATGATTACCTCGTCGATTGCCCGCTGGAAATCGGCAA
The DNA here is from genome assembly GCA_044869275.1 of bacterium. GTDB lineage: Bacteria > Zhuqueibacterota > Zhuqueibacteria > Zhuqueibacterales > Zhuqueibacteraceae > JBIOXB01. The sequence continues at coordinate 13,500 of JBIOXB010000180.1, forward strand.
TCAGCAGGATTTCGACTTCGAAGTGCAGGGCAAAAAACACTATCTCAGTATTTTTGGCTCCGGCAATTGGAAAAGCGACAAGCTGGTCGAGCGCCTGCAAAAAGTGGTGCAAGCCAATTTCGAATTCTGGGGCGAGCTGCCTTACGCGCACTATTACTTTCTGGTGCACAGCATGTCTGGTGCCGGCGGCGGCACCGAGCATATCAATTCGACCATCATGGGCATCAATCCTTTCAGCTTCAGCAGTGAAACCGGATATGAGAGTTTTACGAATCTCGCGGTGCACGAATTCTTTCATACCTGGAATGTCAAACAATTGCGCCCGGCCGACCTGCATCCTTACGATTACACACGCGAGAATTACTCCAAACTGCTGTGGGTGGCGGAAGGGACGACTTCGTATTACACGACGATGCTGATGCGGCGTGCGGGCTTTACGCCGGTGAGCAGCTTCCTCAGTCAACTGGCCACGACGGTGCGCAACGATCGCCAGCGCCCGGGCCGCAAGATTCAATCGCTGGAAGAATCGAGCTTTGACGCGTGGATCAAATTCTGGAAAAACTCGCCCAACGATCAAAATCGCGAGGTGGATTATTACGACAAAGGCGCGGCGGTGAGCATGCTGTTGGATTTGGAAATCCGGCAGCGCACACAAAATGGCGCTTCATTGGACGAGGTTATGCGCACGCTCTATCACCGTTTTCCGCTTTCCGGGCCGGGATATTCTGCCGCAGATTTTGAGCACGTGGTGAATGAAATCGGCAACGGCGAGTATCGCGAATTCTTTGAAAAATACGTGCGGGGCACGGCCGAACTGGAATTTGTCAAATCCCTGGGCAATGCCGGCTTGGAGGTGCAGGAGACACCAGCACTCGACACCAAACCCTCGCTGGGCATTTCTGTAAGAGATGATGGCGGCCGCACGGTCATTCAACAAGTCAATAGCGGTACCGCCGGGTATGACGCGGGCCTGAATATCGGCGATGAAATTTTAGCGCTCGACGGTTATCGGCTGCGGCCGAATCAACTGCAGCAACGTCTGGGCGATTTCAGGGTGGGCGACAAAATTCAGCTTACGATCTTTCGCCAGGATCAGTTGCGACAGCTTGATATTTCGTTGCGGATCGCGGAAACACCCGATTACACGGTCAGGCACACGGCCAATCCTTCGGAATTGCAAAAGCAGATTTATGCGGCGTGGACGGGTGCCTCCTGGCCGGAGGCTGCAAAATGAAAGGCAAAAAAATTGAAATGAACGAAAATTGGGCAACAGATGTTCAGAAAAAGCTTTGCAAGTTCCGTCGTAAAAAACGCCTTGACAATCATCAGGCTTTTGTTTAGAATCCATGCAGTAAAATTGCAAGAGAATCCCATGCCCATGCACAATTTTTCGACCACACGATTTTTTTACAATTTTAGCTACTGCTTCTGGCGAAAGTGCAGCCATGGTGGAAACTGTCCAAGCACAAGGCGATGAAAACAGCCCCTTTGACCTAGCGCAGCGACAATCAACCAACCCCACTATGGCAGCAGCCAGGTGGGGTTTTTTATTTCATGGAGGCAGAGGTCATGCAAATCGACGACTGGCGTGAACGCATCGATGTCGTGGATCTGAAAATTCTGGATCTTTTGAACCAGCGTGCGCGTTACAGCGTGGAAATCGGGAAAATCAAACATCGCCTGAACTTGCCGGTCTACGTGCCCGAGCGCGAGCGCGCCATTTACGCGAGATTGGAGCAGGCGAATCAAGGGCCGTTAACCGGAGCAGCGGTGCGGCGCCTGTTTGAACGCATCATCGATGAATCACGCCGCCTGGAAAAGGATAGAAATGAGGAAACAAAAAGCGCAAGCGTTGATTTCGGGGAAGCGGCGGGGCCGGACTCCAAAACCTAGCACACGACGCAAGCAAAGGAGAACTATACCATGGTGGTCGTCATGAACGAACATGCTTCGGAAGAACAAATTCAGTCGGTCATTTCCCGTTTGGTCGAAATGAGCTTCGACGTGCACCGCTCCACCGGGGTGAATCAAACCCTGCTGGGCGCGATCGGAGACAAACGCAATATCGACCCGGGCAGCCTCGAGTTGATGGACGGCGTGCACGAAGTCTTGCGTATCACCACGCCGTACAAGCTCGCCAGCCGCGCTTTTCATCCGGAAAATACAGTTATCAAAATCCACGATGTCGTCATCGGCGGCGAAGACATCGCCGTCATGGCCGGTCCTTGTTCCGTGGAAACACCAGGGCAGATTGAGACGATTGCGGCCTTGGTCAAGAAGGCGGGCGCAACAATTCTGCGGGGCGGCGCTTTCAAACCGCGCTCCTCCCCCTATTCTTTTCAAGGCTTGGGCGAAGATGGGCTCCGCATGCTGCGCCGTGCGGGGGAGAAGGAACAATTGCTGACGGTTTCCGAGGTCATGGAAGTGGCGCAAGCGCCTGTGGTGGCGGAATATGTGGACATTCTGCAAGTGGGGGCGCGCAATATGCAAAACTTCAGCCTGTTGCGCGAGCTGGGCAAGCTGCGCAAGCCGGTGCTGCTCAAACGCGGCATGGCGGCGACCATCGAAGAACTGCTGATGGCGGCGGAATATCTCATGGCGGGTGGCAACTATCAGGTGATTCTCTGCGAGCGCGGCATCCGCACCTTCGAAAACGCCACGCGCAACACGCTTGACATTTCCGCCATCCCGGTGGTGAAAAAACTCAGCCATCTGCCCATCATCGCGGATCCCAGCCACGGCACGGGCCGGCGCGACAAAGTGGCGCCCATGGCGCGCGCCGCCGTGGCCGCGGGCGCGGACGGCTTGATCATCGAAGTGCATCACGATCCGGACAACGCGCTCTCCGACGGCGCGCAATCGCTGCGGCCGGAACAGTTTTCCAGTTTGATGGCAGAGCTGAGATTGATTGCGCAGGTGATTGGGAAAAAAATCTGAAATAGCACCTCACGAAACCCGCATTGGCCAGCGCGAGCGTGCAGCACAGCAAGTTTCTATAGCACCGGCGAAAGCATCAATTCATCAAGGGGAATAGATTTTCCTTTTTTCAAAAGCGCTTGATGCACGCGAAACTCGAGCGGCGGCAGCAAACCGATTTGCGCCATCTCCTCGCCGCGTTGCAGGATTTCTTGGGGAAGGCCGTCCATCACCAACGCACCGCGATGCAAAACCAGCAAGCGCTCGGCGAATAATGTTTCTTCGGCAAACTGAGTGATCAGTAAAACAGACAGGTGCTCTCTGGCTTCCGCCCTCGCTTGCCGCAAGTGTGCGAGCGTTTCGAACAAACGCACGCGGCTGGGATAATCCAGCAGCGAAGTGGGTTCGTCTAAAATCAGATAGCGCGGCTGCATCACCATCACGCCCGCCAAAGCCACGCGCTGTTTTTCACCGCCCGAAAGCTCGTGCGGCGCGCGCCGGCGCAAGGCGGTGAGCTTGAAGCATTCCAACATTTCATCGACGCGCGCATGCATTTCATCGCGCGGCACGCCCAAATTCTCCAACCCAAAAGCGATCTCGCGTTCGACCGTGGGCGCGACCATTTGATTGTCCGGATTCTGAAAAACCATGCCCACGCGCCGGCGAATTTCAATAAGATTATGAGGGTTTCTCGTGCTCAAGCCATCGACGAGAACTTCACCTGCCGTTGGCGACGAAATGCCATTCAAGCAGCGCGCCAGCGAGGTTTTGCCCGAGCCATTCGCACCCATCATGGCAACGAATTCATTGTCTGCGATGGTGAAAGATAAATCAGACAAAACGGAATGCAAAACGGTGGGAGTGGGAAAGGCGAGGGAAAGATGGCCAACGATGATCATCGCCGATGACAATAGTCTGGTCGAAAATTTTAGGAATTTGATTCTGGGCTTGGTTCGCCTATGGGCTTGCGACGTAACGCAACATTCATGTTGCGCGAATGGTGATTCTCACTGCTTGTTCAACACCACCCTCAACATAAATGTTGAGTTACGGCCTCAACACTTTCGACGTAACGTAACAGTCAAGTTGCGCGAATGGTGATTCTCACTGCTTGTTCAACACCACCCTCAACATAAATGTTGAGTTACGGCCTAAACACTTTGACCCTGAAGGGTCAACTACAAAACTTATTCCCACTTGCTCAAATAAAAACTCTTGGGATCGGCAGTTTCGTGATGTCCCTTGAGCGTCATGCGCATTTCCGCGTGAAAAACGCGAAAGCCCAGGCCGAGAAGCTTGCGGTAAGCGCGCCCATAGCGCAGCGGCACGCGAACGCAAACCGTGTCCAGGCTTTTTTGACTGGCCCAAGTGCACAACAGCGCCACGGCATGCCCGGGCAGCTCGCGCCATTCCGGCTTCATCAACATCAGGATGATCTTGAGATAACGCGCCGGTTCTTCGGGAAAATAAGTTTCGGTATGCCCGAGCATGCAAGCCTGCAGTTTGCCCTCTGCAAAGACGAACACGGTGTCGCCGTATTTGAAACGGTCGAGGCGATCCATTTCTTCTCCCGCGGACAAATGCGGGTCGTTCTCGCGCGCCAGGGTTTCCGCCGCCGCCAGCAAACGCGCGCGCTCGGCGGGATCGGCCTGGCTGTAATAACGCATCTCGAAGTGTGAAGGCAGCATTTCCTTTGCCACCGGCGGCACGCGCTTGATCATGTCCAGCGTCAATTTTCCCGGCGTGAAGCCGAGCTTGCTGTAGAAGCCGAGATTGCGATAATTGCGCGGCGCGGTTTCCAAGCCGATTACCTTCGCGCCGGCATCCTGCAACGCGTTCATCGCGGCGCGCATGACTTCGCGCCCCAGTTTTTTGCCTTGGTGGCCCGGAATGATGCTCACCGGCCCGATCCATCCCACTTTGCCCCACAGACGCGCAAAAACATAGCCGATGAGATTGTTTTTATACTCCATCACGAAGCAGCCGCGGGGAAAACCGGACAAATACATCTCCAGAAAGGAAAGATGGCAAGCGGGCACAAAGGCGTTCTTGTAGCCTTCTTCAATGCGCGCAGAAGTGAAGGCTTTCGAAAGCACGCGATTCACCGCGGGCAAATCGCTGAGGCGCATTTCGCGCAGTTGATACGAAGTGGTGGTCACCGTTTACTCCGTCGCACGCTCTTCCGAAAAAGCACGCGCTTCTTTTTCATCGTTGAAATGGGGAATGTACTTGAGCAAGCCCACCATCTCGAAGATTTTCTGAAAATGCGGCGTCAAGCCGAACGCGCGCAACGCCCCCCCTTGCGCCTGGGTCTTGTTCAACAGCGTAATAATCACCGCCATGCCCGCGGAGTTGAGATAATTGACTTCGCGGAAATTCAAGATAATGATTTTGGCTTTTTGCAGCAGCGCACGCTCATATGCCGACAAGATTTTCTTTTCCGCCAGCGCCGTGATGTCGCCCTGCAAATCCATGAGCGCCAGGCGATCCTCCAGGCGCAGCGTGACTTGAATATCGTTCACGAGGATCCTTTTCTTTTTTGTTCACCGGCCAGCCACAGCGTGGTCACGTGCCCGCGCGGGGAGAGCGCGGCATGCTCGACTTGATCGACGAGCTGCTCCATCAAAAATAGCCCCATGCCGCGCGGCGCTTCCTGGCCGCTGATTTTGTTCGCCAAATCCGGCGAGGGCCTGGCCGCGGCCGTAAAACCGGTGCCGGTGTCGACGACCTGAACCATCAATCCTTGTTCCTCGAGTTTGAAAATGATTTCCACATTTTCGCTTTCTTGCGAGCGGTTGCCATGCTCGATGGCGTTCAAACATGCTTCCGAAACCGCGGTGCACAAATCCGCGATGCGCGCAGGTCTGAAACCTGCCCGCTCCGCCATGGCCGCGGCCGCATCCATGGCCAATTTCTCATACCCGCATTGCGAAGGAATGGTCAAACGTATTTCATGCGCCGGAGCGCGGCGAAGGTCGTGCAAATAACGCGACTCTGGGCCCACCGGTGAGAGTGTCTGCATTTGCGGGAGGCCTTCGAATCTTGCCGCCACGAGGGTGAGATCATCGATACGGTTTTGGGCGCCTGCGAAGCGCTCCGCATCGGCAATGAGAAAATCCAAAATTTCCGGCAAAGACGTGTGCGGCGCGCGGCTTTGCACGGCCGCGCGGAAGCGGTCGAAGCTGTAGGGCTCGTGCGCGTCATTCATCATATCCACGATGCCGTCGGTGTAAAATACCAGCAAATCGCCGCTGTGCAGTTCGAAGTGATGGTGGCCATAACAAATCTGAGGTTGAATGCCCAGCGGCAACAGATCGCCGGCGCGCGGCAGGGGCAGATAAAACGCCTCGCCGTTGCGCAGGAGCAAAGGCATGGTTTGTCCGGCATTGGCATAAACCAGGAGGCGCTGCTCGAGATCAAGCAGGCCGCAAAACACCGCAACGAACATGTTTTGGTTCAAATCACGCGCCAGGCGCCGATTGGCGCTCTGCAAAATCTCCTGCGGCTGTTGCCGCTCTTCCGCGGCATGGCGCAATGCCGAAAGCGCCGCGCTCATGACCATCGCACCGGAAACTCCCTTGCCGGAAACGTCACCGATGATGATGGCGATTCTATGGCCATCGAGAGGTATGAAATCGTAAAAATCTCCGCCGACTTCCGTGGCAGGAATGGAGCGTGCCGCGATTTTGAGGCCGGGCAAAGCCGGCGGTGCGGCCGGCAGCATTTCCATCTGCATGCGCCGCGCGATGTCGAATTCCTGCGCCATGCGCAGATTGTGCTGCAACGAGCGCAGCATGGTATTGAACGAGCGCGCGAGATCGCCGATTTCATCCTTGGAATCGAACACGAAAGTCGCATCGAGCTTGCCGGCGGCGACCTCCTGCGTGGTGAGCGTCAACTGTTTGAGCGGGGCCAGAATCTTGCGCACGGAAAACGTCATAATCAAAAGGCCAACGATCGTCATCGCGGACACGGCTTCAATCGTGCGCTGCAAGACGATGCCCGAGCTTTGAAAAAGATCACGCTCGTACGCGGAAGAAAGCAGAATCCAATGCCAGGGCCGGTAATACATGTAATAAGCAATTTTCACCTCCCCTTGCCGCCCGCGCGCCTCGGTTTCCTGGCGATAACTGATGAAGGCGGCGTAGCGGTCGCGCTGGCCGTGCGCGTTGACGTCGTGGAAAACCGTTTGAATGTGCGGGAAGCGGTCATTGTTGAGGTTGTTGCCTTCGTCCGAGGGATGAATGATCAGCGTGCCGTTGGCGGCGCTGGGGGAATTATCGAGCGCCACGATGTAGCCGTCGTTGGCAATGCGCACGGCCTTAATTTCGTCTTTCAGTGCCGGCGTCGGGCCGCCGTAGTGCAAATTGTAGCTTTCGCATCTGGCATAAGCATACTCCGTGCGCGCGACGAGCAGGTCACGCGCGAGCCGCTCGATCTCGCTTTTCGAGCCTTGATACGCCCACAAACCGACGATGGTGATCGTCAGCGCGATCTCCAGTAAGACCGTGAGCACGAGCTTGCTGCGGAGGGTCATGCCTCGGTGCTCCTGCTCGCCAATCCCAGGCGGTCGATTTTGTGCTGCAAACCCAAACGGCTCACTCCCAGCGCTTGCGCCGCGCGGCTCTTGTTGCCGTGGAATTCCTGCAAAGCTTCGGCAATCATCTCGCGTTCGAGCTGTGCCAGAGCTTCGCGCAAGCGCGCGGGCTTTTTGTCGGGAGCCATGGCCCGGCGGTTCTTGAATTTGGCGGCGAGCTGCTCGACCCGTAACGGTTGTCCGGACTCTGCCAAAGTCACGAGCCTTTCGATTTCGTTCTCCAGCTCGCGCACGTTGCCCGGCCAGGCGTATTTTTCGAAAGCCTGCAGCACTTCGCCCGACAATCCGCCGGTTTTGCGCTGCAACCGATTCTCAAAAACTTGCAAGAAATGGTGCGCCAAAAAGGCGACGTCCCCCTCGCGCTCGCGCAGCGGCGGCAGGCGCAGCTCCAGCACCGCAACGCGATAATACAGATCTTCGCGAAAACGCCCCGCTGCAATTTCCTCCTGCAAAACTTTATTTGTGGCCGTGATCACGCGCACATCCACGTGGAAATCACGATCGCCACCGACGCGCCGCAATTTGCGCTCCTGCAAAACGCGCAACAGCTTGGCTTGCGCCGGCGCCGGCATGTCGCCGATCTCGTCGATGAAAAGCGTTCCACCCTCCGCCTGTTCGAAGAGACCGGCGTGCCTTTTGACGCCCGTCGCGATCCCCGCTTCGATGCCGAAGAACTCCGTTTCCACGAGATTTTCGGGAATGGCGGTGCAATTGAGGCCGAGAAAAGGCCCATCCGCCCGCGGCGAATGATAATGCAGTGCGCGTGCGGCGAGCTCCTTGCCCGTGCCGGTTTCGCCGGTAATCAAAACATGAGCCTCGCTCTGGCCGTAATTGCGCACGAGCTGAGAAATTTTTTGCATGGCCGCGCTTTTGCCGAGCAGCGCGCTGCCGCCGAATTCTTTTTTTACCGCCGCGCGCAGGGAAAGATTTTCCCGCCGCAGTTTTTCCTCCGCCTCTTTGAGGGCTTCGTACAAGCGCAAATTTTCCCACACACGTGCGCTGGAACTCGCGATCGCCTCCATCAAGTCACGGTCGGCGTCGCTGTAGCCCTCCGGCAGCAAGCGCGGGCCGAGCACGAATGCCGCTTGAATTTGGTCTTGAATTTTTAGCGCAGCGACGGCGTGATGCTGCCCGTCTCCGTTGGCATGCAACAAAGGCAGAATCGCTTGCAAAGCTTTGTCAAACGAGGAGGCGAGCGATTCCCGCAATTGGGCTTGCGCTTCTTTCGCCAGTTGCTCGTCGCGGCTGACCAGGCATTGCCAATGGCCGTCGATGAGGGCCAGCGCCAACGCCCGTGTGGCGCCGAAGACGCCGGAAAGGATGGCGAGCACCCCGGAAAAAATGTCGCGGCGATCACGGCAAGCCGCCAGGGTTTGCGCGACTTCAAACAATGTTTTGAGGCGATAATTCTCGCGCTCGAGTTGCCACACGCGGCTGTCAGTGGATTGATCCAGCATCAAGCATCCGAGAGATATTTCTTGATCGGCTTGCGAATAATAGCGAGGGGATGTAGGAAAAGCAAGGGGAAAGAAGCGGCTCCCAGGCAAAATGGCTTCGTGATGACAAAGCCGTTGCTTTCGGGGCGGATTCCGCGAGCCGGAGTCAACGCTGCCAGGATAGCAAGGTAGGTTCGCTAGGTTAGGAATGAGCCGCGACCTTGCAATCTGCGATGCGCCGGCTTGCTCTTGCCCTTGCCGCAGTTTTTCTTTATCATGGGTGCGCAGGCGAAAGATCGCTTCTCAAAAAACAACGGAGAAAACATGAACTGGCGCAACGGCATTTGGGCAGCGCTCGCTTTACACGGCGCCGCACTGCAAGCCCAATCCTTCCAGCAATACTTTGTGAACAAAACCCTGCGCGTGGATTATCATCACACCGGAACCAAGGGCGAAGAGAAGTTCGCGCTTGATCAATGTTATGAGGAAGGCGAATGGGCGGGCGGTCAAAGGAATTTGGTCGATCATTTGAACCTGGGCGAATATCAAGCGCGCGTGTATGACGTGGAAACCTCGACCGTGATATTCTCGCGGGGATTTTCCACCATGTTCAACGAATGGCAAACCACGGGCGAGGCAAACCAGGGCCTGTATCGCACGTTTCACGAAACCGTGCGGCTGCCCATGCCCCAAAAGAAAATTCAATTCACCCTCTGCCGCCGCGACCAGCAGATGAATTTTCGCGAAATTTTTTCTCTCACCATCGATCCCGCCGCTCCCACGCAGATCAACCGCGCGCCGCGAGCAGCACGATTCAAAGCCACGGCACTGATGCAAAACGGCCCGCCGGCAAGCAAGGTCGATCTCGTCATTCTGGGCGACGGGTACGCCAAAGAAGAAATGGAAAAATTTCGCAAGGATGCGCAACATTTCAATGACATCATGTTTTCGATCACACCCTTCAAAGAGCGCAAGCAAGATTTTAATGTGTGGATGATCGAAGTGATTTCGGAAGAATCCGGCATTTCCAAGCCGGACAAAAACATTTGGAAGAGCAATGCGCTCGGCGCGATTTACAATACCTTCGGTTCCGCGCGCTACGTTTTGACCACCGCCAATGCAGCGCTGCGTGACATCGCCGGCCAAGTGCCTTACGAAGTCATCAACCTGCTCATCAACGACGAGCGCTACGGCGGCGGAGGGATTTACAATCAGTACAACACGACGTACACGATCACCGATCAAGCCGGGCAGGAATGGCAGCGCGACTATGTCTATGTGCATGAGTTCGGCCATTCTTTTGCCGGACTCGGGGACGAGTACTACAGCTCACAAGTTTCATACGAGGCATTTTATTCCAAAGAAGTCGAACCGTGGGAGCCGAATGTGACCGCGTTGCGGGACAAAGGAAACTTAAAGTGGAAGGCATTTGTGGCACCGGAAACTCCATTGCCTACGCCGTGGGAGAAAGCGGAATACGATAGCATCGCAAATGTGCGCGCCACACTCGACCGCCTGGCCCCGGACTATTATGCCGAGCGTGAGCCGCTCATCAAACGCCAGGACGAGCTGCTGCGAAAAACGAAGTACGCCGGAAAAGTTGGCGCTTTCGAAGGCGCGGGTTACGAGGCGCGCGGCTTGTACCGTCCCGCCGCAGATTGTCGCATGTTCTCGTTGAGCCTGGTGGACTTCGATCCGGTCTGCCGCGCGGCAATTGAGAAGGTGATCGACTCTTATGTGAAGTGAGGCTGGTGCTCGATGCTGGTTGCTAGTTTAAGCTCGTTCCCACGCTCTGCGTGGGAACGCCTCTCAGATGCTCTGCGTCCGATCTGGTATTACAACAAAAAAAACAGAACGAAACTCAAAGCGAAATTTCCTGTATCAATTCACGATACCTGACCAGCATCAAATCCAAAGGAATGTCACGCACCAACGCACCTGGCTTGGAATCTATGACGACGCGATGATGCGTGCTGAGCGGCCGGAACTTTTTGAAATTCCATTCTTCGTTGGCATAAAGCCCCAAGAGCGGGCGGTCAAAAGCAGCGGCCACGTGCACCAGCGAAGTATCGGGCGAGATGACAAGTTCAGCGTGCTTGACGGCGGAGAACAAATCGATGAAGGACTCAGCGCGATAGTAGCGCGCTTGCGAAACTGCAGCAACGATTTCTTGCGCCCGTGCAGCGTCAGCGGGGTCGCAGGTGATCACGAAATGGCGGCGATCGTCCGCCATCTCGCGGAGAAAGGCAATCCAATTGGCCTGTGGCCAGTAGCGAATGTCTTTGCTGGCAGAAAGGTGCACACAAAAATACTTCTGCATTTCCTGCTCGCCTAAAAAGGCGGACAGCTTTTCCTCAAAACGCGGATCTGCACATAGCAGAGGGCGCGGATCGGCATTTTGCAGACCGAAGATTTGCAGGGCGCGGAGGTTGCGCACCGCCACTTGCTCGTGATAATTTTCCGAGGCTGCAGGAATCGGCACGTCAAAAAGCGCTTTTCTGGCCTGTGAATTGAAACCAACTTTGTGCCTTGCTTTGGCCCAACGCGCAAACCAATAGCCCTCGCGCGAGAAATGGTCTTTGGGATCGATCCAATAATCATACGCCTCGCGCCGGAGATTCAAAAGCAGCTTGAAAACCCCGGCCGGTTTTTTGGAGTGAACCAAAACCTGGTCAATCAGCGGATGCGTGCGCGCCAGCCCCTGATTGTGGCGGCTGGCCAGTACGTGGATTTGATGCTGGGGGTGGTCTTCTTTTAAAGCGCGCAGCATGGGCGTAGCGAGAATGAAATCGCCGAGGCGGTTGAGCTGCACGATCAATATTTTTTGCGGAGGCATTATGATTATTTCGAATTGCAGAATGACAAAACAGAAGTGTGCGCATAAAGCACTCAAACGAGACGCCGAGCAGTCTATCCCAATCTTTCCAGCATCGAATACAATTTGCGCCGCGTGATGCCCAGCAGCTTCGCGGCGCGGCTCTTGTTGCCGCCGGCTTTTTCAATGGCGCGGTGAAGCAGTTTTTTTTCCATTTCTTCGAGATTGATGCCGTCCTCAGGAATGTCGAATTGCGTCGGCAATTTTTGCAGGCCTTGGAGGTGCGGCGGCAAATCGAGAACGGAAATCGGTTGGCCGCCCGCCATGATCAGCGCGCGCTCGATGACATTTTCCAGTTCGCGCACGTTCCCCGGCCAGGTGTATTGTCGCAGTTTTTCAATCGCCTCCGGTGAAATCGCGTGCCGATCTTTGCCGGCTTTTTCCAAAAAATGGCCGATCAAGTCCGGCAAATCCTCCGGCCGCCGGCGCATGGAGGGCAGCGTGATCGGAAATACATTGATGCGATAATAAAAATCCTCCCGCATGCGCCCTTCTTTGAGTGCGGCTTCGAGATCACGATTGGTGGCCGCGATCGTGCGCGCGCGAACCGGAATCGGTGCGGTGCTGCCCAGCAGGGTGACTTGCCTGGCTTGCAAGGCGCGCAGCAGCTTGACTTGGATCGCCAATGAGACTTCTCCGATCTCATCCAAAAAGATCGTGCCGTCCGCAGCGGCTTCAAACAAGCCCGGCTTGCGGCGCTCGGCGCCGGTGAACGCGCCCTTTTCGTAGCCGAACAATTCGCTTTCCAATAATGTCTCCGGCAAAGCCGAGCAATTGATCGCGACGAACGGCTTGTCGGCGCGTGGGCTGAGATAGTGAATCGCCTGCGCCACCAATTCCTTGCCCGTGCCGCTTTCGCCGCGAATGAGCACGGTCGCCTCGCTGGGCGCGACCTTGTGGACGAGCTTGTACACTTCCTGCATCACGCCACTTTGGCCGACGAGGTTTTGCACGGAATAGCGCTGCTTTAACTCCTGCCGCAACGAACGATTTTCCTGCGCCAGCGCCTCTTTTTCCTGCGCGAGGTTCTTGCGCTCGAGCAAATGGCGGATTTTTACTTTCAATTCCTCCAGCTCGAACGGTTTGATGAGGTAATCATAAGCGCCGCGCTTCATCGCTTCCACCGCGGTTTGCGCCGTGGCATAAGCCGTCATCAAAATCACGGCGCATTGGGGATGGCGCTGTTTGGCAAGATCGAGCACCTGCATGCCATCCGGACCTTCCATTTTCAAATCCGTCAACACCAGATCATAGGCATGCTCGCGCAAGGCATTCATCGCCACCGCGCCGTTCGTGGCCGTGGCGATGGCATAGCCTTCCGGCTCCAGCGCCGCTTTGAGCACCGCGCACATGCGCGTTTCGTCGTCTACGATCAGAATGCGATAATCGGTCATATGCTTGAGGCGTGACAGGTACTGTGTAATACGTAACAGGTAATTCCTAACGGGACACTGACAACTGAGCACTAATAACTGATCACTGTCTCGTTCACCCCGGCAGCCAAATATGTATCGTCGTGCCTTGTCCGGGTTGCGATTCAGCGCTGATGCGGCCGTTGTGCTTTTCGATAATCTGCTTGCACACGGTCAAGCCCAGGCCCGAGCCGCGGCTTTTGGTGGTGAAAAACGGCTCGAAGATTTTTTCCGGCGCCACCGGCAGGCCCGGGCCGTTGTCCACAATGCGAAGATGAATGCGTTCGCGGCCCTGGCCGCGATCGTCGAGATGAATATCGACCTGGCCGTTGCCGTTCACGGCCTGGCTGGCATTGAGAAAAAGATTCATCAACACCTGCGTGAGGGCGTCCTCGTCATATTCGGCGAAGATTTCATTGTGGCGGCCGTGCCATCGCCAAGCCATGCTGCCGCTTTGTTCTTCATGGCCCATGAGATCGAGCGCGCGCTGCACGGTTTTCACCAGATCGCCACGCCTGCAATTCAAATCGCGATCGCGGGCAAAGCTCAAAAAGTCGTTCATGAGCCGGCTCAAGCGACGCACTTCCGCGGGAATGAATTCGAATAGCTCGTCGGGTTGTTGTCGGTTCTCATACTTTTGGCGCAGAACGTCCGCGGTATTTTTGATGATCCCGAGCGGGTTGCGGATTTCATGCGCGACCGTCGCCGCCATTTGCCCCATCGAAGCCAGGCGCTCCGAGCGGCGCAGGTTTTCCTGCGTGCGCAGAAAAAGCGAAATCGCGCTCGCCAGAAAGAAACCGAAAACCAGCAAGGCGGCAAAACTGGCAATGCCACCGGCAATCAAACCCTGGCGAAACTGCGCCATCAAATTGAAAAAATCAGCGTTGGCTTCCGCCACGAACAAGCAAACGATTTGGCCCGCGTCGTTGCGCACAGGCGCGTAGGCAGTTTTGAAACGCGCCTCCGCAATCACGCGCAACGCCGAGGCCACAATTTCGCCCTGCCAGGCTTTTGTGACTTCGACGCTGTCTTCGATCAAGTAAAAGACCTCTTTGCCAGCCGGGAACAAATTCTGATCGCTGCTGGCCAGCACGCGCCAATCTTTATCGATGAGAAACATTTGCTGCACCTCGACACCATCGAGCAGCTCCTCGAGCAAAGGGGTCACCAGCAAACGCGCAGAATTTTCCTGGCCCAGCGAGAGATAATCGACGAACGGGCTGGCGGCGGCCAGCGCCGCACCCAGGCGCGCAATGGCCTGCAAGCGCGTTTCCAGCTCGCCCTCCAGGGATTTTTCCATCCGGTTGAGAAAGAACCAACTCCCGAAATTAAAAATCGCCAGCACGGTGATGATCATGACGCTGACCAAGATGATCAACGCGCGTGACGACGTGAGTAGGGAAAAGCGCATGTTCGCATTTCAGGATTTTGCAGGCCACGGCCTGCGATTCGAAGATCGTAGATCGTGGGTCGTAGATAGTTGATCGTAGATTGTGAATCGTGCATAGTATTCGGACAATGGTGATTCGGACCCATCATCCACGATCCACCATCCACGATCCACGATCTTCCATCTTCAATCTTCCATCATCGCTTTTCGACCCTCACTTCCCCCTCATCTCGAATACCCCGTCCCAGGTTGCCGGGCGCGGCGATTGCATGAACACTTCGCAGCGCCGCAGAAACTCGGTGGCCGGCCCGTCATCCTGTTTCAATTGCAGCACGCGCCGAAACTCGAAGATCGCACGTTTCCAGTTTTGCAGCCGATAATGCTCCAGGCCCCGCGCGAAATGGGAGAAGACCGCGGCATATTGATGATCGATGCCGCGATCACGCCGCGCCAGCAATTCGAACACGC
Source organism: bacterium (assembly GCA_044869275.1). Taxonomy (GTDB): domain Bacteria; phylum Zhuqueibacterota; class Zhuqueibacteria; order Zhuqueibacterales; family Zhuqueibacteraceae; genus JBIOXB01. The sequence goes on from JBIOXB010000180.1 coordinate 28,594, forward strand.
GCACCGGCTTGGTTTTTCCCTTGACGCGAATATAATCCAGTTCGCGCACGATGATTTTCTCCTTGGCCAGCTCGTGAGTTTCCTCGCTGACGATGATGCTGGTGCCATACATCTTATTGACGCCCTCCAGGCGCGCGGCCAGGTTGACCGAGTCGCCGATGACGGTATAATCGAAGCGATGCTTGCCGCCGATATTGCCGGCGATCATGTTGCCGGAATTGATGCCGATGCGCGCCTGCAGCAGCGGGCGGTTTTCGGCCTGCCAATTCCGGCGCAATTCACGCAGTTTCTCCTGCATTTCCAGCGCGGCAAAACACGCACGCTCGGCGTGATCTTCTTCTTCGATGGGCACGCCGTAGGCCGCCATGATCGCGTCCCCGTCGTATTTGTCCAAATAGCCGCCGTACTTCAGCACGATGTCCGTCATCGCGGAAAGATACTCATTCAATTGTTGGAGCATCTCTTCCGGACTGAGCCTTTCCGAAATCGAGGTGAAGTCTTTGAGATCGGAAAAAAATGTGGTCGCATACTTGCGCTCGCCGCCGAGCCTGAGCTTGGCGGGATTGCGCAGCATTTCCTGCACCAGATTGTCGGACAGGTAACTGCCGAACATGCCATAAAAAAAGTTCTTTTGGCGCTCTTCGCTGCGGTAACGGTAGATCATGCCGATCAGCAGCGCGAGCGCCATGCCCAGCAACGGCTCGACCAGGGTCATGAGCAGGTTGCGTTGCGTGAACGACCAAAACGTGAGCGCGCTGTATCCGGCGCCGCCCACCAGGGTCAACAAAATGCTGGCCCACGGGCTGAGCAACACCGCCACCACGCCGATCAATATCGCCACCACGAGCAGAATGATCAGAGCGGAGGTCTGAGGCAATTCCCACAAAAAGTCTTGCCGCAGAATGCTGTAGATCAAATTCGCGTGAATCTCGACGCCGGGAAAATCGTTTTGGAATGGCACCACGCGCAAGTCGTACAAGCCCGGCACCGAGGTTCCGATCAATACGATTTTGTCTCTGAAAAAGCCCGCCGCGACGCGCTTTTCGAAAACATCGTAATAAGAAACGTAACGAAAAGTTTGAAACCCACCCTGGTAATTGACCGGTACGAGGCTGCGCTCGTCCATCGGGATAAACAAAGCGGGCGTGCCATTCGCTGCACGGCCAAGCTGTGCTTCGTACTGGGGTGTGAGGCGCACTTCCGTGGTCGCGACCTGCTGACGTTGCATCACCACGGCGAGCGCGAGCGAAGGGTAAGTCTGGCCGCCGAAATTCAACAACAGGGGAAAGCGGCGAATGGTGTCGTCGTTATCGGCTGGGAAGTTGACGAAGCCGAGCCCCGCACTCTGGTTGTAGAGCTGGAACAGTTTTCCCGGAAAATAATCCAGGGCGGGAAAACGGGCAGAAAGCCTGGCGGGAAAATGGAAGGTATAGCGCTGCGCTTGAAACTCCGGCGGTGGCGAAGACATGGAGGGTAAAAAAATCTCGGGATTCGAGCGGGAGAAAGCCAGCGCGTTGACGACATTGCCAGCGCGCTGCACACTCTCCAGCAAAACTTGATCGAGGTAGGGATCGGCGCCGCGGTCCATGAACAAGATGTCGAAAGCGATCACCGCCGCTCCGTCGGCGTGCAGATAATCAATAACGGCGGCGTGATGGCTGCGCGGCCATTGCGCATAGCTGCCCAATTTCTCCAGACTGCGTTGATCAACGTCAACGATCACGATGTCTTCGATGGGCGCGTTGCGGCGCTGCGCGCCGGCATACGCGATCTTTGCCAGATAACGGCTGTCCAGGGTTTCCGCTTCAATTCGCGCAAACAAATCCGATCGAAAGACACGCGTGACGAACAATACCAGCAAAGCCGCCAGCAAGCCCAGGGCCGCGCCGAGCAGCGTCTTTTTGACTAATGAGATGGCTAATTCCACTTTTCAAACTCACCGGTGAAAACACGTTTGACCTGGCCTGCCAACAGCAGGCGTTTGGAGTGTGCTTCCCGGCTCACCACCAACTCCCCGCCACGCGTCAAAAGACGAATGGGAAAATTCACGCCATGAACCCGATGCGCCAGCAGCGCCGAAGCCACCGCGCCGGTGCCGCACGCCAACGTTTCTTCTTCGACGCCCCGTTCGTAGGTTCGGATTTTCAAGCAAGATTCGCCGCTGATTTCCACAAAATTCGCGTTGGTACCGGCAGGCATAAATGCCGGATGATGTCGCAACGCCCGGCCGAGGCTTTCAACGTCAATTTGCTCCACGGCCTCGGCGAATAACACCACATGCGGCACGCCGGTGTTGACGTATCCGCCTTCCGTTATCCGGGTGGACGCCGGAACCGTGAGCGTGTGCAAAACCTCCACCTGCAGGCGCAGATCACGCGGTTCTTGCATGCGCAGGGTGACGCGATCGCGTGAGACTTCCGCTTGATAAACGTCGCCGCTCACCTCGAATTGCATGCGGGTTTCGGCCAGACCATGCGTTGCGGCATGGTACGCCGAGGCGCGCGCGCCATTGCCGCACATTTCCGATTCGCAGCCGTCGCGATTGAAGTAGCGCATGGTGAAATCGCAATCCGCGCGGCGCGGCGCTTCGATCAGCAGCATCCCGTCCGCACCCACACCGGTCTTGCGCGCGCACAAGTCAAAAAACAGATTCGTTTCGCCGCCGGTAAATTGCCGCGCGCGGTTATCGATCAGAATGAAATCGTTGCCGGTGGCGGTATATTTGATGAAGGGTATTTTTTCGGGCACGTAGCGCAGCTCGATTCGAATAGGCATTCAACACGCTGATCGCAGCAGACAACCTTATAAGAAAATATAAAAAAGGATGGGAAGAAAGTCAAAAGCTTTGGCGAGGCAGCGGCACCCACGGTTTGCGAGGGAGGTCGCGCAAGCCGCCGGTATGGAGCCCAGGGGCCTGCGCCAGATTTTCGACAATTACTCCTGCGGCACCGGCCGGATCACCTCGTCCCAGTGTCGCTCGGTGAGCTCCCAGCGGCGATTCTCTTCTTTATCGAAGGAATCCTTATCAGGATAGACCCGCTTTTTGACTTCGTCTTCACGTTTGCTCATCTCGTCCAAAGCCGCCCAGTTTTTCATGCGCATGACCACTTGATAATCCCAGGCCGGGTCGCTCTGATGAAAAGCGATTTCGTACAGCTCGACGGATTGGATCAGACCCGCCTTCTGGTGGTCCAACAAAATAGGCAAATGATTTTTCTTGTACAGCACCAGCCATTCCGCCTTGCAGCCGCCCTTGATTTTGTAAAAGCTGACTTCCACGACCTCACGGGGTTGCGCTAGTGCGGGAGCAACCATGCCAAGCATCAAGATAAAACCCAGCGCGATCCTTCCCGACGAAGACGAATTCCTTTGCTTTCGCATAACCCATCTCCTCATTTTATAATAGAGTCCCTATCTAGCTCATGAAAGAGATGTAAACGGATTAAGCGGATTGAAGGGATTGTGATTCTGAAAAAAAACAGGTTTTT
>JBIOXB010000181.1:0-36068 GCA_044869275.1 bacterium
CAAAACGGCATAGGCTCAAATCAAGATAGTAGGTTTTCACTACATGGCGTTTCGCACCAAAAATGGTGATAGCTCTATTATCTCCGTACGAAACCTAGGCAAAAAAAAATGACGTGTCGAACTCGGGCTAGCAGTGTTTGTTTTTACAATGTCGCGAATCTCGCGCAAGAGCTGATCTTGCCCGCCCATTCTTTCCGAAATGCGCAACACGACCTGATTGACGTGCTCTTGATCTTTGCTTAATTCGGCATAGAGTGTATCCACAAAGCGATCAACCATCTGGGCCGCATCGCGAGCTGGTAATACTATCTGAAATACAGGCTCAAGCATCGAACGTTGTGGCACCTGGCCTTTTTCGAGCGCATCAAGTGCTTGAATTATGGCTGGCGCTGTGAGCACCGCGCAGAGAAATCTCTGTTTTAGAATTTCATTGTCAGGAGCCACCCCGGACAAGGCGGCCCGGAAGGCTTTTTCTACGGGTGGGGTGAAAAATTCTTTCAGAAACTGACTTTCAGCGGCTTTGTCTTGAACAAATTTCTCAAGCAGAGCATCTGCCGCCTTTTTCGGTAATCCTGTGACGTATTCGATCAAACCAGCAGATTCAGCAATTTTGTAAATAGAGGTGAGAACGAAAACCAGCGCGATGTCCATAATCTATTTCCCCGGAAGAATCCTTCTGATTAAATCCTCAAGTATCCACTCAACGCATCAAACATGTTACACTTTACACCGTATACGTTTAACGTGTCCAAGTACTTCACGAATCTTGCTTGCACACTCACAACCTCCCCACAAACTCCTCAAACAAAAACCCCGTATCCACCGGCCCGGGCGAGGCTTCGGGATGGAATTGCACACCGAAGAAGGGCTTGCTGCGATGCCGCACGCCTTCATTGGTGCCGTCGTTGGCGTTGAAGAACCACGGCTCCCAATCTTGCGGCAGGGTGTTTTCATCCACGGCATAGCCATGGTTTTGTGAAGTGATGAAACAGCGCTTGCTGCCCACCAGCACGCAGGGCTGGTTTTGGCTGCGATGTCCGTACTTGAGCTTGAAGGTATCTGCCCCGGCGGCGAGCGCGAGGATTTGGCTGCCCAAACAAATTCCAAACACCGGCTTTTCTTGTTCGAAAAGCTTTCGCACGGTATGAATGGTGGCTTCGCAAATCTTGGGATCACCCGGACCGTTGGAGATCAAAACGCCATCGCAACTCTCTCTTTCCACCGGCCAGTTCCAGGGCACGGCAGTGACAGTCACCCCGCGCGCGAGCAAAGAACGAATGATGTTGTTCTTGCAGCCGCAATCGATCACCACCACGTGCTTTTTGCCGTGGCCGTAAGTTCTGGGATGCTCGAGGCTCACCTGCGCCACGAGATTGTCGCGATTGGGATCGTGGAATTCTTTCGGTTCTACTTCGTAAACCACCTTGCCCAGCATGCTGCCATGCGTGCGCAATTTTTGCGTGAGCATGCGGGTGTCCAATCCTGTCATTGCCGGCACGCCATTGGCTTTTAGCCAGGCGTCGAGAGAAGTATGCGCATTCCAGTGGCTGTATTCGGTTGAGTACTCCGAGACTATCAATCCCGCCAGATGAATGCGGCTGGATTCAAAAACGGAGTCGAGGCCGTTGCTTTCCTGTGCCGCGGGCACGCCATAGTTGCCGATCAGCGGATAGGTCAAAACCAGGATTTGGCCTTTGTAAGAAGGATCGGTGAAGCATTCGGGATAGCCCACCATGCCGGTGTTGAATACCACTTCACCAACGGCCGAAGCCGGATGTCCGAATGCCGTACCGGTGAAAACAGAGCCATCTTCGAGAATGAGTTTTGCGTGCATGGGGTTTCTTTCTGAAACGGTTTAGTATGAATGGATTGCTGGATCATTGGATCGTTGGGTTGTTGGGTTGTTGGATTGTTGGATTGTTGGATCGTTGGATCGTTGGATCGTTGGATTGGCGTCTAGCTATCCTTGAATCCACCAATCCATCCATCCAGGAATCCAACCGAACCCACGCATTGTCTTTGCAGCTGGTGAATTCAAAACAGCGTGTAAATAAAGGGCGCCAATGCCGAGCCTTGTGTGAGCACGATGAGCAGACTCAACAGCAGAATGACGAAAATGAAAGGCGCCAACCACCACTTTTTGCGCTCACGCATGAATTCCCAAAATTCCGCAACAATGGAAAGTTTGCTCATGTCACCTCCGGTTGCATGGATGGATTTCTGGATCATTGGAGTTCCGGAGCCATGGACGGTTTGAAGTTCCATCGAACCAATAGTTCTCCCGTCCAACACTCCCATCATGATGGGTGCACAGCCAGTAAGTAGAAATACACCAGGGGCGCGACCAGCATCTCACTGTCGAAGCGATCGAGCATGCCGCCGTGGCCGGGAAGCAAGCCGGAAGAATCTTTTACGCCGGCGTCGCGTTTGAACAGCGATTCCACGAGATCGCTCATTTGCCCCACCGTACCGGCGAGGACGCCGATGGCGACGGCGTCGCGCAGCCCCAGCCCTTTGACAAAAACGTGATAGCAGCCCACCGCTGCGAGCACGGCGAAAATCAAGCCGCCGGCCGCGCCTTCGATGGTCTTCTTTGGACTGACGCGAGGGAAGAGTTTGTGCTTGCCGAAGTACATTCCGGTAAAATAAGCCGCGGTGTCGCAGATCCAGATGGTAATGAACAACATCACGATCCAGGTGCCGGCATGCTCATAGTTGCTGCCGTGCAGGCGCGGCATTTCCCGGAGCATGAGTAAAAAGCTCAGCAAGCCGGCAACGTAAATGACGCCCATGAGTGTGAAGGCGACATTGATGATTGGCCCGGATCCTGTTTGCGGTTTGCGAAACAATTCGAAGGCAGCCAAAAACATGAGCGCGGCGATGGACAGCAGCCACAATCCTTCTCCCATGAGAAAGTATGCCATCGGAACTACTGTGGCACCAGCCAGCAGGCCGACCGGATAATTCGGCCGGATTTGTTTGTTTTGCGCAAACCGAAAAAACTCGAGAAGGCCGATCACCGTGATGGTTTCAATGAGCAACATGTAGCCCAGCCCGCCGGTCCAGCCCAGGTAGATGATCAATGGCGCGAAAACAGCCGCCACAGCGACACGCTGGCCTAGGTTTTTCCAGTCCAATCTCTCCTCCTCACTCTGCGACCAACAACAAGGGTCGTGGTTCGTAGAGGGTAGATCGTGAATCGTGAAAGCACGAATGAGAGCAAACTCTCACCGCCACCATCAACGATCTACTATCTACGCTCAAAGATTTGTGTTTCCCAGCATCTTGCCTCGCAATTCCTCAATGCTCGCCAGTTTCTTCAAGGCGAGATAGTTTTCTAACCCCTCGGCAACGCGCACGGCAGTGCGAGGATCAACAAAATTACTCGTTCCGATTTGCACGGCATGCGCGCCTACAAGGAAAAACTCCACCGCGTCTTGCCAGTTTCGGATACCGCCGATGCCAACGACGGGAATGCTCACGGCATTGACCGTTTCATAAACTTTGGCCAGGGCCACGGGTTTGATCGCCGGGCCGGAATATCCTCCCACGATCGTATTGAGGCGTGGTTTCCACGTGGCAATATCGACTGCCATGCCGGTCAGCGTATTGATCAATGTCACCGCATCCGCGCCGGCGTCTTCCGCCGCACGCGCGATGTCACTCACGCACGTAACGTTAGGTGTGAGTTTGGGCAGCAACAATCTCCGCGTCAATTTGCGCATGCGCGCCGTGGCCATGGCCGTGACCTCCGCTTTCTGGCTGAATTCCAACCCGCCCTCTTTCACGTTCGGGCAGGAAAAATTCAGTTCGTAGCCGGCGATGCCATCGTGCTCTTCCAGTATCCGCACGACTTCTTCAAACTCTTCGATGGTACGGCCGGCAACGTTGACGATGATGGGGAGGGCACACGTGCGCAAGAACGGCAGTTTTTCCTGCACGAAGACCTCCACGCCGACGTTTTGCAGACCGATGGAATTGAGCATGCCCGCGGGAGTTTCAAAAATACGCGGAGAGGGATTGCCCAGTCGCGGTGTGGCGCCGATGGATTTGGTCACGATCGCCCCGAGGCGTTCGAGCTTCACCAAATCCGACGCTTCCTGGCCATATCCAAACGTGCCCGAAGCCACAAACACGGGCGTGGAAAAATCAACCGAACCGATCTTAATATGCAAAGGATTCATAGCGAATTTCATCGGCTGGAAAGACCGGGCCATCCAGGCAGGCGAGCCAGTAACGCCCGAATTCTGCCGCGCCGCGGGCAGGTTCGACCGGACAACCCATGCAAATGCCAAAGCCGCAACCCATCACGGTTTCGACGGCGACTTGCGCAGGCACATTGGCTGCACGGCAAATCGCGGCGACACGCTGCAGCATCGGCATCGGGCCGCACGCAAAAACTTGCGCGCGTGTTCTATTTGATGAGCTGCGAGAATATTCTCGCAAGCGCTCTTCCAAAACTTCCGTCACCAAGCCGTGGCGGCCGGCACTGCCGTCATCGGTGGCCGGGTAAATTTCGGCGCTCAAACGCTGCAGTTCTTCTGCTCCCCACAAATCTGCCGCCGTACGCGCGCCGAGCAGCACTTCACATGAAATACCGCGAGCCTGCAGCGTCTCGGCTAAAATCGGCAGCGGTGCGACGCCGAGGCCGCCGCCCACCAAAATCGCCTCGGCATTTTCTTCGGGAAGCCGGAATCCTCTGCCCAGAGGTCCGATCAAACTCAATACCGTGCCTGCGCGATGGCTCGCCAACAGACGCGTGCCCGGGCCGATCGCTTTCCACAAAATGGAAATCCATCCGGCATGGCGGTCAGCCTGGCAAACGCTGAACGGGCGGCGCAAGAGTGGAGAAATTTGATCGGAGCCCGGCGCGTGCACATTCACATTCACGAATTGGCCGGGCCGAACCAGGGCGGCGATTTCCGGCGCATGCAGCCGCATTAAAAAAATGCCCCGCGCCGCCTCCACACGGGAAAGCACGGGGCAATCATGAATTCCTTTTGAGGAGTTCTCAATCATCCGGCTGAATGTCTGGGATCAGGCGGGGGCTCCACCTCTTTTTCGCTTGCGGGCTCTTCTTCTGGCAGCTCTTCTTGCACGGGAGCCGGCTTGGGCGGCGCATCCACTTCCTCTTTGCGATCGGCCTCGATGCGCTTGCGCAGATTCTCGTCGGGCGGCCGTTCGTCGATCAAGCCCTCGCCCACGACAGCATGCGCTTGGGAGTCCGCGGGAGCCGCCGTTGTCGCGGGTGGGGCAGCGGCTTGCACTGCGGCCTTGAGCTGTTGATCGTAGGCCGAGACTTTGCGGCGCACTTTTTGTGAGTAGGGCGAGCTGGGAAATTTTTCCACTAATTGCTTGTAGGTCTCATACGCTAATTTCTGCTCCGCCAGCTCGTTCTCATAAAGCCAGCCGATGGCATAAAGGGATTTGGACTGCAAATCGGCGTTCGGCTGGCCGCTGATGAATTCGTTGTACAAGCGAATCGCCTTGTGCGGGTCTTTTTCCGCGAGCCACGCCCTTTCCGCTTGTAGAAACTGGCTGGTCACCATCTCTCCTTGATTTGCCGACGGTGCCATGCCCAAGCGGTGCCGTGCGGTGCTGCCCTGCGGGGTGCTGGCATATTGCGTCGCGAGAATGTGCAGCAGGCTATCGCGCGCGCCCGTGGCCGGCGGATCGGCCGCTTCGAACGACAACGCCAGCGCATACAGGGCGCGCGGCGCGGCCGGGGTTTCCGGGAATGCGGTGATCACTTCTTGATAAATGAGCCGGGCCGAGTCGGGCAATTGCAGTTGATGCTCGAACACGTCCGCCAAGTTGAGTTTTTGATTGGCCAGATCGGAGCTCAGCTTTTGCGGGTCATTCGAAAGCGCGAGCTGCTGGGAGGGATAGCGCCGGATCGAGGTGTTGCGATTCTTGGAATTCTTGCCGCCGGCAGCTTCGTGATTTTTCTCCGCAAGGCCATTGGCTTGCTTGCCGCCTTGTGCCGAGTTGCGTTGCAGCTCCAGCAGTTTGATGGAGCTTTGCAATTTGAGAAAATCGTCGATGGACTTCGCGCGTTCCTGCGCGGCGAGCGCATATTCCGAGCGCGCGTTCTCGGTGCGCACTTTGTCGTAATTTTCCTTGGCTTTGACGTAGTCGTGATGAGTGGTTTGAAAAATGTTCCCCAGCTCATAAAAGGCCGCCGCTGAAGCCTCGGTGCGCTTGTAGTTCGTGTTGATCGCGGCAAAAGCTGCCGTGGCCTCTTCGACTTTTCCGCGCAGCAGCGTGAGGTCCGCGAGCTCGAATTTCACCCAGGAAATGTCCGGGTGCGTGCTGTATTCTCCCAGCATGCCATTCAACTTGCGCGCCGCCGCGTCGAAACGCTGGTCGGCTTTTAGCGCGCGCGTATATGCCAGATTGGCTTTGAATTTGAAGTCGATCTCGCTCGCGTCTTTCGCCGCCTGCGCATAGGCTTTGGACGCGGCATTGAATTCTTTGAGTTGATAACGGCATTCGCCCAGCCGCATAAAAGCTTCCGCTCGCATCTTTTCCTCCCCGATGCGCTTGGCGGATTGCCCGTAGAGCTCGGCCGCTTTCGCATACTGTTCCTGGCGGAAATAGATCTCGCCGAGATAGTACTGTGCGAGATCATAGATCTCGCCTTTTTTCCGCTGATTTTGCAGATTCAGCAGCACTTCCTCGGCGCTTTTGAAATCTTCGCGCGCAATATGCGTTCGCCCTTTCCAAAGCTGCGCGCGCGGCACGTGGCCGCTCTTGGGAAAAATCGCGGTGAGCTCGTCGAACTTGCGCAGCGCTTTGGGATATTCCTGCTTGTAATAAAAGCATTCGCCCAACATCAAGAGGGCGTCATCGACATACTTCGAATTGGGGTGGAGCTGCAGCAGCCGTGAAGCTTTTTCGATGGTCTTGTCGAGTTTTTGAATCTCCGTGGTTGAAGGCTTGTCCTCTTTGCGGCGAGCATGCTCTTCCACCGCTTCTTTGTAAGCCCGCTTGGTGTTGAAGAAGGTGTTGTAGTAGGCGCAGCCGGGCAACAATGCCACTGCAACTAATGCGGCGGTTAAGAGACGCAACTTCATTTTGTACCTTTTGCAGAATCGCCCGCGCCGGCAAGCAGCACGGCAATATGTGGCTTTTTGTTCAGCAAATTGGGAGCGCGTATGGAAAAGTGACAGTAAAAACTCAGTTTGTAGATGGCTTTCAGCCTTTCTTCAACACGCTCCAACCATTGCCGGTTCCCGGCAGAGTTCCCCCTGCAAGCTGCGCGCTACGCTCGCACAGCCATTCTTTCCCGTAACAGAAATGCTGCGACTCCGACCATGAATCCGGAAACGAGAGCGGGCCATAACAGCAGAGGGAGAAGATACAAAATTTCAAGGCGTTGCACAATGAGTATTCCGGCGAGAGTGATCTGAGCGAGAACGTGGGCCAAGGCGCCGAGCAGGCTAATGCCGACGATGCTGAACCAGCGCGTTGCGTAGCGATGCGCTAGCGTCATCGCGCCGCAGGAGAGCATGCCGCCACTGAGAGAGAGCCAGAATCCGGGGCTGAAAAACGATCCCAAAATGAAACTGCCAACGCAGACACGAATGAGCGTGACCACCCACGCGCTTTGGGCACCGAGCGAATACAGCGCCAGCAGCGTGGCAATGTTCGCCAGCCCCGGTTTGGCCCAAGGCAGCGGCCGCGGCAAGGCGGATTCAAATAGATACATCACCAAACCGAAGGCTGCGAAGAGCGCGGTGCGCGCGAGTTTTTGAAATTGATCTTCGCGAGGCATGAGAGCCATCATGCGCGTCTTATTCAGAAAGTGACGGCGTCCAAATTCGTCTGCTCTTGTCCGGTCAGGATGACCAACAGATGATTCGGCACGCACACCAGCATTTGCCGCGGGTGAGAAATCGCGCCTTGCTTGAGGCAATATTGATTCGGGCACGAGCTCCCGCTCACGCGAATGCCGCCGTCCGCAATCGCGAGCGTGACCTTCCCCAAAATTCCGTCGAGGCTCACGGTGCGTGGTTGTTTCAAATCTACCTCGGAGACCAGCCGATTGCGCACGAATATTTGCGCCCGTTGCGCGGTTTGTTGGTTCTGTGGCAATAGCTTTTCAAGCCAGAAACTGCCGCCCGCAAGAGCGAGGAAAATGGCAGCGATAAAAAAATCGCCGAAGCGAGATTGTCGCCAGAGTCGTCGCGTGATCGAAGTCATAAAATTAAACCGCCGAGACGCTGAGTTCACAGAGAACATCAAGTTGTCGAACAGCTTCGTCCATGCTCCTTAATGAGATCAGCGTAATCTAAACTCTTTCAATCTCTGCGTTCTCGGCGACTCTGCGGTAAGGGAGCGATTTTTAGACCCAACTGATCTGGCTAGGTTAAGCGGTAGACTTGCACAATGAGAATGCGAAAATGGCGAATTGGCGAGAGGCATATCGTACTGGGCGCGGAAAGCCTACGATGCGAGCAGGCTAAAATCGATGGCCCTTGCTAAGCTTCAATACAAAGCCTTGGAACGTGGATCGCGTGAAGGCAACGAATGGAAAATGGTCTTCTCCTCGGGGGTCCCCCGGCCGAATCCGTGTAATCCGGGGACAAAAAGCATTCTCACGGCGTGATCAATCTTTCCAATGCTTCCAGCTTCAACCGTGCCTGCTTGCGATATTCCCGTGCTTGCGCGTGGCTGGGGTTGAGTGCGAGCGCGTTGTCCCATTCGCGCATGGCGTTGTCGTAATCTTCGTTGGCGTAATAGCTCAAGCCGCGATTGAAGTATTGCTCGACGCGCAAATTGAGCTGGCGCTGCGCCTGATCGAGATATTTCTTGGCCTGGGCGTTGTCGGGGTCTTGCGCCAGTACGCGATCGAACATTTCCATGGCGCTTACGAATTGCCCGCGATTGTAATAGGCTTCGCCTTGCTCGAGCAGTCCTTTCAAGCCGGTCAGGGACAGCGCTTCGTTGCGTTTGCGGCTGGCGAGCTTGTTGCTGGGATCGATTTCCAGCACGCGCTCGAACGCGGTCACCGCGCGCAGCCATTCTCTGGCCTCGAACAGGGCCATGGCGTTGCGCATGTGGCCTTCGACGCGGCTGCGCCTGTTTTCTTCGATGCGCTGGCGGTAGCTTTTCGCACCGGGGTGGTTGGGCATCATCGCCAGAATGGCTTGGAATTCGCGGTCCGCACGTTCATAGTCGCCGCGCAAGAAGGCGCGCTCGCCGGCATTCATTTTTTCTCCGGCGAAATTATCGATGGTTGCTTGCAAGCCGCGCATCTTGCCGCGGGCTTCGGCATGATTCGGCTCCAGATCCAAAACCTGGCGGTAGAGCTTGTAGGCGTTGAGATATTGCTCGCGCCGCTCCAGGCGCTGCGCCTCGGCCATCATGCGGTTGATCTTGAGTGCTTGCTGTTCCAGCTCCGCTTGGGTTTTTTCCAGATAACTTTGCGCCTCGGCGTGCTGCGGCGCAAAGCGCAGCGCTTCTTCAAAAGCCTCTTGCGCCTTCTGGAAATTGCTCTGGCTGAAATAACCCAGCCCGCGCAGAAACAACTCATGCGCCTGCTCCTGGCGATAATCCGCCAGTAGTTCCAAATATCTTTCCGCTTCCGCGTGATTTTTGCGCACCAGCAGAATGTTCTCGAAAGCACGCTGCGCCAAGTCGTAATGGCCTTCTTCGTAGGCCTGCACGCCACGCGTATAGAGCTGGTTGGCGTAAACATCGATGCGCGGCTCGAGCACTTCCAGGCGCTGGCGCGCGCGGCGATTGTTGCGCTCCAGTTTGAGCACGTTCAAATAGTCGATGGCGGCGCCGAGGTACTCCAGTCTCTTTTCCAGCGAATCCGCCTCCGCCAGCAACAGGCGCACGCGCCGGTTTTCCTGCTCCACTTTGACGGCAAGACCGTTCAGCAATTCTTCGGCCTTTTGATGGTGAGGCTCATAGACGCGATACCGCCGCAGCTCGGCGTAGGCCGTGCGAAAATCTTTTGATTTCGCCAGACTCACGCCGTGCGAGAAATGACCTCGCGCGCGCTCCGTGGCGCTGGCGCCCAGGCGCATGGTCAGGCCGCCCCAAAAGTGCCGGTCCGCATGCGAGTACGCGAAGTCAAAAGCATACCCCTCTCCCAGCAGCGAGGCGCCAAAAGCAGTGCGCTTGGCGCTGAAATCTTGCATGCCGGCGGTCACCGCCAGGCGGGAGAAGGCATAAGCCAAGCCGAGATGGTTCGAAGTCTCGTCGCTCTGCCATTCCTGGGTCAGGAAAAGTGAAGGCCCGCGAGCTTGCGTGCGCAGCGCCAAACCGGCTTTGTAATAGCGTTGCAAGTTCCCCTGGTTGAGCGGCACATCGCTCGCCTGGAAGCTCAACGCGAAGCGATACGGCGAAAGCGGCGCGCCAAAATTGGAGGTGGCGGCCATTTCTTCGGAAACGGCCAGGCGGCCGCCCCCGGGATGTACGATCAAGCCCAATGAAGTCGTGGCGAAGCTTTGTTGCGACAGACGATTGCCGTGAAGCGTGACACCGGCCGACAGATAACGAGTGAGGCCGAGACCCCATCCCAAGCTCAAGCGCCGCAGCTCCTCGTTCCCGAAAGGAACGCGTGACCAGTTCAAGCCCCAGCCGCCGGCTTGCGGCCAAAAACCCGCGATACCCACCGTGGAAACCTTAAAATCGTGGTCCGGGTTGATTAAGAAACGATGCTCGCGCAGCGCGCCGAGTAAAGCGGGATGCCAGACCGCAACGAACGGATCGGGCGCCGCAATGGCATGCGCGCCGCCCAGGCCGATCGCGCGCACGGACAGCGCTTCATTTTGAAAAAGCGTCTGCGCCGTCAAGGCCGTGGCCCAGCCGGCGGCGCCGAGGATTAAATGGAAAATCTGAAGACGAAGCTTGCGCATGTTCCCGTTCTCGTTTTTCAGTCTTCGTTTTTGGCTTCAATCATTGGCGTAGTCGATCTCGCTGATCTCCACCGGTTTGCTGCGGCCCTTGACCATGATGGAATCGAGGCGCGTGATGTGATAATCGCCGTTCAATTGGCGCGCGAACGCGGCTTCGGCGATGATCTGCCCGCTGCGCGCCAGGCTGCACAGGCGGTTGGCGATATTCACCACGTCGCCGATGACGGTGTAATCCATGCGGTTTTTCGAGCCCATGTTGCCCATGACCGCCAGGCCGTTGTTGAGACCGATGCCCAATTCGAAAGTGATTTCACCGGCGGCCTCGCGCCGGCGGTTGAGCTCCTTTACCGCGCGTTGGATTTCGACCGCGGCGCCCACGGTGTTTTCGATCATGCGCGGTCCCTGGAAAATCGCCATGATTTGGTCGCCCATGAATTTATCGACCACGCCGCCGTGGGCTTCGATGATGTGCGTTTGCAGATCGAAATAGACGTTGATGAGATTGATGATCTGCTCCGGCTCGCAGTCTTCCGCGATCGCAGAGAAATTGCGAATGTCGGAGAACAAAATGGTAACGTGGCGCCGGTCGCCCTCGTAAGGCTCGACCCGGCCGCCGCCGCGCTCCTGGATCATCTCGACGGTGAGCTTGGAAAGAAACTTTTGCATTTGCAGCTTTTCGCGCAGATGCGTGACCATGCGGTTGAATTCCAGCGCGAGCCGGCCGAGCTCGTCTTTGCTGCGCGGTTTGACGTGCACCTCCAGGTTGCCGCTGCCCACCTCGCGCGCCGCATGCGAGAGTGCGTGAATCTCATCCACCATTTTTTGCGCGAAAAAATATATGATCCAAACCGAGGCGACCATCACCAGCGCCGCCATGGTCAGGATCAGCCGCTTGGTGCGCGCCGTCGGCTCCAGCAGCACCTCTTTTGAAAATCCGATGCAGGCCAGGCCCAAGAGCCCTTTTTGCCCGGTGGCGGGGAGCTTGGCCATGATCGGATAGCTGAATTCGTAAAAGGAATCGTTTTGCTGCAGGCTCACTTCTTCCTGCCGCACCAATTCTGCCAGGGTTTCCGCACGTATGGGAAGCTTGAAGCGTTCCTCGTCCGAGGCGCCGATCACCTGGCCGTTGCGATCGAAGACTACGATGTACTCCAAGCCGTTGATGCCCATTTGCATGGTCTGCTGCACCTGCAGCTTGACTTCGGTCAGAACGTCGGGATTGTTCACACTCAGGAGCATGGGGCCATGCACGCTCTGGCTGAGTTTTTTGAGCAGAACCGTGCAGGTGTTGCGCGTCGCTTCCTCCAGCTCATGGTGCTGAATGGGCAGGATCAGCGCGCTGAAAATGACGATCACCATCACCACGATGATGGCGATGTTGATGCTGAGCTTGAATTTGATCTCGAGCCCGCTGAAAAAATCAACCGCTTTTTGATAAGCGAGCTGCGCTCGGTGGCGAAGCTTTTGGAGAAACATCTCTATGCTTGGCGTGTGGTCATGAAACTAGAAGGGAAATGGGGTCGCCGGAAAAAAGAATTCCCCGGTTGGGGGGATACGCAAGCTAACCTCATTTAAAAATTGTTGCATCAAAGTAACCAAATCGGCTTAAAGAGTCAAGCACGATTTCGGCGGCACCTTCTCCGTTGTCGCAGAAATGTTTCACCATAGGAGTTTTTACTGTTGAAAACGAGGGCGGCTCAGATTATATTGCCGGTCATGAAATCCGGCCTCGTTATTGTCAGCTCCGCATGACGCCTATGATGCAATTTACTCACGAACGTTTGCGTGCGCGCCTGTCCGCCATGCAGGGCAAGCGTATCGCCGTCATTGGGGATTATATGCTCGATCGTTATTTTTGGGGGACGGTTACACGCATTTCGCCGGAAGCGCCGGTGCCGATCGTGGAAATCGAGCGCGAGACCGAACAGCTCGGCGGAGCGGCGAACGTGGCGAACAATCTGGCCTCACTCGGCCTCCACGCCTACCCTCTGGGCGTGGTGGGAGATGACGGCTCGGGCGCACGCTTGATTGGTTTGATGCGCGAAAGCGGCTTTATGACCGAAGGCGTTTTGCGCGACGCCTCGCGGCCCACGACCATCAAAACGCGCGTGATCGCGCACGACCAGCACGTGGTGCGCACCGATCGTGAATCGCGCGCGGATTTGCGCGCGGATCTGCAGGAGCGCCTGCTATTGTGCCTGCGTGAATTGCTGCCCTCATTGAGCGCGTTGGTCATTGAAGATTACAACAAAGGCGTGGTGGTGCAGCCCTTGCTTTCGCAAGTGATTGCGCTGGCCCGGCAACACGATTGCCCGGTCACCGTCGATCCCAAGATCAACCACTTTTTTGATTATCAACAGGTTTCCGTGTTCAAGCCCAATCGCAAAGAAACCGAGGCGGCTTTGGGTTTCAAAATGCCAGCGCCGGAAGACGTCTCGCGCGCGGGCGCGCAGCTTCTGCAAAAACTAAACGCACAAAATGTCTTGATCACGCTGGGCGCGGAAGGCATGGCGTTGTTCGAAAAAAACGGGACGGTGCACCGCATTCCCACGCGCGCGTTGCGCGTGCACGACGTTTCCGGCGCTGGCGATACGGTGATTGCCACGCTCACCGCCGCCCTCGCCGCCGGCGCGGATATCGTCGAAGCGGCGACACTGGCCAATTATGCTGCGGGCGTGGTGGTCGGTGAAGTCGGCGCCGTGCCCATCGACAAGCAAAAGCTCATCGCCGCTATTGCTGAAGATCAGCAGTGGTAAAAAGATTGGATAATTGGATTGAGGGATGACTGGATTGATGAAATTTAGTACGAGACAAATTCATCGATCGACCAATCCATTCATCCAGAAATCCATCGATCCAGCCATCCAAATCGCATCAAGGATTATGGGACAGATCGTCGAGTTAGAAGAGTTGCTCGCCTTGCGCCGCCAATGGCGGGCAGAAGGTTTGCATGCCGCTTTCACCAACGGCGTGTTCGATATCTTGCATCGCGGGCACGTGGAATATCTGCAGAAGGCGCGCGCGCTGGGCGATCTGTTGGTGGTGGGATTGAATAGCGATGATTCCGTGCAGCGTTTGAAAGGTGAGGGCCGGCCCATCGTGCCACAGGAAGATCGCGCCGTGATCCTGGCCGCGCTGCGCTGCGTCGATTACGTCGTCTTTTTCGCCGAAGACACGCCCGCCAATCTTATCCGCGCCCTGCAACCCGACGTTTTGGTTAAAGGCGCGGACTATCAAATTGAAGAAATCGTGGGGCACGAGGTCGTGCAGGCCGCCGGCGGCAAAGTCGCCCGCATTCCGCTGACCACGGGCCGGGCCACGCGCGACGTGATCGCCACGATTTTGCAGAGATTTAGCAAAGCATAAAAAATGATGGTGACGCCTACCATGCCCCTGCGTTTCAAAAAGTGGCTGCCTATTTTCGGAGCATGGCTCACGGCGGGGCTATTGTTCTCCGCACAGTCCTATTATTACCGCGCCAGCATCGGCCAGGAAGTGTCGTGGTGGGGCATCTTGAGTTATGACGCTTCTTATTTCGTTTTGTGGTTCTTTTTCACGCCGTGGCTGCTGTGGCTGGGCACGAATCTTTACCTCGACCGCATCCAAGATTTGCCGCGCGTGGCGAAACACGTGGTGATCGGAATCGCCACGGCGGTTGCCCATCGCGCGCTTTATGATTTGATCTTCATGCCGCTGCGCCAAACGCCGCAACGTCCCTTCACCTGGGAAAGGTTTTATTATTCCGTCATCGGTTCATTTGATTACGGCGTGCTGGTCTATTGCGTGGCGATGCTGGTCATTCATGCCCTCGCCTACTATCGCGGCTTGCAGCAGGAACAGGTGCGCAATTCGCGATTGCAGGCCGAGCTCGCGACGGCGCAGTTGCTGGCGCTGCGCATGCAACTGCATCCGCACTTTTTATTCAACACCCTCAACACCATCGCCATTTTAATCAAACAGGATACGGACCGGGCGCTGCTGATGGTGGAAGCGCTGGGCGATCTGCTGCGCCAGGCTTTGAAAAACCAGCGCGAGCAGGAAGTTCCCTTGCAGCAGGAGTTGGAGTTCTTGCAGCATTATCTGCAGATCGAAAGCATACGCTTCGGCGATCGCCTGCAGGTGCAGATGAACATCGCGCCGGAAACCCTGGCCGCGCGCGTGCCGCGCTTGATTTTGCAGCCGCTCGCTGAGAACGCCATCCGCCACGGCATTGCGAAACGCCGGCGGCCGGGCGTGATCGAGATCTCGGCCGCGCGGCAAAACGGCGAATTGCAATTGCGCGTGCGCGACAACGGCGACGGACCCGAGCTGCACCAGGGCGGCGCGGGTATTGGCTTATCCAACACCCGTGCACGTCTGCAAACATTGTATGGCGCGCGCGCGCGCTTCGAGCTGGCACGCGGAGACAGCGGCGGCGCTGTGGCGACGATGGTGATTCCCTGGCAGGCGTAAATCATGTCTGTGGCGAGTTTTAATGGCAGATAACTGGAAATCGCTCACATGCTGCGAACCTTGATCGTTGACGACGAGCCCATTGCCCGGCAAGGCTTGCGCGCTATGTTGTCGGGCGAGCCCGGCGTCGAAATCGTGGGTGAATGCGGTGACGGCTTGCAAGCCGTCACAGAGATCGAAAGCAAATCCCCGGATTTGGTCTTGCTCGATATTCAAATGCCGGAGCTCGATGGCTTTGGCGTGATCGAAACTCTCCGGAAAAACCGCTTGCCGGTATTCATTTTTATCACGGCTTATGATGAATTCGCACTGCGCGCCTTTGAGGCGCATGCACTCGATTATTTGTTGAAACCGGTGAAGGCCGAGGCCTTTCGCTTCGCGCTGCAGCGCGCACGCGCTTTGTTGCAAGCGGAACAAAGCTCCGGCTTTGAGCACAAGCTCGCGGCTTTATTGCACGATTTGCCCAAGCGCCAAAGGTATCTCGAGCGTTTTGTCATTAAGTCGATGGGCCGGGTGGATTTGATCAAAGCCGTGGAAGTCGATTGGCTCGAAGCCGAAGGCGATTATGTCCGTCTGCATCATCACGGCAAGAGGGATCTGCTGCGCGCCAAAATCGGCGAGCTGGAAGCGCAATTGAATCCCCGGCAATTTGTGCGCATTCACCGCTCCATCATTGTGCGCATGGAGGCGATCAAAACCATGCAAGCCGCCACCAACGGCGATTATCTCGTCTTTTTGAAAAATGGCCCAAGGTTGAATTTGAGCCGGAATTACCGCGAGCAGGTTCTGCAGCGTCTGCAAGCCGGCCTCTGAGCCCCGCGCTTCGTCGTTTTCCCGCGCCCGTTCATCGCTATACGCCCCCCATTGGCCGCAACCGTCTTTGAATTCTTGCCTCCTTTGATTAATACTATAACGTTAAGTTCACATTTTTGCACTAAAAACTGCACTGTCATCCCGAAGCTTCGGGATCTTCCCAGGCTTTGGTGCAGGCTTCTTGGGAAGATTCCTCCGGAATGACAAAGAATGAGGGCTTTGGGACCAACTTAACATTGTCAAGTTAATCACAAGCAGCTATTCCGGTTGGATAAAAGCTCAGAGTAAGATTCTGAAGAGCGTTCATAAAACCAAGGAGCAGAAACTATGTTTCCGAAGTTTCTCGGCTTTGCGCCGGTGTTGGCGGTTATACTAATCGCCAATGCGCCGTTACACGGCCAAACTTTTACGAAGGTCACCGCCGGCGCGTTGGTGAGCGACACCGGTGCGTGGCGCAGCGTGAATTGGGTGGATTATGACACCGACGGCGATCTCGATCTTTTTGTCACCAGCGGTTTGCGTGCGGCCCGCAGCAATTTGCTCTTTCGCAACGACGGTTCGCCGAATTTCAGTTTCACCAAAATTACCGAGGGCCTGATCGTGAACACCCCCAATCGTGGCGTGGGCAGCAGTTGGGGCGACTATGACAACGACGGCGACCTTGATGCCGTGATCACGACGTGGTACGGCGACACCAACCCGTTTTTCGAAAACAACGGCAACGGTGTGTTCACGCGCCTCACCACCGGCAGCGTGGCAACCGATGGAAGTTTTTCCGAAGCGTGCGCCTGGGGCGATTATGACAACGACGGCGATTTGGACTTGTATGTTTCCAACAGCGGCGACGTCAACGCTACCGGACCGCAGCGCAATTTTCTTTACCAAAACAACGGCAATAAAACCTTCACCAAAATCACCACCGGCGCCCTGGTCACGGATTTAAAATATTCCCGCGGTGTGAATTGGGTCGACTACGATGACGACGGCGATCTCGATATGTTCGTGGCCAATGAAGAGAATCAAACGGACGACCTCTATCGCAATCAACTCAAAGAAACCGGTACGGCTAACTTCGACAAAGTCACCACCGGCAGTGTCGTCAGCGACCGCATCTCCTCCTGGAGCGGCAGTTGGGGCGATTATGACAATGACGGCGATCTCGACCTGTTCGTCGCAAGTTGGGGCAATGTGAATAATGCGCTACATCGCAACGACGGCAACGGCGCTTTTTCAAAGATCACGGCAGGTGTCATGGTGAATGACGGCGGCTATTCGGCAAGTAGCGGCTGGGGCGATTATGATAACGACGGCGATCTCGATCTGTACGTCACCAATGCATATGGGCCGGGACAATTACGCAATTTTTTGTATCGCAATCTGCTCATGGACTCGGACACGCTCGCGTTTGAAAAAATGACCACCGGGCCGGCGGTTACAGATCAAGGCCATTCCTATGGCTTCAGTTGGGCTGATCATGACAACGACGGCGATCTCGATTTATTCGTCGCGCGCACGCAGAATGAAAATCAGAACAATGCTTTTTATGTGAATGACGGCGGCAATCAAAAGTCCTGGCTGGAATTGATTGGCGCTGGTACGAGCTCCAACAAATCCGCCATTGGCGCGAAAGTTCGCGTGAAGGCGACGATCAATGGCAAAGCCCTCTGGCAGCGCCGCGATATTGCCGGACAGGAGGGCTATTGCGGCCAAAACTTGCGCCTGCACTTCGGCCTGGGTGATGCGGCCATGATCGACTCTTTGATAGTAGCGTGGCCCTCCGGAAAAATCGAAGTGCTGACGCAGGTGGCGGCGCGTCAAATTTTGAAATTGAGCGAAGGCAATAATCCCTCACGCGTCAAGGATCAAAACGGCACGGCACCGCAAGGTTTCAAGCTCAATCAAAATTATCCGAACCCCTTCAACCCCACCACGCAAATCGAATTCGCTTTGCCCTCTGCCGAGCGCGTGATTCTGCGCGTTTATGATCTTATTGGCACTGAAGTCCAAACTTTGGTTGAAGGCATTGCGCCTGCCGGCCAGTATGCGGTCACCTGGGACGGCACCAATCGCCTCGGGCGGCGCGTCACTTCCGGAGTCTATTTTTGTCATATGCGCGCGGGTGAGTTTCAACAAACGCGCAGGATGCTGTTGATGGAATGAAACGCATGACCGGTCGCTCACCACGACCGGTCAATTGCTTCGCGTTGAAAACCTCATGTTGGTGAATCTCCTCGCGGTCGCTTTTGTCATACGCACCCGCGGTCTTTGAGCGAACAAAGCCGTTTGAACAACCCCTGCCTTCCCTCGTCTTTACCCGCATACTCTCTCTCTCAACTCAAAGCACTCTTCGGCTTTTTCAGCTTGATAAAAACAACACCGGCAGGTAGATTGACCTCAATCATTCATTGCTATTTCGACCTTTACGAGGAGAAGCAATCCATGAAGCGCGCGTTGCGATTCCCGCATCACCGATTCAGCGCAGTTTTTTTCGTTCTCGCCCTGATGTTGAGCTGCACCGCCGGCTTGGCACAGCAAGCCAAATTGCCGCTCAAGCTGGAGGATTTTTATGCTTCTGCAAAATTCGCCGGCAGCGCTTTTCAAGGGGGACAATGGGCGGAAAAAGGCCCGGTGATTACGTTTGTCAAGGCTGATACCGCCACCGGCGCAACCCATATCGTGAGCTACGATCTCGAGCGCAAGCAGCAAAAAGTACTCTTGGACGGCAACCGTCTGCAAGCGGCGGACGTTGACCGGCGCATCAACATTCTGAATTATGCCTTCAACCATGATGGCTCGCAGGTGTTGATTTACACGGACTCCGCGCCGGTGTGGCGTTTCAATACCAAGGGCTATTATTATGTTTATGATTTTGCCAATCAATCCTTGACGCCGATCAGCGCGCGCGCGAAAGGCTATCAAATGTTCGCGAAGTTCAGCCCGGACGGCCGCCACGTGGCCTTCGTGCGCGATCGCAATTTGTTCGCGGTGGAATTGGCCAGCATGAACGAAACCCAGCTCACGTTCGACGGTTCCGAAGGCAAGATCATCAACGGCACGACGGATTGGGTGTATGAAGAGGAATTTGGCTTGCGTGACGGCTGGTCGTGGAGTCCGGACAGCAAATATCTCGCTTTCTTTCAGTTCGATGAATCCCAGACTAGCGATTTCTTCATGGCGGATTTGCGCGGCGACAGACCAGAGCTGAAAAAATTCCGCTTCCCCTTCGCGGGCGAGCCGAACAGCGAGGTTCGCATCGGCGTAATCGACCTCATCACGAAGAAGCCGCAGTATTTTGATACCGGCACGTGGCAAAACAATGATGAGAGCAGCGAATACATTCCACGCATGGGCTGGACGCCTGCGATAGAGGGCAAGCCGTGGGTGTGGATCATACGCCTCAACCGCGATCAGAATCACCTTACGCTGTTGCACGGCAATCCTGAAAATCGCCAAGTCAAAATTGTTTTCGAGGAGAAAGAAAGCACGTGGGTCGAGCCGTGCAATTTTCTGGACAATAACGACAAGCTGGTATACCTGCCGGATGGCAAGCATCTGCTCTGGCAAAGCGAGCGCGATGGGTACAATCATTTGTACCTTTACAAAACCACGGGCGAGCCGGCGCAACAACTCACGCGCGGCGCGTGGGAAGTGACTTCCTTTCACGGCTACGATGCCAAAGGCAAGCAGTTCTATTTTTCCGCCAACGCCGAAAGCCCGATTCAACGGCAACTGTACCGCCTCGCATTCGATTTTAATAAGATGACGAACGGCGTTGCCGCGCAGCCCGTCAAGATTTCCAGCGAGGCGGGAACGCACGCTTCCAGTTTTTCGCGCGATTGGAAGTATTATCTCGACACCTATTCCAGCCGCAACACGCCGGCGGTGACGCGCTTGCACAAATCAGATGGCACCATCGTCGAATACCTGGAAGAGAATGCCAAGCTCAAGCGCGCGCTGGCAGAACATGACTTCCCCAAGACGGAATTCCTGACCGTCCCCGGTGCTGGCAGCCCGCGGCTGCACGGCTACGTGATCAAACCCACGAATTTCGATCCTGCAAAAAAATATCCCCTGCTCATGTTCACTTACGGCGGTCCGGCCTCGCAGCAAGTTACGGATGCGTGGGACGGGTTCTTCGGCTTGTGGCATGCCTATATGGCGCAACAAGGTGTCATCGTCGCCTGCGTGGACAACCGCGGCGCGCACGGTTACGGCAAGGCCTTCGAGAGCGCGTTGCATCAGAACATGGGAACCGTCGAGCCGCAGGATCAAATCGCCGCGGCGAAATACTTTGGCGCGCTGCCGTACATCGATAAGGGCCGCATCGGGATTTGGGGCTGGAGTTACGGCGGCTACAATACTATGCTCGCGATGACGAAGTATGACGGCCCGCAAGTGTTCAAGTTGGGCGTCGCCATCGCGCCGGGCGGAGCCTGGGAATCTTACGACACGATTTACACCGAGCGCTACATGTCCACACCGCAGAAAAATCCCGCGGGTTACGAAGAAGCCTCGCCGCTCAATTTCGTTGGCCATTTGACCGAGCACCAGCGCCTGCTTATCGTGCACGGCGATCAGGACGACAATGTGCACTTTCAAAGCACGCTGCATTTGCTCACCGCGCTGCAGAAACAACGCAAGCACTTCCAGTTCATGCTTTATCCGGGCGGCAATCACAGTTTGCAGGGCACAGGCAACCCGTTCGTCTATTTGCATTTGTTCGAGACGCTGGCGGATTTTGTCAAGCAGAATTTATAGTGTTTACCGGGCCGAAGAAGAGGTTCGAATTATCCCTGCTGGATGCTGCGCAAACACCGGGGCAGATCACGTAGCGTTGGGATATTCATTTGAAAATGCAAGACTTTAACTCGACTTTGTCAAGCGAGGATAAACATTGCACACACTGCTCTTGTCTCTGCTGGTGGCTGTCGTCTGTTTCAAAAGCGGCCACGGGGGGCTTAGTACTTGGGAAGACCGCCCGGACTTTGAAAAATACTACAAAGCCGCTGGTGTGCAAGGCGCCTTCGTTTTGTATGACTTGAAGCATGATAAATATCTTGCCTATGACTCGATACGAGTGCACACGCCGTTCATTCCCGCTTCGACGTATAAGATTTTGAACTCGCTCATTGCCCTCGAAACGGGCGTGATCAAGGATGAAAATGAGATCATCCGGTGGGACGGTGTGGATCGCGGTTCGGAGGAATGGAATCGCGACCACAATTTGCGCAGCGCGTTCAAGGTTTCGGCGGTCTGGTTCTATCAAGAGCTGGCGCGCCGCATTGGACAGAACAGCATGCAGCATTTCGTCGAAGCGGCCGGTTACGGCAATAAAGACCTCGGTGGTGGCATTGATATGTTTTGGCTGACGGGGAACCTGCGCATCTCCCCGAAAGAGCAAATTGATTTTCTGGTGAAATTGTACCGGAATGAATTGCCTTTTTCGCAGAGAGTGAAGGACACCGTGAAGGACATCATGATTTTCGAAAAGACGGACGAGTACGTGTTGCGCGCCAAAACCGGCTGGGCCATGCAGATCGGCTGGTTCGTCGGGTATGTCGAACGCGGCGGCAATGCCTATTTTTTCGCCAATCACATCGATATTCTGAAAGCGGAGGATCGCGAGGCGAGAATTCAAATCAGCAAAAGCATTTTGCATGATTTGGGGCTCGTTTCGTTTTGAAGTTTTGCAACAAATTGGCAGAGAAAAACATGATCAAAGTCGTCTACTGCATCACCAAAAAACCCGGCATGTCGGACGCGGATTTTTTTCATTATTGGAAGCATGTGCACGGTGCAATCGGCGCAAAGATTCCAGGGCTCAAACGCTTGGTGCAGAGCCATGCTCAACGAGTTGGCCAGGATCGGCGCGCTGGCGATTACGACGGCATGGCCGAGCTCTGGTTTGAGAATGTCGCTGCGTTGCTGGCCGCGCAGCAATCACCGCAATGGCAGGCTTCGACTGCGGATGAAGTGAATTTCATCGATCACCAAAGAACCGCCTATTTTGTCACCGAAGAACACGAAATCGCTTTGCCGAGGTGACCGTATGCCCGTCAACCCTGATTACCGCGACTTCGTGCTGGAACAGCTCGAGCCAGTGGGCCCGATCGTCGCCAAGAGCATGTTCGGCGGCTTCGGGCTCTATTCTGGCAAGCACTTTTTTGCCATTATGTTCAACGACACTCTTTATTTCAAAGTTGACAACGCCAACCGCCCGAATTATGTTGCCAGTGGCATGCCGCCATTTCAGCCTTTTAAAAACAAACCCGCCACACTGCAATATTACGAAGTGCCGATTCACGTCATTGAAGATCGCAAGCAGCTGGAAGTCTGGGCGCGCATGGCGATTGACGCCGCCCAATATTCAAAGAAGACCACACCGAAAAAAACGAGGGGAAGATGAACAAGAATCTCCTATCGTTGATCATCGGAACGAGCGGGCTGATTCTTTTATCCGCCGAAGCTTTCGCACAAATCCAGCCTCGTGGACGATGGTTCACGCGCGCGCCTTTGCCCACTCCGCGGCAGGAAATGCCGCTCGCGCTGTTGGACGGCAAAATCTACGTGCCCGGCGGTTTCAATCGCAACGGCAATGGCTTGGCGATCGTTGAAGTTTTTGAACCGGCCGCTAATCGCTGGTCAAGCTGAATGTGGCGTGCGGTGCAAGCCCTGCCCACCCCGCGCCACGGCATGCAGGCGGTCACCGCCGGAGATACCATCTTCGTCATCGGCGGTGGGCCGGTTGCGGGCTACAGTGTGACCGGCGTGAACGAGGGTTTTACGTTTGCAGAGCCAACCACGGTGGATAATGCGCCAGCCCAAGAAATTGCAGGTTTTGAGCTGTGGCAGAATTATCCCAATCCTTTCAACGCCGGCACACACATTGGTTTCATTTTGTCGGTGGCGGCTGCAGTGGAGTTATCGGTTTACGACGTGCACGGCCAGGAGGTCGCACTTCTCCTGCAACAGCGCTTGCCTGCGGGAAAGCATGAAGTGGTTTTTCTCCAAGAGCGGCTTGTCTCCGGCCTGTATTATTACACCTTGCGTGCGGGAGGCTTCGTGCGCACGCATAAAATGCTTTTGTTGCGATGAGGCTGAGTGCTTTTTCTTCCGGCGACGCGGAATTGCCGGTTGCAAATTGCTGCAGGATTCGTTATCATGAAAATGAGTGACCCAATCTTGACAACAACCGTCATGTCAACGAGGCCGGTGTGAAGATGGTCCGCGATTGTTTTCTCGCATTTCTCCTCGCCCTTCAAATTGCAGCTCCTGCCCCGAGTTTCGCGCAATCCTCCAAAATTGAATCTGAAAGATTCGGCAATTTTGCGGGCGTCACCGCCGCGCAGCTCAAGGACTATTTGTCTCTCGTCGCTTCCGATGAGATGGCCGGCCGCGACACGCCGTCACACGGGTTGCGCACCACGGCACTGTTTTTGGCGACGCAACTCTCGCGCTGGGGAGCCAAGCCGGCGGGTGACCAGGGCACATTTTTTCAGAATATCGGGCTGCGCCATGCGAGAATCGATCCCGAAACCACATTTGCCGAATTCGGAAACCAGCGCTTCAAGTACGGTGATGATTTTCTGGCGCAGTATGAGGCCGGGGCGGCGAGCGCTGCGCTGGTTTATGTCAATCAATGCTGGACGATCAAGAACAGGGATATTTTTCCTGATGACAGCATTGAGGTGAAGGGCAAAATTATCATCACGCATGCTGGGTATCCGCGCGGCGTGGGGTTTTTCGAGTTGTACGGGAAGAAGGCGGGCGTGGATTACCAGGCGGCGGCAGATTACGCACGTCGCCGCGGCGCCCGTGGCATCATTTTCATCCCGTCGTTTAAAAACCTTTCGCTCTGGCCGCAGACGCGCAGCAAGGAAGTGGACACGGGCACTATCGTGGTGGACAAATTCACGCCAGTGGAAAGCCCGCCCGTTCCAACGATCACCGCTTCGCTGCACATGCTGGCGGCGATTTTTAAAGGGGAGCTGGAGGACGCGGCGGTGATTTTTAGGCGCAGTCTGGTGGAAGATGAAGAACTGATCGCCTCCTTTGCATTGAATCCGGCGAAAAAAATGAGCATGGCCGTCGCCCTTAAAACCAAAATAGAAACCACGCAAAACGTCGTGGCGGTGTGGGAAGGCGGCGACCGTAAGCTGAGAAATGAATACGTCGCGCTTGGTGCGCATTACGATCATGTCGGCGTAGGGGTTCCCGTAGCCGGCGACTCGATCTACAACGGCGCGGATGACGACGGCTCCGGCACCGCGGCGGTATTGGCCATCGCCGAAGCCTTTGCCAAGGGCCCGCGTCCGAAGCGCTCTCTGCTTTTCGTCTGGCATGCCGGCGAAGAACAGGGCTTGTGGGGGTCAAAATATTTTGTCGAATCTCCTTTGATTCCTCTGGATCGTATTGTGGCGCAGCTCAATCTGGACATGATCGGCCGCAGCCGCAAGCCCGGGGACACAGATCCGGCCAACGAGCAATTGTCTGGACCCGACGAAATCTATGTCATCGGCTCGAAGATGATGAGCACGGCGCTGGGCGAACTGAGCGAGCGCGTGAATCATGACTTTCTAAAACTGGCGTTTAATTACAAATACGACGATCCCAATGATCCCAGCCGTTTTTTCTTTCGCAGCGATCATTATCATTATGCCCGCAATGGCATTCCCATCATTTTTTATTTCGACGGGGTACACGAAGATTATCATAAGCCTTCCGACCACGTTGACAAAATCGATTTTCTAAAAATGGAAAAAGTCACGCGCACCGTTTTCGCGACGGCATGGGACCTGGCGAACATGCCCAAGCGTCCGGCGGTTGACAAGCAACTGCCGGAAGCGCTGGCGGAATGAGCGCATGCGCCTGATGAAGAGACGGGCGCGATTTGAACTGGAACGCGCGTTTTGCTGGAGAAGGATCCGATGGTGGTCAACAGGCTTTTCAATGACGCTCTGCCACCGGAAAAATTGGGCTTTTGCCCGGGAAGGATCTTGCCGATGGCTCGTTGCAAATTCCTGCTCCTTTGCTGTTGTGGTTTCATTCTTTTTTCGTCTTGGGTATGGCCTCCGGACTCGCCTCGCCTCGTCATTCTCATTGCAATAGATCAAATGCGCGCGGATTACGTCGAACGTTTCGAGGGAGAATTCACTGGCGGCTTGCGGCGCCTGTGTCGCGAGGGCCTGGTGTTTACACAGGCGGATTTGAACTACGCCTCGAGTGAAACCGGGCCGGGACATGCCGCACTGGCCACCGGCTCGTACCCGCGCACCAACGGCATTTTGTCGAATGAATGGCCCGATCGCTTTTCCCAGCGGCAAGTGTATTGCGTTGGTGATACTTCGGCGAAAGCCGTGGATCAAGAAGGCGGAAAGAAATCACCGCGAAATCTGGCGGTCACGGGGTTGGGAGATTGGTTGCAAGCCGCCTCGCCGCAATCCAAAGTGGTTTCCGTTGCGGTAAAAGATCGCGCGGCGGTATTGATGGGTGGCCAGCGGCCGGAGGCTGTTTTTTGGTATAGCAGTGAGACCGGGCATATGGTGACCTCGGATTATTATCTTGAAACATTGCCGGATTGGGTGAAGCAATTCAATGCTTCGAATTGGGTTGGAGCAAATGTGCCGGCGGTGTGGGCGAAATTAAAAGAAGAAAAAGTTTACGCCCAATACGGCCCGGATGAAATGCCAGGCGAATTCGTGTGGGGCGAAACCACGACCTTTCCGCACGCCTTTCAGCCGGGCCGGGAAAAAAAACAAATGCTGACCTCGCCATGGGGCGACATGATGATCCTCGATTTTGCGGCGGCGGCAATACGTGCCGAAAAAATCGGGCAACGCGGGCAAACGGACTTTCTCGCAATCGGCTTGTCGTGCACGGATTACGTCGGCCACGCTTTCGGGCCGGACAGCCACGAAATGCATGATCATTTATTGCGCCTCGATCGCGCGCTCGGCGAATTCTTGCAGCTTGTCGAGCGCACAGTTGGAGAAGGGAAATACCTCGTCGCGCTGAGTGCCGATCACGCCGTGTTGCCGCTGCCGGAGTATTTGACGCAATTCAAAAAAGAAAAAGCTCGGCGCCTCATTTACGAGCGCGACCTCAAGCCGGCCCTCGCAAGCTTGACGGCGAAGCTGCAACAAGAGCTCGGCACGGACGAGCCCTTGATTCGACAAAACGCCTTTTTGAATTATGCCGCCGCGGCCAAGCACGGGCTGGACAGTCTGGCATTCGAGGCCAGGCTGCGAACGGGCTTGTTGCAAATTGAGGGCATTGCCGAGGTGTATTTTCGCCGCGAGCTGCGGGATTTCAGTTCGCCTCCTCGTCCTTATATCGATCTGTTCCGGCGAAGTTATTATGCACCGCGTGGTGAGGATTTTCAAATTCGTTTTTGCGAAAATTGTCTGATCACCTCGTCGCCCACGGGCACCTCGCACGGCTCGCCGTATCGCGACGACACCCATGTGCCCATCGTCTTTTTCGGCAGGAATATCAAGGCCGGAGGCCTTGATCGCAAGGTGCATACCGTCGATGTTGCTCCGACCTTGGCGAAGATGCTCGGCGTGGCATACCCAGCGAGTGTCGAGGGAGTGCCGATACCGGAAATCGTAAGCACGCATTGGCCAATCTCTGAGAAGGCAGGCCAATAGCCTGGCTACAGGAAATTGTTACTATGGCCTACGATACGGATCAGCGGTGCAGTTAATGAAGCTTCCTCAGTTCGAAAGAAAAGCAGGTTAGGGAAGAAGCATTCAAGCTCTTATCTGCCGGCGGCGGCCGCAGTAAGCGACAATGAGGAGGATGGCCGTCGCCATCAAATAAGGCGGCGTGAGTGCTTGCGGTGTTGCTGCAACCGTCGCGCCCACAAAATCCAGCGGCGCTACACGATTGATCGGCCCGACATACCACCACATCACATAGATCACTTCGAAAAGTTTGGGGCTGCCGCTGCACGTTCCAGCGGCCAAAGCCATGCCCTGCCATGGAAAGGTCTGCAGGCGGATGGGTCCGCGACGTATTTCATAACCCACGCTCACCGATTCCTTATACTCTGGAAAATGCTGCCGCACGGCGCGGCTCATGTCCGCCAGCAAGGTTGACATGCCGAACAAATCATGCGCCGGCGTGACGGTTTCACTGTGTTGGATCATGCTGGGCATGATTGCCGTTGACAGGAGCGCGATCCAGAGAAAAAAATAAAGGGCATTGCCCAGGCCGCCACGCAGCCAGGAAACGCTTTCGAACAATAGCGCCAGCGCGGCAATCACCAGCATGGCCGGTAGCGTCATCAAAATAAAAGGAGACAACAGCGGCCACAAGCGCAGTTGCGTTTCCTCTCCGCGCAGGAATTGCATGCCCGCGGCGACCAGCACCAGCACGCCGACGATGGTGCTCAAGACCGCGAAGTTGCTGAAACATTTGCCGAAAAGATAATGCGCCCGGCTGATGGGCGTGGCCGCAATGATTTGGCCCACGCCCGTGCGCAGCAGATGCTCCGGCGTGGTGTGCAAAAGCAATTGGCCACGATGGATAAGCACGAGTTCTGTCGCGGCGGCTTCGACGTCCGTGACGATGTGCGTGGAAAGAATGACGATGCGCTCGCCGGCGAGATCGGTCAACAAATGGCGGAAGCGCGCGCGTTCTTCGGGATCCAAACCAACCGTCGGTTCATCGACGATCAGCAGTTGCGGATCGTTGAGCAAGGCCTGCGCAATGCCAAGACGCTGCCTCATGCCACCGGAGTAACCTGCCAGCGGCCGCTTGCGCACCTCGGTCAGGTTGACCAGTTCCAAAAGCGCGGCGATGCGCCGGCGCGCGGCATGCGCAGCCACGCCTTTAATCGCCGCGAGATATTCCAAAAATTCGACGGCATTGAGGTTGGGATACACGCCGAAATCCTGCGGCATGAATCCTGTTCTCCAGCACACGGGCTTCCCGGCTATAAATGCCGCCGGAAAGATTCAATGAGATTGTGAAGAAGCGATAGCCGCGGGAGCGGCTTGCTGGCGTTGCTTTTCGCGCCAAAAGAAAAATGCCGGCGCGCCGAGCAACACCACGCCGATGCCGAACAGCGCGCGTGCGGGCTGGGAAATGACGGTATTGAGAACGATGGCCAGCGCGGAGAGAATAAAAAGCAGCGGCGTGAAGGGATAGCCGGGAACGCGAAACGGGCGGAGCCAATCCGGATGGCGGCGGCGATAGACAAAAATGCCCGCAGCGCCCAGCGCGTAAAAAATCCAGCCGGCAAAGACCACGTAAGTGAGCAATTGTTCGAACGTGCCGGTGGCAGCCATGGCGATCGCCAACAACGAGCTCCAGGCGATGGCCAATGCCGGCGTGCCGAAACGCGCATGCACCTCGCCGAGACGGCGGAAAAACACGCCGTCGTTCGCCATGGCGTAGTAGACCCGTGAGGCCGTCAAGGTGACACCGTTGGCGGCGCTGAACATGGAAACCAAAATCGCGGCGGCGATCAGTTTCCCGGCGGCGGGTCCGAATCTCGTGCTCACAGCCTCGGCAGCGACGCGTTGGGATTGCTCCATTTGTTGCGGCCCCAAAGCTGCGAGATACGCGACATTCGCGAACAGGTAAATCCCGATGAGCGCCGCCGTGCCCAGGACGAGGCCGCGCGCGAAAGTGCGTTGCGGGTCGAGCGTCTCACCCGCGGAGAAGGTGAGATATTGCCAGCCTTCGTAGGCCCAAAGCACGCCGATCATCGCCAGCCCGACGCCGGATAATAAGTTCGAACTAAAAGATACCGGCCAAAATTGGAGATGTTGCCCGGAAAGGCCGGTTCCCATCGCGAGCAAAGCCGCGCTCATGACCAATATGGCACCCGCTTTGAAGCCCGTGGTCCAATTCTGCACGTTGGCGCTCTGGCGCGCGCCGCGAATGTTGATGAGCGCGACGGCAAGAATCATTAGGACGGAAACGAAGCGCGCCAGCAAAGGCGAAAGCGGGACGATCTGTTGCAGATAAGCGGAAAAAGCCACGGCGAGCGTGGCCACCGACCCGCTGCCCATGATAAAGAACAAGGTCCAGCCATATAAAAACGCCGGCAGCGCGCCGAAAGCGTCGCGAATGTACACGTACAATCCCCCGGCATGAGGCACCATCGCCCCCAGTTCGCCGAAAGTGAGCGCGCCCAACAAGGACAAGACCCCGGCCACCAGCCACACCATCAAAGCCACACCCACCAAGCCTTCGCTTTGGCGCAGCACCACCGCGGGAACGATGAAAATCCCCGAACCAATGACGGTGCCGATAACGATCATGATCAAATCGTGCAGGCGAAACGTGCGGGCGAGCTGGCCAGCCATCCTTCCTCCGTCAGTAAGTGAGATGAGAAGATTGGTGATGAATTCTCAATGACTCTGCGGTTGTAAATTATTCAGGTTAGCACAAGGTAGTGAATCAAATTTGAAAAGCAAGTCGCCCATTGGTGTTGTGCCGGGGCCAGCCGGGATCCCTTGCGAGATGATATTTCAGGGTGGGCTGCAAGGGATGGCATCGCAGAATTTGCGGATTGACTCTTAGACGGCTCTGATGCATATATCCCATACATACAACTTTTTCGCGCTTGATCCTGTATTTGATGTAAAGCGTAATTGGATGCCAGGCATGGAAACAAGCACTGATCAAGAGTTGATGAACATGGTGCTCCAGAAGAACATGCGTGCTTTTAGAATTCTCTATGCCAGGCATGAATTGAGCATCTACAATTTCATTGTACGGTATACCGGGAACCGGCAAATCGCGCAAGATTTGTTGCAGGAGACCTTCACCAGAGTTTGGTTTGCCGCACATTTGTTCGATCAGGCCGGCGGCAATTTTAAAGGGTGGCTCTATACCATTGCATTAAATATCGCCAGAAGTGAAATGTCGAAAAAACGTTATGCCTATCACTATTTCGAGATTTCTGAAATACCGCGTCATCATGAGCCGGTGAATCCACGGTCCGAGGAGCCGGACGCGCAAAGCGAGCATACGGATTTGAAGGAGATGATCGCGCGGGCGCTGGGGAGACTCAGCCCGCTGCTGCGCGAGATTGTCATTTTAAAACATTATCAGCAGTTGAAATTCAAGGAAATTGCAGCCATGACGCAGACGCCCGAAGGAACGTTGAAAGCCAGGTTTCACCGCGCCATGGCCGAATTGAAAATACTGATGCAGCCGATGGAGCTGTGAATCATGCCCCATAAGAATGAAGATGCGTTGTTGAGCTTGTTTTATGGCGAGGCCTCGCCGGCTGAGGAGCAGCACCTGCGGCAACATCTCGCTGGCTGCGAAGCTTGCCGGGAGTACATGCGATTGTTGCAGCGCATGAATTCAGCATTGAACCGCTGGCCGGAAGAAAGGCCGTTGGCGGACACATGCGATCGTATCCTTGCCACTATCCCCTCGGAGCGGCCGCGCGCGCGACATGTCAGGACGGCCGTTTCTCCCCGGCCGATCTTCAACATTGCTTTTGCTATGCTCTTCATTCTGTTACTGATTTACTTTGCGCAAAGCCAGATCAGCCTGCTGCCGATTTGGGAATCGCTGGCGCGATATTGGGTCATTCGAGCCCTGGGCAGCCTCGGCTTTGTGGCATTGGTGTTTTTCGGCATCGGGACTTTTATGACCTTGTCACTGGCTCCAATTTTGTATTTTGATTTGCACAAAAGAAACTTGCACACTTGACTGCGGAGAATCGCATGAGCAAAAAAAAGCTGATTCGGAAAATGGCCGTACCGGCGGCAAGCGCTTTTGTTATTTCTGTGATCACATTGCTAGTGTTCGAGGGTCCGATCGAGCACACGTGGTATAAAGAGCACGTCGCCAGATTGGATGCGCACATGAGCAAGCTGGCGGAAGCCAGCCAGACCGAGCTCACACAAATCGCCGGAAGAATTGCGGCGACGGGCGCAGCAGATATTGGCGCCAGCCGCGCCGCGGCAGAGCTGCAATCAGAGCTGCTGCGGGAAAATCAAAAAGTCGGGCAGGCCAAGAGATATCTTTGGATGTCCACGCAGCGCGGTGATTTTATCTTTGGCGTCCCCGCTCAGGTGTTTGCAAAACTAAACGAAGGTTTCGACAAAAACAGCGAGACCATCGTGCGCGATGGGCACTACAAGGACCGCAATGATTTTCTCATGAAACTGGTAGATCAGCACGACCGCGTTTCTTTTTCTGATCGCGAATTGTCGGAGGAAGAGCGGCAAAGGTTCGGGGATTATGACGGCAACGAGGGAAGGATCGACTGGCGGTTTTACCGGGAACAACCACCAGACTGGCAATACCTGAGGCCGCGCAGTTTGGTTCTGTCGGCGCCCGTCACCAACGCTGCGGGCGGCGTCGAAGGAATATTGTTTCTGAAAGTGGACGACTCCGCAAATCGAGAACTTTATTACGGCCGCTATCGCGCAGCGGAATCGAATATCTACCACAGTCTATTTCTGCCCTTTTTTGCTCCCCTGGCGGTGTTTTCCGGCTTATTCCTTTGGTTTCTCCTGCCCAGTTGGGTGTATATCGATGCCCAGGAACGCGGTGTGAGCAATCCCGGGGTTTGGGCTTTTATTACGCTTGTTTCACTTATTTTTGGTCTTGCCATCTATCTCATCACCCGGCCCTCGACCACGAAGTCACTGCATTGCCCAAAATGCGAAAACCAATTGAATGGCGCCGGCGCGTTTTGCCCGCATTGCGGCTTCGATCTTTCCAGCAGCTACTGCCCGCAATGCCAGTATCCCATCAAAGCAGAGTGGTCGTTCTGCCCCAATTGCCGGGCCGGGCTCTCAGAACGCAAGGCCCTTGCAGCTTCGCCGGAGCAATTGAAGCTGTCTGAATCGGCACGTGACAGCACCACTAGCGAATGATTGGCTGAAGCAAAAGTCCGCATTTATCCACCAAACCCGGACAAGCCGAACCAAAAGCAAAAACTATCTCCCACGGAAATGGAACCGCCACGGAAAAATCAATTGATTTCCGTGCCGTTTGTGATGCACCATCAAACCATGATGGGAAACACATGGGGTATGATCCTAAAATTCATCATCGCCGGTCCATTCGTTCAAAGGGATATGACTATTCCCAGGCAGGCGCGTATTTCATCACGATTTGTACGCACAATCGGATATGTTCGAGGTGATGCCAAATCATACGCACGGCATTTTGGTCATCGCCCATCAAATTGACACTGTAGGGGCGACCCGCCAGGTCTTCCTGCCCGGCACGGATCAACAACCTGAACTCGTCACCACAAATGAACCAAACAAGGTGATTCAGGCAGCGGAAACAGGGGCGACCGGCCCTGTCGGCCCTACGGGTTCAATCGATGCAGTGCTTCCGATGTCACCCTCGCCGTTTCCGCCAGCACCGCGGCGCCGATGAAAATGCTTTCTTCCGCGGGATAAAAACGCGAGGAATGCGCGGGTGTGGCGTCGCCGCCGGGCTCGCGTGCACCGATGCGCAAAAAGCAACCGGGAGTTTTTTCGAGATAGAAGGCAAAATCTTCGCCGGTCATGTTGAGAAAGCCGAGGGGCACGAGAGCTTCTTCACCTATTAACGATCTCACCGCTTGCCGCGCCCATTGAATGGGGCCTTCAGGGTTCACCAGGGGCGGTGTGCCCTCAACGATTCTAACCATAGCGTCCAAGCCATAGGCTCGTGCAATTGCTTCGGAAATATCTCGCACTTCAGTTTGCAATAACTGGCGCGCTGCCGGTAGCGTGGTGCGTAAGGTGCCGGTGAGCTGCGCGCGCCCTGGGATGATGTTCGAAGCCGTGCCCGCGTGCACGCTGCCAATGGAAACCACGCCGGCATGCGCGGGATTCAAACGCCGCGAGACGATTGTTTGCAGGGCATTGATCAAGGCACCGGTGCCCACGATCGGATCGGCTGATTCATGCGGCCTGGCACCGTGCGCGCCTTTGCCGATCAGTTCGATCTCAAAAGTATCCGCCGCGGCGGCCAGCGGTCCGGCGTCGGCAACGATTCTTCCAACCGCAAAACGGCGGTCGACATGCGCGCCGAAAATCGCCTGCACATTTTCCAAAATGCCGCTTTGCAGAATGGCTTGCGCGCCCTGGCCAATTTCTTCGGCGGGCTGCAAAACGATCAGTACCTCTCCGGCGGCGGGATTTTCCGCCAATAAATGCGCCGCGCCGACGGCCCACGCGGCATGCACGTCATGGCCGCAGGCATGCATCACGCCCGGATTCACCGAGGCCCAGAGCAACCCGGTTTCTTCTTGAATGGGCAGCGCATCAATGTCGCCGCGAATGGCAACCAACGGCGCTTGAGAATTTCGACCGAGAAGGCGCGCGACGACGCCGGTTTCTGCAACGCGTTCGAGTTGAGCAG
Source organism: bacterium (assembly GCA_044869275.1). Taxonomy (GTDB): domain Bacteria; phylum Zhuqueibacterota; class Zhuqueibacteria; order Zhuqueibacterales; family Zhuqueibacteraceae; genus JBIOXB01. Next base: position 33,483 of record JBIOXB010000181.1, read on the forward strand.
GCCGCAGGCTTTCTAGTGCAGAGTAGAGTCTTTCTGCTGTTCTTTTTTCCTGGAAAGACAATTCCGGATGTTGATGCAAATCGTGGCGCAAAGCCACGAGCTGGGTCTGCAAATGGGGAGAGAAAAGAAAGCGGACTTTTTCAGGAAGATTTAACACGAAATTCGCCGGCCATATCCTGATGCAGTTTATGCAAGGCTTTGCCATTCTGCGAGAAGCTTCCCGCGCGCTTGCGAAGGCGCCAAATCTATTATGCGGTGCATGAACTTGGGAAGGCCGCACCCTGAGCTTGTCGCAGCGTGCTAAGCTCAAAAATCAGGCTTCGACAAGCTCAGCCTGCGATAAGCTCAGCGTGCTGAAAATCCGACGCAGTAGCTTATCAAATCAAAAGAAAACTGTTTTGAGAGCAACATGCCCTATTTTGCGGCGAGTGCTTCGCAGCGCACGGTCAAGTCATCCACGCGATCCAAATCGACAGTTACACCCATACCGGGCTGCTCGAGCGGAACTTTGACCATGCCCTGCTGATCCATGGTCCATTCCGGCGTTACGATATCGCGCTCCCAATAACGCGCGCTGGGAGAGAGATCGCCCGGCAGCGTGAAATTTGGCAGCCCAGCGAGCGCGACATTGTACGCGCGGCCGATACCGCTTTCCAGCATGCCGCCACACCACACCGGGACGCTTTTGGTCGCGCAAAAATCGTGGATCGCCCGCGAGGCGCGGAAGCCGCCCACGCGGCCGGGCTTGAGGTTGATGATTTGACCGCTGCCTAACCTCACCATGTCTTCGGCTTTTTCCAGGCTGGTGATGGACTCATCCAGACAAAGCGGTGTTTTGAGCTGCTGTTGCAAAGTGGCATGCCGAACGATATCATCCCACGCCAGCGGCTGTTCGATCATGATCAGGTTGAAATCGTCCAATTGCTGCAGCGTCGCGAGGTCTTCGAGCGCGTAGGCGTTATTGGCGTCGGCCATGATCGGAGCTTCGGGGCCAAGCGCTGCGCGCACGGCGCGCACAAATTCAACGTCCGCCCCGGGTTTGATTTTGACTTTGATTTTGCGATAGCCTTGTGCGAGACCAGCGCGCGCTTTCTCCGCCAAGACTTCGGGATTTTTTTGAATGCCCAAAGAAATACCCGTGGCAATGCGCGCACGCGTGCCGCCCAGTAATTTTGACAGGGGCAGCTCTTGTTTGCGCGCGGCGAGCTCCCACATGCCCATTTCCACCGCAGCTTTGGCCATGTTGTGACCGCGAAAGTTTTTCTCCAATGCGGCATGGACTTCGCGCGGATGCTGAAACGTTTTGCCCAAGACGCGCGGCCCTACCCATGCTTTGATCGCCAGCCACGCCGTGTCGATGGTTTCGGGTGAGTAATTCGGATGTTCGTCGGCCACACATTCCGACCAGCCCGTGATGCCGTCGGCGTCGCGTAACTGTAAAAGCATGATGCGCCTTTCCGCAACGACGCCGGAAGAGATTTCGAACGGCTCGCGTAAGGGCAGGTGAATTTCGCGCAGGGTGATTTTTTGAAGATGGAGCATTCTCCCTCTCTCATTTCAGCAAGATGACTGTGATCAGCGCTGAAGCAACAGATAAAAACACCGTCCGCTGCCCGCCTCGCGCTGAAAAGCGACGACCTCATAACCGCGTTCTTGGTAAAACAAAAATGCGCGCCGCGTGGTGCGGCGCCAGGCTATGGCTTGTTCCATGGCAGCGGTTTTCATGGCGTAGATATCGGCGGGAATCTCCACGCGCACGGCGGAATCCAGCGGCAACTCGCGTTCGACCGGCATCGGCGGCTCGCCCGTGGTGTTCACAATGGGCACGGGAGGCAAAGGCTTCGGCCATTTGCCCGCCAGGTTTTGCTTCGCCTCCTCGTTCGCCAGCGGCCACGCCACAATGAAACGATCCAGACTCATACCGCGGTGCAACGCGCCGCCCGGGTCTTCGCGATACATGTCGGGCACGTATTCCTCCAGGTGCGCGCCGAGGCGATTCAAGTTGAGATGCGCATTGCGCGCCACCAGTGGATCGTAGGTCCAATACATCACTTCCACTCCCACCTGTTGCACTTGTTCTTTCTGATAAAGTTTCAAGCGCCGGCCCAGGCCTTGATCGCGTGCCTCGGGCCGCACCGCAAGCATATCCGACCAATGCACCAAACGGCCGTCTTTCACACCGGTCAATCCAAAAACAAACCCCAGCAGTTTGCCGGAAGCATCGAATGCCCCGGCTGCCACACCCCCGATTTTTTGACTCACCAATAGTAAAGAGGGCGGCACGCACTCCGCAAAAGTATCGCCCCACGTTTCTTTTTGCAGTGCAACGCAGGCCTGATAATCCTCATGCGAGCTCAGGTTGCGCAGGAGAATTGCAGGCGTCATTTGCGGCGGCTCCTTTCCAGGAGAGCTGCACGTTGGGGTTTGATCCATCTGTGCAAAGGTTTTTGTTTTTGTATAAAGATTACCACGAAAATGCAGTTTGCAAATTCATAAAACACTTCAGCATGCCGTCATTCCCGCGCAAGCGGGAATCCAGGGAGCACGAGGAACTTGGATTCCCGCTTTCGCGGGAATGACAGGTTT
>JBIOXB010000182.1:0-23731 GCA_044869275.1 bacterium
GGTATCCAAACCAATATACCAAATCTCAAAAAACGGAGCCATCCTACTATTTTTCAAAGAACTCTTGCGCTTAAATGAACGGTATTGACATTAAAACTGATCACACGTCCACCATCACCAGATGAGAAAACTGTCTTTGCGTTTGCTGCTTTCTTGCTTATTTTTGGTCCTCGTTTGGACCGGCTTTGCGTTCATTCACAATAGGTTCTTAAACGGCGACTCGGAGGTCCTGAATCCCAGGCTCGTCCCACCCTTTAGTATACCTGGCGAAGTGCCGGGCAGGCAGTACGTCTATTTCGCCGGGCTTGGCGATCAGGGCACCGGTCTGGCTGGCCAGAAGCACGTTGCGGCATTGTTGAATCAGAAAGCGCAGCGAGACGCGCTGCATTTCGTTTTGCTATTGGGGGATAATTTTTATCCCAACGGCGTCGCTTCGACCAGCGATCCCCAGTGGCGGACGAAATTCGTCGACATGTATAATCTGCCCTTTCTGATCGTTCCTTTTTATGCGGCGCTGGGTGGCCACGATTATAGGCTGAATCGCGCTTCATTTCAAGTGGAATACAGCCGGCTGAATCCCAAATGGGTCATGCCGGCAGCGTATTACTCTTTTGGTTATCCCATCGACAGTACGAGCACCATGCAATTTTGGGCGCTGGACACCGAGCACATCATCGACGGCAGCAAGTATGACCCGGAACAAATGGCCTGGCTCGAGCGCGAGTTACAGAAATCTCCTGCAACCTGGAAAGTGGTTTTCGGCCACCATCCCGTTTTCTCGTATGGCGAGCACGGACATGGCAAAAGAATGATCAAATTTGTGCGGCCGCTGCTGGAAAAATACGCCGTCGATTTGTATCTTAGCGGTCATGATCACGATCGCCAGATGCTGCAGCCCATCGGCGGGGTGCATTATATCGTTTCCGGCACAGGCGGGAAAAGCCGCGACACCTCCTATGGCCCGATTACAACTTTTGCCGCAACCAATCTTGGCTTCACGTGGTTTCGCGTCTCGGCGGAAGATTTTCACGTGCAGTTTCTCGACGGCGACGGCAACGTGGAATACGCCCAAACCTGGGCCAAAGGAGCGGTTGGCAAACAACCCTACGATCCGGAGCTGATCATGGACCCCAGCCCGGAGCCGGGCAAAGACCGCAACCGGAAGAGCCACGACTAATCAGGTATTATGCGCTTCATTCATTTTGCCGATACACACTTGGGCTTTTCTGATCTCACGAAAATCGATGCGGAGACGGGCACCAATCGCCGCGAGCAGGATTTTTACGAGGCGTGGCGGCACGTGGTGGACGCCATCGTCGAACACCGGCCGGACTTCGTTTTACACGCCGGGGATCTGTTTCAATCCCCCCGGCCCAACAATCGCGCCATTGCCGTGGCACTGGAAGGCTTGAAGCGCATGCACGACGCCGGCATACCGATTTTCATCGTCGCGGGCAATCATTCCACGCCGCGCATTCGCAGCACCGGCAATATCTTCGAGGCGCTCGCGGTTTTGCCGAACGTGCATGCCGCATATCGCGGCGTTTATGAGAAGTTTATTTTCACCTCCTTCGACGGCAAAGCAAGCTGCGCGATTCACGCCCTCCCGCATTGCTCTTTGAGCGAAGATTTGGAAAAGGCCTATTCCAGTTTGCAGCTCGATCCTGCCGCGCGCTGGAATATTTTGCTCACGCACGGCTCGTGGCGGGCGGCCGGCAAAATCGATACGCGCATGGGTGAATTCAACGAACAGTTTTTGGAAGATCCCGAAACGCGTCTGCACCTGGCGTTCGATTACATCGCGCTCGGCCACTATCACCGCTACCTTGCCATCAATGATCATACCTTCTATTCCGGTTCGACCGAGCGCACGAGTTTCAATGAAGCCGGCTATGGCTCAGGTTATATAGCAGGCGATTTACGGGCACGCACTTGGGAATATGTTCAGATTCCTTCGCGGCCCATGCTCCGTCTCAAGCCCATTGATTGCCGGGGCAAGAGTGTGGAAGAGCTCATGCTGGATTTGAAAGAGCGCAGCCGTGCCGATCTGGCGGGCGCCATGGTCACGCTCGAATTCCGCCATCTTTCCCGCGATCTCTATCTGCAGCTCGATTTCCCCGCCGTCGATAAAATCTTCGCGCACGCCTTTCATCTCGACAAACAATTTGTATTTGAAGCCGCAACCGCGCTCGCCCAGGACGAGGCGGGCGGTGAAATCGCCGCATTGGGATCGTTGCGCGAGGAATTTGCGCGTTATCTTTTGCAGCGCGGCAACGGCACCTTGCCGCGCGCGGAGCTGGAGCACTTGGGCGGGGAATACCTTGCCGCCGCCGAAACCGCCGAGCCGGAAGCATGATTCTCAAACATCTGCGCTTGCGCAACTTTCGCCGTTACGCGGAATTGTTTTTGGAGTTTCCGGAAAACGTGATCGGCGTCATCGGCCGAAACGGCGCGGGGAAATCGACTTTACTCGAAGCCATTGCCTGGGCGCTGTACGGTTCGCGCGCGGTGCGCACGGATAAGCTGCTCATGCGCCGGCAGCAGGCGCCGCTCTCTGAGCCTTGTGAAGTGGAACTGGCTTTCACCCTGGCCGGCGATGATTATGTCGTGCAGCGCGCCCTGCGCGGCGCAAATGCGGCGGTCGAAGCCGCTTTGTATCGCGCCGGAGACAGCGACAAATTGGCGGTGCGCGAGAGTGGGGTAAACGAGGCCATCGCCCACCTACTTGGCCTCGATCACAAATCTTTCGAAGTCTCCATTTTCGCCAGGCAAAAAGAGCTGGCGGCCCTGAGCACCCTGACGGACGAACCGCGACGCAAACTCGTCAGCCGTTTGATCGATTTGGAGGCCATCGATCTTGCCCGCCAGAACGCGTTGAATGATGCGAATCAAAAACGAAAATTTTTAGAAGGCGCGCGCGCTCATCAAGTAAACATCGAAGAGCTGCAACAACAATTATCCGGGTTGCGGGCGGAACGCCTTGCCGCTGCGGAAACGCTGCAATCCCGCCAACAGGAAGAGCAGCATTGGGCGCGGCAGGCTGAAAAAGAACGGGTATTGTGGGAGGAAGAAAGCCGGCGCCGTGATCATTTTCAAAAATTGCAGGGGCAGTTGCAAAAGGTGCAAGGACAGGCACAGGAGGTGCATTTGCAACTTCAGCACGCTGACAAAGAAAAGCAGGAGCTGTCGGCGCATCAAATGACGATTACAGCGTTGCTGCCCGCGCGACCGGAAGTGGAAAAACTACGGCACGAGAAAGAGTCCCTGGAGAAACAGCGCCGCGCCTTGATTGAGCGCGAAGGCAAGCAAGGGCTTGCCAACAATCTCTCCGAACAAGTGTCCGCGCTGCAAAGCGAAGCCGAGCCCCTGCACAAGAGCTTGGCGGGTTTACCAGCTCTCATGGATCAAGAACAGGCATGGGAAACGCGCTGGCAAGAGGCGCAGTTGCATCTGCAAAATCTCCGTGAGAATGAGAAAGCATTATCCAATCAACAAAGTGCCGTCGAAGCGCGCGGCCGGGAACTAAAGGAAAAGCTCCAACGGGTACAAACGCTGGGCCAGGACAGCCCTTGTCCGGTATGTACGCGGCCGCTGCGCGAACATTATCTTCCAGTGGTTGCGGAATTCGACAAGAATTTGCTCGCATTGCGGCAGGAGTATTCTGCTTTGGCAGAACAGAGGAAAACCGCCGCCCGGCACCTGCACGAAGCTGAGGAAGCCGGAAAGGCGCTGCTGCAGGAAAAGCAGCGCTTGAGCGCCGAGCGCGAAAAACTTCGCCAGCACCAGAATCAGCTTGCGGCGCTGCAAAATCGCCTGACCACGCTGCAGCAGCAGTTGGCGCTGGTGCAAAACGAAATCCAGCACAATGGCGCCGTCGCTTTCGATGCCATTTGGTTCGAGCAGGTCAACAAGCAGCTGGCGGCGCAAGAAGACAAGGTGCGGGAATTGATTCATCTCGAAGGTTTGGCGGCGAATTTGCCCGCGCTGGAAGCGAGACGCGCGCAGTTGCAGGATAAAGTGCTCGATTTGAACGCACAAGAAACCAATCTGCAACAGCAAATGGCGTCGTTGCAGTTTCTCGAAGAAACTTTTCTTGCCAGCCAGCGGGCTTATCACGAGGCCGCCAGCGAGCATCTCCGCCATCATAAATCCGCGAGCGAAGCCCAAGCCGCCGTTGCCTCGCTGGCGGCGCTCATCGGCCAGCTCGAGCCCAGGATCGCGCAAGCACAAGAGCACGCCGCGGCGATCGCGCGCACCGAGCGTGAAGTGGTTTTGTTGGAGGCCTTGCAAGAGCACTTCAAAAACTTTCGCGCAGAAATGGCCGGCCGCTTGCGGCCCTTGATTGCGGCCCGCGCCTCGGAGATTTTGCGCCTGGCGACCAACGGCCGCTACACGCTGCTTGAGCTGGACGAATCGTATAATCTGTTTTTGTTCGACCAAAATCAAAAATTCGAGCTCGCGCGCTTTTCCGGCGGTGAGCAGGATTTATTGAATCTCTGCTTGCGCGTGGCAATCAGCCAGGTCATCGCGCAACGCTCGGGCCGGCCGCCGCTGCAATTCATCGTGCTCGATGAGATTTTCGGCTCGCAGGACGAGGAACGTAAATTTCTTTTGCTTTCGACCTTGCAGCACTTGAGCAGCTATTTCCGGCAAGTTTTTCTCGTCACGCACGAGCAGTCCGTCAAGGACAATCTGCCCGTCGTGTTCGAAGTGCAAATGAACGGCGATACCAGCGAAATCAAAGCGTCTTAATCCCACCATGATCGTCTTCAATAACTGGTGCATGCCCCTCAGGTTTGGCGATTCCGGAGCAAGCCTTTTTCTCTGCTGGCTCGGCTTTGGCTCGGAGTGGAGGGCGCGCGCAAAAAGAGTTTTTTTCAGAATGGCAATGCGCCGGGTGGTGCGCTCCGTCAAGCAACGCCTCGCCTGGCAGTCGTGCCTGATGGTCCTCTGGGCGCCTGGCTTCCTCCCCTTGCTTGCGCAATCGAGAGAAAGCTCGCCCACGCTGCCGGTCTTGCCAGCGATCTCACCCGACGCCTTGCGCGCGCACGTCGAATTTCTCGCTCACGACTCGCTGCAGGGCCGCGGCACGGGCACGCGCGGCGGCGAGCGGGCAGCACAGTATCTCGCGGATCAACTCTCGACGTTGAATTTGCAGCCCCTGGGCGACGACAGTACTTTTTTGCAAGCCATTCCCATGCACGCCAGCCGCCCGTCGCCGCAATCGCGCCTGCAGATCGTCACAAAAAATGGTGAGGCTATTTTGGAGCTGCACAAGGACTATTTGCTGTATCACTCCGGCGCGCAAACCTTTGTGCCCAAGCCCGTGCCCCTGGTATTCGTCGGCTATGGCATCACGGCGCCGGAATTCGACTACAATGATTACCAGGCCATGGAGGTCGAGGGCAAAATCGTGGTTTGCCTTTCCGGGGAACCGGAGTCGAACGAGGAAAACTATTTTGCGGGACCCGCGCCGACTTTCTATTCTTTTCCGGCCTACAAACAAATGATGGCGATCGCGCGCGGCGCGCGCGGCAGCATCATCATCCCCTTGCCGCGCACAGAGCAGGGGCGCACCTGGGAATACTGGGTGCGGCAGTTCGCCTTTGAAGACGTGAATTTGTTATCCTCCGTCACCAATAATCTCAGCCTCATGATGAATGTGCAAACCGCCGGGCGGTTGTTTGACGAAGCGGCCTTTGACTTGCATGAAGTTTTCGAGATGGATGCGAAGCATGCCATGCGCAGTTTTTCGCTCAAAACTTCGGCCTCGTTTCGCGGCGTATTCCAGCAGCGTGATTTTCTGGCGCACAACGTCATCGGTATGTGGCCGGGCAGCGACCCCGCGCTGCGCGATACCTATGTCCTGCTCACCGCGCATTACGATCATCTTGGCCTCGGGCCGGCCGTGCAAGGCGATTCGATTTACAATGGCGTGTTCGACAATGCCATTGGCGTGGCCGCGGTTTTGGAAATCGCGCGCACGCTTATCGCGCTGCCGGAGCGGCCGCGGCGCTCGTTGCTCTTTCTATTTCTGACCGGCGAAGAAAAAGGCATGCTGGGTTCCAACTATTACGTCGAGCACTCTGCCGTGCCGTTGCACCGCACGATCGCGAACCTCAATGTCGACGGCCTGGCGTTGTTTGATACCTTCAATGATATCGCCGGGGTGGGCGCGGAATTTTCTTCCCTGGAAGTGAATCTCCGGGAGGTGGCGCAGGCGCTGGGATTGCGCGTTTCCCCGGTTCCGGCGGCATTTGCGGCGGCGCTGCCGTTCGCGCGCTCGGATCAAGTCGTCTTCGCGCAGGCCGGCATACCGGCCATGTTGGTGATGGAAGGACTGGATTATCGCCAAACGTCGGAAGCGCAAGGCTGGCAGCGTTTTCTGAATTGGGGCGAGCAGTTTTATCATACGCCCGCGGACGATTTGACGCAGCCATTGAATTTCACGGCGGCGCAACAACATGCCCAGGTGTTGCTCGCGCTCAGCTACGATCTCGCCAATTCCAAGGTTGCGCCGGAGTGGAAACCCGGGACGCCTTTCATTCATGCGCGCCTGCAAACGCTGGCGGAGAAGCGCTGAATATGCCCCAAACCGCCAAGAGGCTAACCAGCCTTGCCTCCGGAATCGCGGCCCTCGCGCTCCAGGTTTCGAGCTGCAGCAGCTCGCGCACGGTCGCGCCTTCGACGATTCGCCTCAAGGGCTCGGATACCATGATGATTCTGACGCGCTTGTGGGCGGAAGAGTATATGAAGTTGCATCCCGGCATTTCGATCTACGTCGAAGGCGGCGGTACGGCGACCGGCATCGAGGCACTGATCAAAGGCAAAGCGGATATTTGTGCCGCCTCGCGCCCCTTGCGCGCCGAAGAAGCCCGCCGGTTGTTGCAGCAGCAGGGGGAGTTGGGCGTTTCCCATCTCGTCGCCAGCGATGCACTCAGCATTTACTTGCATCCTGCCAATCCCGTACGCAACCTGACGCTGGCACAAGTGCAAGAGATTTTTTTGGGCAAGATTCAAAGCTGGAAAGAGGTGGGCGGTGATGACGGTCCCATTATCGTCTTGAGCCGCTCGCCCAATTCCGGCACCTATTTTTATTTTCAAGAACACGTGTTGGGCGGGCAAGAATATTCCGCGCAGGCCAAAATTCTGGCGGGAACTGAAGCGATTGTGTCGGCGGTGGCAGCGCAACGCTATGCTATTGGCTATGGCGGCATTGCCTACGGCGGCAATCTCGTGCATTGCAAAATTGAGGGCGTGGCGCCAACCGCCGAAAACGTGCGCAACAACTCCTACGCCCTCGCGCGCTATTTATATTTCTACACGGCGAGAACCCCGCGCGGCGCGGTGAAGGCTTTCATCGATTGGATCTCGAGCCGGGCCGGCCAGCGCTTGGTCAAACAAATCGGTTTCATCCCCATCATCGAAGTCCCTTAGTCGGGAGAAGCTTGCAGCTTCTGCAGAATCTCCTGCACCGCCTCTGCTCTTTTCTTCGCTTCGCCCTCGCCGCAATCCTGCGCGCGCGCCTGCTGCAAGGCGCTCTGATATTCGTCCCGCGCCTCCCCGAGATGCTGCAATCGTTCCAATGTTTGCGCCAGGGAAAAGCTGGTTTCGCCGCAATCGCGCTGCAAGGGAAATCTTTCTTTGATGCGATGCCATTTCAACGCCGCATTGGTCAGCAAGTTTTGCGCGGCGAGCGCCTGTGCCGCGTTGAATTCCCGGCGCCACCATTGGTTCGACAAAGCCGGGTTTTCATTTTCCAATTGATAAGGCTCGCCGCGAATCGTGCTGACCTCGCCGATGCGCAGCGGAGTCTTGCCGCTGCTCGGCTTGATCTTGCCGATCTTCTGCGACACCAGGATCAAAAACAATTCCTGCTCCGTGATTTTACGCAGATCAGCGAGGTCCAGCACGGAATTGCCTCCGAGCTTGAAGAGGGCGCGCTCGCCGAATTCCAAAACCACCTCGCCATTTTCACCGGTCAAAATGGTGTCGATTTCCTCCAAAGACATGTTGACCTTTGCAGGTTCCCAGCCTTCCTCCAGCCCTCGCCGGATTTTTACTTCGCCGGTGAGCTGCACGATTTTAGCCTTCGTCGCGCCCTCGGCGGTCGAAACGATTGCAACCAGCGAATAAATCAGCAAAATCAAAAAATCTCTTGTCATTTCAAGTCCACCGATCAAACTTTTGAAAGTTTTTATCATGAAGCCCGGGTTTGCCGCGATGAATTAAAAACTCCTTTCAGCTTCTCAATCATCTATCTTCGAACTTCGAGCCTCCCTCCATCCTCCACGAGACCTCTACTCCACCTCAATCACCCGGACCCACCCCGCCGCCAGGCCGCTGCGCACGACACCATCCTGCAAATATTGCAGCGCTCCGGCTTTCCAAGCTTCTTCGAAACCTTGCGTGATCAGCGTCGTTTCGATGGGAATCCAAAGCGTGTGCTGGCCGCCGGTGTTTTCACGAATGACGTAACGTTTGCTGTTGCTGCTGATGCTCTCACCCTGCTCGGCGGGTACGCCGGTATCGAACATCACGTACAAATGCGCGAGCGGTTTTTGCGCGTCGTGCACATCGACGAAAGCGGTATTGACTCCCACGCTTTCCAGCAAAGAAACCACGAGCACCGCGAGGTCATCGCAATCACCGCTGCGCAACGCGAGCGTTTCCGCGGCGAATTGCACGCGATCATCCTGATCGAAAGGAATATTCGGATCGCGTTGATAACGAATTTGCAGAGGCGCGAGCGAATCGACAATCGCACGGGCCAAGGGCAAACGGCCGGAGGCGGCTGCGCCGTGCTCCGCCACTGCCTTTGTCGCCTGGCGCGCCAGCGCCAAAATCTTCTCATCTTCGGGCGTGACAAAAAAAGCCAGTTTGTCTATTTCACCGTTCCACGCGTTATGGCCATGCACGATGATCGAAGTGCTGATCTCCTTTTGCGAAGCACCGGCTGCACGCGCTTCGATTTTCAGGTCCAGCACGGCGGTCTCGCGCTGTCTGGCCGCGCGCAAACGCGAGCCGAAAATCGCCGTCACCGGAATATCTTTGGCCTCGCCTTTTTCGAAGTGCACGAAGCCGCTGTCTTTCGGCCGCTCGGAGTAGCCGCGAATGAAGCTTTGTACGTTCACGTCGATGGGATAACCCGCGACGTTTTGCACCGTAACCTGCGCGAGCGGGTAGGCGCCATAAAACGGGGCATAGGCGGGGTAGATATCCGTCACGATCAAGTTGACGCCTTTGATGCGTATCATCTCGGGTTTGCGGCCCCACATAAAGCTAAAGCCGAGCGCGAACTCGAGGCCGCTGAATTCCCGGCCGTAGCTCAAGCCGCTGGCGGATTGCACTTTGACATCGACGAACTGATATTTCAACTCGAGATTCAAAGCGCTCCAGCTCGTCAACACAAAATTCACCCCTCCGCCAAGGTAACCGCCGGTTTGCATTCTGCCTTCGAAAGTGGCCTCCGCACCCGTGGTGTCATCCATGCTGTGAAAAGAGCTCGTCCAGTAAGGGCCAATGCCGGCCCGAAGATACGGTTGAAGCGAGTTGGTGACCCGGGCCGGAAGCAGATTATAGCGCAAGCCCAAGACAAAGGGAATGACCGTCGAAACCTCGGTATTCGCCGCCGTTCCCAATGCCGTTTCTGTGCCCCGTATTCTTGCAAAGGCGCCCAGGCTGAAATCCATATACCATTGCGGGCTGAGGCGCGAAAAATAATTGAGCCAAACGCCCACGCCGTTCACATCGAACGTGCTTTCATGCTCTGAAAAGGAAAGGCGCGAGGAACCGCCATTCATGTTCCAATAGCTGAGCTGCAGTCCGAGGCCGTTGCCGCGCGCGGCATTTTGCGCGAATGAGGCGGCCTCGCCGCCCACTCCAACCCAGACCAAAAAGAAGAAATAGATGCTTCGAGGCATGGCCCTCTCACTTTGAACCACTCCAATATAGCTCGGCGCCGATCAAACCACAAGAATTTTGCGCTGGTTTGTGAAGCGGGCAATCACTACCATTGCTGGTTCAGGGGTGAGATCGGCATTGCAACGTTCGTTTTTCACATAACGGATCGGGTCGTTCTCCCATGATCATTGCCTTGCCCGCGAGCATCGAATCCAGCCCCGGCCTTTCGCCCGGCCTCCTGGGCCGCTGTTCCTTTATTCTCCATGAACAGGGCTGGCGGCGCCATCATTGGGAGGGCGAAGGCAGCTTGTCGATCAAAACTTTTGCGCATGGGCATGGCGCCCGAAGCCTTCCGGCGGCAAAAAAGGTGATTTTGAAGAAGCGCGTTTGCCTGCCCTTTTGTTATATTGTACCGGAAAAAATAGGAGACACGCCATGTCCAATTCCATCGGTTTCGGCCTTGCCCAAATCGGGCAGATTGCAATCAACGCCCGTGATCTAGAGCGCGCCGTGGCTTTCTATCGCGACCGCCTGGGGATGAAGCATTTGTTCACGGTTCCCAAGATGGCATTTTTCGATTGCGGCGGAATCCGGCTGATGCTCGGCCTTCCCGAGAAGCCGGAATTCGATCATCCCAGCTCGATCCTGTATTTCAAGGTCGAGGAGATTCAAACCGCGTTTCAAACACTGTCCGCACGCGAGGTGCAGTTTGAAGGCCAGCCACACTTGATCGCCAAAATGCCCGATCACGAGCTGTGGATGGCCTTCTTCCGCGATTCGGAAAGCAATCTTCTCGCTTTGATGAGCGAAGTGCGAGGGAAGCGCTGAAGCGCTCAAAACCCCCGCACCCGAATGTCGCCGTTGACGGTCTTGAGCCAAATTCTCCCGGCGCCGTCGCCCAGTTTGCCGCTGACCGAGGTGCGGGAGGAACTGGAGTTCTGCAAAATCAGATCGATCAGGTTGATCGTGCCGTTGGCCAGCGTGGCCGAAAACTCGGCAGAGGTGCTGTGCGGGATTTGTAAGTCGATGACGCCGTTGACCGTATTCATCTCGCACGTTGCCCGCGGCGGGAGACTCACTTTGGCGCTGATATTGCCGTTGACCAGAGCGACTCCGGCGCTGCCCGTGACCTCGTGCAGCACAACATTGCCGTTGGTTAGGCTCCCCGCAAAATTGCCGGCAATATCTTGTGCGATGATATTGCCGTTCGTCAAGACCGCGGAAACGCTTTGGGCCAGAGAATCGAGGACGATATTGCCGTTGATGTTTTGAACCGCCGCTTGCCAGTCCAGGGGCACGCGCAGGTGATAATTGACCTGCAGCTCCCGGCCGTGATTGTTTTCCGGCTGCACGGTTTCGACGAGGATTTCATTGTTGCCGTCCACCACGCGCACCTGCAGGTTATTCAAATACGCGCGCGCATCCGCCGTGCTTCGGGAAGTCACGCGCCGTTCCCCCCAGATTTCAACTGCCTGGGCCCCGGCCACGCCCGCCAGATCAATATTGCCGTTGATCCCGCGCAGCTCCAGGCGATTTTGCTGCGCCACCTGCAATTCGAATGAGAAAGTTTCGGACGCAGCCGCGTTGCCGCTGGCGTCGTCCTCGCCAATGATGCTACTGGCGTCGCAGCCGCTCAGGATGGCCATGCAGGCCACCGCCAGCAAGAGCAGGCTGCACCGGATTTGAAGGCATTTCGTTTTCATGGCAAAGCTTCCCTTCTGCTAAAAGATATCATCTGGTCATATCGCGGTCCCGCCGTTCAATCTCTCCGCACCGATTTGTAATCTCCCCAGTAAAACTGTATGCCCACGGCGTATTCATAACCACTGTGCTCATCATGCGCATTTAAATTCACGAAGTGGTATTTCACATCGAAATTCAAACCGAAGCTGCTGGAGAGCATAAACTCCATGCCGCCGCCGGCGTAAGCGCCCGGATGCAGCTTGGAAGCGACCGAGACTTCCTCCTCGTAGTTGCGTTCCCGCACGAACACATCCGCGATCCAATAGGGCCCGGCGCCAAAGGCGATATAGGGCCGCAATGCTGAAGCATTCGCCGGCGACAACAGCGGATGGCGCATCCCCAGCAACACCGGCACCACCGCGAGCACGCGCGTGTCTTTTCCTGCGAAATACTCGCGCTGCTCAATCACGCTGGCGGCGCCGCCGAGATGAAGCTCGAGAAACCAGGACTCGCTGGTGCGCGAAAAAAAATACAGCCATCCGCCCGCGCCGCCGAGATCGACAGTGTCATATTCCGGGCCGTTCTGTATGTGAAAGACAGAGGTGTTGCGGCGCATGTCCCAGTAGCTGCCACGCAGGCCAAAGCCGGTGGTCTTGGGTTTGATTTGTGCGAATGCTGCCGTGGCGCTGAGTATGGACAGCATTGCTGCACTCAAAGCGAAGTATTTCATTGCTGATTTCATGGTCCGCCTCCCTTTCAGGTTCGTCGCCGAGATGACTCGGTTTAAGCGCTAAGCGTCTCTGCTCCAAATCCTTAGCGCATGGAGCGTTGACATACTTCAGAAACGCAAGAGGCGTACCAGTTTTTGCGGGGTATGCTTAAGACAAGCGGATATTGATAGTTGAGTCATGAAAGCGGGAAAAAAAATGCCTTTGTATTTGCGGAATAAGCAGGGGTATGCGGAATTTTTCCGCGGAGAGGGAATGATTCTACAAGGACAGGATGATCGTATGAAACTCGCCGGGTTGGGATTGCGCCTCACGCCAGACGGCATGCCACCAATGAACGATTATTTCTTTTTCGTGCTGAACACGAAAGATATTCTCATACTCAATTCTTTTGGTGGCATTCTTGGCAACGCTGGTGTCGAGATTGAGGTGCGGCGCCCAATTAATATGGGCCGCGGTTTCCCTCCCGACGACGAAATAATAGACACGCGAATCTGTGTGATTGGTGAGGTAAAGGTTCGCGCCGGACATACGCGCTTCGAGGTCTTTTTCATCAGCTTCAAACAGTGCGCACGCTGACAGCGCGCCGATGAGCATGAGCATCGGTAGAGAACGCATATTTACCTCTTGACGATCTGCAGCGGCTGCAAAGCCGTGAAGCCTCCGGGAGCACTCGCCAATTGCGCGCCCAGGAGATAAGCGCCTTCCAGCCATTCGCCGTTGTTGCCGCGGCCATCCCATGCCGCGCGAAACGTCAAGCTCTCGCCCGGCGCAAGCGTGGTGTATTGCATGATCGCGATATAAACTTTGCCGTGCGTGTAGTTCCAGGCATAAGGGGTTTGCAATTCCGCCGGCAGGCGTGGTGCCGCGGCGGCGGGAAGGGCGAAAAACTCGAACATCTGAACGCCTGAAGCGAGCTGGAGAGCGCGCGCGCGTTGATTCGTCGCCGTCAAGACCAGCTCGACGGTTTGGCCGTGTTGCAAGGACTGGCGATCCATGTGGAAAGACAAGACCAGCGCGTTCTGCTTCAAATCATCAATGACGGAATGCAAACGCGCAATAAGGTCCCGCAAATTCGCCGGTGCGCGGACGTCATCGGCCCCCACGGTTTTCTCGCGGCCCCCGTGTTGAAAGCGAATATGATATATAAACACGTCGGCAGCATTCGGTTCGACATAGCTTTCTTCCAGATTTAAAAAATCTTTCTCCAGAAAATATGCCACCAAGGCGTCGTACTCTTGTGGCTGCAGCATCGAAACGATTTGCTCGCCGGCATTGGCATCGTCCATGTAGCGCACGTAGCCATTGCTGGCAATGGACAAATGGCGGCTCACACCGGCGAATCCGCCCTGCATATCCATCGCAACCGTAATCTCGCCGGAAGGGCCGAAACCAAAAGTCTGTTCCGTCTCAGATTTCGGGGACTCGAAGAGATTGGCCTTTTCACAACCCGGACCAAAAACCATGGCGACAAAAGCGGCGAGGAATAAAATGTTTTTCATCATAGCTCTTTCTCGTGACTGACCACGTTGATATTCTCCACAACCTTGTGTGCGTCGGAAAAGATATGCACCGTACCGGTGCACTGTCATTATGCAACCACAATGCCAAACCTCAATTGGGATGCGAAACTGTTGAAAATCAAAATTCAAATGCCTTGGTGCGGAGGCACGGGAGAGATGAACCATTCAAATATCAGCGCGGGTGTTCAAAATTTTGAAGCAGAGCAGCCTGATTCACCGCCATGACCTGCGGGGACGCTCCGGAAGCGGTTTTGCTCATCCTCCTCAAAACCGCAGCTCGAATCCGGAAAAGATTAACACTTTGCGATAAAACAGTCCGCGCACCGGCGTTTCGTTATTGTGATACGCCAGACGCAGCAGCCAGCTTGTTTCGACAGAGAGCGTGCGGGTGAGATCGAGAACGGCGAGATTGCTTTGTTCGCGCTCGGGATCGAGCTCGGGCAGGGAAACCGGCGAAGAGGGCATGAGATAATTCTTGCGCTGCAGCATCAAAGCCGCGCGCAACAGCCAACGCGGTGTGAGATTGCCTCCGAACAGAAAATAAACCTGCACGCGATCGTAGTCAAAAATATCGCGATTGGAGCGATTGCGTTGCGCTTCCAGCCTCGCGCGCAGAAAAAACTTGCGCCCATAGCTGGCCGCCAGCCGTGCAGTCGTGAGGTCGTCGCTTTGCGGTGAAGTTTGCAGGATTCCGGCACCGCTCAATATTTGGCGGGCGGGATATTCGAATTGCCGGTGCCAGAGCGCGGTTTCGCACAGCAAGGTTCCCCCCGGACGGAAGCGCATCGCCACCCAGGCGCCGGTAAAGATGAAATCGAATTCATCACCAATGGCGTAATCGAGCTGGCCGGTTTCTGCCGACAATTCCAGTGAAGTGCGCGGCGTGAGCGTTGCCGCCACTCCGGCGACGCCGGTCGTAGTGCCGTAATCCGTAACCTCGTCCAAATAGAGCTTGAGCGTGGCCTGGCCGCGCGCAAAAATACGCAAGCGTTCCGCGGCCTGCCAAAGCACACCGCCGTTCAGATCATGGAGCAGTTTGTTTTCATTACGATATTCCGGATAAACTTGCAAAGCGCCGGCGTAATCGGCGTCGAACCGCCAGCGCGCGGCATTCCTTTCCACGCGCGTCTGAAACAGCATGCGTCCTGCAGTCGTGGCAACGTTCCGGGTGCTGGATTCGTAGATATTGTCGTCATATTCCACGCCGGCCTGCAAGCGCGGGGAGATCTGCCAGGAAGATTGCGCGTGGTTTTCCGTGGCATGCCATGAGCAAAAAACGCACGTGAGAAAAATCGAAAATAGCCCCGGCCGCCACGCCTGCTGCATCGCCTTTCATTCCTCTTTCGCCTGGCGCATTTTTTCGATTTCCACTGCGCGCTGCCGCAAACTATCCGCCTGGGATTGCCGCCGCAGACGCCATTGTTGCATGCGCTTCTGCCATTCGCGCAAATCCTGGTCGGATAGATCGCTCACGTTTCCGGGCCAGATCAGCGAAACCAATGGATCGAGCGCGACGGCGGCGCCGGTGTCGGAATTCCTCGATTCCAAAAGACCAGAGCTGACTGCAGGTGCAGCATCTTCGGTGCTCACGGTGGCTTGAGTCGCGCGCAAACCTTCGTTGGCCGGATCGAGCAAGGCCAATTCTTGGGTAAATTCCTGCATGCGCCGACGCAGCGAGGCCTCTTCCTGCATCGCCGCAAGTTTTTGTTCGAAGGCGCGCAGTTCGCGCTCCACACGATCAGCTTGATCGTGCAAAAAGTCCGCTTTGCGCTGCAATGTGTACGCGTCGTCCTCCGGCTCTACGCGGACCTCGTAAATCAACACTGGCGGCGGCGGCTCGTCCAGAATTTGCTGGCAGTTTTTTTGCCATTGGCGGCAAGACTGCAATTCGAGATTAAGGCGTTGATTCGTGCCGGTGTCGCGCTTTTTTTTCGCCGCAGCTTTTGCCTCCGCCAAACTCGCGATTTCGGTATTCAGATTTTTGAGCAATGTTTCAGCTTTTTGCCGCAAGCGCCGATCCGTGCTTTGTGCCCGGCTCTGCAAGCTTTGCAGGCTATCAGCCAGGACTTGAGAAATGCGGTAAGTTTCGTTGAGTGAACGGGTTTCCAGAGGGGACGCTGGCCTAGCCTTGATGCGCGAAATCGTCTGTGCCACGCTATCCGCTCGCCTGGACATAAGCTGTTGTTCCACATGAATATCAACCAGACGCTGGGCGAGAGAGTCCATCTCGATTTTCAACAGGCGGCTCTCCGGCGACTGCGCCCCGGCCCGCCCACACAAAACTAAGAATATCGCAGGTATGAATAGTTTTCGCAATGTCGTCATCGTCAGCAAGCAGTTTGTTCACTGCAATGATATGATTTTCCGGAATAAAAAACAAATTTCATTCCAAAAAAGTGTTGCGAATTTAGACAAGCTGAAACATATTGCCAGTAGGTATCAGTTACCGGCCATTCGAAGTGAGTGGCTGCGATGATTTTCTAGACATGGAGTTCCAAAGGAAAATGTCCGGCGAAGCCAATTGGCGCGAACAGATTTGCGAGATTGGGCGGCGCATGTATGCGCGCAACATGGTTGCGGCGAACGACGGCAATCTCAGCGTCCGGCTCCCCGAGGGCACCATTCTGGCGACGCCGACGGGGGTGTGCAAGGGTTTCATGTCGCCGGAGATGATGGTCCGCGTGGATCGTGAAGGCCGGCCGCAGGACGGGCGCAAGCCCTCAACCGAGATTTTGATGCATTTGTTCGTCTATCGCGAGCGACCGGAAGTGAATGCCGTGGTGCATGCGCATCCGGTTTATGCCACGGGCTTCGCGACCGCGGGGCTTTCTTTGGAAGACTGCGTGGCGGCGGAAATCATCGCCACGCTCGGTTCGATTCCGCTCGCGCAATACGGTACTCCCTCCACGCCGGAATTGCCGGAATCGTTGCGGCCCCATATTCATCGTGCCGATGCGATTTTGCTCGCCAATCACGGCGTGGTGACCGTGGGTGCGGATTTATGGGAGGCTTATTTTCGCCTCGAGCGCGTCGAGCATTATGCGCATATCGTCTCCGTGGCGCGCCAGCTCGGCGGCGAAAAACTACTGCCGCCAGAGCAGGTGGAAAAACTGTTCGCGCTGCGGGGCAAATACGGGCAAACCGGTCTGAATCCCGGCTGCGCCACCTGTGAAGGTGAATGTATCGGTACGGCATGCTGGAATTATGCCAGCAAGTACGATCCTGCCGGTATCGACCATTTTGGCGCAGTCGTTGACCGTGTGATGCAGCACCTGCGTGCCTCTCTCGGAGGTGATCACGAAGCATGAATTGCCCGATAATTTTTCCCCAAGTGTGAAAATTATTTAGTCAAGCCCTCCTGTGAGCCTGCTGACTTTCCGCTTGCTTGTCAGAATCGGTCATGGTATTTTGAACAGAAATAGTGTGCCGTTCAGGAGGAATCAGACTGTACGAAAACTTGGGAAGGCCGCACCCTGAGCTTGTCGAAGGGTGCGCAGTTCAAGAATCAGGCTTCGATTGGCATATTAGCATGAAACCATTAATCGACTCTTTCGGCCGCATCGTCAGCAATTTGCGCATCTCCATTACCGATCGCTGCAACTTCCGTTGCCGCTATTGCATGCCCGAAGAAGACGTCAAGTGGATGGCGCGGCAGAATATTCTCACCTTCGAAGAAATCGTGCGGCTGGCCAAGTTGTTCATTGCGCTTGGCATTAAAAAAATTCGCCTCACCGGCGGCGAACCGACGCTGCGCAAAGACCTGCCGCAATTGGTGGCCATGCTCGCGCCCTTGCCCGGCTTGAGGGATTTGGGCTTGACCACGAACGGCTATTTTTTAAAGGAATTGTCGGGGGAATTGTATCGCGCCGGTTTGCGGCGCATCAATGTCAGCGTGGATTCGCTATCGCCTGCGCGTTTCAATGAGATGGCACGGCGGCCGGCTTATGAAAAAGTCATGGCCGGCTTGGAAGAATTGGCCAAATATCAGATCCGCCCGGTGAAAATCAACACCGTCATCATGAAGGGTTTTAATCATGACGAAGTGCTGCCGCTGGTCGAATTCGCGCGCGCGCATGATTATCAGGTGCGCTTCATCGAATTCATGCCGCTTGACGGCGAAGGCGTGTGGAGCCGCGAGCAGGTCATGACCACCGCGGAAATCCTGGAAATCGTGCAATCCCGCTATCTCGTTTTTCCGAAAGAAACGCGCGCCGATCACGTGCCGGCCGACACCTATGTCTTTGCCGAGGGCCGCGGCGAGATCGGCTTCATCAGCTCGGTGAGCGAGCCTTTCTGTTATTCCTGCAATCGCGTGCGCATGACGGCGGATGGCCATTTCCGCACGTGCTTGTTTTCGCTCGAAGAAACCGATTTGAAAACGCCGATGCGCGAGGGGGCCTCCGACGCCGAGCTGGCAAAAATGATTCGCGATGCGGTTTGGAAGAAAGAAGAGGGGCATCAAATCAACCTTGCCACCTTCATCAAACCGGAGCGCAATATGTCGCAAATCGGGGGGTGAGGGCAAAGGGCAAAAAGAAAAAAGAAAAAAGCAAAAGGCAAGGCTCAAAAACGGGAGGAGCATCGTGAAACCCGGGCACAGTTTCGTGCATCTAATCTTTAAAACGCTCGAAAATATTTTTCACGAGGTGAATAGAGAATGACTGGACATGAAGTTAGAGACGTGATCATTATCGGCACCGGCCCCTCCGGATATACGGCTGCCATTTACGCGGCGCGTGCGAATTTGAAACCGCTGGTGTTCGCGGGTCCCGAACCGGGCGGCCAGTTGACGATGACGACTTTGGTGGAGAATTACCCCGGTTTTCCCGAAGGCATCATGGGGCCGGAGCTGATGGAGAACATGCGCAAGCAATCCGAGCATTTTGGAGCGGAGTTGATTCACGATGCGGTCACGCGCGTGGACTTCCGCAGGCGCCCGTTTGAGATTTTTGTCGGCGAGCAAAAGTATTTTTCCAGGACCGTGATCATTTCTTCCGGCGCTTCGGCCAAGCTGCTGGGTCTGGAATCCGAGCGCAAACTCATGGGCCGCGGGGTTTCAACCTGCGCCACTTGCGACGGTGCGTTCTTTCGCAATCAAAACGTGATCGTCGCCGGCGGCGGCGATACCGCCATGGAAGATTCCAATTTCATCACCAAATTCGCCAAAAAGGTTTACCTCGTGCATCGCCGGGATAAGCTGCGCGCTTCGAAGATCATGCAGGAGCGCGCATTCAAAAACCCTAAAATCAGCTTCATTTGGGACACCACCATCTCGGCCATTCACGACCTCAGCAAGAATACCGTGACCGGCGTCACGCTGGAGAATCTCATCACCGGCAAAACCTCGGAAATGCCGATCGATGGCGTTTTCGTCGCCATTGGGCATCAACCCAATACGGCGTTTCTGGGCGGGCAGGTGGAAACCGACGAGGTTGGTTACATCAAGCTCAAAAACCATACGATGACGAGCGTCGAGGGCGTGTTTGCTGCCGGCGACGTCGTGGATCACTACTATCGCCAAGCCGTCACCGCCGCGGGCATGGGCTGCCAGGCCGCGATGGATGTGGAAAAGTATCTTGAAGCGCAGCACCATCCGAGATCCATGTAGATCAGCAATATTGCAAATCACGTTACACTTTACACGTGTAACGTGTAAAATGTAACGTGTAAATTGATCCCGTCAGGCCAATCTCTCTGGCTCGGATTCTTCCTCATGATCAAACTCAACCTCCGCTGGCTGATACAGGCCGCTGCCTTGATTTTGGGCATTGCCAGCTTCACCAGAGTTTTCAATTGCAGCAAAGCCCTGCTCACAAATTTCTCCTCCGCCGCGCTCATTCCTTTTTTAGGCTGGATGGTTCTCTTCTTTTTCAGCTTTTTCTTATTAATGTTTACCAGCTATCTGAAACAGCGCAGTAATTTCACCTTGCGCCATCGCCTCACCCTCTTTGAAAAACTGCTTCGCGCCTTGCATCTCGAAAATTACAAAGAACGCGAAGGCATCTCCGATGCCCGCCAACGTAAGCAAAAGCAGGGGCAAGCTTCGTGATCTTGGGCGCGCGAGCTGCGCTTGCTCAAATGCATGCGCCACTCATCCCTGAGCAGGATGCCGAAAAAGTCTCGCATTGCTCCGATTCGTCATTCCCGTGAAAGCGCATAGGCGTCAACCGAAGGATTTGGATGCCAAAAGCCCCAAAGGGGCGGCATGCAAAAGCTTGGGGCAACGCCCCAAGATAGGGCAGGTTAAATTCTTGAGCCCCAACGGGGCGAAATGAACAGGCTTGGAATCGTCTATTGATTTCAGCAAGCCTTGTATCGCCCTTTCAGGGCAAAGGGAACTTTGTGGTTCGCCTCTACCCAGGGTGTTGCCCTGGGCTTGGCTTATATTGCCCCTTCGGGGCACATGATCCATTTCTTCGTCAGCATTAGGTTGACGCCTATGCGAGAAAACAGGAATCCATGAATTTGTTGGGTTTTCTGGATACCCGCTTTCGCGGGTATGACATTTAAAAGAGTCTTTCAGCATCGGGTTAGGCGTTTCGCACTTTCAAGTTGATTTCTGTTTTCAATGCAAACCCTCGCCCCGCCGAATTTGCTCCGCTTGAGGAGGTCCAACCACTTGCTGCTGGCGTTTTCGTCCTTGGCGGCGCTGATTTTTTGGATCTCCGCCATGCTTTCGCCTTATCCGGGCCGCTGGCTGATCAAATGGCTGGCCATCGCGAGCTTGGCCGCCATCGTTTGGCAGCAGCGCCGGTCGGCGCAGGAAATTTGGCTGGTGGCCGCTTTGTTTTGCCACAGCATTGGCGACGTGCTATTGGAGATGGACCGCACGAAATTATTTCTGCCGGCCGTTGGCGCATTTCTCTGCGGCCACGTTCTATATATTGTCACTTTCTGGCGAGATATCGTTGCGGTAAATCGGTTTTCTCGAACCAGCAAGATTTTGATGCTGGCCGTTGTGTTGTTCGCGCTGCTTGTAGGTAAATCGCTCATCCCACATTTGCCTCAGGCGCTGATGCTGCCCATCATCATTTACATGTTTGCCATCAGCGCGATGGCCAGCGCCGCTATTCTAGCCGATTATTCCACGAAATGGGTCGTCGCCGGCGCGATGCTGTATCTGTTTTCGGATGCCATGATTGGCTTTGACACTTTTGTCAAGCCGCTTTCTGCCGGCGCCTATCTCATCTGGCCGGCTTATTATCTGGGCCAGCTTTTGATCGCGCTGGGGTTCTTGCAAAGAAGCACGCAGGCATGAAAGTCAGTCAAGCAAACGCATGAAATCATGACCCGAAGCATTCGCAACGAGGCTCTGAAAATTTCGGCCATACCACGGCACCAATTGCAGGAGGCGATGCGCCGGGCGCTGGCGCAAGGCGCTCCTTTGCAGCAGGAACATCTCGCCAATGTTTTCGAAGGGATTCTCGCGAAATCTCCCGCCGCATTATCCGTGCTGGATTTGAAAAATTGCGAAAAAAATTATGTTACCGAAATCCAGCGGCTGGCAGCGGCGGCGCATTCGTCCGCCCCGGCTCTCGAGGCCTACTCCATGACTTCTGTCGCCGCAGTCGCGGAATATTTCGGCCAGCGCTTGATTGCAGACATTGCCGCAGCCTTTGCGCGCATTCGTTTGAAATTCTCATTGCAGCCCGAAGAAAAACGCGAAATTCTGCGCGGCATGCTGCGTACGCGCCACCTGGATGCGCGTCTGAAAAAATTTTTTGGCAGCAGCGAAGTGAAACAGCCGGACGGCACTGCGTTTCAAGGCAAGGGCTTTCGTTCGATGGGACAGGAGGCGATCTACGCCGCTGCCATTCGCTTGAAACGCGGTGCAGAATTCATGCGAAATGGAGAATACACTGGCGACTTTGTCGCGCCCATGATCCGCGATCTCGGCTTGGCCCTGGCGATGGGGCAAACGCCTGACGACGTGATGGCGGCACAAATGGGCAAGGTGGGCAAGCCCACGAACGGGAAAGATTTGCACCTCGGCGATTTTGATTGCGGCGTTTTGCCGCCTGCCGCGCCCATTACCCTGAGCACGGGCTCGGCCTGTGGCATTGGCTTCGCGCTCAAAGCAACGGGGCGCGTGATGATCAGCTGCATCGGCGAAGGCGGCACCTCCGCGGGCGAATGGCATGAAGTGATCAATTTTGCGGCGGTGCAGAGCATGCCGATGGTGTTCATCGTGCAAAACAATCAAACTGCGCTGTCCACGCCCGCGCACGAACAATGCGCTGCTTTTAATTTTGCGCAGAAAGCGAGCGGCTACGGCCTGCGCGCGATCACGATTGACGCCACCGATCCCGAAGAAATCTTCGCCGCCGTGACGGAGGCGGCAGAAGCATGCCGGGCGGGAGCAGGACCGGTTTTAATTGAGCTGGTGGGCATGCGCATGTGCGGCCACGCGCATCACGACGACATGCTGTATTTCGGCAAAGAGCCGGACCAGTTTTTGGAATTCGTACCACCCGACAAGCTCGCCGGCGGCTACGTCGATGCGAAAAAATACGCCTACTGGTATCAAAAAGATCCGATCAAGCTTTATCAGCGCCAATTGCTGGAAGACGGTGTGCTCGATGAAGCTGAGTGGCAAGGGCTGGTGAGTGCAGTTGTCCAGGAAATCGAAGCGGCCGCGCAAGCGGTGATCGACGCCCCGTGGCCTGAAGCGAAGTTGGCAGGGCATCCGGTGGTGACGGACGGGCCCTGGCTTTCGCCGCAGGAATCACTGGCCAGGCCCTCCTTCGTATTTCCCGCTCCGAAAACATGGACGCCGCATGAACCGCCGGGCGTGCAATTCGATGCCAACGGTAAAACTTTCTGGCAAGCGCTGGTCGAAGCCTTGGTCGAAGAAATGCGCCGCGATCCGAATGTTTTCATGCTGGGTGAAGACATCGGAGGGCAATACGGCAACGCTTTCGTGATTTTGAAATCGCTGCTGGAGGAATTTGGCGAGCGGATGATCAACACGCCACTGGCGGAAGCGGCCATCATCGGCTGCGCGACCGGCGCGGCGCTGATGGGCAGGCGCCCGATTGCCGAGATTCAATTCAATGATTTCATTGCGAGCGGCTTCAATCAGCTCGTGAACAACGCCGCGAAGATTTTTTACCGCTGGGGCCATAGCGTGCCCATGACCGTACGCCTGCCCTGGGGCGGCTTGCGCAACGCCGGGCCTTATCATTCGCAAAACACCGAGCCCTGGTTCTATCGCACGCCGGGCTTGAAAATCGTTTGCCCCTCCACTCCGCGCGAGGCCAAGGGCCTGTTGAAGGCCGCGATTCGCGATGACAACCCCGTGCTTTTTTACGAGCACATCGCGCTATATCGTCTCGCTTCGATCAAACAAAATCTTCCCACTGCCGCAGAAGATTTTGTGATTCCAATTGGCGCCGCCCAGCTCAAACGCGAGGGCAGTGATTTGACCATGATCACATACGGGGCGTATGTGCACCGCTGTCTGGAAGTCGCGCAGAAACTGGCAGCGCAGAATATTTCCTGCCAAGTGCTCGATTTGCGCTCGCTGTTGCCATTGGATAAAACTGCAATTCTCGATTGCGTGCGCGGAACCGGCCGCGTGTTGATCGCGCATGAAGACTCCAAAACCGGCGGCATCGGGCAGTCCATTGCTTCCATTATTGCCGAAGAAGCCTTCGAATATCTCGATGCACCCGTGCGCGTGCTGGGCGCGCTGGATGCGCCGGTGCCGTATAGCCCGGCGCTGGAGGACACCTTTTTGGTAATCAACAAACAGATTGAAGATACGGTAAGGAAATTAGTAGAGTATTGATAGCAGGAGGTGGATGGTTATATGAAAACCCTGGCCACTATTAGTATTCTTGCTGGTGTGCTTACCGTCATCATCGCATGGTAAGACTATGCTGTGATCTGGCT
>JBIOXB010000183.1:0-18135 GCA_044869275.1 bacterium
CCTTCTCACTCTGTCATCCCGAAACTTCGGGAGCTTCCCCGGGTTTGAGTGCAGGCCTGATGGGAAGATTCTTACAGAATGACAGTAATGGTGTCTTGTCCTAACACACGAAATCAACGTTGCACTATTAATGCAAGGTGCGGCTCAAGATTTCCAATTGCACGTCGCGCGAAAGCTCCACGAAGCGCGCGCTGAAGCCGCCGACGCGCACAAAGAGATGCTGATATTTTTCCGGCTCGGCCAGGGCGCGCTCCAGCTCGTCGCGATTGACCACGGTAATCATGGCCTGCGCACCGCCTTTTTCGAAATAAGTATCCAGCAAAGCACGCAACTTTGCCCGGGCATTGGTAAACAAATCCCGGCTGAATTTCATGTTCTGCACCGCGCCGGCATGAATCGCGGGATTCGGTTTGACAATGGAATTCAAAAACGCCGTCGCGCCTTGGCGATCACTGCCGCCGCTTGGCGCGTTGCCGTTGGCCATGGGCTCGCCCGAAAGCCGGCCATCGGCAGAGGCCGCGGTGTAATGGCCCATCAGCGTGTTGGCACTGTTGTTGATGACCACGACCAGATATGAATGCAGGCCCACGCGCTGGCGCTGGCGGCGAACGGCATGGCAAACGTGGTTATGAACCTGCAACAGCATGTCATCGGCGCGCTCGTCATCGTTGCCGTATTTGGGGGCATTCAACATCAGCCGCCGTTGCCGCGCGCAGTCCTCGAAATTCGCGTCGAGCGCTGCAAACACTTGCTCCGGCGACAGCACTTTCTGGTCGTACACCAGCTCCTTGATCGCCGTCAGGCTGTCCGCAGTATTGGTGTTGCCGTAGGTTTCCAGCGTGCCTCCGAGGTATTTGATACCGCCGGAGAATATGCCCTTGCCGCGCACCAGGCAGTCATGATAAAGCATGCTCATGTACAAAAAGGGCGCGGTCTCGCCGGCAATTTTGTACGCGAGGACTTCTTGTTCTGCCATTATCTCAACGAAGAACTCGACTTGCTGCTGATACGCACGCCAAAGTTCGCCGAAAGACTCGAAGTCTTTGAACGCGCCCAGGGCCAGCCCCATCTTCTTTCCGGTGAGAGGATCAACGCCGTTATGCAACGTCACTTCCAGCGCCTTGAGAAGATTGATCACGCCGCTGGGCGTTCCGAAGCTTTTGTGCTCGATAATGTATTCGCCGCAGCCGTAAGGAACGTATTGCTCGGCCTCTGCGCGCTCGAGCGCAAACGCCTTCTCCACGGCCGGCACATTCACCTCATCGTTATAGAGCATCGGAAAAGTTCTGCCTGCGCCGATCACCGCCAGAGCCTTTTCCATCAACGCGGGATTCATGCCGCGATGAAAGCGCAGAGAAAGCTGCGGCTCGATTTCATGAACGGTGCGCGTCGCTTCCATGGCCAACAGCGCAAACCGGTCCGCATTGGCTTCATTCGGCCGCCCCATGCCGCCGATGATTACGCGGCCATGTACCCGCGTCTTGCGCGCGGCCATCAGCCGCCACAAAGCTTGCAGGAGCGCCAGCGCTTCTGCTTCGGAGAACACACCGCGTTCGAGATCATGCGCATAAAAATCTCCCAAATAAACATCCATGCGGCCATAGTTGCGCACGTCTGCCACCAGTGCATACAGCCAGAATAATTGCACGGCCTCACGCAAGGTCTGCGGTTTTGCTTGCGTGATGCCCTCGAGGGTTTGGGCTGTTTCCCGTAACTGCCGCACCCGCGATTCCTCTTTTGTGGACGCTGCCATTTCCCCTGCCTGCGCGGCGTAGTACATGCAAACCTCAACGAAGACTTCGAGGGCGATCCGCATCCCTTCATAAAGCTTTACGTCACCGCCATTGGCTGCAGCCACGCGGCGATGCCGTTCTACTTCATCAAACATGCCGGGAACACCCAAAGTCATCAGCTTGCCAAAATCGATGTTGCCGCCGGTCATGCGATAAAGCGGAAAAGCAATGCCCGATTCGCCCATCCAATTGTCAGAAGGCAGATGGCGGGCCATGCGGGCGGGATACGCTGCGCGCAACTTGCTCGAGGTATCTTCACCCTTCCAAAAGTCCAGCATCTCTTGTATCATTTTCCGCGGCGTTGCCTCGAGACTGGAATCTTGCAGTTCTTTCTCGATCTCTGTACTTTGACAGTAGTAACCGAACGCCGTCGGGCCCCATTCATCGGGACTGAATCCCACGAAGGCATGCGCAAGCCGCCCGGCAAACAGATCGTGTTTTTCGATCTCAGCCAAAGTCTCCGGCAACTGCGCGCGCAGGCACATGGCCTCGCGCAGTGCCGGATGCTCGTGTTGATACTGGCGATAGGTCGCGGTGAATTTCAGCTCGCGCGCGAGTTTTTCATTTTTCAACATGTTTTCCTCTGTGTGTCTTTGTGTAGTTCTTCTCCTTATAGCAGGTTAGTGAAATACTCACCAATAACCCACAATTGTCATTCCCGCGAGAACGCAAAAGTGTCAGCCTAAGGCTGTGGAAGAGATGAACCACTTGCCCCGAAGGGGCAAAATAAGACAAGCCCAGGGCAACGCCCTGGGTAAGCGCGAATCACAACGTTTCTTTAGCCCTGAAAGGGCGAAAGAAGGTGTGATGAAACTAGTTGACGATCCCAAGCCTCTCCATTTCGCCCCTTGGGGCTTTTGGCATCCAAACCCTCAGGTTGACGCCTATGCGCGAAAGCGGGAATCCATGATTTCATTCGGTTTTCTGGATACCCGCTTTCGCGGGTATGACATCAAAAAGAGTTTTTCAGCATCCTGTTCACTTTCCAAGTTTTTGCAGAATCAGCCAGCGTCAAACTATGCAGTATTTAATGTAGCATTCGTTCACGAATAATCTTGTTCTGCATTGACGAATTTAAAGCGCTTCAGCGTCTCGCCCAAACAGTTTCGCTTGCAGAACAAGAGAACCGCAATTCCATAGCCCAGTCTGCCGGCTTGCTGGCTCCGGCCGGGCGAGCTGGGTTACAGTCTCAATTTCGGCGCGCATTGCGGGCTGACTGCATATTTCACCAGTTCATTGAACAGCACCGCGGCAAAAGGGTCGTGCGCGAAGTGTTCCGCAATGCGCAACGTGCACAATATCAGCTTGCCCTTGCCGACGTTCATTTGCAGCACGTAGGCCGAGTTCAAATGCAGCCAGCCGACATACATTCCGGCAAGAACATCGGAAAAATTCGCCGCCGGCACGCCAGTGATGACGGCTTTCGGCGCCACGTGAAGGGATTCAAAACCCAAGAACTTTCCGAAGCTGAGGTCGCGAAACGGCGGGCGATCCTTGCGCACCCAATTGAGATTCGAAGCCCAATTGCCGTCGTACCATTCCGCCTCGCGGCTGGTCAGCGCCCACGGAAAAGCCGCAGGCAATTTCGTGAGGCTGTCAACCAAACAAACAGCTGTTTCGCCGCTTTCCAATCGTCGCAGGATTTCTTCATCAAGCACATTGGTCACGAGCGTGACGGTTTGCTCGGACGAGTTTTTCACGAGAATGCCTGCGGCGTGAACGGCCTTTACAAATTTACCGAGCGTCATTGCCGGATCATGAATGCGAATCGCAGCCGGCGCCGAGATTCTGGGATAGACAAAGACTTCCGTATGATTCTGTGCCAGCAGCTTGCCCTCTGCCGTCGTGAGTTGGAGTTGAATGCGTACGAGTTGCGGCGCAGCGGTTTCAGGCAACGCCAAGCGCAGCGGTGCAAAGTTCTTGACTGCGGTACGCGCCGTTGCTGGAACTGCGATATCACCAGCCGCGCCGAAAGACGCCTGCCAGCGCAGCTTCGCTTCTTTGATTTCCTCGGCGCTGAAATGTGAGAGCCAAAGTTCGATCACGGCATGGTCATTCGCCCAATAATTGTATCGCTCCGGCCGGCCGATGATCACATCTTGCTGCTGAATATGGCCGAGATCCTCGGCATAGATTTTCAAATTACGCCACATATCCAGCAAGCCGTTGCATTCCCAATTGATGTCGGTGAACTCGGTGACGACATAGCCTTGAATTTCCGGCGCGAGGCGAATTTGCTCGATCTCATACTTCAGCGCCACGAACTGCACACGCTGGCTCTCCTCCGCCAGCTGGTTGTAGCTCGCAAAAATCTCGTCATAGTGAAAGTCTTTGAAGCGCTGCTGCACGCCTTGGGGCAGCGTTACTTGCCTGCCGCCGAAATCGCGCTCGAACCACCACGGCAATTGATCGGGGAGTATCGGCAAGCCCCAATTGCCGAACTCTGAAAGCAACAACGGCTCCTTGCCGGTTTCTTGCGCATCGCCAAACTCACTGAACAGCCACTTGGGGCGGCTGGCAATGTCGGCCACGGCTTGATCAAAACGCTGGTGATTTTCAGGAATCGCCCAATAGGTGTGATAGTCATTGAGGTCGGTCTTCAGGTGGAAGCTGCCGCAGCACGGGCTGTTGTCCACAATGAGGCGGCCAGTCGCTAGCTGCTTGGCGCGATCGAATGCCGAGAGCAGCCATTGGCGCTGCTCCGCCTGCTTCAGGTCCATTCCCCAACTTTCATTGATGAGACTGATCATGACGAGCGCGGGATGATTCCAATCGCGCGCGAGCATTGCCTTCAGTGTTTCTTCACCACGCCGCGCGGCCTCCGGTGTGAACTTGTCCCAGTTGGGAATTTCATACCACACCAGCATTCCGACTTCATCGGCCACTTTCAAGTAGCGCGGATCCGGAACTTTGATGTGGCAGCGCAGCGTGTTCAAGCCGATTTTTTTCGCTTTCAGCATCTCGTCGCGCAGGTATTCTTCCGAGGGCGTCGTGTAAATCGTCTCCGGATAAAAGTCCTGGTCGAGTGCGCCCATCAAATAAAGCGGCTCGCCGTTAAAGTAGAGCATTTTGTCTTTCGCCTCGAGGGCACGAAAGCCAAAGCGCTCGACGACTTTGTGGTTTTTGCCCAGCAACAATTCCGCCTCATAAAGCTGCGGCGAGTCAAAACTCCACAGCATTGGATTTTGAACCTGGGCCTCGAACTGGACTTTCTCCTCCGACGACAAAATCATTTTGGCAGTCTGCAGCACCTCGCGTTTTTGCGGATCGAGAATTCGCAGTGAGAGTTGTTCCTTTGATTTCCGGTTTTCTCCCAGGCTCAAATTCACAGAGACAGAAATTTTGCCGTCCATCGCAGGAGTGAGATGAACTTGCATGAGGTGGCGCTTCGGCTTGATGCTGACATTCACACTTTGCCACAGGCCACTGGTTTGCACATACCAATTCTGCTTGCCGTGCGGAATGTGCCAATAGCTGATGCCCTCTGTCCCCGTTTCCGAGCCGGCCGGGTCCATGACCCGCACGATGATCTCATTCTCGCCCATTTTCACCCATTGCCGCATATCGAAAGCAAAAGGCGTGTAGCCGCCTTCGTGCTTGCCCACGCGCCGGCCATTCACAAAAACTTCGGCGGCATAATCCACCGCGCCAAATTCGATGAGCACGGTTTCCTCGGCTTTGAGCTTGGGGAGAACGAATGATCTGCGATACCAGGCCACGCCTTGATAGTCGCGCAAATCGGCAAATTGCGCCTGCCATGAAAGCGGAACTTTTGCCGCGCGCCAGCTCGCTTGCTCGCGAACATTGTCGATGCGGAAGGCGGCGGTGCTGTCAACGGCGAATTGCCAATCGCCCTCAAGCGAAATGGTTTGAGCAGAAGCAATCGAAGTGGCGGTAACGCCGGCTGCCAGTCTGCAAACCGAGCTGAAGATCATTGCCATGAGAGGTTTTGTCATGGTTGCTCCCGTAACCCAGCCGGCACGACTGGAGATCGTGCCAGTGCAGTGCACCGGGTTAGTACTACAACGTTATGTCAACGCCACCACTAGGCTTGTCATGCTGAAAGCATCTTCCCAAGCACTAGTACACTGTTACCTTACGTTGTAATATTTAGCTTGACACTGTTAAGTTGGGCTGCTTTAACCGCAAAGGCCGCCAAGATCACGCAAAGGTCGCAAAGTTCAACCCACAGTTCATCTAATTCTTGGCGCACTTTGCGCCTTCTTTGCGAGCTTTGCGGTTAAGTTAACATTGTCAAGTTAGGTTTACTCGCGATCATGCGTATGACGCCACAAATGTCCCAAACGCTTTTGCCCATGCAGCGTGGTTTCAAAATAGATGCCTTTAACGGTGGCAAACACTTGGGGAAAGTCATGATGATGCCCATGCGCAGTGGCGACACAATCGCCGGCGCCGGCTTCATAGAACTCGCCCTCGGAGACCGCCAAACCCTTTCCTTCATAGATGATCCAATACTCATCACAATCATGATAATGATTGTCGAAATTGGTCGTGCGAGCATAGCTCGTCGGGTCGCCGAGGTTTTGAGGAAGATCGCTGTTGTCCAGCGTGAACACGCCGCAGCCGCCGGTCTCCTCGCCCCAGTGTCCGCACACACGCACGAGCACGGTTGGAGATAGAACTTCTTT
Source organism: bacterium (assembly GCA_044869275.1). GTDB lineage: Bacteria > Zhuqueibacterota > Zhuqueibacteria > Zhuqueibacterales > Zhuqueibacteraceae > JBIOXB01. The sequence continues at coordinate 6,443 of JBIOXB010000183.1, forward strand.
CACCTCGAACGGCTCCAGTGTCGCGGCAAGGTCAACGACATCTCCTTGCTGCGCTGTGATCTTGCAATTCCCGCTTGTGATGCGACAGTGCCCTTGGCCGACAAAGAGCTTTTCTTTCGTGGCAACGCGCTCAAAGGAATGCGTATTTCCCTCGTACAATCTGACGATGTCGAAGAACTCCATTTCGCACCAAGAGGGCGCCAAGTTCTTACCGCTTTTGAAAACCGGCATGTGACTTATCCGTTTTACTAGAGCCGCTTAATGAACTCCAATTCATCTGCGCGGCGCTCGTAGCCATTCGAATGGCCGCGATAGTTCTTAAGGAACCAGGAAATCGTCATGGGCATCCACTCTTTGAAAGGTGTGGAATGGTAAAGCACCTCGTTCTTGATTTTATCTAAACTGAAAATGGCCGTGCGCCGTGTGTTGAATGGGAACACGTCGCCATGCGGATGCGCGCTGAATGAGAGCCGGTCAAAGATTTCCTGAGGCACGTGGCAGAATCCGGGGTCACGATCGAGCAGACGGCATAGCGCTTTCAAATAATCGTTGAGCGAGAAGATTTCGTCCGCCGCAACATTGTAGGCCTTCCCCATCGAGGCTGAAAACAACGGCAGCTTGGCAAAGGCGCGCGCCACGTCTTCGACATAAACTTGTTGAAAAGCAAAATCGCCGCTGCCCGGAATCAAGAGTGGTTTACCCTCCAAGATTCTTTCAATCCAAAAGAAATCGCGCCGGGAGGGATCATGGGGGCCGCTGACAAACGTTGGCCGCAACACGGTTACCGGAAACAGTTTCTCGTCGTGGGCTTGCCATATAACCGCTTCACATTGGCGCTTCTTGATGCCATACTCCATGCCAAACGGATTGCGCGGCCAGAATTCCATGGGCGGCGCTTGGTCTTGATCTTCAGTGATGGGGCATTGCAGCTCATGCGACACCATGTAAACCGAAATCGTGCTGCAATGAATGAATCGCCCAACCTTGCCTCGAAAGAGTTTAACCGCCGTTGCCGACTCTTCCGGCTCGTAAGCGATCATGTCATAAACGACATCGAAAGTGCGCTGGCCCAGCGCATTTCGCAACGAAACCTCGTTGCGCCGGTCGCCGTGCAGAACCTCTAATTTCTTGTCCGGTGCGAGCGAATGGGCGCTTTTGCCGCGCGTGAAGATCGTGACGTGTTCTCCAGACGCGACAAGGAGCTGCGCCAGGCGGCTGCTAATGAAGCCGGTTCCGCCGAGAATTAAGATGTTCATAGCGCATTCCGGTGTTGTTTGTCACGCAGGCCGCCAGCCTGCAGCCTGTTGAGCCATCAGCTTGCTTTGCCAATAGCATTTTTCCTATTCTCATTTTGCCGTCAAATTCCAGCAGATCATTTCCAAGAGGCCAAAAGGTTTTTCAAGCGTTGGAATGAAAGCTTCGTGCTGCAATCTTCGCGCACCAAACCGCCGTTCGCAAGGTAAGGCCGAAAATCAGAAAAATCGTACCAATTGATCGTTTTGATATACGGCTTGCTGTAATAGAGCGTGTAGACTTGTTCCAGCCAATCGGCTTGCAAGGCTTCATCCCAATGACGATGCCAGGCATAAGGCTCTTTGATCGATCCGCCGGCGGAGACTTGGTCGAGATTGGAGCTCGCGCCGATTTCGGTAATATAAATCGGCTTGCCGAACACCGCCATGCGTTCCAGCAGCCGCACAATGTCCGACAAGTCGCGCTGTGGAAAATAGATTTGTATGCCGAGCACGTCAAATTCCACCTTGGCATCGATCATATCTTTGAGGAATTGCCGCGGTGAGCGCAGCGGCCGCGTCGCGTCCATGCGCGCCATTCTGCCGCGCGCGACGTATTCGGCAAACGGACAACAATTGTTGAGAATGCGCACCACTTTCGGATTCGTCTCCTTCGTTTTATCGCAGGCGAGGCGGACGATTTCGGTAATCTGATCCGGCGTGTGATTGTGAATGTTGCCCCAATCATGATATTCGTTCACCACTTCCCATTCCAGAACTCTGTCGCCGTAGTGGCTCACCAAATCGCGTGTGTGTTTTTCAACGTACTTTTTGAGCTCATCGAAATTTTTATTCTTCAGCCAGTCCGGCGTGACACTGGGATGAAACCAGAACAGCGGCCGGCCTTCGATGCGGATCTGGTTTTCCGCCAGCCAATTCACGATGTCATCCTTCACGCCCCAATTGTAAACGCCCTCGCGCGGCTCGAACAGCTCGTACCAAGTATCCCAAATATAGTGCGTCACGGTCGCGTAATCAAACAGCTCGACAAAACGCTTGGTGAATTCTTCATGCTTGGCCCAAATATATTGGCGCGTCTCGCAGCCGAAGTGCACCTTGTGCGCGCGTTCGTTTTTTCCGATGTCGCTCTGCGCTTTTTCCAATTCGATATTTTCGCCGGCCCACAACGCATATTTCAAGGCGCGATCAGACAACCGGCCACACCCTTCACCATCGGATTTTTTCCTGGCAGCGTCCTGTAATGATTCTTCCGCGAGCGCCACGAGATGCTTTACTTCACTCGAAAACGCCGTTCCTTCCTTTTGATAGCGGCTCAGCACATCCTTGTTTCGCGCCACGCGGCCGGCCGCGAATTCATAATTGAGATTGAAGGTGCGCCCCTTGCTGAAATTTTCGCGGGAATAAAATGCCCCGGCGTTATCCGCCGCCAGCCAAACATAGCCGAATCCTTCCACATACCAGCGCGTGTTGACCGCAAACTTGCGATCGCCAAGCTCTTCCGGAACGACGATTCCTTCGGGCTTTAATTGAATCGTAGACTTAAAGGGGTCATGATTCTCATCCGTGGCGTAAACAAACGACATCGCCGGCATGAGCGGATGAGGATAAAGCCGGAACACCAGTTCGCCGCGCGTATGCGGAGAAATGGAGGCCCAAGGGGAAACGGTTAATGCAGCTACGCCCATGGCTCCGGTTTTCAAAAACTCTCGCCGTGAGATTTGATTCATTTTGCCGCCAGATTCTTCCATTTCTCCTGCAAATTCTGCAACCGCTCAAACGCCACTTTTTTCTCCCCTTTTGGCGAACGCAGCAAGCCGCCATTTTTAATCCACGCATGCGGATCGACGAAGTCATACCAGTTTACCGCTTCCATGTACGGCTTGCTGTAGGCGAGCGTGTACAATCCTTCCATCCAATCGGCTTGCAGCTCTTCATCCCAATGGCGATGCCAAATGTAAGGCTCCGTGGGCATTTTCAAAGTCTCGGCCATGATGGAATCCTTTGTGGGGCCGGAGGAGGCGCCGACTTCGGTCAATTGCATGGGCCGCCCAAACTCGGCGTAGCGCTCGATAAGAATGATCGTGTCCGCCAAATCACGGTACGGAAAATACATTTGCAATCCGGTGATGGTGAAATCAACGTTTGCTTCCACTAAATCTTTCATGAATTGATGCGGCGTGCGTTGTGGATGCTTCGCTTCGAGCTCGCCCCACTTTTTCAACTGTACATATTCGGCGAAGGGACAGCAGTTGTTGATCAAACGATGCACCTTGGGGTTGGTGGCTTTCGCCACTTCACAGGCCAGGCGCGTGACCTCGACGATTTGCTCGGGCGTGAGCTGCAGCTCGTTCGCCCAGTCATGTGCCTCGTTGACGACTTCCCACGCGTACATCTCCTCGCCGTAATGGCTGACCACCTCGCGCGCGTGCTTTTCAACGTATTTGAGCAGCCCATCATAAGATTTTTTGCGCAGCCAATCCGGCGTGGTGGTGCGATAAAACCAAAACAACGGCCGGCCTTCCACGGTGATGTTGCGCTGGCGCAGCTCTTTGCACAGGGCCGCGCGCAGGTTGAATTGCTTCTTATCTTCCTCCGGTTCAAAATCCTGATATGAGCCGCTGACGAGATAGTGCGTAATCGTGGCGTAATCGAAGAGCTCGGTGAAGCGGGACAGAAAGAGATCGGGGTCCATTTGAAAATATCCGCGCGCATCGCAACCGATGAAGAAGTCAGGGCGCGGACCGCGCCGAGTAATCTCATATCTGGCTTTCTCCAGCTCCATCATTTCGCCTGCCGGCATGGCATATTGCAGAGCCTTTTGCGCCAGCCGGCCGCAGTTTTCGCCGTCGCTGTGAACTTTCGTCGCCTCGGCAAAATACTCTTCGGAGAGATTGATAAATGCCGCAAGCTCGCGTGAGGCTTGCCATCCGGCTTTGGCATGCAGGCTTGCACGGCGGCGATTGCGTTGGACGCGGCTCTTCGCCAGTTCATAATTCATATTCAACGTTGCCATTTTGCCCGCAGCAGGAAGCTCGTAAAATTCGCCGCCATTGTCCGCGGTGATATAAATGTACCCGAAGTCCTCCACGTTCCAGCGGACATCGATGCCGAACTTCTTTTTGCCCTCGAGGTCGGAGATTTTCACGCCTTCCTTCGAAGCTGCAATGTTGGAGTGAAATGCGTCCCCATTGGCATCGCTGGCGTAAGCCCAATCCAGCAAGTGCGGTCCGCGGCCTTTCTGCACGAAGTACGGGCGAAAGATCAATTCGCCTTGTGTTGACATCTTGCCTCCGATTTTTTCGCCACGAACTTTCACGAAGCCGCCATGAACTGTTCAATTTACCGACCCCTCAAACCCCAATTCCTCATTGCCAAAAGCCAATCGTGGCAAAATTTATTTTGATAAACTTTTCCAGCGGCGCTGCAAATTCTTTAAACGATCAAATGCCGCCTTCTTCTCGCCTTTTTGCGTGCGCAACAAGCCGCCATTGTCAATGTAGGAATACGGATCAACCAGATCAAACCACAGCGCGGACGTAATCGCCGGCCTGCTGTAGGCGAGCGTGAAAATACTCTCAAGCCAATCCGCCTGCAACTCTTCATCCCATGGCCGGCGCCAAACATACGGCTCTTGGGGAAATCCCAGCGTGCCCATTTTCACCGAGCTTTCAGTCGGGCCGGAGGAGGCGCCGATTTCCGAAATCTGCACGGGTTTGCCGAACACTTCGTAGCGCTCGAGCAGCATAATGATGTCTTGCAAATCGCGGTATGGGAAATACATCTGCTGGCCGATGATGGTGAAATCCACACTGGCATCGACCAGGTCTTTGGTGAATTTCCACGGTGTGCGCTGCGGATATTTTGCCGGCTGGCCGGACCATTCTTTGAGCTGGACGTACTCGGCATACGGACAGCAGTTGTTGACCACGCGATGAACCCTGGGAGCAACACTCTTCGCGACTTCGCACGCGAACTTCGTCAATGCAATGGTCTGCTCCGGCGTGAGCTGGCATTCGTTGGCCCAATCGTGCAGCTCGTTGACGATTTCCCAGCCGTACATGCCGTCCCCGTAATGGCCGATCACCTCACGGGTGTGGCGTTCGACATATTTCAGCAGCTCATCGTAGGTCTTCTGCTTCAGCCAATCGGGCGTAACCCACTTGTGGAACCAGAAAAGCAGCCGGCCCTCGACGGTTATGCCTTGCCGCTGCAGTTCTTTAAACAACAAATCACGATACTCAAACTGCAACTTCCCTTCCTCCGGCTCGAAGTAGCGCATCTGGGGATCGCCATTGACCACATAAGTGATGGTCGCATAGTTGAACACTTCCGCAAACCTTTCCAGGAACAAGTCTTTGGATATTTCATAAAAGGCGCGAGCGTCGCAACCGGCGAAAAAGTCTGGGCGGTAACCACGTTTGGCGATGGCATGCTCTGCCTTTTCCAATTCCATCATCTCGCCGGCCCACATCGCAAAATACAACGCCTTTTGCGCCAGAGCGCCGCACTTCTCGCCGTCACTCTGCGCTTTTTGAGCATCGGCAAAATATTCTTCGGCAAGATTTATGTACGCGGCCAGCTCACGCGAGGGCTTCCATCCTTCTATTGTATGCAGCTTCATCCGCCGGCGATTGCGCAGCACGCGGCTTTTCGCCAGCTCATAATTCAAATTTAACGTTGCAGATTTTCCCGCGGGAGGAAGCTCATAAAATTCGCCGCCATTGTCCGCGGTGATATAGATATAGCCGAAGCCTTCCACGTTCCAGCGCACGTCGAGGCCGAATTTTTTCGTGCCTTCGGTGTCGGAGATTTTCACGCCCGCGTTGGAGGAGGTGACATTCGAATGAAAAGCATCCCAGTTCACATCACTGGCATAGGCCCAATCCAACAAATGCGGGCCGCGGCCTTGTTGCACAAAGTGGGGGCGAAAGAGCAATTCCCCTTGGGCCGTGTGCTTCGAGGTTCGCGGCGCCGTTAAAATAGTGGGCGCGGAGAAGATCGCTTGCGGCGCCAGCAGCGCGCCGGCAGCGCCCAGCGCCGTTTGGGTGAGAAATTTTCTGCGATTGAGTCTCATGCTAGAGTTTGCGATTGATTTCGACACGGTGATAATCCATCGGTCGCCGGCCTTGCCCCCAATTCATTTGATCCACAAACGCTTTCAGCGCCGGTGGGCACGTACTGCGCTTTGATTTTGATATCGGCATGGTCCGCTTCGAATTTCCTGATCAGCTCCTCGAATGAGGGAATCGTTGCAGCAACGAAGCTGTGCCAGAAGGTGAGGGTGATTTTGTCTTCGGTTTGATCGTTTTTCTTGCTGCAGCTCAAACCGAATACAAAAACGCCAACAGATAGAAGCAACCCAGCGGATAGGAATACTTTTTCCTGCTTCATTTTAGTGGAAGACGGAAAAAAAATGTTCAAAGAACCGCGCACCATCCACTTCCATGGCAATCTCGTGTGTTGCATTCGACTCACCGGGTTGCCAAAACGTCATTCCTTTTGATTTTTCACCTGCCAGTTCGATCTCCACCGTTCCTGTTTGAAAAGTGCAAATCTGATCATCAAAAATCGTTGCTGCCGCCAGTGGATCATGAAAAGTTGTGCCGCCCCATTTTTGAAACCAGATCTCGGCAAAATCGAGCACGGGGCGGAACAAATCAATGCTGCGAAATTTCTCGCGAAACTCTTGTGCACTCATCGTTACCCTGCTGGTGACATCCAAGCCCACGGAACGATGCCTGCGGACAGCGGCGCGATAGACGATAGCCGTGGCGTGAGGGTCGCCATAAGCATTCCACTCCAACGGGCCGTAATTTCCCTGCACGCGATTGCTGAAGCGTCCGCACATCATCACCAGACCCTTCAAAAGTGAGGGAATCTCCGGATCGACACTGAAAAGAAGTCCGATGTTGGTTAAGGGGCCAATGGTCAAAAGCATGATTTCGCCAGGATGAGCGCGGATGGTCTGCCGCAGGAACTCCACGGCTTGCCCACGCGGGAAATTCTTGTCATGGTCCCAGTTTCCCAAAGCGATGGCCTGTTGCGCCTGTGTTTGCTTTTGCGCAACGAGCAGGGGTTGCTCAGCGCCCGCAAAAATCGGAATCTTTTTACCGGCAACTTTACAGAGCGCGCTCGCCATCATGGCGCGTTTCTCGGCTTCGCCAGTGACGGTGGTGATGCCCATGAGCTCGCATTGGGGATTGGCGAGGAGATAAGCCAGACAGACGGCATCATCAATATCAGTGCCGAGGTCAGTGTCTAAAAGAATTTTTGCACTCATGAATCGACATCTTTCCCAAAATCGTTACGCCATTAGGTTTCGCATCGCACGACTGTGCTGAAAGCTATTTTTCTGGGCTCCACGACTTTCTTTGCCAGCCAAACCGCCGAGGCGAGCGCCAAAATTGCGGCGATGATGAAAACCGTGTCGTAACCAAAGCGATTTGCCAGCCACCCGCCGGCGAGGCCGGAAAGCACGAACGGCGAGGTGATCAAATTCGTCAACGCAATATACGTGGGCCGCTCTTCATTCGAACAAAACTCGGCGATGATGGGAAGTCGCGAGATGCCGGTCAATCCAATCGTGAATGCCGCGCCGGCAAACACCAGCAAATAAATCTCAACGGTTGGCGCCAGCAGCGCCAGCAAACAGGTGCCGGTGGTAACCATGGCGGCCAACAGCAGATTCAATCGATGTCCGAAATGATCAGCCAAGTAACCAAAGAACATATTGCCCGCCATCATGCTGGTCATCATCACCATGATAAAGGTTCCGGCATGGGCATCGGAGAGTGAGAATTTTTCCAGCGCGTTGACGGCATAAAATGCGCTGGCCATGGTCGCGGTGATGAGCAGGGCATCGGCAATGAGAAAGTTGCGATAGTTGCGTTGCTGTTTCAGAATGCTCGACAGGCTGCGCAGATAGCTTTTGTATGAATCTTGCTCTTCCGGCCGCGCGCCGTCTTCTTCCTTTAAGAGCGCCAAAAAAATGTACGACCCCATCATCGTGATGAAAGCGAGCAGGAACAGCAGGGCAAAATTTTCGGGATAAGCGACTGTCTGCAACACCTTCGTCACCACCCAACCGCCGAAGACGCCGAGGGCAGCTCCGAGAACCTGTCGGAGGCCAAACAGCCGCCCGCGCAGATCGACCGGAGTGATTTTTGCCACCAAATCAAACCACCCCGGCAGATTAATGCTGCCGCCGATCGCGGCAAGCGCGAACACGAAGAAGAAGAGCAGCAATCCCATTTCCGCATCGATCTTGGCGACGAGCAAAAACGCAAGCACTGCCAGCAGCAGCCAGGGAGTGCGTTGCAGCATCGCCGTGGCCAGCACCAGCTTCTTTTTGCGCGCAAAGCGCTGGGTGTAGCCGGCAATGAATATTTGCGGAAAATTGAATCCCACGGTCCAAAGCACGGGAATGAGTCCGACCGCGACGTTGCTGCCGCCGATCTTTTTCACGAATACGGGCAGCACGGTTTGCAGCGAAACCAGACTCATGGCCATCGAGAAGACCGCGCCATCGCAAACATTCGCAGCGAAATTCCATTGCAGAAAAGGTCGCTCCGGCTCCGAGGATCGCAAAAACCGCTTAAGCACGAAAAACTTTGACCTCCTTCGGCGCAAACGCCATGGTCACCATGGCACCGTCTTGATGCGGCATGAGAGGAATCGTTTCATGGTTGAATTGCTCCGTTAATTCTTGGTGCTGGTGCAGCGGCAGAAAAACAGAGGCCGTAACCGCGGCAGGCTCGAGATTTTGGGCAATGAGCATCACCTGATGATTGGGCGCGGTTAAAATATCGAGGCGAATTTTGGCCTCACCCATGACTTTCGGTCGTGCCCTCGTTCCGGCGAAATCAACCAGACTGGCGATCAGCTCGGCATTCGCTGCGCAGCCCTTTTGATAATAAGGCAGACCGAGGTATGAGCCGATGAGAATCGCTTTACCCTGGCCATAGTCGGCATAAGTGATGGCCGGCTCGCCGGTCGAAAATCGCGCCAACACCTCCGCGCCTTCAATGAGCAATGCTTCTTTGACTAAGGCGCCCTCAGCCTTTTCACCTTTTTTAATGAAGGGCAAATCGCTGGCGATTTCGATTTCGACCTTGCCGTTTGCCTCCGGCGGCGCGACCACACCTTGACGAACTTTGAAAATCTCATGCAAACCATAACCCGGCACGGTGGTTTGATGCCGCCCGCGTTCGACCTGCCAACCGGCAAAATAACTTTCGCCGATCAAGGTTCCACCCGCTTTCACCCAAGCTTCAAGCGTGTGACAGATTTTTTCGCTGAGATAATAAGGAAATGGTACATACACAACTTTGTAATTTTGCAGTATACCACGATCAAATTCGCTGGGATGAATGAAATCAATTATAAAATTCCGGCGATAAAGCGCTTTGTGGGTTCCCAGCAGTGAATTCGTAGCGTTCTTCTCACTGCCGGTCGCTGCCCACGCGAAGATCTGGTTTTCGGGATGGTAGAGCAATGCAATTTCTGCCTGCTGCGGTTCGGCCTCGAGCAGAAACGTGGCGTTTTTCTGGACGACTTTGTTTACCTCGGCAAACGATTGCAGCCAGGGCGTGGGCGAGCCCTCGAGATTGGCGAGCCCCCACGCCGGCGCCTCGCGGCCCAGAATTTCCGGACGGTATTGCCAAAAAATGCACCCCTTCAAATTTGCGGCAACGCCGGTGAAAACGAAGCGTTTGATGTCGTTCATGTCAATCGGCTTTGGCAACTCGAGCGTATAGCCGTAGAGCATCAGCATTTCGGCGCACATCACCGGCTTGCCTTTGGCGCAGGAGCGCACGACGTCGACCATCATGGGGTCGTCCATTTGCGTGATACCATGCAGGTCGCCGTATTTCCCAACATTCCACGGATCATTCGCGGTCGAAGTCACCGGAAATCCCTGAACGAAGACATGATGGCAGAGCAACGGATGCCTGCCCTGATCTTCTTTTCTTGCAACTTCAAACCGGCGCTTGACATTCTCACCGAGGGTATGCACAAAAAACATGCGCCAGTCGATCATGTCGTTGAACGTGTTGCGCGTCTTCGGCACCTCGACCTCCGCGAACGCGCGATAGTTACGGTTCCAAGCGATATTCAATTGCTCGATGCTGCCATACTTCGTGTTCAGCCATTTCTTGAAAGCCTTTTGGCAGCGCTCGCAGTAACAGAGCATGTCGCCCATTTTATCAGCGTTGTCGGCGTACAAACGCAATTCGGCCATGCTGCTGGTCAATTCCGGCTCGCTGCCGACATTCCACATCTCCAGCGCCGCGTGATCTTGGTAACGTTTAACCGTCTCGCCCAAAAACCGGAAGCAATGTTCCATCGCCTCGGTGTGATTGAAGCACAAGCCCAGTCCGCCGATTTGCCGGTGGGGTTGCGTTTGCGGGCCGATCCGCTGCCCCTCCAACGTCACCATCGAAGCCTCGGGATATTTTTGATAAATCCACGCCGGCGCCACATCGAATATCGTGTTGAGCATCACTTTGAGCTGGTTGTGATGCGCGAGGTCCATCAAACGGTCGATATCGTCAAAATAAAACTCGTCCACGGCGGGATGATTCCATCGCCACTGCACCCAGAATTTCACGGTGTTGAAACCGAGAGCGGCAAGATTCTTCAAATCGCTTTCCCAATCCTCAGGCGCCGGTGAAGGGGCGCGGTAATACTGTGAGCCAAAGGGAATGCATTCAGATTTTAAGAGATGGCGCATAGTATCATGGCAGATGGATCGATGGACCGATGGATTGATGGAAGGATGGATTATTGGATTGTTGGATTCCAGCAATCCAGCAATCCAATAATCCAGTAATCCAACAATCCACTAATCCAACATTCCATCAATCCTGTGTTAAATTACAAATTGTGAAAGATGCTTTTGACCTAACACTAGCCCTTGTTGCACCTTTTCTTCGCTGCCCTGCCAAATTGGATCTTCATGCTCTAGGGACAACGCAAAATCATACCCCATCTCTTGCAGCGTTGAGATAAATTTACGCCAACCTATTTCTCCCAGACCGGGAACGCGATAGCGCCACCAGCCTGATTTCCACGGTATAGGATCGAGCTGACGCCCAAAGATGCCGTAGCGGCTCTTTCCCTCGTGCAGTATTTCCGTGTCTTTCGCATGCACGTGAAAGATTTTTTTACTAAAATCTTTGACGCATTGAACATAATCAATGCCGAGCCAGTAGAGATGCGAGGGATCGAAGTTCAAGCCGAAATTGTCGCTCGGTACTTCGTTGAAGAGCGCTTCCCAAAGCTCGGGGGAATAGGCGAAATTGCCGGGCAATCCGAAGCGTTGCCAGTTTTCCATCGGGCAGTTTTCGATCATCAGGCGCACGCCTTTGTCTTCAGCGTATTTCACCAGGCCGCGAAACACTTCACCGATTTCTTTCATGTTCTCATTTGGCGATCTGT
>JBIOXB010000184.1:0-62630 GCA_044869275.1 bacterium
AGGTTTTCACTACATGGCATTTCGCACCAAAAATGGTGATAGCTCTATTATCTCCGTACGAAACCTAGGCAAAAAAAAATTGAAGTGTCGAACTCGGGCTAAATGTTGATGAGGTGGGGATGAAGAAGATTATGAGCGTGGCGCCGAAAACGAAGAAATAGAACGCGGATTTCGCGGATCGGGCGGATGGGCGCGGATTTCGCATTTCAATGATTGACAAACCGAAATAACCTGAGTCGCCGTCCGGGCGCTGATGATGTCCGGACGGTGGTTGAAAAAGGTACTTGATAAGCACGATTAGTATCGCTATTTTTGCCTAAAAGGACGGAGCTTGTCATGTCAAGAAATATCCCGACTTTAGAAGAGCGTGTCACGATTCTTGAAAAGGATCTGCTGCAGCTTAAATCCCGGCTATCTGGAAAGGGAAAACAAGCTTGGTGGCAGGAAATTTCAGGTGTATTTGAAAATGACCCGGCTTTTGATGAAATCTCGGTTTTGGGGCAGGCTATTCGTGAGCAGGAACGAGCCGACGTGAAATCATGAGGTATTTTATTCTCGACACTGATCACTTGAGCATTTTGCAACGGCGATCCGAGCCTGCCTTCGGCCATCTTTCCCTCAGACTATCTCAGCATTCCCCCGACCTGATCTTCACTACCATCATCAGTTTTCAGGAACAATTTCAAGGTTGGAGGGCTTTTATCAACAAAGCCGCTACCGTCACAGCGTTGATAACAGCCTATGCAAAATTGGAACAACTCATTCAATCCTTCAGCCTCTCCCAAATCCTTCCTTTCGATCAAAAAGCCGCCGGGCTTGCCGAGCAACTCAAGCAGCAAAAGATACGCATCGGCACGCTGGATTTACGCATTGCCGGCATTGCTCTATCTCAAAATGCGACGCTGTTGACGAGCAACCTTCGCGATTTTGGTAAAGTGCCCAATCTGCGCATGGCAGATTGGACGGTTGCGTAATAGCTCGGTTCGTCAAGGGAAGTAATTTTTACAGCGAGATATTTTTAGGAGCAATGGGGCAATGGCCTTTCTCGATACTCTCAAACAAAAATTTTCCGAAACCTGGCTCAAGCTGTGCGTCAATCTGCACCAGCGCCTGCCCGAAAACAAACCGGATCATCTTTATTGGCTGTTGGGCGCGACTGCCTTCGGCGAAGTCGTTAACGCGCCCAACTACACCGCCGCGGTTTTGGCGCTTGGCAAAGTGCTCGGCGATTTGGGTATTGAAGCGATTAGCAACGTGCTGGAAGAATTCCGCCAACGAAAGAGCGAGGCCGAGCGCATGCGCCTGCTGCAGCAAGCTGCAACAAATTCCGCTGCAGTTCGCCAAGTGATCGACGATTTGCTGGAAAAAATGGATGCCTTAACGCTGTCACAGCAGGCTTTTCATCAAAATTACCCCTCCCCCAAAGAACAACTATGGTTTACCGAGACCCTGCAGACGGCTATCAAGCAAGCGGGAAGCCGCTTGTCGGTTGTGGCGAACATCCGGGCTGGTCATGAAAGCGTTACGCTTGTAGGCGAAGGTGACGCACTCAGCAAAAGTGTCAAGCTCGAAAATGTTCAGGCGGCTGGCAACATCGTTGTCAATTTTGTTACGCCCGCGGCAAAGCATGATTCCTTGCTGGCCACCGCTGAGAAAAACTATCTCGATTTCGTTCAGCGCGAGCATGGTCGCATTCGCCTCTTCGGCTTTCTTTCCCACGCTAATATTGATGTGCGCCTGTTGGATGTGTTCGTTTCGCTACGCTTTTCGGATCATGGGCGCGAGATGGATTTGAAACGCTTGCCCGAGGTCGAAGAACGTGAGTCGCGCGATTTCACGCCGCCGCAAGTTTTGCAGCGCGCGATGCAAAAGAAAAAATCTCTGCTCTTGCTCGGCGGGCCCGGCTCCGGCAAAACCACGCTGCTCAAATACTTTGCGGTCTGTTGCCTCGACGCCACCAGCCGCGAGCGCATTTGTCTGCAACAGCCGTTGATTCCGATTTTTGTGCCGTTGCGCCAAATCGACCCTTCCAGGCCTTTCACCGAGGCGCTCTCGATCTGGGTCAAAACTCACAATCAAAGTATTTCTGCTAAAAACTTTGCCGGCTGGTTGCATCAACCCGGCGCGTTGGTGTTGCTGGATGGCCTCGACGAAGTCAGCGATTTGAGAACGCGCCGCCAGATTTGCGAGTGGATCGATAAAGCCGCGTCCGCCTATGGTGAATCCACTTTCGTGGTCACCTGCCGCTTTACCGGCTATCGTGAGGCCGAGGGCGTGGCCCTGCAAACGCCGCACACGCGCGCCGACGTGCTCGATCTCAATGCCACGCAGCAGAACACGTTTTTGCAGCAATGGTTTCATGCCGCCGGGCTGGAAAGGCTGGAAGCGCAGCAAGCCGAAGATCCGCTGAGAGTACAGGAAATTCAAAGTGAAGCCAAAGCAGATGCCGGGCAGGTGGTGGAATTTTTGGCCAAAGAAGAAAACCGCGCGTTGGCCGACATGGCCAGCATCCCCGTGTTGCTGCAAATCATGGCCATCATTTGGAAAGAGCAGGGTAGCCTCTCCGGCGAGCGCGTCGAGCTGTACAGCCGCTGCATCGACTACTTGCTCGATCACCGCGACCGCAACAAAAAGATCGAGCCGCTGTTGAGCGCGGCCAAAGCGCGTCTGGTGCTGCGGCCGCTGGCTTTGTGGATGCAAAACGAAGGCCGGAAAGACGAAGCGCCGGCCGCTGAGATCGAAAAACAAATTGCGGGCAAATTGCAGGAAGTGCGGCCCGGAACTGAGCCTGGCGAGTTTCTCGAAAACATTCGCGACCGCGCCGGCGTGCTGGTCGGTGCGGGCGCGGAGACCTATACTTTCCAGCACAAATCGTTTCGCGAATTTCTCGCGGCCATTGAAATTGCCAACCAAAATGAGGCCGGGATTTTGGTGAAAAATTTCGGCGACGATTGGTGGCGCGAAAGCATTTTGTTCAGCGCCGGCCTCACCAGCCCCGAAATTTTTCCCGCGTTTTTGGAGTATTTTCTCAAGCACGAAAAGAACGACGGCCCCACCTCGCCTCTGCTTTTGCAAATGCTGCACGAAGCTGCGGTAAAGCCGCTGGCGCCATTTGAAAAAGTGCTGCGCGACAAACGCTTGAGCTGGCAGAAACGCTACAATGCGTTGCAATGCGTGCGGCTATTGAGACGGCCCGGTGGACCGCCTCTGCCCGAGGCGGTGAAAGAATTGGTCAAATTCGTGCACGCTGACAAAGAACCACGCTTGCGCCAACTGGCGGAAATGATTCTGATCGAATGGTCGGAAAGGCCCCCGGCAGTGATCGGCAAAACGCCGGATCGCTTCTTCAATCCCACCGAAGAAAACGCTGAATACCTTCTCACTCGCAGCGGTGAATACGCATTTTCCTTCACGAAAAAGAAAGTCGCCGTGCCGGATTTGTATTTTGCCAAATTCCCGGTTACTATCAAACGCTATCGCATGTTCTTGGAATCGTTGCCCAAAAAGCTGCGCGAGGATTATCGTATTCGGGTTGATGACAAACGCTTTCTCGGTGACGATCAGCCAGTCATGGGCATTACCTGGTACAGCGCCATGGCCTATTGCGAATGGCTTACTGCACAGCAAAAAGCAAATGGCAAAGGGCAAAAAGAAAGTTTGAGTTTTAGGTTGCCAACGGAGATCGAATGGGAGTGGGCGGCGACGGGGGACAAACGAGAATATCCTTGGGGCAATGAGAAGCCGGATGAAACGCGTGCGAATTTTGGGAAGAAAATCGATCACACCACGCCGGTGGGTTCTTATCCGGCGGGCGCAACGCCGGAAGGTTTGATGGACATGGCCGGCAATGTCTGGGAATGGTGCTTGAATGGACACGACGAGCCAGATTTTGTTCTGGATAAGAATCCTGAATTATTGGGGGATTGGCGAAAGATCAAATCGGGGAACTTGCGTGCCTTGCGTGGCGGAGCCTATTACACTGAAGCAAGTGCGCTTCGCGGTTCGCAGCGTTACGGGTACGGCCCTGTCGACTGGGTCGACTACATCGGCTTCCGCGTAGTGGCGCGCGTCGAGTCTTGAAAATTTGTTAATCTGATACTTGATAATCTGAAAAGCTTTTGCCTCGAAATTTTTTTGAAAATTGTACTGCACTGGCGCTCGCAGCGTCCGGGCAGTGAACGAGGAGGCTGATCATGGCCGAAGAGCTCAAAGTCATTCAGAAAAGCTATGATTTCTGCAAATGGCTCATGGGGCACACGGGCAAGTTTCCCAAGAGCCATCGATTTTCCATTGCGGTGCGCTTGGAAAACGTTTTCCTGCAATTTCTCGAAAACATGGTGGTTGCCAACCACCGCCATGCCAAGCTGCCGCTGTTGCAGGCCGCAGATGAAGCATTGATCAAAGTGCGCCTGCTCATTCGCTTGAGCCACGAACAGCAATTTATCAACACGAATTCGTACGAATTTGCTGCTCAAAGCTTGGATGAAATCGGCAGAATGCTGGGCGGCTGGATAAAGCAACAAAGCGGGCAGAAGTAAGCGGACTTCACTAATTTAAGGGGTGGAGCCGAAAGCGCGCTTCGCGGTTCGCAGCGTAACAGGAACAACCCTGACAACAGGAACAACAACAACGGCTTCCGCGTAGTGGCGCGCGTCGAATCAAGTTCCGCTGCCGGGTTCCGGCACGCCAATGCCGCCCGTTTACGGACTGGCGGATGGCGCCGGAACATGACAAAGCTCCCTCCGGTTGGGCCGCATGAAAAGTGAGCGTGCGGCACACAAACAAAGTCCGGTCGTATCGGCTTCTCCACCGGTATGGCCGGTACGGGCTTGGCGGCGCTGGTAGGGCCGGTTTTTCGGTTTCGAACGCGCCGCCGCGTCCAAGTAGTCCTACCCCCTTGTGGGGCATTATGATTCACTCATGCTTGCGTGCAAGAAAAGCGGCCCACGAGGGCCGGGGCTACTTTTCATGAAGACTCACAAAAACCTCTACGCTCAAATCTGTTCGTTCGAGAATTTGATTTTGTCTGCCCGTAAAGCCGCGGCGAGCAAGCGTTTTCGCCCCCACGTGCTCGCGTTCTTTCATGATTTCGAGCGCAACGCACTGCAAGTGCTGCACGAGCTGCGCACCTTCAGTTATCAACCCGGCGAATATCGCGCCTTCTTCATCCACGAACCGAAAAAGCGTTTGATTAGTGCCGCGCCGTTCTGCGACCGCATCGTGCACCACATGCTCATCAACGTCATCGGCCCCTTGTTCGAGCGACGTTTCATTTTTGACAGCTATGCTAATCGCGCAGGTAAAGGCACGCATGCCGCCATCCGCCGCCTGCAGCAGTTCATGCGGCAGGCGAATTACGTTTTGAAGCTGGATTTGCGCCAATATTTTCCCAGCATCGATCATGAAATTTTGAAGGGAGAGGTCCGGCGAGTCATCGCCGATCGTGAAACTTTATGGCTGATCGATAAAATCATCGACGGCAGTAATCCGCAAATGGAAACCAATTGGTATTTTCCCGGCGATGATCTATTCACCCCGTTTCAAAGACGGCGTGGCCTGCCCATCGGCAATTTGACCAGCCAATTCTTTGCAAATGTTTACTTGAACCCCTTTGATCATTTTGCCAAAGAAAACCTGCGCTGCCGTTTCTATGCCCGCTATGTTGACGATGCCGTTATTCTGGCCGATTCACCGTCTTATTTGCAATCGCTCTTACCGCCCCTACAAGCGTATCTAAATGAGTTTCGCTTGCGGTTGTATCGGGAGAAGTGCCAAATTCGGCCCGTGCAACGAGGGCAAAGATTCTTAGGTCAAATTGTCTTTCCCGCGCACCGACTGTTGGCGCGTGAAAATGTGCGGCGTTGTGCGCGGCGCATGCGGCGCCTGATACGGCTTTATCAACTGAAGAAGACCTCTTTGCTCGAAATCCGGCAATCCCTGATGAGCTGGCTGGGGCACGCGCGGCAGGCCAATACCTGGGCGCTGCGTTGTGCATTGATGCCTCGGTTGGCAACATTACACGGCACAGAAGTGACCGGTCAGTTGAGCTGATTGGAAATAACATGTCCATCATCGACATTCACGTCCACATCCAGCCCTGGGAGCAGCTCAAGCCCGGCGTGCGGGAGATCATGACCGCCGGCCGAAAAGACCTGGCGGCAATTGAAAAATTCATGCAATCGCCCCAAGCCTTTTTGGAGTTTTTGGATGCCAACGGCGTCGAGGCCGTGGGGTTGATCAATTATCCCAGCCCAGATTTGATGGGTTTCACCGCGGCGACGAATGACTTCGTGGCGAACTATTGCCAGATGAACCCGCAGCGCCTGATCGCTTTTGGCGGTGTGCATCCGCGTTTTTGTGATGACGTCGATGGCGAAATGACGCGCTTGCTGCAGCTCGGCATTCGCTGTTTGAAAGTGCATCCGCCGCATCAGAATATCGCGGCCAATGCCTATCGCTACGGCCACACGGCACAGCAAGATCTCTACCGCCGCGCGGAAGAAGAAAACATGCTGATCATGTTTCATGGCGGCACCAGCATTTTTCCCGGCGCGAGAAATGTGTTTGCGGACACCATGCCCATTGATGACGTCGCAGTGGATTTTCCCAATCTCAAAATCGTCATCGCGCACGCGGGCCGGCCTTTACATGTGGACACAACTTTCTTTCTCTTGCGACGGCATAAAAACGTGCATATCGATATTTCCGGCATCCCGCCCAAAAAACTACTGGAGTATTTGCCACGTCTCGAAGAAATCGCAGACAAAACCCTGTGGGGCACGGACTGGCCCAGCCCGGGGGTGATGGACATGCGTAAGAACATTGACGCTTTTCTCGCGCTGCCGCTGCCACAAAAAACACAAGAAGCCATCCTCTCTGAGAATGCCTTCCGGCTGCTGCGGCAATGCGGCGCCGTGCTTTGATCAAGAAGGACACGGATTGAATTGAAAATCTTTCGTATTTTCAGACTTGACTTTCACCAGGAATATTTTATCATTTCCCCGCCTAATTATTGCAGACGCCGTCTTCTCTGAGCGTACAACTCCGCCGGGCGCGTTCGGCCGCTGACATTTGTATCGGCTTTTCACGAAGGGTAGGTCAGTAATGGGTGTTGTATCCGGAGCAACCGGAGCCGTCCGCTATTCCGTTGTTCTTGCCACTGCACGCCTTGCCTGCTCACCCACATCTTCCAATCTTAATTCACCTTTCCAGTTTCACTACATGCAAGGAGAATGCTCATGCGATTGCTACGAGGCCTTTTCGTACTCGGCCTGATCTGGCTTTGCGCCGCCGCGCCGGCCTTTGGTCAAAACGATCATCTACTCATCTCCGAATTCGCGGTGACGCCGACACCTGGTGAATTCATTGAGATTTTCAATCCGACTTCGGCCACTATCGACCTGTCGCACTATTATCTCACCGACGATATTTTCAACAACGACAACGATTACGTAAATGTCGGCTACGGCGCCGACTCCCTGTCTGTCATTGCTTCGGATTTTCTGGTGAAATTTCCCGACGGTGCAAGCATTGCGCCGGGTGGAGTGATCACCGTGGCCTTGAGCGGCTCGGGCTTTCAAACGACGTATGCTCGCGCGGCGGATTACGAAATCCTCGACGCCGATCCCAATGTCACGAATATGGCTGGCATCGAGGTCGGCAGCGGCGCGGGCTTGACCAACGGCAGCGAAACCATCGTGCTCTTCACCTGGGATGGCACCAGCGATCTCGTACAAGACGTCGATTACGTGGTGTGGGGCAACAAAGGCACGGCCGTGGACAAATCCGGTTTGGCGATTGACGGCCCGGACGCGGATAGCGACGCGAGCACTTATCAAAACGATACGCCGGTTGCAAATCAATCCGTCGTCAATGCGGATAACGACGCCGACCTTGACCCGCATGACAACGGTGAAAGTGCCGCGCGTGCCACTCTTGAAGCGGGTGAAACGCTCACGGGCGGCAACGGCATCACCGGAAACGATGAAACCAGTGAGAACCTCAGCTTGGCCGGGGGCAGTTGGGTGAGCAGCAACGCGCCTACGCCTGGCAGCGTACCAGAGGCGCTGGCCGGCGGGCAGGTCACGTATTTTATGGCAACCTTGAACGGCGCACAAGAAAATCCCAGTGTGAGCACGCCGGCGACCGGCGGCGGTTATTTCATTCTAAATGAGGCGCACACCGAGCTGCAGTATTTTGTGAGTGTGAGCGGCCTGAGTGGACCGATTTCGGCCTCGCATTTTCACAACGCCGCGACCGGCGTAAATGGCCCGGTGGTGCGCAACATCACGTTCACCGCCGGTATCTCGAGCGGTGTCTGGTCAACGAGTGATGCAACGCAGCCGCTGACGCCCCAACTTCTCGCGGCGCTCCTGGCCGGCAATCTTTATGTGAACGTTCACACCGCGGCCAATCCTGGCGGCGAGATTCGCGGCCAGGTTCTGGTTGGCAGCGAGAAGAAATTCGTTGCCACCCTGAACGGTGACCAAGAAAATCCGCCGGTGGTAACGGCTGGCAATGGCTCCGGCAAATTCACGTTGAGCGCGGACGGTTCGAGTTTGAGTTATGAGGTTACCATAAATGGCCTCAGCGGTGCGATCTCCGCCTCACATTTTCACAACGCCGTCACCGGCGTAAACGGACCGGTGGTGCGCAACATCAGTTTCGTTGGCAATACCTCCACCGGCACGTGGCCGAGCACTGATGCAACTCAGCCGTTCACACCAGCTTTCGTGGCAGAATTGCTGGCCGGCAAGCTTTATGTGAATGTTCATACCGCCGCAAATCCTGGCGGCGAGATTCGCGGCCAGGTGCTGGAAGGCTCGGAGGTGGTTTTTCTCGCTGTGCTCAATGGCGCACAAGAGAATCCGCCGGTGGCCACGAATGCCAGCGGCGGCGGGCGCTTTGTGCTCAACGCCGAACAAACCGAGTTGTCTTATTTCATCAGAGTGGGAAATCTTTCCGGCCCGATTTCCGCCTCGCATTTTCACAATGCCGCGACCGGAGTGAACGGCCCGGTGGTGCGCAACATTACGTTTACTGACGGTGTCGCCTCTGGCGTGTGGTCGAGCACAGATGCCACACAACCATTGACGCCCGCATTGCTCGCGCAATTGTTGGCCGGCAATATTTATGCGAATGTTCACACCGCGGCCAATCCCGGCGGGGAGATTCGCGGCCAGCTCACGCGCGGCGCGGCGGTCAAATTCGCGGCGCAGATCGAAGGCAGCCAGGAAGTGCCGCCCACCACTGGCAACGGCGCGGGTTTTGGCCTGTTCTCACTCAACCCGACGGGCGATTCTTTAAGCTACAACATCGGCGTCACCGGCTTGAGCGGGCCGATGTCGGCGGCGCACTTTCACAACGCCGCCGCCGGCGTGAATGGTCCAGTGGTGCGCGCGCTCTCCTTTACCGGTGATTTTTCCAACGGCGTGTGGACGAGCAACGATGGGCAGGCGCTCACGCCCGCGCTCGCGGTGGAATTGCTGGCGCGCAATATTTACGTCAACGTGCATACGGCCTTGAATCCCGGTGGCGAGGTCCGCGGCCAGGTTTTGCCCGGCGCGAAAGTGGTGACGCCAATAGGCTTGGCGCGGCAGCTGGCGGACAATACCCGCAACGTCACCATCGAAGGCATCGTCACCACCATTGATTTCGGATTGTCGAACGCGACGAATTCCGAATTCTATTTGCAGGACGCGAGCGGCGGTTTGCGCATGTTCGTGGGCAGCGGCAAAGCGGTGCTGGCGCAGGGCCAGCGTGTGCGCGTGAAAGAAAGCACGATTGCGACCAATGCCGGACGCAAAAACATCGAAACCGTGCCGGATTCCATCGTCGCGTTCGATACGCCCGGCATGCCGCCGCCGCAAGTGGTGACGGCGGATTTCTACGTGAACAATCGCGCCGCACTCGAGGGCGAGCTGATTCGCATCAATAACGCGAATCTCGCCGCGGCCTTTCCAGCGGACAATAGCAACGCCACGATCACCATCAACGACGGCAGCGGCGATCTCGCGATGTTCATCGACCGCGATACGGACATCGACGGCTCGCCCACGCCTGCCAATCCCGTGAACGTCATTGGCGTGGCGACATCATTCAACGCAGTGCCGCAAATTCAGCCCTCCAATCGTTCCGACTTCCGCGCGCCGGTGGTGTTCTTTGCCACGCTCAACGGCGGCCAGGAGAATCCGCCGGTCACGACGAACGCGACCGGAGGCGGCATGTTCGTGTTGAATGAAGACCAAACCGAGCTGAGTTATAACGTCAGTGTGATTGGCTTGAGCGGAGCGATTACGGCCTCGCATTTTCACAACGCCGCCACCGGCGTCAACGGCCCGGTGGTGCGCAACATCGCGTTCACCGACGGGGTGTCGAGCGGTGTTTGGTCAACGACTGATGCAACACAGCCGCTGACGCCCGCGCTTCTGACCGCGCTCTTGGCCGGCAATCTTTATGTGAATGTGCACACCGCGGCCAATCCCGGCGGCGAGATTCGCGGCCAGGTGTTAGCAGGCCAGGCGACCAACTTCACGGCCACGCTTGACGGCGCGCAGGAAAACCCGCCGGTGACCACGAATGCCAATGGCGTGGGCAACTTCGCGCTGAATGCCACCGGCTCGGAATTGTCCTATGATGTCACCGTGAATGGCTTGAGCGGCGCGATCTCTGCGTCACACTTTCACAATGCCGCCACTGGCGTAAACGGGCCGGTGGTGCGTGCAATCACTTTTACCGGTAATAACTCCAGCGGCGTGTGGAAGAATACGGACACGCAAGCTCTCACCCCAGCGCTGGTGGCGGAATTATTGGCGACGAAGATTTATGTGAATGTGCACACCGCGATGAATCCCGGAGGCGAAATTCGCGGGCAATTGCGCACCGGCGCCGAGACCATCTTTCATGCCGTGCTGAATGGCCAGCAAGAAAATCCGCCGGTTACCACTGATGCCGTTGGCGGCGGCCGTTTCGTGCTCAATAGCGATCGCACCGAGCTTTCGTACAAAATCAAGGTCGCCAATCTCAGCGGGCCGATTCAAGCGGCGCATTTTCACAACGCCCCGACCGGTGTGAATGGCCCGGTGGTGCGCAACCTCACATTCACCGACAACGTTGCCTCCGGCGTGTGGTCGGCAACGGACGCCACGCAGCCCCTGACACCCACGCTGCTGGCGGAGTTGCTGGCTGGCAATCTTTATGTGAATGTCCACACTTCCACCAATCCCGGCGGCGAGATTCGCGGGCAAGTACTGTCGGGCGTGGCCATCAACTTTGCGGCGAATTTGGATGGCAGCCAGGAAAACCCGCCGGTGACGACGAACGCCGCCGGCGTCGGCACTTATACGTTGAATGCGAGCGGACAAGAGTTGGCTTACAATGTAAGCTATGTCGGCTTGAGCAGTAACTTTAGCGCTGCGCATTTCCATAATGCGGGCCGCGGAGTAAACGGCCCGGTGGTGCGTGCGACTGATTTCATCGGCACGACTGCCACGGGCGTCTGGAAAAGCACGGACGCACAGGCACTGACCACCGATCTTGTGGTCGAGTTATTGGCCAGCCAGATTTACTTCAATATTCACAGCGCCAACTTCCCGGGAGGCGAGATTCGGGGCCAGGTGCTTCCCGGCGCGCAGGCCATTTCGCCGATCTCGATTGCACGGCAAACTGCCAATGGCACCGTGGCTACGGTGGAAGGTATTGTCACGCGCGCCGTGGGCCGTTCCGCGCAAGTGCAGGACGCCACTGCGGGCATCACCGTCTTCCAAACGAGCGGCGCTTTTCGCACGGCGATTGACAGCGGCGACGTGCGCCTCGGCGACCGATTGCGCATTACCGGCACGCTTGCGGAATTCAATTCCTTGAAAGAATTCTCGCCCATCAGCAGCTTCGAAGTCCTTTCGCGCGACAACGCGCTGCCAGCCTCGCAGCTCGTCACGCTTGCGGAGATTGCCGCCAACGGCGAGGCATATGAAAGCGAGTTGATTCGCGTCGATGGTCTGAGCATCAATCCCGGCGGCGATGCGGCGTTCGTGGCAGCCAAAACTTATATGATCACGGATGCCAGCGATCCTTCGGGGGCAGTGGCATTGCGCACTCCCGTCGCCAGCGACACAAAAATTGCGGGCGTGCCCATTCCCACCGGCGCCGCAGTGTTTGAAGGTGTGCTGGGCCAGTTTAACTCAGCGAACCCGGCCGCCGGCTATCAACTGAGTCCGGTGCTGGCAACCGACGTGATGCCTGCGACCAGTGTGGGCGAAACTGGATCGGAGCTGCCGGAACGATTCGCGCTCTTGCAGAATTATCCGAATCCCTTCAATCCCACTACCATCATCCGCTACGACTTGCCCCAGTCCGGCCACGTAAGGCTGGTAATTTACAATCTGCTGGGAAGAGCCGTGCGCACGCTGGTGGACGCCAAGGAAGCGCCGGGCTTCAAGCAGGTGAGGTGGGACGGCGCGAATGACGCGGGCGAACGCCTCACCAGCGGCATTTACATTTATCGGATTGAGACGAACGGTTTCACGGCAACGCGCAAGCTAACGTTGTTGAAGTAACTGCGACCGGGTATCGAGGTGTAAAAGTTAGGAGGAGACGGCTATCCCCGCCTCCTCCCAACCCCACTTATGGTCGTGCCACGAAGCGGGCATGCACAGAATTTGAAAACCATGGATTCCGCTTTCGCGGTGAGGACAATCCCGAGCAATTTCGGTTTTTTCCCGCAACCAACGGCAAGCTCTTTCCTGCCATTCTTCATGAAAACGAACAAGGCTAAAATCATGCGCAGACCGCTGTCGCTGTTTCTCATGCTGCCCCTTTTTATTTTTTCCGCCGTCACTTTGCATGCACAAACCCAGGTCAATATTCCCGCCCAAAAGGACAATACCCTCTACGAAAGCGCTACCGGTGCTTTGAGCAATGGCTCGGGTTTTCATCTGTTCGTCGCACAAAATAACCACGGCGAAGTGCGGCGCACGCTTTTGGCATTTGATATCGCCGGCAATGTCCCGGCCGGGGCCTTGATCCTGAGCGCCCAGCTTAGGCTCAACATGTCCAGAACCCTGACCGGCGCCCAAACGGTTACGCTGCACCGGGTACTGGCCAATTGGGGCGAGGGCGCTTCCGATGCCGGCGGCGAAGAAGGCGCCGGCATTACGCCCGCCACTGGCGACGCAACTTGGATTCATACGTTTTTTAATACGCAATTTTGGGCCAATGCCGGCGGCGATTTCTCGTCTCAAGCTAGTGGCACGCAGTCTGTGACCGGCCTTGGCGCTTACACGTGGGGCTCGACGCCGGAGATGGTCGCCGATGTGCAAGGCTGGCTGAATGCGCCTGCGAACAATTTTGGCTGGCTGTTGTTGAGCAATGAAAACAACAATGGCAGTACGAAGCGTTTCGACTCACGTCAAAATCCGACCGCTGGCAATCGCCCCCTGTTGCTGGTGACCTTCACCACCTCGTCCGGAGTTGATCAGGAAAACGGAACACGCCCGGCGCAATTCGAGCTGGCGCAGAATTATCCCAATCCCTTCAATCCGAGCACCATCATCCGCTACGGCTTGCCCAAGGCCGGGCATGTGAAGCTGGCAATCTACAGCCTGAGCGGCGGGCAAGTGCGCATGCTAAGGGACGCGCAGCAAGAGCCAGGTTTCCAGCAGCTCACGTGGGACGGCACTGATGAGACCGGCGGGCGGGTGAGCAGCGGCATTTATATTTATCGCTTGGAAACGGAAGGCTTCACGGCAGTACGCAAGCTTACACTGCTGAGATAATCCGCCAGCTTGCGCTGACTACGAATTTGTGCTATTCAGCTCATGAAAGAATTGTAAACGGATTGAACGGATTATGATTCTGAGAAAGCAGGTTTTTTGAAATCTGCTTTATCCCTCAATCCGCTTACATGAAATAGGGGCTGGAAATTTTGAACAGTGAAAACCCGTACAAACAGAGCAAGTTGTTCGCCCACGGAAATCGAACTCCCACGGAATTGAACCCAGGAAATACTTCCGCGGGAGTTCTAATTCCGTGGGCGATTTTACTCGTCGGTTTGAGGGCCGAATGAGTCGGGATTCTCTGGATGGTCACAAATTTGTCAAATTAATTCTGGCGGTCAAAATGCACTTCCCTAGTAGCTTGACCATGCCACATTATCCGCAGATTAAGCAGATTACCCAGATTGTTTATCTGCGAAATCTGCGGACAGATAATTTGGTGCTGTGGCAAGGTGGACATCTTACAGAGTTAGATTGGATAAGATCACCATGAAAGCGGTGTATTTCAACGCCTACGGCGATGAGTCCGTTTTGCAATATGGCGAGCTGCCCGATCCGCGAATCAACGCGAATCAAGTTCTGGTCGAAGTCAAGGCCTGCGCGCTCAACCATCTCGATCTTTGGGTGCGGCGCGGTGTGCCCGGCTCACGGCTGCAGCTGCCGCATATTTTGGGGTCGGATATTTCCGGCGTGGTTGCCGAGGTGGGCGAGTTGGTGACGCATGCCAGAGTTGGCGAGGAGGTGATTGTATCACCTGGCGTCTCTTGCGGCAGGTGTGAATGGTGTTTGACCGGCTACGATAATAATTGCCGGTACTACCGCGTGCTTGGGGAGCATATTCCCGGTGGCTATGCGCAATTCATTGCCGTGCCGGCGGTGAATATCTTACCCAAGCCTGAAAATCTGAACTGGTTTGAAGCGGCCGCGTTTCCTTTGACTTTTCTCACGAGCTGGCATATGCTCGTGGCGCAATGCCAGGTTCGGCCCGGAGATGTTGTTTTGGTTCTTGCCGCGGGCAGCGGCGTCGGAGTCGCCGCCGTTCAAATTGCCAAATTGCACGGCGCCACTGTGGTTGCCGCTGCCAGCAGCGATGAGAAACTCGAAAAAATCAAAGCCCTGGGAGCAGATTATCTCATCAATTACCAAAAACGAAGCTTCCGTGAGGAAGTCAACCTGATCACCCAGAAGCGTGGTGCGGACATCATCTTCGAGCACGTTGGCGAGCAGACCTGGCCGGAATCGATTAAAACGCTGGCGCGCGGCGGGCGCCTGGTGGCGTGCGGCGCAACCACCGGCTACAATGCGCTCACCGACTTGCGTTATCTGTTTTCAAAAAATCTGAAGATTTTCGGCAACCTCATGGGTTCGAAGGGCGAATTGCTGCGCCTGAACGAGTTTTTTAGAATTGGAAAACTCAGGCCCGTGATCGATCGCGTGCTGCCGCTGGCACAAGCTGGTGAAGCACATCGTCTCCTGGCGCAACGCGCGCAGTTCGGAAAAGTGGTGTTGGAAATTTGAAAATTCTTCTTATATTCCGCTTTCGTTCCCTTTCAATTTCGGCTTTCTCGCCGCAATCCCGGGTGAACACACGCTCCAAAATCCCAGTCTAAAAATTTCTGTTTAAAACTCTTTGACGCAATCTAAAGTCAAAGTTTATTGACTTATGATGTGAACCACGGCACTTTGCGCTCGCGAAGATATCGCCTGTCATTCCAGGTGTGCAGGAAGCTCCGGGTTCATGCATGATGCCGGGAGATTCCCACAGTCACGGGAATGACACGTCACATTTACGATCACAGCAGAGTTTGGAGGTGTAATGCACATTGACATTCAAGCCATCAACGAAAAAATTCGACGTGAAAGCGGATTTGTTGAGAAGCTGACGAAAGAAGTGGCCAAGGTCATCGTCGGCCAAAAATACATGGTGGAACGCTTGATGATCGGCCTGCTCGGCAACGGCCATGTTTTGCTCGAAGGCGTTCCGGGATTGGCAAAGACGCTGGCGGTCAAAACGCTCTCGTCCGTGGTGCAAACCAAATTTCAACGCATTCAGTTCACGCCGGATTTGCTGCCGGCGGATTTAATTGGCACGCTGATTTACGACCAGAAGAACGGCGAATTCACCACGAAAAAAGGGCCGATCTTTGCCAACTTGATTCTGGCGGATGAAATCAACCGCTCGCCCGCGAAAGTGCAGTCGGCGCTGCTCGAAGCGATGATGGAGCGCCAGGTCACCATCGGCGAGAAGACTTTCAAGCTGGATGATCCCTTTCTGGTGCTGGCCACGCAAAACCCGATCGAGCAGGAAGGCACCTATCCGCTGCCGGAGGCGCAAGTGGATCGTTTCATGCTGAAGCTGGCGATCGGGTATCCGAACAAGGACGAAGAATTGGAAATCATGCGGCGCATGACGCGCGGGATCGTGGAGGAGCCCAAAGCCGTGGTGACACCGGCGGACATCGTGCGGGCGCGCCAGGTGGTCGGAGAGATTTATATCGACGAAAAAGTCGAACGTTACATTGTCGATCTCGTCTTTGCCACGCGCGAGCCGGAAAAATACGGGCTGCAGGAATTGGATGACTTGATCCAATACGGCGCCAGCCCGCGCGCCAGCATCTTTTTGGCGCAAGCGTCCAAGGCACACGCCTTTCTGCGCGGCCGCGGCTATGTTACGCCGGAGGACGTGCGCTCCATCGCGATGGATGTGATGCGCCATCGTATCCTGCTCACGTATGAAGCCGAGGCCGAAGAAAAAACGCCGGAATACGTCGTCGGCCAGGTGTTGGGCCGCATCGAAGTGCCGTGAGCGAGTCTGAAAATCGAGGAGCGAAGATTTAAGATCGAGCCTCCAGTTTTCAGTATCCAGTATCAAGTATCAAGATTCAAGATTCATGATCCCCAAAGAAATTCTTAAAAAAGTCCGGCGGCTGGAAATTCAAACCCGCGCGCTGGTCAACGACGTGTTCAGCGGTGAATATCACTCCGTGTTCAAAGGCCGGGGCATGGCTTTCGCCGAAGTGCGCGAATATGTGATCGGCGACGATATTCGCAATATTGACTGGAACGTCACGGCACGCACCGGACATCCGTTTGTCAAGGTTTTCGACGAAGAGCGCGAGTTGACGGTCATGTTGCTGGTGGATGCCAGCTCTTCCGGCGAGTTCGGCACGCATGAGCAAATGAAAGGCGATATTGCCGCAGAAATATGCGCGTTGCTGGCCTTTTCCGCGATCAAAAACAACGACAAAGTTGGATTGATCATTTTCACCGATCGCCTGGAAAAATTTGTGCCGCCGAAAAAAGGCCGCATGCACGTTTTGCGCGTGTTGCGCGAAGTGCTCTTTCACAAGCCCGAAGGCCGCGAGACCAATATCGCGATGGCGCTGGAATACCTCAACCGCGTGATCCGCCGCAAAGCCGTGGTCTTTCTCGTTTCCGATTTTCTTTCCGAGGGCTACGAGAAAGCCTTGCGCGTCGCCAGCAAACGGCACGACGTGGTTGCCATTCCCATCACCGATCCGCGCGAAACGGAAATTCCCAACGTCGGTTTGGTGGAATTGGAAGACGCGGAAACCGGCGAAGTGCATTTGCTGGATACGACCAATCCCGCCAATCGCCAAGCCTTTGCCCGCGAGGCGGCCCGGCGCGGGCTGTTGCGCGAAAAGACGCTGCGCTCTTCGAAGGTCGATCCGGTCGATATTCACACGGACCAGCCGTACATCGAGCCGCTCGTGCGCTTCTTCAAGATGCGCGCCAAAAGATTTCGTTGACGGAGGGCAGAACCCATGAGCGTGCTTGGTATTTTTCATTAAGCTCAGCCTGCGTTGAAACCAAGCGCTTTCACGCAGTCTGATTCTTACAGAACGACACTCTGAGAAAGATAGCTGTCATGAGAATTATCCATTCCAAATCGCCAAGCTTTCTCTTTGCCCTTTGCCTTTTGTTTTTTGCTTTTTCCTCGTGCCAGCAGGCCAAGCCCAATTTGCCGGCCGCGCGCGTGCGCGATTTCGCCAACGTGCTTTACAATCGCGATCTCTACAAACAGGCAATTGCCGAGTACGAGCGCTATCTGCAAAACTACCCGATGGATGAGCGCGAGCAGGCCAACATCAGTTACACCATCGGCAACATTTATTTTGACCGCCTGCGCGATTACGAGGGGGCATTGGCATATTATCTGCGCGTGAAGGAGCTTTATCCCAAAAGCGAATTGGTGGATGATGCCAGCAAGCGCGTGGTCGAATGCCTCGAAAGGTTGCAGCGCTCCGCCGACGCTCAACAAGCGCTGGAAGAGAGCACCATGCTCGATCCGGCGCAGAGAACACCCAAGCGCCCGGGCGAAGTGATTGCGAAAATCGGCGACCGGGAGATCACCACCGGCGATCTGGAATTCGAGATGAAAAACCTGCCGCCGTTCATGCAGGCGCAAGTCAAAGACCGCAGCAAGAAAATCGAATTCTTGAAGCAATATCTCGCGGCGGAACTGTTGTACAATACCGCCAAGCGCAAGGGCTTGGAAAACGATCAAGAAGTTGTTGCCGCGGCTTTTCAAGCCAAAAAGAATATCGTCGTACAAAAACTTTTGCAGGACGAAATCGGTCAAAACGTTCAAATCGATCCGGGCAATCTCGAACTATACTATCGCGCCAATTTGAACCGCTATGGCAAAGCCGATTCCGGCGGCCACGTCCCTGCGTTTGAAGAAGTGCGCTCGCAAGTGGCGCAAGACTATTTGCGGGAAAAGCAGCAGGAGACGTATAATCAACTTGTCGAGCGCATGATGCGCGCGGAGGCGGTCGTCATTTACGAAGACAAAGTGCAGTAGCATGTCGTATCAGCTATTTATAGGGAGAGGGTCAAGCTCGTCCTGCATAAGACGGGAGGCATGCACAAACTCCGGACATTCTCTGGATTCCTCGCACCTTCCGCGAGACGAGCATGCCAGTGCTTATGGCAGATACATTTATTGGTGCATGCTTTTTGCCAATTGCTTTTTGTTCTTTGCCGTTTGCTCTTTGTTCATTGCCGTTTCCGCCCGGCCGCAATCCGGTTCTCCGGTTTCCGTGGCCTCGCGCGTCGATAAAGCCACAATCACCATCGGCGACACCGTGCGCTACACCGTGCGCTTGAGCCGCGACGAGAAAGTTCAGGTACGCTGGCCCAGCCTGGGCGCCAATCTCGGGGTGTTTGAGATTCGAGACTACGATAAAGGCGAGCCCCGCAAGGAAAACAGCCGCATGGTCGAAGAGATTGCCTATACGATCTCGACCTTCGACACCGGCCGCTTCGTGATTCCGCCGCTGGCGATCGAATATCTCGCGCCGCCGGACACGGCGTGGCACACGCTGCACAGCGAAAGCCTCGAAATCTACGTCAAATCCATTCTGCCCAGTGAAGCCGGCGATATTCGCGGCCTCAAAGCGCCGTGGGAATTGCCGCGCGATTGGCGGCGGATCATTTTATATGTCGCGATCGGCATCGCCGTCGTTCTGTTTGCCGTGGCCGGCTATCTGTGGTGGCGAAAGCGCCAGGGCAAGAGTTTGTTGCCCCAGCGCCTCGAACCGTCGCGGCCCGCGCACGAGCTGGCTCTGGAAGAATTGCGGCAATTGCGTGCGAGCGACTTGCTGGCGCGCGGCGAGATCAAATTATTTTACAGCCTGCTCTCGGAAATTATGCGGCGCTACTTCGAGGGCCGGTATCGCCTCCCGGCTTTGGAAATGACGACCGCCGAGCTCGAGGGCGAGCTGCCCCAGGTCGAATCCAATGCGCAGGCCTGCGACCAAATGCGCGCCGTGCTGGAGATTTGCGATCTGGCGAAATTCGCCAAATTCGTTCCGGCCATGGAAGAGGCGGAGCGTATGCTCGATCAAGCTGAAGCTTTTGTGCAGGCCACGAAACCGGCGCCGGCTCTCGCGGCCAATCAGAATGGCGAGGCGCGGAAGGCGAATGTGGAGCCGGCGGGCTCCTCGCCAAAGATTGCCGAGGAAGCCAACCATGTTTGATTTGATAAGAAGCAATGCATATGCCCAATTTCGCTGATCCACAGTTCTTGTTCCTGCTCCTGCTGTTGCCGTTGCTGGCGTGGTGGTATGTGCGCACGTATGCCAAACGCGCCGCGACGATTCGCTATTCGAATCTCGACTTGCTGAAGAACTTGCCCACGCCGTCGAATTATTGGTCGCGCCATCTGCAATTTGGCTTGCGCTTGCTGGCGCTGGCATTGGTGATCGTGGCGCTGGCGCGGCCGCAAAGCGGACACACGGAGGAGGAAGTCACCACCGAAGGCATCGACATCGTGCTGGCGCTGGATATTTCCAGCAGCATGCTGGCGGAAGATTTCAAGCCCAAGAACCGCATGGAAGCGGCGAAACAGGTGGCCGAGCAGTTTATCGGCGGGCGCAAAAGCGATCGCATCGGCATGGTGGTGTTTGCCGCGCGCAGCTTTACGCAATGCCCGCTCACGCTCGATTACGGCATTCTCATCAACTTCCTGCGCAAAGTGGAAATCGGCATGATCGACGATGGCACGGCGATCGGGCTCGGCTTGGCGACGGCGGTGGATCGCCTGCGCAGCAGCAAAGCCAAGAGCAAAGTCATTATTCTGCTCACGGATGGCGTGAACAATGCCGGTGAAATCGATCCCATCACGGCCGCGCGCGTCGCCGCAGCATTCAACGTGCGCATTTATACGATCGGCGTGGGCACGCGCGGCGAGGCGATGTATCCCGTGCAGGATCCGATTTTCGGCAAGCGCTACGTGCGCATGCCGGTGGAAATCGACGAAGCCATGCTCACGCGCATCGCGGAGATGACCCGCGGCCAGTATTTCCGCGCGACCGGCCGCCAGAGCTTGGAGAAAGTCTTTGCTGAAATTGACCAGCTCGAAAAAACCAAAATTGAAATCAAGCAATTCACCCGCTATCGCGAGCTGTTCGTCTATTGGCTGGCGACGGCCCTGGGTTTGATTTTTGTCGAAGTCGTTCTGACGAACACCAAATTTCGCAAGATTCCATGATTCGTTTCGCCAATGTGCTGGTGCTCTATCTCTTGTTGCTGATTCCGCTGCTGGCGGTTTTCTTCTACGCGGTTTTTCGCTGGAAAAGGAAAGCGCTGCAGCGTTTTGGAAATCTGCTGCTGCTGCAGCAACTGACGCCCACCTTCAGCCGCGCGCGCCGCAACGGGAAGATCGCTTTGCTGCTGGCGGGATTGGCCTTCACGATTCTGGCGCTGGCCCGGCCGCAGTTGGGCACGGCCCTGGAAGAAGTGAAGCGCAAGGGCGTGGACATTTTCATTGCCATCGACGTTTCCAACTCCATGCTCGCGGAAGACATTCCGCCCAGCCGTCTGGCCAAGGCGCGGCATGAAGTTTCTTCATTGATCGACAAGTTGCAGGGCGACCGCATCGGCGTCATTGCATTTGCCGGCGAGGCTTTTGTACAATGCCCCTTGACTTTGGATTACGGCGCGGCTAAGATCTTTCTCGAAGTGCTTTCGCCCGATTTGATTCCGACGCCGGGCACGGACCTGGGCAAGGCGATCACGCTCGCGCTGCAGAGTTTCGAGGGCGAAGGCACGGAGCGCAAATATAAAGTGCTGGTGCTCATCACCGATGGCGAGCATCACGCCGAAGACGTGATGTCCATTGCGGAAGAAGCCGAACGCCAGGGCGTGGTGATTTACACCGTGGGCATCGGCTCGCCGCAGGGCGCCCCCATTCCATTGCTGGCGGAGGGTGGCAGTCTCACCGGCTACAAGAAAAGCCGCGGCGGTGAAGTCATCGTCACCAAGCTGGACGAAGTGACGCTGGAGAAGATCGCGCTGCAAACTGGCGGAAAATACTACCGCGCCTCCTCCGGCGAGGCAGAGCTGGAGCGCATTTATGAAGATATCTCCAGTATGGAAAAAAAAGAACTGGCCTCGCTGAAATTTTCGCAATTTGAAGAACGCTATCAATTTGTTTTGTTCGTCGCATTCCTCCTGCTGCTCGCCGAGCTGTTGCTGGCAGAACGGCGCCGGGCGAAATCCGAAAGACGCAGGAGGTTTGTGCCCGAGGCACAATCTGAAACGGCATAGCATGCGCCGCGAGCAGCTGATTTTTTCATTTCTAACGGATCTTATTCAACCAATGAACACCAAAGGCATTTTGATTGATGTTTTTGATCGAATCGTTCTCGATCCACGATCCACGATCCACGATCTACGATCCACAATGCTCTTCACCGCGCTGCTGCTCGCGAGCCTATTGCTCTCCGAAACACACGCGCAAGGCGCGGGCCGGCGGCAAGTGCTGGAAGGCAACCGGCATTATGCCGAAGGCAAATACGATGAGGCGAACGACAGTTATCGCGACGCGCAGATCGACAATCCCGAATCGCCGATCATTCACTTCAACCTGGGCGACGTGGAGCATCAAAAGCGGAGTTATGAAGAGGCACTCAAGACTTATCACGCCGCGATTCAGAAAAGCAACGATCCCAAATTGCAGGCACAAGCGTATTACAACATCGGCAACACGTTGTTTCGTTTGAATAAATGGCCGGAGAGCATTCAGGCCTATCAACAGGCGCTCAAGCTGAATCCCGGCGACGAGGACACGAAATTCAACTTGGAGTACGTGCGCCGGCAGATCAAGCAAAATGCACAAAAAGATCCGGCGCAGCAGCAACAGAACCAGCAACAGCAACAATCCGAGGGCCAGCAGGATCAAAAACAGGAAAATCAGAATCAACAAGACGATCAGCAGCAAGGGCAACAACAGCAAGAGCAACAGCAGAATCAGGAGCAGCAAAATCAGCAGGAGCAAGCACAGGAGCAAGACGCACAACAGCAGGGGGAGCAGCAAATGAAACCGGGCGAGCTTTCCAAGGAAGAAGCAGAGCGTTTGCTCGAGGCCTTGCAGAATCAGGAAAAAGAAGCGCAGAAAAAGCGCCAGGCTAAAATGAGCGGGCGCGTGCGCGTTGAAAAAGACTGGTAAGCGTTAGGTAGTCAGTTACAAATGCACGCTCTGTAAAAAAGAAAAAATTTTCTCCCACGGAAATGGAACTGCCACGAAAAAAGCTTTTCATTTCCGTGGGAGTTCCGCTTTCGTGGGTGATAAATTTTTTTTGGTTCCGGCTTGTCCGGCTCATGTATTTGAAGATGAAAATGAAGTTTCGCACATTTCGAATCGTATTGGCGGCGATGTCGCTCGCCGCTGTATCCACGCCGCCGGCTTTTTCACAAAGCATCGTCGCCACGGTCGATCGCACCCGCCTGGGTTTGAATGAGGATTTCACCCTGAGTGTGGAAATTTCCGGCCGCAACGCGAGCGAACCCAAGCTGCCGGACATGAGCAGCTTCGCGGCCGCGGCGGGCAGAAGCAGCTCGCAAAACATTCAATTCATCAACGGCCGCATGTCGGCTTCGACCACGATCACCTATACGTTTTTCGCGCAGGCGGTGGGCAGTTTTGAGATCGGACCGGTGGAAGTGGAAATCGATGGACAGGTGCAGCGCACCCAGCCGATTCGCATCGAGATCGTGGCCTCCACCGCCGCTGCGCCGCCGGTGAGCGGGCAGCCACCCCCACCGGCGCAGGCCGACCCGGCCTTGCCGGGCGAGGACAGCGCCTTGTTTTTGCGCGCTGAAGTGGACCGTCGCACGGTTTATCAGAACGAACAGGTGATCGTCGCATATAAGATTTACACGCTGCGCAATATCAACGGTTATAGCGTCGCCAAGATGCCTAACTTCGCGGGCTTTTGGGTGGAAAACTTCGACCTGCCGGCTCGGCCACGCACCTCGCAGCAGACGATCAACGGCCAGCGCTATTTGGTCGCGGAAATCAAACGCAGCGCAATTTTCCCGCAGAGCCCAGGCAAGCAGATTTTGGAGCCGATGGCACTGGAATGCGAGGTGCAGGTGCCGCGCGCCCGCAACCGCGCGCGCGATCCCTTCGAGAGTTTTTTTGACGACCCATTCTTTGCACGCACGGCGCGCCTCAGCATTTCTTCCAAGCCGGTTGAAATCGAGGTGCTGCCGCTGCCTAGCGCCGGACGGCCCGCGGGCTTCAACGGCGCGGTCGGCAATTATACTTTAAAGGCGGTGGTGGACCGCACGGCGGCCAGCACCAATGATGCGATCACGCTCAAAATCACGGCGAGCGGACAGGGGAACATCAAGACTTTAACCCTGCCGCGCCTGGAGGTGCCGGCGGATTTCGAAGTCTATGATCCCAAGATTTCCGAAATCGTCGAGCGCGGCGGCAACCAGATTTCCGGCAGCAAGACCTGGGAACATGTCATGGTGCCGCGCTTTGCCGGGCCGCACGAACTCAAACCGGCGCAACTCAGCTTCTTCGACCCGCACGCCAAGCAGTATCGCACGGTGGCGACGGCGCCGCTCGCGCTCAACATCCAGCAGGGTGCGGCGCAACTGGCGGCGGCCGGCAGCGGAATCTCGAAACATGACGTGCGCTTGCTCGGCCAGGACATTCGCTTCATTGCGATGGCACCGGCGCCATTCCAAGAAATCGGCGCGCGCAATTACACACGGCCGTGGTTCATGGCACTGCTGATTTTGCCGGTGCTGGGATTGGCCGCCGCCTTCTTCTACCAAAAGCAGCAAGAAAAGTTGACGACGAATGTGGCCTACGCGCGCAGCCGCAAAGCCACCAAAGCGGCTCTCCGGCGCCTGCAGGCAGCGAAAAAACTGCTGGGCAGCGGCGACAGCAAGCAATTTTACGCCGAAGTGCAAAAAGCGATGACGGGATTTTTGGGCAATAAACTCAATGTTGCGGAAGCGGGTCTGGTGACCGATGAGATCGAGCAGTTGCTGCGCAGCAAGGAGGTTGCGCCGGAAGTTATTGCGGCCTACGTCGGCTGTTTGCATGCCTGCGACTTTCAGCGTTTTGCCCCGGCCCATGCGAATGGCGTGGAGATGAAGCAATTTTTTGAGCGCGCTCAGAAGGCCATTGCGGAGCTGGAGGACGCGTTGTGAAGCTGGCATTGTTCAGGAAATATTTTATCGACTCTCCCCTTCCACCCGGTCCATTAAGCCGCCAGGCGCTTGCGGGAGGAGGATTCTGGAGAGTCAACTCAAGCATTACTCTCTGGCCCTTCTTGATCCTCTGCTTTGCTGCCGCGCTTTTCGCGGACCAATCCACCGACCTGTTGCAAAAAGGCAATCAGCATTACCAAGCCGGAGAGTATCAACAGGCGGCGGAGGCATACGAAAACATCTTGCGGATGGGCCAGGAGAGCTGGCAGGTCTACTTTAATCTCGGCAACGCCTATTACAAGCTGCGGCAGCCGGGAAAAGCAATTTTGAATTATGAGCGCGCGCGCCGCTTGCGTCCGGATCACGAAGACATTCGCTTCAATCTCGATTTGGCCAATTTGCAGGTCGCCGATCGTATTCCCGAGCCGCCGCGTTCGGCGGTCTTGATTTGGCTGGAGAGCGCCTTGCAGTTTTTTTCCCTAGAGGCCAGTGCCGCGCTGGCTTTAATTTCTTGGGTGGCGCTTTTCGCTGGATTGATGCTGAGCATGATATCGCGCAAGGCCAGGGGGCAGCAATGGAGCAGAATGCTGGCCTGGACCGCCGCCGTCCTGTTTCTCGTTTTCGCCAGTCTGTTCGCCTACCAATACTACCACGATCGCACGACGAGCCAAGGCATCGTGATGGCGCCGCGTGTCATCGTGCGCAGCTCGCCCTCGGATGACGCCACCGAAGTTTTTATTCTGCACGAGGGGGCCAAGGCGCGCCTCGAAGCCAGAACTGGCGATTGGAGGCGCATCCGGCTGGCGGATGGCAAGGTGGGATGGCTGCCCGCCCACGCCGTCGAAAAAATTTGAGGCGCACGATTTGCCAAGCGCGCCGCCCCATTTGCCCAACCCCTCGGCATCTCGATTTTCGTATGTTTACGCGCTCATCTCAAACGGCCGTAATCGAGATGCCGATCGCGGAGTGGTGGTTCACCTCTCTGTTCTTCCAAGGCGAAACGGAATCAAGGCAAAGCATCCTGCGATTCCTATGACGCGCTTTTATCGCCGCAGTGTTATTTGCTGGGCGTTCGTTGCTCCCACCGCAATTCGATTGCAAATTGTTCCATGCTTGCCTACCTTGCGGGGTCCCACTACGACTAAAAATTTCTTTGCCGAGCATGAAATCTCCCTACGCCGAAATCCACTTTCCCCTGCCGCTGTCGCGCGGATACACCTATCGCGTGCCGGAATCCTTGCATGAGGCGGCGCAACCCGGCCGGCGCGCGCTGGTCCCTTTGGGCAAGCGGGTGGCCACGGGCTTCATCGTCCGCCGCACGAACGTAATCGATTTTCCCCCGGAAAAATTAAAAGACCTTTTCGATGTGCTGGATGAAGAATCGTTGTTTGATGCGGAACGCCTGCAATTGGCGCATTGGATCGCGGACTACTACCTCGCCAGCCTGGGCGAGGTGTTGCGCACCATGCTGCCGCCGGGCTTGGAGCAACAGAGCAAATACTT
The DNA here is from genome assembly GCA_044869275.1 of bacterium. Classification (GTDB taxonomy): domain Bacteria; phylum Zhuqueibacterota; class Zhuqueibacteria; order Zhuqueibacterales; family Zhuqueibacteraceae; genus JBIOXB01. The sequence continues at coordinate 26,253 of JBIOXB010000184.1, forward strand.
CGTGCGGCTGGCGCGCGAAGTGAGCGAGGGCGAAATCGACCTGCTGCGCGCGCGTGCTCCACGCCAGGCGGAAATCGTGGCGAGCTTGCGCGGCAAGACCGGGTACAAAGTTGCCTATTTGGCAAAACAACTCAGTTATCGCGGTGTGCGCGAAAGTTTGCGCGCCTTAATGCGCAACGGCCTGGTCGAAGTTTCACAGCGCATGTTTTCAGCTGAAGCGAAATCATTGCTCGTCACTTTCGTGCAAGTGAGCGAGCGCGGCAAGCAATTTCTGCAAAACTGGAAGCTCGACCCGCCCTCGCCGCGGAACACCAGGCGTAAACCGCGTGGCGTTGCGCCGGCGCACGAGGCGCCGCCTCCCCGTGAGTTTCGCCTCACTGACAAACAGAGACAGGGCCTGGAAATCCTAAAGCGCACGGGTGAGATGAGCCGCGCCGCGTTTTTGCGCGCGAGCGGGCTTGGCGCTGGCGCCCTGCAATCATTGGCCAATCGGGCTTTCGTCACGCTGCAAAAAAAGGAGCTCGAGCGCAACCCCTATGCCGGCCCGGCCGAGCCGGCACCTGCGTTTGTTTTGAACGAGGAGCAATCCGGCGCGGTGGCAGAGATCAGCTTGGCGGTCGACCTCCATGCCTTCCGCGTCTTTTTATTGCACGGCATCACCGGCAGTGGCAAAACGCAGGTTTATATCGACGGTATTCGCCACGCCCTGGCTTCCGGCAAAGGCGCGATTGTTTTGGTTCCGGAAATTTCCTTGACGCCGCAGACGGTGGCACGCTTTCGCAGCAACTTCGGCGAGAATGTGGCGGTCTTGCACAGCCGCTTGAGCAAAGGCGAACGCTACGACGCGTGGCGGCGGGTGCAACGCGGAGAGGTCAAGCTCGCCATCGGTCCGCGCTCGGCGGTATTTGCGCCGGTGCAGAATCTGGGTCTGATTGTCGTCGATGAAGAGCATGAATCCAGCTACAAACAGGTCGATCCTGCGCCGCGCTATCACGCGCGCGACGCGGCGATCATGCGCGCGAAAATGAGCCGCGCCGTGGTGGTGCTGGGCTCGGCCACCCCGGCCATGGAAAGCTATCACAATGCGCGCACGGGCAAATACCGTCTGCTCGAATTGACCCGCCGCATTGACAATGTGCCGCTGCCCGCGGTGCGCATTCTCGACATGATGCGCTTCCGCAAAACCGCGCCCGACCACGAAGGCATCTTCTCGCGCCTGCTGCTCGGCAAAATTCAGGAGAAGCTGGAGCGCAAAGAGCAGATCATTCTGTTGCAGAACCGCCGCGGCTTTGCGCCGGTGGTGCGCTGCGTGAATTGCGGTTTCACGCGCCTGTGCGACGCCTGCAATATTCCGTTCACCTATCACAAGCGCGGCCACGCGCTGCGCTGCCATTACTGCAACGCCTATGAAAAAGCGCCGGACGATTGCCCACAGTGCCACAGCCTCGATCTTGTTTTCAAAGGCATTGGCACGCAAAAGGTGGAAGAAGCCTTGCGCGAGCTGCTGCCGGAGGCGCGCGTCGCGCGCATGGACCTGGACACCACGCGCGGCAAGCTGGCGCACGACCGCATCCTGCACGAATTCGGGGAGCACCGCTACGACGTTTTGCTCGGCACGCAAATGATTGCGAAGGGGCTGGATTTTCACCGCGTCACGCTGGTGGGCGTGATCTCGGCGGATACCACATTGCTGCGCCCGGATTTCCGCGCGAGCGAGCGCACGTTTCAACTGCTCACACAAGTTGCCGGCCGCGCCGGCCGCCGCAATCTCCCGGGTGAAGTGATTATTCAAACGTATTCGCCCGATAATTTTTGCTTGCTCTGCACGCAACAGCATGATTTCAACAAGTTCTTTGCGGCGGAAATGCAATTCCGGAACATGTTGAAGTATCCGCCTTTCGTGCGCCTGGCCGCGGTGTTGTTCCGCCATGCGGATCACGAAAGAGTTCTGGGCGTGGCGAATGATTTCGCAGCCCTGCTGCGCCGCGCGCCAACGCCGATGACCGTCTACGGGCCCACGCCCGCGATGTTGAAGCGGCTGCAAAACGAATTTCGCTGGCAGGTCATGATCAAAAGTGATCCGGTGCAGGATCCCGGCGCTGCGCGCATGAGGCAAACTCTGGCGCAAGCCCTGCTGACCCTGCACAAAAGCCGTGGCCGCCAGCGCGTGCGGGTAAGCGCGGATGTCGATCCGGTTACGGTTTTGTGATTGCTCGGCAACTCAACCACCGCATGGCGACAAGACTTAAACGCCTAAAAACCATCTCGGATTTTCATCCCGAAGATGGCATGAACTGAATGCACGCGCACGGGCGATAATTCATTTCAAAGATTAAACTTGCATCACTCTGTCTCGCATATTATATTTCGCCACATTTTTCTTTGGTGAGAACTGCTCGGAACGGCCACATGCACTATGGTCTGATTTCAGATATTCATGGCAATCTCGAAGCGCTTGACCAAGTGCTGTCCGATTTGGACAAGGTGAAGGTTGATACCATTCTCTGCCTGGGCGATGTGGTGGGTTACGGTCCGAATCCCAACGAGTGTGTTGCGCTGGTGCAGAAACGTGTGGCGGCGTGCCTGATCGGCAATCACGACGAAGCCTCGCTGGGCCGGGTCGATCTCGATCTTTTTAATTACATGGCACGCGAAGCGGTTGAATGGACCATGCGGCGGTTGTCGAAAGAATCGAAGGAATATCTCGCCAACCGGCCTTACACCTATGAGTTCGAGGATTGCCTGATTGTGCACGCGTCGCCAGACGAGCCGCGGCGGTGGAATTATATTCTTTCCCTGGAAGACGCGGCGCATAGTTTCGCGGCATTCGAGCAGCAGGCATGTTTCATTGGCCATTCGCACACGCCCTGGGTGATCGACCTGAATACCGAAGGCCGGATGCAAGTGCGGCAGGATTATCCCATCACGTTTCAAGAAGGCCACCGTTATCTCGTCAATATCGGCAGCGTGGGTCAGCCGCGCGACCGCAATCCGGCTGCCGCATACGGCCTGTATGATTCCGAGAAAAAGGAATACACCTTGAGACGGTCACCCTACGGTGTCGCCAAGACGCAAAAAAAGATTCGCGCCACCGGCCTGCCGTCGTTTCTCGCCGATCGCCTGGCGACGGGGCAATAATTTGGTGTCGGTTTTTTCATGCCGCGCCGCTGATCATGATTCAATTGGAGTGAATCAATCTCAACGAGGACCTAACCATGCAACTGGCGGAACGCCCTGCACAGCAATTCATGCTGTCCACGGCCACGTTCAACAAGATCAACGACATTCTGCGCGAGCTGGTCATCAGCACGCGCTCGGATTTCGCACTGTTTTGCGATCTCAACGGCAATCCCATCACGCATCACGGCAAGAATCTCACCACGGATTTGAGCGGTCTGTCCGCGCTGGCCGCCGGTGATTTTGCCGCGACGCGCGAGATCGCGCGGGTGATCGGCGAACGCGATGGCTTCAAGTTCATTTTTCAGGAAGGCGAGCGGCGCAACATTTATCTTTGCAACGTGGGCTTCGATTTCCTGCTCGGTATTATTTTCGAAAAGAACGTCGCCCTCGGTCTGATTCGCATCTTTGCCAACAAGACGGTGGAAAATCTGAAGAAAGTTCTGGAAACCGCGGCCGAGGCCGAAGACAAAGCCTCGGAATTCCTGGACGTCGAATTTGGCATGCTGTTGGGCAAGGAATTGGATCGCTCTTTCAATCAATAAACTTGTAGCTCCGCCCGCTTGTGGGCGTGATCGATGTGCATTTGATACCGGCTATCAACCCACAAGAAAGCGGGACTACGTATACGCGGAACAGGAAGTGTATGTTCGTTAATTGGGCAGTGCAAGAAGTCAACCTCAAGATCGTTTATTACGGGCCCGGCCTGAGCGGCAAAACCAGCAATCTGGAATATATTTACCATAAAATCGATCCTTCGCTGCGCGGCGATTTGATCACCTTGAAAACCCGGGAAGAACGCACGCTGTATTTCGATTTCCTGCAGCTGGAGGTCGGCCGGATCAAGGGCATGAAGCCCAAGTTCAATCTTTATACGATTCCCGGGCAGGTGTACTATGCGTACAGCCGGAAAATCATCCTGCGTGGCGTGGACGGCATCGTGTTCGTGGCGGATTCGCAGGCCGATCGCATGCCAGAAAATCTCGATTCGCTGATGGATTTGGAGCAGAATCTCATCGACGAAGGCCATACGCTGGAGGATTTTCCCTGGGTGCTGCAATTTAACAAGCGCGATTTGCCGCGGGTCGTCTCCGTGGCGGAATTGAATCGCAAGCTGAATTTTCAAGAGGTGCCTTTCCTCGAAGCCGTGGCCTCGCAGGGCGGAGGCGTTTTGGAAACATTGAAGACGGTCATTCAGGGCGTGGTCAGCCATGCGCATAAGTTCATCTGAACCGGAATTGCGCAGTGAAGTCGAAGTGCAAAGGAGCACAAGCGAGCATGATGTATTTTGATCCAGAAACTGCGGTGGCGGGGAGTGACGCATTGCCTACCGTCGTGGGCGAGATCGCCGAAGCCTCTGCGGTCAGAATCCCGCAACTGGCGATCGAACAAAAGATGGTCGAGATCGTGCAAGCCGGCAGCATCGAAGCTGCGCATCTCTTCAGTGACGAGGGTTTGCCCATTGCGCAATTCGCGAGCCAGCAAAACATCGAGCGCGACCGCATCGCCGAGATGGCCATGCTCTTGCACGACGTGCGGCGCATGGCCGGCCTCATGGGCGGCATCTCGCGGCTGCGCGAAGTCACGATCGAAGGGGAAAACCGCCGCAAAATCGTGTTCCGGTTTTTTCAAGCTTTCGCGCAGCAAGTGGTCCTCGCCGTCGTCGTCCCGCCCAACAAAGCCTATCGCCAGCGCACCAACGAGCTAGAAAAGCTGATCGTCGGTGAATCCCAGTAGCACTGGCGTATTGCATTTCATCCCGGCGATGACTATATTATTTACCGCTTTCGGTAAAAGCCGGAGTGGCGAAACTGGTAGACGCGCCAGCCTTAGGAGCTGGTGGGTGAAAGCCCGTAAGGGTTCGAATCCCTTCTCTGGCACGCTGGTGATTATACATTCACAATTGACCGTTCGCAATTGACAATTGTGAATGGTCGATTGTCAATTGTTGAAGCAAGGAGAATAGTTTTGGAAGTCCAGATCACCTCCGCCGAGAATTGGAAACGGCATATCGAAGTTCATCTGCCCGCGTCCGATTTTGAGCCGCGCGTCGAAAGAGCATTGCGCGATTTTCAGAAATACGCCAATATCAGCGGCTTTCGCAAAGGCAAAGCGCCCCTGTCGCTGATCAACAAAATGTACGGCGACGCCGTGCGCCAGCAAACCATCGACGACCTGCTGCCCGAGCTGCTCACAAAAGTGCGCAACGAGCACCAGCTCAACACCCTCGGCCCGGCGCACGTCGAAGAGATAAAGTACGATCCCGCCGCGGGCCTCAAATTGCGCGCGACCGTGGAAGTCGAGCCGGACGTGGAATTGAAAAAATACACCGGCTTTGATCTCGAAAAGGCGGTGTATGAGGTCACGGACGAAGATGTGAATGACAGCCTGGAGCGGTTGCGCGAGGCACACGGCTGGCTGGAAAGTGTAGATGATGGCGCGCGCGCGGATCATTTCGTGACGGCGGACATCCAAGAGGTTGATCCTACGGGCTTGCCCATCATCGGCAAGAAATTCGAGGACCGGCAATTCCGTATTTCGCCGCGGGAGAATAAAGAAGACGAATTCACGCCGCAATTGCTCGGCGTAAAGCCCGGAGACCAGCGCACCGTGGTGACGCAATCCACCACACCGGAAGGCCAGAACGTCAACCGCACGTATCGCGTCGAAGTCAAGGAAGTGAGCGAGAGAAAGCTGCCGGCGCTGGACGACAATCTCGCGCGCGACGCCGGCCAGTTCGAATCCTTGGAGGAATTGCGCGGGCTGATCCGGCAAGACATTCAAAGGAGCGCCGAGCAGCGCAGCCGCAAGCAGTTGCGCGAGGAAATCATCGAAGAAATCCTCAAAAGCAATCCTTTCGAGCTGCCACAAGCTTACCGGCAAGCGTTCGAGAATGCTTATTACGAAGATTTGCAGAAGAGATTCAAGGACGTTCGCATCGAGGAGGAGGAACTGCGCACGCAGGCGCGCGCTCAGGCCGTGCGCTATCTCAAATGGCGCTATCTCGCGGCGCGCATCGCCGAGGTCGAGCACGTGCACGTCACGGACGACGAGATTCGGGATTACCTGGCTGCCGTGGCTCGTGCCAATAACGAGGACCCGCAGCGCTACGTCAACAAGACGTTCAACGACGAGCACGAGCGCGAGCAGGCGCGCGAGCGGCTGCTCGAAGAGAAAGTGTTGTCGCTGCTGGAAACCCGCATGCAGCTCACGCCGCGGCAAGTGGCGTTCAAAGATCGCGATCGTTCGCGTTTGGTCACGGCTTAAGCCGGGCGAGCCGGAAGCACAGAGCTCAAAGTCCAAAACACAAAAGTAGCTTTGAGTTTTGAGCTTTGGATTTTGATTTTTTTCCAAAAAAAGCACAGATTGCACTTGCACTGGAATTAGCGAAAGGCAGGACCCCATGGGACTCGTACCCTATGTGATTGAGCAAACAGGAAGAGGAGAGCGCGCGTTTGACATTTTTTCCCGCCTGCTGAAAGAGCGCATTGTCTTTTTGGGCACGGCGGTCGATGATATGATCGCGAGCTTGATCATCGCACAACTGCTGTTTCTCGAAGCCGACGATCCGGAGAAAGACATCCAGCTCTACATCAACAGCCCCGGCGGCTCGGTATCGGCGGGTCTGGCAATTTACGATACCATGCAATACGTCAAGCCCGACGTCAGCACGATTTGCATGGGCATGGCCGCGAGCATGGGCGCCGTGCTGCTCGCCGCAGGCGCGAAGGGCAAGCGCTATGCCCTGCCGCACTCGCGCATCATGATTCACCAGCCCTGGGGCGGCGTGCAAGGCCAGGCTTCGGATATCGCGATTCAAGCGAAAGAGATTTTGAGCACGCGCGACCGCATCAATGAAATTCTCGCGCAGCATACCGGCCAGGCGCGTACGCAGATCGAGAAAGACACCGATCGCGATTTCTTCATGGCCTCGGAGGAGGCGGTGAAGTACGGCCTGATTGACGAAATCATGTCTCGCTCCGCCAGTTTGAAACGGAAATAGGAACCGCATATGCCCGATCTCAACCGACGCGACCGGCTCTTCATCTGCTCCTTTTGCGGGAAGAATTCGAACCAGGTCGATTGCATCGTCACTGGCCCCGACGTTTATATTTGCAATGAATGCGTGCGCAATGCCAGCGAGATCATTCGCTCCGACCTGCAGCGCCGCGCCGTGCCTTTTTACGGCCGCATTCCCACACCCAATGAAATCAAGCGCGAGCTCGATGATTACGTCGTCGGCCAGGAGCACGCCAAGAAATCCCTGGCGGTCGCGGTTTATAATCATTACAAGCGCATCGAAAGCACGGACGTGCTGGACGAAGTCGAGCTGGACAAGAGCAACATTCTGCTCGTGGGCCCCACCGGCACCGGCAAAACTTTGCTGGCGCAAACTCTCGCGCGATTTTTGCACGTGCCGTTTACCATCGCCGACGCCACCACCCTGACCGAAGCCGGGTACGTCGGCGAAGACGTCGAGAATATTCTGGTGCGTTTGCTGCAAGCCGCGGACTACGACCTCGAGCGCGCAGAAAAGGGCATCGTCTATATCGACGAAATCGATAAAATCGCGCGCAAGGACGGCAATCCCAGCATTACGCGCGACGTGTCCGGTGAAGGCGTGCAGCAAGCGCTGCTGAAACTGCTCGAAGGCACGGTCGCCGCGGTTCCTCCCAAGGGCGGCAGAAAACACCCCGAACAAAATCTCATCAACATCAACACGCGCAATATCCTGTTCATTTGCGGCGGCGCGTTTGAAAGTCTCGACAAAATCATTGCCGGCCGCATCGGCAAGAAGGAAGTCGGCTTCGGTTCCAATCCGCAAAAACGCGACAAGAAAATCGGCGACATCTTCATGCAGGTGGAGCCGGAAGATTTGCTGCGTTTCGGCTTGATTCCGGAATTGATCGGCCGCCTGCCGGTGATCGCCGCGCTCACCGAGCTTTCGGAAGAAGCGCTGATGGACATTTTGCTCAAGCCCAAAAATGCTTTGACCAAACAGTATCGCCGCTTGCTCAACATGGACGGCATCGAGCTGGAGTTCGAAGACGAAGCGTTGCGCGCGATCGTCCAGCGCGCGGTGAAACGCGGCACCGGTGCGCGCGGCTTGCGCTCGGTGATGGAGGAAGTCATGCTCGACCTGATGTACAAAATGCCGGGCATGCCGGAGGTCAAGGGCCTCACCATCACCAAAGATACCGTGCAAGGCCAGGAGCCGGTTTATACGTTTGAGAAGATGAAGAAGCGGGCTTGAGTCCGAGAATTTGTTCGTTTCCTTCAAGAAATCACTCCGATTGTCGCCTCGCTTTGGTTATATTTTGAATGCTCGCCCCTGAGGGGCGGGCGTTTTTTTTGTTGCTGACAAACGAGATTTGCAAGAAATCATCATGCATAAAATCACCCGGGATGACGTCGAGATTCCCATCAACAGCCGCCTGCCGGTGGTGCCTTTGAAAGACGTGGTCTTCTTTCCTTACATGCTCTATCCGCTGCTCATCGGCCGCGAATCGTCTTTGCGCGCGCTGCACGAGGCCATGCTGGTGGACAAGCTCATTTTTTTGGTCGCGCAGAAAGATCTCGCCAAAGACGAACCGGGCAAAGAAGATTTGTACCGCCTGGGCGTGGCGGCGCGCGTGCTGCAAGTGTTGCGCCTGCCGAACGGCCTAATGAAAGTTCTGGTGGAGGGCCTGGTGCGCGGCCGTATTATGCGCTTTTTGCAAGTGCCCGATCATTTGCAAGTGCGCATTGAGGTCATTCCGGAGCTGGCCGATGACGGTGTGGAGGTGCAGGCGGCGATGCGGCGCTTGACCGGCCTGTTCCGCGAATACGTGCGCTTGAGCCGCAATATGCCGGAAGAAATTTTGCTCAGCCTGGAAAACTTGGGTCAGCCGCAGCGCATGGCCGATTTTGTCGCCGCGCACGTGCAGCGTGAGGTCAAGATCAAGCAGCAGATTCTCGAAATTCCTGACGTGCTGGAGGAGCTCAATTTTCTCTCCGAATTATTGGAAGATGAAAGGCAGATTTTGGATGCGGAGCGAAATCTGGAAGAGAAGGTGCGCCATCGCGTGCAGCGCTCGCAGCGGAATTTCTGGCTGCAAGAACAGATGCGCGCGATTCAGGAGGAATTGGGCGACGAAGGCGAGCCCGACGGTGAAATCGCCGGGCTGCGCGAACGCATTCAAAAGGCCGGCATGTCCAAGGAAGCGGAAGAGAAGGCCGGTGAAGAGCTCGAGCGCCTGCGCAATACCGCCTCGATGTCACCCGAAGCCACGGTGATTCGCAATTTTCTCGACTGGCTGCTCTCCGTGCCCTGGCAAACGCGCAGCGAGGACCGGCTCGACCTGGTGCATGCCCAAAAGATACTGGATGAGGATCATTACGGCCTGGAAAAACCGAAAGAACGCATTCTCGAGCATCTCGCCGTGCTCAAACTGGTGCAGCAATTGAAAGGGCCGATCTTGTGTTTGGTCGGACCGCCGGGTGTGGGGAAAACTTCGCTGGCGAAGTCCATCGCGCGCGCCATGGGCCGCAATTTCGTGCGCGTCTCGCTCGGCGGCGTGCGCGACGAGGCCGAGATTCGCGGCCATCGCCGCACCTACATCGGCTCGATGCCGGGTAAAATCATCCAAAGCATGAAGCGCGCGAAAACCGTCAATCCGGTTTTCTTGTTGGACGAAGTCGACAAGATGACCATGGATTTTCACGGCGATCCCGCCGCTGCCCTGCTCGAAGTGCTCGATCCCGAGCAGAACAAGACGTTCAACGATCATTATCTCGAAGTCGATTATGATCTGAGCCAGGTGCTGTTCATCACCACCGCCAACGTGCGTGCGCAAATTCCCGAGCCGCTGCAAGATCGCATGGAGATCATCAATCTGCCTGGCTACTTGGAGCATGAAAAAGTCGGGATCGCCAAGGGTTTTCTCATTCCCAAGGCTAGAGCCGATCACGGCTTGCAGAGCACCCCGCTGCGGTTTGCCGATACCGCGCTGCTCAAGATCATGCGCGAATACACGCGCGAGGCGGGCGTGCGCAATTTGGAGCGCGAGCTGGCGGCCATCTGCCGCAAAATCGCGCACGCGATCGCCAGGGAAGAAACGGTGCCGAAAGCGACGATCACACCCGTGCAGGTGTCCAAGTATTTGGGCCTTCCCAAACACCCGCAGCGGCCGTTGCTGGAGGCTTATTCCGTTGGGACGGCCACTGGCCTGGCGTGGACACGCTACGGCGGCGATATTCTGGAAATCGAAGTGAGCTTGATGCCGGGCAAGGGCAATTTGACACTCACGGGAAAACTGGGGGACGTGATGAAAGAAAGCGCGCGCGCGGCTTATTCTTATGCGCGTACGCACGCGCAGCGCCTGGGCATTTACACCGAGTTTTGGAAAGACCTGGACGTGCATTTGCATATCCCCGAAGGCTCGATTCCCAAAGACGGGCCCTCGGCCGGTATCACGCTGGCGACGGCGTTGATTTCCGCGCTCACGGAAAAACCCGTGCGCCGGGACGTTGCGCTCACCGGCGAGATCACTCTGCGCGGCACGGTGATCGGCATCGGCGGCCTGAATGAAAAAATGCTGGCGGCGCAGCGCCTGGGCCTCAAGCAAGTGATCATTCCCGCGGAAAACGCCAACGAGATGAAGGATCTGCCCGCGCCGCTGCGCAAGGGCATCGAAATCATCATGGTGCGGCACATTGATGAAGTGCTGGCGCGGGTGTTGTGTGAGAAGGATTCTCTCCAACCAATGCCCGCCGCTTCCGCTGACAAGGAAAACGAGCCGCACGCGGAGTCTCAACGCATGCGCATAGATGATCGCCCGCCGGCGATTCATTGAACGCCGAAGATTCCGAGAGCCGTCCTGATGCGAATCACTGCCGCCGAACTGGTCATAAGCGCCGCCCAGCGCGCGCAATTTCCCCAAGAGCCCTTGCCACAAATCGCAGTTTGCGGGCGGTCCAACGTCGGCAAGTCGAGCCTGCTGAATACGCTGTTGCAGCGTAAAAACCTGGCGCGTACCAGCAGCACGCCGGGCAAGACGCGCTTGCTCAATTTTTATCGCATCACACCGGAAGGCGCTGCGCGGCAGCCGTTTTATTTTGTCGATTTGCCCGGCTATGGCTATGCCAAAGTCTCGCAAGCCGAGCGCGAAAGCTGGCGCCGATTGATCGAAAGCTTTTTTGCGAGCACTCAGCGACTCGTGGGAGCGATCTCGATCATTGACAGCCGGCACGGGCCGATGGCAAGTGATTTGGAGCTGCTGGCCTGGCTGGCCACACTCAAGCTGCCGGTCATTTTGGTTGCAACAAAAGCGGACAAGCTTTCGAATAAAGCGCGCGCCGATACGTCGCGCCAAATTGCGCACGCGATTTCCCATCTCCCCGCGCGAAATACGCTCTTCTTTTCCGCTCAAACCGGCTTTGGCAGCAATGAGCTGTGGAAAGCAGTGACCGAGCTTCTGCAAGAAAAGAGGTAATGGGTCATTCAGGCGGATTTTCTCGTTTTCTCGTTCCCAAGTTTAACTTGGGAACGAGAATATGAACAAACAACAAGCAACCGAACCTTAAAAGCAATCTTCCATGCGCTCTCGCCTCTTCACTCCCGGCCCCACACAAATTCCCGAGGTGGTACGCGCGGCCACGGCCCACCCCATGCCTTATCATCGCGGCCCGGAATTCAAAAAAATCTTTTTGGAAACTCTCGATCATCTCAAGTATTTCTTCCAGACGCAGCACGAAGTGCTCGTGCTCACCTGTTCGGGCACGGGCAGCATGGAAGCGTGCGTGACCAATTTGCTGTCGCGCGGTGATCGGGTGCTGGCTATCGAAGGCGGCAAATTTGGCGAGCGTTGGGCGGAGATTTCTCGCGCCTTCGGTTTGGAGGTTGTGTCGATGCCAATCGAATGGGGGAAGTCGCCCGAGCCCGGGGCGGTGGAAGAACTTCTGCGGCAAACGCCGGCTCTCAAAGCCGTTTTTTGCACGCACAGCGAAACCTCCACGGGTGCGCTCGCGGATATCAAGACCATTTCGGAAATCGTGCATACCCATTCCGAGGCCTTGTTGATCGTGGACGGCATCACTTCCGTGGGCGTGCTGCCGTTCTATTTCGATCAATGGCAGATCGACGCCTGTGTTTCCGGCTCGCAAAAGGGAGCGATGGCCCCGCCCGGGCTCGCGTTCGTTGCCCTGAGCCCGCGCGCGTGGCAGCGCCACCACACCAGCAATCTGCCCCGGTATTATTTCGATTTCACCGCCGCGCGCAAAGCGGCGCACGAGGGCAACACCTCGTGGACGCCCGCCATTCCCGTGATTTTGGGATTGGTGGAAGCACTGCGCGGCATTCGTCAGAATGGACTTGAACATTATTGGCAACATTATGCACATTTAGCCGCAGCCACGCGCGCCGGCATGCAGGCCCTGAGGTTGGAGATCTTCCCACAACATCCCTCCAACGCCTTGACCGCGGTGAAAACGCCGCCCGGCATCACAGGAAAAGAGATCGTCAAAGTTTTGCGCGAAAAGCATGGCCTCACGATTGCCGGCGGGCAAGGGCATTTGCAGGGGAAAATTTTTCGCATGACGCACATGGGCGATTATGATCACCTGGACATGATGGCACTGATGTCGGCGCTGGAACTGACGCTGCTGGAACTGGGCTGGAAAGTGGAACTGGGCGCAGGCTTGGCAGCCGTGCAACGCGCCTATCATCAACAGCTTGCAGGAATGAAGTAACATGGCTAAGATTTTGATTGCAGAAGACGACCGTAATACTTTGTCCGGTTTGGTGGAGATTTTGCAGGAAGAAGGTTACGAAGTGCGCGGGGTTGATAGCGGCAGGGATGCTTTACGCGCCATCGAACGTGAAACTTACGATATTCTGCTCACCGACTTGAAGATGCCCGATTTCGACGGCTTACAGCTTTACGAGGCCAGCCGGAACTTTGCGCCGGACATGCGCACCATTGTCATGACCGCGTTCAGCTCCGTGAAAGAAGCCGTGGAAGCGATGAAGCGCGGGGTTTATGAATATCTCACCAAGCCGCTCAATCTCGACGAACTGTTCGTCATTTTGAAGAAGGCGGCGCAAGAGCAGAACTTGCAGCGCGAAAATCGCGAGCTCAAGGACCGGCTGCAAAAAAATTATCGCTTCGAGGGCATCATTGGCCAGAGCCCGGCGATGCAGCAGGTTTACAAATCCATCGCCAAGGTGGCGCAGAGCCACGCCACGGTTCTGATTCGCGGGGAAAGCGGCACCGGCAAGGAATTGGTCTGCCGCGCGATTCACTACAACAGCGCGCGGGCCGCCAAGCCGTTGATTGAAATCAGTTGCAGCGCTTTTCCCGAAACGCTTTTAGAAAGCGAATTGTTCGGCTATGAAAAGGGCGCCTTCACCGGCGCGACCGCACGCAAAAAAGGCCGCGTGGAGATGGCCGACGGCGGCACGATCTTTTTGGATGAAATCGGCGAGATCACCGGCAGCGTGCAGACCAAGCTGCTGCGCCTGCTGCAGGAAAAAGAACTCAGCCGCCTGGGCAGCACGGAATCCATCAAAGTGGATGTGCGCGTGATTACCGCCACCAACCGGGATTTGGAAAAGGCGATTTTGGACAATCAGTTTCGCGAGGATTTGTATTATCGCTTGAACGTCATCCCCATTTTTCTTCCGCCGCTGCGCGAGCGTTTGGAAGATATTCCCTCGCTGATCGATTATTTCATCAAACGTTACAGCGCCGCCAACCACAAACACATCTCCGGCATGGCGGAAGAGGCCCTGCAAATGTGTGCGGCTTATCACTGGCCGGGTAACGTGCGCGAACTGGAAAACGCCATCGAAAATGCCATCGTGCTGGGTGAAGGCGAGGTGATTTTGTCGGAACATCTGCCGTTCACCGTGACCATGCGCCAGAAGCATCCGGCCACGGCCAATGCCTTTATCGGCGCGGGCCCGACCTATCGCGAAAAAATGGAAGCCGCGGAAAAAATGGTGTTGGAAGATGCCATTCGCCGCGCCGGCGGCAACAAATCCGAAGCGGCTAAGAAGTTGGGGGTCAGCTTGCGCACAATGAGATATAAAATTCACAAATATAATTTGTGACCTCCCGTCTTTGAAATTGCGGCCCCCTTGAGCAATTTCATAATCTCCCCCCCCGAAACCTTCGCGGCCAACCGTGCTCTGGCGCGTGCACCGGCCGGTCATTCTCTGTGGCGTCTTGACGCGGTAGCATTCAAGCGCGGATAAAAATACAGGTGTGCGGGAATATTATGAAGTTCCTCGCTGAGCGTGTAATAGCCCTTGCCCTCCGGATGCCAGCACACGGCCTCGCCCTGGGGCTCGAGCAGGTAGGGTGCTCTGACCGGCGTTTGCAACAAGGCTTGCGCCACGGATTGTCCGGCTGCGCGTTTCCACAAATAAATGGCGTCATACGTTTTGATCAGAATCTCGTCGCCAGCTCGGGCGATATCTCCAGCGACCACTCCACCAAAAGGCAAAGTCGCGGCATAGTCCAAGGTGATCGGCTCTGCAGTCGATTGCGGATATGGGGCGCAATAGACCTGCACGTTCGCCTCGCGTTTCGAAACCACAAACAAGTCCTTGGTGCGCGGATCGATCATCAACGTCTCCGCGTCCCGCCTGCCGTCGGGATACTGGAAAGTTATCGTTTCAACGCCGGCCAGCTCGATCTCGACTGGCGTCTGATGGGCCGCGACTTGGGGCTCCAACACGCGATAGATGTAATTGAAATCATTTTGAGCCGAATTGTCACCGATATCGCCCACGTACAAATAGTCCTTGCCCTCCTCCGGTCCGGGGCCGAGCGCCATGTCCTCCCAGTCGCGGGCCTGCGCGCCGCCAAGCGTAAAAACCCCAAGGTGTTCGCCCGCAGTGCTGAAAGCGAAAATGCGATTCTGATCGCCGGAATCATTGTGCGTCCACAAGACATTTTCATTGGAGCGGCTCGCCGCCAGGCCGGAAGCTTCGGAAATGGCGGCGTATTCGATCAAACCGAGATCGAGGCGCGCGCCGAACTCAGAGCTCTGCGCGGATAAAAGCAAAAATGCAGCAGCGGCGCCAGGCAAGAGCAAAGCCGCGGCCCAAGGTCGTTGCGAATGGTTCACACTGATTTTTCCGAATTTCGTTTTATCTTCAAAGCCAAAGAAGACCTGCGCAGTACGGTGGCAGAAGGCGACGCCCGGCATCATTGTGCGGAAGCGATTCCTGCGGCAATTCTTTTAGGGCAGCACCAGCCAGTGTCGCTGCCCTGTGGCTTTGTTCGTTCAGCCACCCTGCAGCAGCTCCCGCAGTCCTTCCGGCACAAGCCGGTATCTTTCGTCAAACGAATTCAGTTCCCTCCATTCCGCTCGAATGGGGGCATTATTGGCCTCCCGGCCATGCAGCACTTCACGGTCATAGACCGTTTCATCCTCGAAGCGGCCGTCATAAACGAAAACGATCTCGTGTTTCGGCCTGCCCTCCAGCACGAAAAGATTTTCGAGTATTCCCAATAGTTTCACCTCCACGACTTGCAAGCCCAGCTCTTCCGCGATTTCCCGCACCACGGTTTCTCGTGTGGTTTCGCCCGGCTCTACCCCACCGCCCAATGGGCGGTAAAAGTAGGCGCCGGTGCGGGAATCATAACCCTCAAAGACCAGAATGCGCTCGCCGTGGCGAAAGACGCAGAGGGCGATGACGCGAATGCGAGCGGGCGGTGTGGTGGGAGTTTTCATTCTCAGCGGAGAAACAGGAGTGCATGAGTTTCGCTATGAGTAATTTGACTGCCAACGCAAATGACCAGAATGAAAATATCACCAAGCTGCGCGACATTTGTATGTTTTAACAAAAATGGCGACGGAGTTTTTAAATGTTGCGGTTGAACAGTTCGACAACGCTCCCAACGGCACAAGAGTTATTGATGCGCTTCTATTGAGGCTGGCCCTTCAAAGAGAAGAATTGAAAGCGTTCATTCAAGTCGTGGAAGTTTTACTCGACCAAAAATCCAAAGAGCACGCCATGCCGGCAAGCAGGGGGGACTTGCCAGCACGATGCCAAGTGGAAAATTTCATCTCACCAGCGCAATCTTTTGCGCTGCCCATTGTTCGCGGCCGTTCAAATCAATCATCTGCACGCGAATAAAATAAACCCCGTTGGCCACAAGTTCGCCGCGAGTGTTCCGGCCATCCCAAGCGTGTGCGTGGCGACCGGGTTCCCGCCAGGCAGTTTGAAATGCCCGCACTTGTCTTCCCAAGAAATCATACACAAATATACTCACAGACGCGCGCTGCGCCAGTTCATAGTGAATGGCCGCCGCCGTGGTTTGCAGCCTCCAGGGATTGGGAAAACCGGGATACAACCGGAAACTCTGCACCGGTGCGGCATTTTCATCTTCCGCCACAGCAGCTATGTTTTGGTTCAAAATCGTTCGGCGGACGATGCGCGCGCCGAACTCGTCTACAATTTCCAAGATCACGGAATCCGCGCCGCAGACGGTGACGCGCCCGTAGGCATCGTTAAAGGTGTCGGTTTGCCCGCCGCCGTTCCAAATATCGTAACCGAACAATTGCAAGAGCAACACGAAACGCGAATTGGCCTGGTCGAGCGCTCCCGCCATCAACTCGGGCAAGCCGGCATTCTCGCCGCCATCAATTGCCGAGGTATGCGAGTCGCCGGTGAGCACGACGACGTTTCTGACGTCATTCTCTTTGAGAAACTGCAGCAAGCGCTCCTGATCCGCTGGGAATCCTGCCCACTTGTCGCACAGCTCTAGAGCCACGCGCAGCAGCGACTGCGTGCCCAGGCCCGGCAGGAAAACCATGCTGTCCTGCAAACTGACGGAGAGATCGATCAATCCCCGCAAGGACTTGTTGAACGGCACGGTGGAAACCAGGAATTTCCAGTCCGCGGTCGAAGCCTTCAGCTCACGCAGCAGCCACTGCAATTGATTCTCACCAGGCAAAGCCGGATCGCCGGCGAGCATGGAATGTGAAGGTGGCGGCGCGAACTCGATGCTGTCCGTCGCCGCGTTTCGGCGAAAAGCCTCGAAATTCGGGGAGCGTTGGGAGCGCGTATCGAGCATGAAAAAATCCGCATTGCCGCACGCAAATTTATGCCAAATGCCACCTTGCGCATGGGCGAGAGGATAGCCTGGAAAAAGCTCGCGATAGCCTCGCACGCTGTTTTCACGCGGGGCGGATGAAACCGAAATCGTGGTGAACGAATCCGCACGGGGATAGCTCATGGCCGAGGCGTTGTCGTTCATATAGTCGTGATCGTCGTAAACGTAGTCTACCGGCGCCAGACGCAAAACTTCTTGCAGGGCATAAGCCGTGTCATATTTGGCGCGATAGCTGGCTTGCACGCGCGCCCAATTTGCACTGAAAACATCCGTGGGATTTTGCGGCGAGTCCGTGTTATCGCGATATCCCCAATCGCCGATTTGCAGAAGGAAACGCGGCTCGTCTTGCGCGATGACTGCAAAAACGCGGCCATCTTCCGGCTGGTGCTGTGCGCGAGTGACGATACAAGAGCCAAAAGCGAAATGAAAGTTTTCGCGTTCACCCTCGCGAGGAAATGTCTTGAAACGCCGGACTTCACCCACGGGCTGGCCGTTCACGAGGGCTTGATAGTAATAAAGCTGGCTGGGCAACAATTGCGCGACGGCGATCAGCGCCGCATAATCGTGCTCGGCATCCGTGTTCACCGGCTGGCCGAGAAGGCGCTGGCTGAAATCAATGTTTTTGGACAATTGCACGTTCGCAGAAGCAGAGGGAACGAGGCGCAGATAAAAACGCGCCGAACTTGAAGTGACCGCGCCGGCAAAGGGACCGTGGGTGAGGGATTGTGCGGCGGCGAAGCCGTTCCCGAGAAATGCGAGGGCGAAAATCAACTCGAGGGTGCGATTCATGTTCCGGCAGAATAATTTGAAGTTACTGGTTGCGCAAACTCTGCGAGAGAGCCGGCGCTTTGGGTTACGAGGAGGCCGCTGCGTAGTGTTATCCCAATCGATTTTGCACGGCCTGGCTAATGGCGGCCAGAATATTGACCGGGCTGGAGGAAACATCGATGAACTCAATCAAGCTTGGGGGGAAGCAAGCCAAGGTCGCAGCGGTTTGCCTCCCATAAACCTCGAAGCGCCGGCGAATCACTTCTTCGTGCGCGTCGTCCATGCGATCCTCCAACACTGCCCGGCGGTTCAAGCGCATGATCAAAATCTCGCGATCGGCGCAATCCAATTGTAAAATGAGCTCGACGAGAGCGACGGACTTCAGCATTTCGGCCTGGTGCGGGGTGCGCGGGAAACCATCCAAAACAAGAATGTCCCGGTGCGGCCTGAATGAGCCGATGATCGTCGCATTCTTCGTGTGTTCCTGCCATAAATCAAATGCCATTTGATCCGGCACCAGCTCGCCTCTGCGCATAATGCCGGCAACTTTCATGCCGATTTCGCTGTCAACGTCCAGCATGCGAAACATGTCACCGGTGGAAAAATGATAGAATCCCGGCACCATACCCAGGATTTTACCCCAGGTGCCCTTGCCCGAGCCGGGCGGGCCGAAAAGCAGAATGGTATGGTACGGCGGCGTTGTCGTCGAGGCATTGCTCATGAAGATCTTCCTCCACAAAAGCAAGTGCAGCCTGACTGGCCCTGCAAACTTTTCGGCAATTCATGCACCCAGGGTGTGCAAATCCACCTTCAGTGAAATTGAAAGTAGCCGAAATTTTTCTTTTGTGCAAGCGGGACTTTGCTTGTATATTCTACGAATCACTGGCACTTACCATATGGAGAGAAGCATGCACTGCTACTTCTGCCACAACGAAATCTCACTCGAAGGCAAACCAGGCCGGCGCGAGACGTGTTCGAAATGCGCGGCCTACTTGCACTGCTGCCGCAACTGCCGCTTTTATGACCTCAATGCGCACCATCAATGCCGCGAGCCGCAGGCAGATTTCGTAAAAGATAAAGAAATGGGAAATTTTTGCGACTATTTCGAGCCGGGAACAACAGCCGAAGTGAGCGGAAGCGATCGCGCCGCGGAAGCGAGAAAGAAGTTGGAGGCGCTCTTTAAAAAAGCAGAATGAAGAGCACCAAAGCTGTCAAGCGCTCGTGTATTCTTAAGCGGGAGGGACATTCAGCCCGGCCTATTTGCAAAGAGTAGTGGTGGCCTTGACTTAATGTTGTCGTACTATTCAGCTCTGGAAGATTGAGGAGGGCGTTTCGTTTTCAGGGAAATTTCATGCACCGTAGATTTTCCCAAATCCGAGCGTTCTGCGCGATGGTGGCGATGCAAGCGCAGCCAAAATTTCACCAACAGAACCAAAATGATCACGCTGGCGGCCGCAATAATCCAGGCGTAAGACTCCATATTCCTCTCAAAGCTCTTTTCGAAAATTTGATTAATTCAAATTCGCGCGCAGGCGTTGCAAGCCGTCGCTCGCGATTTTATAATCCGGGCGCAGAGACAGAGCGCGCTCGTAAGCTTCCAGCGCCAGCGGCCATAGGCCCTTCATGTCATAAATGGTCGCCAAATTTGCGTATGGAAATTCGGGATTTTCATAGCGCAGCGCTTGCATGGCTTTTTTGAGCCAGGGAATGGCTTCGTCAAGCCTGCCTTGCTGCATGAGATACACGCCGATGTCGTTGTAAGGATTGCCGTAATCCGGATCGAGTGAAATGGCGCGATGGCATTCTTCAATGGCTTCGTCCAGGCGGCCCATCATGCCGTAGGTCCAGCCTAGAAAAGTGTGCGCTTCGGCCGTGGGCTCGACCTCCAGGGACTTTTTATAATAGGCGACGGCTTGTTCCAAATTTCCGGCCATTTGCAGATCGTACGCCTGGCGCAACAACCGCAGGGCCTCTTGCCTCAATTTTTCCATAGAGAATAGGCTGATTCCACGTTCGAAAGCGGCGAGGCCTGCAAGGCTTGCAGGCCGTCTGCCACGTAAGGTGTTCGCCGCATACCCAGCAGCACGGCGTCGATACCGTTGGTGTTCAACAACACGCGCAAAGCCTTTTGCGAAAGGGTGTTAGAACTTTTGAGTCCGGGAACGACTGTGCTCAATTGTGCGGACCATCGTTGCGAATTGTCCGCGACGCTGCGGCGGGAATAGAATGCGGTCAAAGTGTTCACCACGCTGGACAGAGCGCGGCGAAACCGGCTTTCCCAATCTACCCAAGCCGGCGCTGACCCGGTCAAATCGCGCAGAACATGCAAGGCGCGCTCGCTTTGCGGTTCAATCATATATTGTTTGGCATAATCCCAATGCCCCCAGTCGCGAAACAGGTGCAGACCCTCCTGCAATTGCTCCGCCCAATACAAACCACCAGCGAGGCCTTGCCGTTGTCGCGGGAGCGAAAACTGCGGCACGAGTTTTTGGTGAAAATCTTCTTCCACCTTGGAGAGCGACGCGAGCTGCGCTGGAAAAATTTGTTCCGCTTCCGGGGACGAGATCATTTGAAAATCTGCCAACCGCATCATCGCTTGGGCCGTCATGGCATTCAATGGCCGGTTGACGAGCGTGCCGAGACCATGTGTGCGCGCGCATTGCAACAAAGTCTGCCGGCCTTGATGTTGATTCTTTTCAAGGCCAGCGCCGGACTCGAAGAGATTCATCGGGAATTGTATGACGCCGAAATGAGATTGCGGCGAAACCTTTTCGGCAATCTCCCAAACGCGTTCCAGCGAAGTGAATTCCGCATGCGCCGAGGCCTGCGGGAAAGTGTTCGAGGAGATGCCGTACCAGCCGATTTTACCGGCGGCCACTTGCGCTTCGAGAAAACGAAAAGCGGCTTCAATGCGGCGATAATATTCGGCGCGCGCGCCGGGCAAATCCAGGCGCTGCTTTCTGGCATGCGACAAAAAGTATTCCGGGTTGTGCAACAGAAGAACGTCCAGGCGCTCGAGTTGCAGTCGCGACAAACTACGCGCAAGCTGATCCTGTAAGAATTCGGGATGAAGGCAGTGCCAGCACCCTTCCATGTATTTCACCATCTCCGCAAACGGACGGCCGGCGATTTCGCGCTCCTGCGCGAGTTTTAGGTTCTGGCCCTGCACATAGCCTGCCTTCGAAACGACAACGACTTCCTCACGCCGGAGTTCGCCGGCGGCAAGCAACTCCCGCAAAATGCGCCCGACCAATGCCTCGGATTCGCCGTCGCCGTAATTTGTCGAGGTGTCGATCAAATTGATGCCGTGGCGCAGTGCGTATCTCAGGGCCTCGGCATGATCCAGGGTTACCTGATCGACACGATAGCAGCCAAATCCCAGCCGGCTCACGTGCAAGCCTGTTCTGCCCAAAACGCAAACGGCATGCGCAGATAATTCCGCACGCTGCTGAAAAAGGTGCGTGTGTTCAGGCGTTGCACCGGGCATTCATTCCTCTCCGAAATAGCGAAAAATGAGGTGTGCGTCTCCAGTGGGATTTTCCGAGGCGCTGCTGCGATCGGGCTTCGAGCGGTCGGCCAGGCGCATCGCCGCCGCCCGCACTTCCGCGGGAACGGAAGAATCGGCAGCCAGCTTGCGCAGTCCGAGGATAAACGTCGGTGCATAATCGTGGGAAGCCGGACCGATGCCGATTTTCGCGCGCAAAATCATGCCCACGGCGCGCCGCGCACAGGTGCGCGCGCGGCCGATATGGCCGGCAGCCTGCGCCGCCCGCGCCTCGGCGATTTCATCGCCATGCGTTCTGCCGGGGCGCGCTTCTCGCTCATCGCTCATTCTTTTTCGCCGCCCTCGAGCTCACCGTTCCAGCAGCCGCGCGGCATTGCCGCCCCAAACCAATTCCTCAGCCAGCGTTGCAAATGCGTTTTGAGGTCACGATCGGGCAACTCAATTTTTGTGCGGGCCGCGAGCTCGGCAAGTGCCCGCTCGACGCTGGCATAAACATCTTTTTGGCGCACCAGGGCGGCGAAAAAATCGTGCGGAAAAAAGTGCAGGTGGGAATCAACAATGAACATGTGAAGCTCTCGTCTGTTCGTGCGGCGACAAGATACACAAAGGCCCAGGCAAAGTCAAGACGGGCTTCCGGGCAGGTTGGTGACGAAGAAGCAGCCGTTATTGAAGCTTTGAAACGTTGGCCAGTTACCAGTGCACTCACTGTTGAAAAAGTGAAAGCTGTCTCCCACGGAAATGGAAACCTACGAAAAAAGACTTTTCATTTCCGTCGGAGTACCACTTTCGTGGGCGATAAATTCTTTCTGGTTCCGGCTTCGTGCAGGTTATGGCAACTTGATGACCAAGGCGAAGATGGGAATCGGGGGACTTTCCAGAGTGCTGCGACCTGCAGCGGAATCGACGATTTCGTATTTCGAAATATCCACCACCCACTTCGCCACCACCGTCCCCACCAACGCTCCCACCACCACGTCGGTGAGATAATGTTTGTCCGCGCCGATACGCATCAGGCCCGTCATGGTGGCAGCAAGATACACGCCCCACACTTCCGCATCGCCGAGATTCTTTCCTTGAAAACGGTGCAACATGCGATGATGAAAGGAGGCCGAAGCGAAGGTTGTCGAAGTATGCCCGGAGAAAAATGATTGATTGGCATTTTCGCGATTGGCGCGCTCATAAAACGGCGAATCGAAATTGCGGTAAGACAGCCATGGCCGGTGCCGCCGCGAGGCGACTTTGACGATGTTCGTCGCCAGCAAATTGACGGCCTGCGATTCCGCGTAAGAAAAGATAAAGGCCGCATCATCGAATTTGGTGAAGGGCTGGGAATGAAACTCGTACGCCGGCTCATTTTGCCGGGGGAAATACAGCAGGGGATAAACCGTGATCGCCAGGTGCAAAATATCGCTGATTTTTTGCGGCACCGCTTCCCGGTTTTGAAAAAGGCCATTGTGCAGCAGCGCACGCGCGGCTTGATCGACGGGATTTTTCCAGCCGCGATCGCGTTTGAGATAGTCGGGGTCAGGGCGATGATATTTCTCCTCGAGCCAAAGAGCGAGGGGAAAGCCGGACACCAAAGCGCTCTCGTATCGGCTGAGCTGCAAGAGATGCTGCGGCGTTTGGCTCTGTGCCTCAGGCGGAAAGAAAGAACCTAATCTCAGAACAATGGCAAAAAGCAGGAATCTTTTCATAGGCCACAGGCCTCGTTTTCCTCGAGGCTGGCGATTCCCAAAAATTTGTTGACGCCGCAGCGCTTGGTGACGATATTGAAAATAATGGAGGAGATAAAAAACAGCCCGATCACAATCCCCAGCCAGCGCAGCCCCAAGGTGGTGCAGGCCAGCATCACGAACGGCAGGGCAATCAACAGTATACCGGCAAAATGCGTCGTTTGTGAAAAGACCAGCCCCGCCATAAGCAGGATGGTGCCGATCATGGCAATGAGCAGCGCACTGATTTTCAGCGCACTAAAAGACGAGCCCATCCACATCGCCACGGTCAAAGCGCATAAGGCCAGAGCAGCGACATAGCGCGTGGGCAAATCGCCCCCTCTCATACCGACATTGATAGGCACGCCGAGTCTTTCAACGGCAAGGATCAAAACGTTCGAAGGTTCTAGCATGGTTTCTTTTCTTCAATTACACGTTACACTTTACACGTTACACGCTTCTCGTGTAAAGTGTAAGATTTTTCCTTCACTCGTCCGAATCATCCCGCGTGGTTTCCGACGAGGCTTTTGATTTCTTCCCGCTCTTCAATGAATGAAACGCAATGCCGCGGATACTCGATCCTTCTTTCGCTTGCAAAGCGGCGAGCACGGCCGCGGGATTGCTTTCCTTCGGCGTCCGGCCGACGTATTCGAAAATCGTGTGATGGTTTTCGCCGGCGTGTATGCCCGCGAGCTCCCATTTGCCACCATATTCAGCAAGCGTCTTCTCGATATGATTTTGCGCTTTCGCCGCCTCCGTCGCGGCGATGACCCAAGCGGCATTGGCTTTCTTTTTCGTATTGGCGCTGGCCGCCAGTTCCGCATAATGCCGCAAGCGCACCTGCCGCTCCAAATCCTGCTCAAGGCGCTGCGCGATTTCAGGCGAAGTCAAATCGAACAGGCGTTGTGCCTGTTTTTGCAGGTTCTTGCCGCCTGGGTTTTCGCCCAAGACGGCGGAGCCGCCCGCTGGCCGTGCTTGTAAGATCTTGCCGAATCTATATTTCCACATCAGCAACAACGTGAGCGACATCGCGATGGAAAGCCACACGGCGATGAGATAAACCCCGAAGCCGCACGCCATCCCGATCGCAACGGCAATGAAAATATAGACCGCATCTTTGGGATCCTTCAACGTATTCCGGAAACGCACCGCCGCCACCACGCCCACCAGGCTGAACGCGCGCGCCAGATCCGAGCCGACCACGATCATCACGCCGGTCACGACCATGGTGAGGATCACGAGCGTTTGCACCATCGAGGGATCGGGTTCCTCCTCGATTTTCGTGAAAGTATAGACCCAGGCGATCGGCAAGGAAAATAGGAACGCGAGCAACAATGAGAAAATCGTGACCACGAACTGGTCAAATTCCATCCAAAAATTGAAGGTCTGCTGAATGAGGGCCCCGATCTTTTGAAACTGCTGCAAATCAAAGCGCAGCGCGAGCTCGCGCAACAACAGGCTCGTCAAGAGAATAAAAAAGAAAAGCAGCGCATAATAGGCCACCAGCCGCGCGGGCCGTGAGCGTACATCGACTGCCGCCTTCGTGCTTTGCACCTCGCGCACCACTGTCTCCTCCGACTGATGAGGCTATGGAATGATCCTGCGGATTGTAAAAAATCAACCGCCAGCAAGAAAAAGCTAATCAATTTTGGTTGAAGATGCAACCGGAGAGTTGCGACATGAAGTGAAGCGCGCCCAAGGCAGCCGCAGAGCCAAAAAGAATTTGCATTTATTTTGCATTCTCGCTATACTGCTCGAACCGATAACACCATGATCGCTTCCGCACGAGGCCATGGACCTCGCGGTGGCTCGCTCGCAAGCGCGGATCGAACCCTCTGATGCGAATGCTCCATGACGAATGCTGAAAAACTTGCGCGATTGCGTGCTTTGCAAGAGCAAGCACTGCACGGCGGCGGCGAGGGGCGCATCCGGCAGCAGCACGAAAAAGGCAAGCTCACGGCGCGCGAACGCCTCGAGATTCTGCTCGACCCGGGCAGTTTTCAAGAATTGGACAAGCTGGTGCAACACCGCTCGCGCGACTTCGGCCTCGACAAACAGAAATTTCTAGGCGACGGCGTGGTCACGGGCCACGGCCATATCGCCGGGCGGCCGGTGTATGTCTTCTCCCAGGATTTCACCGTGCTTGGCGGCTCGCTTTCGGAAGCGCACGGCGCGAAAATCTGCAAGATCATGGATCTCGCCATGAAAAACGGCGCGCCGATCATCGGGCTGAACGATTCCGGCGGAGCGCGCATTCAAGAAGGCGTGGTGAGCCTGGGCGCGTATGCCGACATTTTTTTGCGCAATACGCTGGCAAGCGGGGTGGTGCCGCAAATTTCGGCCATCCTCGGCCCGTGCGCCGGGGGCGCGGTGTATTCCCCGGCGATCAGCGATTTCATTTTTATGGTGCCGAAGATCAGCTACATGTTCGTCACCGGCCCGAGCGTGGTCAAAACCGTCACGCACGAGGAAGTTTCCTTCGAAGAATTGGGGGGCGCCGAGACGCATGCGACCAAAAGCGGTGTTGCGCATTTTCTTGCGGCAGACGAGATTTCCTGCCTGCGCCAGATTCGCCGCTTGATGGGCTTTCTGCCGCCCAACAATTGTGACGGCGCGCCGCTGCCTCCCATGCCCGATGATCCTCTTCGCCAGGACGAAAAACTGAATACGCTCGTGCCGGAAAATCCGAACCAGCCCTACGACATCAAAGCCGCCATCGTGAGCGTGGCGGACCACGGTGATTTCATGGAAGTGCACGAACAGTACGCGGCCAATATCGTCGTGGGTTTCGGACGGCTGGCAGGAAAGACCGTCGGCTTTGTCGCCAATCAGCCGGCGGTGCTCGCCGGTGTGCTGGATATTGATGCTTCGCTCAAGGCGGCGCGTTTCGTGAGATTCTGCGACGCCTTCAACATCCCTCTGGTGACTTTTGTCGACGTGCCGGGCTTTCTTCCGGGCACGGATCAGGAATGGCGCGGCATTATCAAGCACGGCGCCAAGTTGCTGTACGCCTATTGCGAAGCCACCGTGCCGAAAATCACCTTGATCACGCGCAAAGCCTACGGCGGCGCCTACGACGTGATGAGCTCCAAACACATCCGCGGGGATATCAACTATGCCTGGCCCTCGGCGGAAATTGCCGTGATGGGCCCGCAAGGCGCGGTCGAGATTATCTTCAAAAAAGAGATCGAGCAATCCCAGAATCCGCAGGCCACGATGGCGGCCAAAGTACAGGAGTTTCGCGAAAAATTTGCCAATCCGTACGTTGCTGCCGAGCACGGCTACCTCGACGATGTCATTGCGCCCGCGCACACGCGGCCCAAATTGATTGCCGCGCTCCACATGCTGGAAAACAAAGTCGATCACAATCCGCCTCGCAAGCACGGAAATATTCCTTTGTGAAATGAAAGCAGCCATTAAAAAAGTAGGCGCTCATTCTGCTTTTGCGCGCAACCCACTACGGCCGCTGATCAAAAAAATGGCGGCACGTATTGCGCAGAAGTATCGGCCCGAGCAAATCGTCTTGTACGGCTCACAGGCAACTGGCAATGCCGGGCCGGACAGTGACATTGATCTTTTTGTTGTCAAACAAACTTCAGACACCCCTTTCTCAAGAAAAGACCAGGTAAGAGATCTGGTTCATGATTTGAGTTTGAAGCACTCCCTTCAACCTTTGGTTTTGACACCGGAAGAAATTGAAAAACGTCTAGAAAGAGGTGATCAATTCATACAACAAATTTTGACACGAGGTATACAGCTTTACTGTGATCCAAATTACCAGTTCGATTGGGGGGCGTTGAAAATGGCAAAAAAGGCAAAAGATTCGCAGTATCCGCTCGATTGGCTGCGTGTGGCGGAAAAAGATTGGACGCGTGCCGTTAAAAGACTGGAAGAAGGTGACTATGAGGACGCTGCTTTCCGCTTGCAGCAGGCGCTGGAAAAATATCTCAAAGCTTTTCTTTTGAGGCAGGGTTGGGAGTTGGAGAAAACTCATGATACGAGAAGGCTTTTGCTGGAAGCCGGCAATTACGAAGTCGAGTTGAACAATTTCGAAAATTTGTGCGCACGCGTTGAACAGTATTATCTCGAAGATCGGTATCCTTTTGCATCACATGAAATCGATGTAACTCTTGAAAATGTTGCGGCTGCGGTGCAAGAAGCGCAAGTTTTGCGCGAAATAATATTGAAAGCCTTTGCGCCTCAAATCCAAGCACAAGGCGGCCAGGAAAGGGAGACTGAATCATGAATCTGACCAAAGAAACGAAAGGCAAGGTCACGATCTTGCGCTTGCAGGATGAACGCCTGGATCACCTCATCTCGTCAAACCTGAAAGCGGAATTGTTGCAATTCGCTCAGGAGAAGGACAGTTATTTGCTGCTGGATTTGGAAAAAGTCGAGTTTGCAGACAGCTCGGGTCTGGGCGCGATTCTGTTCGGCATTCGCCAGATGCGCATCGCCGAAGGCACGCTCAAGCTGGTGAATCTGCAGCCGCGCGTGCTGGCATTAATCAAGATCGCCAAGCTCGACACCGTCATCGAGAGTTACGATGACGAAGAAGAGGCGGTCGCTAGCTTCGGAGCGGGATGAAGAGTTGGATTGATGGATCATTGGATTTATGGGCCTTGCCAATGCTCCCTCCATCCCATCATCCATCAATCCCCCCAAAGTTTGACCTCATATGTTCAGAAAGATTCTGATCGCCAATCGCGGTGAGATTGCCGTGCGCGTGATGCGCACGTGCCGTGAAATGGGCATTCGCACGGTCGCGGTTTATTCCGAGGCCGATCGTTTGTCTTTGCACGTGCGCCTGGCGGATGAAGCGTATTCGATCGGCCCTGCTCCAGCGCGCGAATCCTATCTCGTGGGCGAGAAAATAATCGCCATTGCAAAGAAATCCGGCGCGGAAGCGATTCATCCCGGCTACGGTTTTCTGTCCGAGAATCCAGATTTTTCCGAGGCCGTTGCGGCAGCTGGATTGACCTTCATCGGTCCGGGAGGCGCGGCCATGCGCCAAATGGGCGACAAAACCGCGGCGCGCAAAATCATGGAGCGCGCCGGTGTGCCCATTGTGCCCGGCACACTCGATCCGCTCGATGACGCCGGCGCGGCGCAGCGCACCGCGGAGCAGGTCGGCTACCCGGTGTTGCTGAAAGCGGCAGCCGGGGGCGGGGGTAAAGGCATGCGCCTGGTGCACCGCCCGGACGATTTGATCCCGGCTTTCCGCACGTCTTCCTCCGAGGCAAAATCCGCCTTTGGCGACGGACGCATTTATCTCGAGAAATACGTGGAACAGCCGCGGCACATCGAATTCCAGGTGATCGCCGACAGCCACGGCCACGCGCTGCATTTGGGCGAGCGGGAGTGCTCGATTCAACGCCGGCATCAAAAGGTAATCGAAGAATCGCCCTCGAGTTTGCTGGATGAAGGCATGAGGCGCGACATGGGCGCAGCCGCGGTCGCGGCGGCGAAGAGTTGCGGCTATGTCAATGCCGGCACGATCGAGTTCATCGTCGATCAAAATCGCCGCTTTTATTTTTTGGAAATGAATACGCGCTTGCAAGTCGAGCATCCGGTCACGGAAATGGTCACCGGCCTCGATCTGGTCAAGCTGCAAATTGAAATCGCCGCGGGAGGCAAACTACCGCTGACCCAAGCGCAAGTACAGTGCCGCGGACACGCGATCGAATGCCGCATTTATGCCGAAGATCCGGAAAACAATTTCATGCCCGCCATTGGCCGCCTCACGCACATGCTCAGGCCCGGCGGCTTCGGCGTGCGCGAAGACAGCGGCGTGTATGAAGGGGGGGAGATTCCGGTCTATTACGATCCCTTGATTTCGAAATTGATCACCTGGGGAGTGGATCGCGACGACGCCATTCGCCGCATGCGCCGCGCGCTGCAGGAATATGAAATCGGCGGCGTCAAGACCACGATCCCATTTTGCTTGTGGGTGATGCAACACGAAAAATTCCAGCGCGGCGACTTTGACACGCATTTTGTGCAGAATGAGTTTTCGGCGTCCATGTTGAGCAGCTGGAATGGCGCACTGCAATCGCGCGAAAAGCTGCAGGCAGCTGCTGCGCTGGCGGCGGTATTGCATCAGGAAAGCCGGTCGCCTCACGTTCTACCCGCTACACCCTCCGGGGACACCACCAACGGCTCGGCCTGGAAGCGCCGCGGCTGGACCAAAAATCGTATGATGCGTTAATGCGATTTTTCAATTTGAAACAGATGCGGACCCAGCTTCTAACGCTTTAAACATTGGGAAGCCGGTATGATTTCGCCACTGCACACGGCGCGCAGCCCCGAGGGGAATTACGAAACCATCGCGATTCCCCGCCGCCCATTGCATTATCCCGATTTCGGCCAGCTTGCTTTTGACGTTTATCAAACCTCGCACATGTATCTCGCCTGTCACATGACCAGTGACCAGCCGGACGAGCGCCAGCACTGGCCCGAGCGCTGTTTTGAGATGGGCTGGGAAAGATACTATTCCAATGATTATGAAGATCGCAATTGGAAGCCGGTGATGCCCACGGCGATCACGCCGCTGCGGCACTTGTCCGTGCATCCCGCTTGTTGTGCCTGGCACTATGGCCCGGCGGCTTTCGAAGGGACCAAGGCTTTCATCTCGGCAAAAAATCGCGTCGTGCTGTTCCGGCCGGAAATGAACGGCAAAAGGCTGCAAAAATCCGCCGCACGCTTGTTGATGCCCAAGGTGCCGGTGGATATGTTTGTCGAAGCGGTGGCGCAAACCGCCGTGGCCAATCGCGAGTTCATTCCGCCGTTCCACCGGGAGAATTGGGTGTGGGACTCGCGCAACCCCATGTGTCTGTACGTGCGGCCCTTGTTGATGGGCCATGCACCGCAGCTTGGCGTGCGGCCGACGAAGGACCATACTTTTGTCGTTTATGCTTCGCCCGTACGTGCGTATTACTCGATGGAAGGGATGCGGGTCTTGATCACGAATTCCTTCCATCGTGCCGCGCCCGGCGCCACCGGGGACGTGAAGGCCTCGGCGAATTATGTTTCCGGCCTGTTGCCCACGCAGCTCGCGCGCCGCGGCTTCGATTGGCAGGCCGGCCTTCCGGTGAAAGTCAGCGACGAGCCCTTCAACGACGTGCTTTATCTCGACGCCGTGCGCAACAAGTATATTGAAGAATTTTCCGGTGCGAGCTTCCTGGCCGTGGACGCGAGCGGCACGCTGGTCAGCCCGAAATCGGACAGCATTTTGCAGGGCATTACACGCGATTCCGTGCTTGCACTCGCGGAGAGCATGGGCCTGAAAGTGGAGCAACGCCCGCTGCACGTTGACGAGCTGCTGAACGAGAAGAAAATTGCCGAGATCTTTTGCGCCGGCAATGCGGCGGTGATCACGCCCATTACCCATATTTATCACAATGGCAAAACACGCAATTTTGATCTGGCCAAGCTCAAGACCGTGCGTCGACTATGGGACATGCTCGTGGGAATCCAACTGCAGATGCGCGAGGATGTGTTTGGGTGGGTGAAGGAGGTGGGGTGAGAGCCAGGATGTGGGCAATGCTTATTGAATTTCTTTTTCAACCCAAAGGACGATTTCCTGGACAAAGTTGGCAGCCGATTGATGCAGCAGGGCCACTTCCTCGCTACTAAAATCCGGAAAATCGTTGTAATCTCCTCCTTGAGGAGAATCAAACAAATAGCGGTAAAATTCTCCCATCTCTGTGCGAATGATGCCGGTTTTGATGAAATGCTGATTAAATAAGGCAATGACACCAGAATGTTTGGACGACTTCAGTTGTTTAGTTTCCAGCAATGCATTCACGGCATAAAAGCAAGCATAATACAAGCGTGGTTTACCGTTCCGACAAAATGATGCGCGTCTTTCAGAATCTTGGCTTCGATGAGTGTCTCACGCGCACGTTTTATTCGCTGGTCACTCGCTTGTCTCTGTTGCTCAGTCATATTCGAATTCCTTCTCTCTGGATCGAATGATACAACGGAGTAATATTCAAGGGTTCGGAATTCCATTTTTTCTGTTGGCGCACAATCAAATTGATCAGCTGCTCATGCTCCAATTCAATCGCATAAATCTGATTGCTGATGGCGCGCTTCAATTCGTATGTGGCTTCCTGCGGCACTAGCACCAACAAATCAATATCCGATTCCGTGGTTTCCTCGCCGCGTGCCACGGAGCCATACAAGATGACTTCGGCCTGGGGCACAATTTGGCGAATGGCAGTTGCGCAAAGCTTTAACAACTCTGCCTTGTTTGAATGCCGCTTTTGCCAGTCTTGATAAGTTTTCATCTCATGCCTGCATCGGCCAAACGATCCCGCTTCTTCTTCGAGCAATTATGAGTTCGCCCGTCCGAGAGTAAAGCAAACTTCAGCGCTGTCTTTTCGTAAGAATCCGTTGCAGCGCTCGGAATGCCCTGCCTATTGTTGTCAGCCAGCATATTAACATAATCAACGCCATACTCAAAAACAAGAGCTGCACGGCAGCAAATTGTCAAGAAAAAGCTTGAGAAAAACTGCATATTGTCTTATAGTATAAGTTATTACTGATGCGCTAAATCGGCCGATTCGGCCGTTGGCTCAGAAGGAATTTCCGTGCCAACTTTTGGCAGCAAATCATGATGAGAATGTCCGTCATGCCCGTCCTGCCGTTGCGGTAGTGAACACTCGGCTCCTAAAAGAGCTACTACCATACTTATTTTCGGAGGAATCGTACGGGGCGGGTCCACGAACTTGACGTTTTAGCAGTAATTTTCACTTTGCACAATGATTTTCAACAAGGATGTCTAATGAGTTCGCAAGCTGAAACTACCTCTGGCGCTGAGGGGCGCTACGATTTTCGCGCGTTGGAAGCGAAATGGCGGCCGTTTTGGGACAAATTGGGTTTGTACAAAACTGGCAACGATCCCGATAAACCGAAAAAATATATTCTCGATTTCTTCCCTTATCCCTCGGGCGAGGGCCTTTCCGTCGGTCATTGCCGCAACTACGTGCCCACCGACGTGATCTCGCGTTATTACCGCGCGCGCGGCTTCAATGTCTTGCATCCCATGGGCTGGGATGCTTTCGGCCTGCCCACGGAAAATGCGGCAATCAAGTTGAAAGCCAAGCCCGCGGAATTGACCAAGAAATTCACGGCGAATTACAAGCGGCAAATGGCGTTGATCGCCGCGAGCTATGACTGGGAGCGCGAGATCAATTCCAGCACTCCGGAGTATTACCGCTGGACGCAATGGATTTTCTTGCTGCTGTTCAATTCCTGGTACGATCCGCGCGCGAACAAGGCGCAGCCGATTGCACAATTGGAGGAAGAACTGGCAGCCAGCGGCACGGAAAAAATTCCGGCCCATGCCGTGGCCACTCCGTTGACGGCGGCGCAGTGGCAAGCCTTTTCCCTCAAGGAGAAAAAGGACTTTCTGCGCGACTATCGCCTGGCCTATCGCGCCGCTTCGGCGGTGAATTGGGATCCGGTCGAAAAAACCGTGCTCGCAAATGAAGAAGTCGTGGACGGCCGCGGCTGGCGCAGCGGCGCTTGGGTGGAACGCAAAGTGTTGCAACAATGGTTTTTTCGCATCACGGCGTACGCCGACCGCCTGCTGGAAGATTTGAATCAAATCGACTGGCCGGAAAGCATCAGAGCCATGCAGCGCAATTGGATCGGCCGCAGCGAGGGCGCGGAAGTGGATTTTGCCACGGCGGCCGGCGACTTGCGCATTTTTACCACGCGGCCGGACACCCTGTGGGGCGCGACCTTCATGGTGCTGTCGCCCGAGCATCCCTTCGCCGCGAAACTCGCCACAGCAGCGCAACGCACGGAAGTGGAGCAATATATCGCCGCCGCGCGGCAGCAAACCGAAATTGCGCGCATTGCCGAAGATCGTGAGAAAACCGGCGTATTCACCGGCAGTTTCGCGACGAATCCCGTGAACGGCGAAAAGATTCCCGTCTGGATCGCGGATTATGTGTTGATGACTTACGGCACCGGCGCGATCATGGCCGTACCGGCGCACGATCAACGTGATTTCGCATTCGCGCGCAAATACCGCTTGCCCATTCGTCTCGTGATTCAACCGGAAGGCTCCGCTGCACGCGATTCCCATGAAATGACGGCTCCGTTTACAGATTTGGCCGGCAAGATGGTCAATTCCGGGGCATTTGACGGCACGCCCGCAGAGCAAGGCGTCAACAAAGTGACCTCATGGCTGGAAGCAACCGGCAAAGGCAAGCGCCGCGTGCATTACAAATTGCGCGACTGGCTCATTAGCCGCCAGCGCTATTGGGGCACGCCCATTCCGGTGGTGCACACGGAAAAATACGGCGAAGTCGCGCTCCAACCGCAAGACCTGCCGGTGGTGCTGCCCGACGTTCCCAACTACGAACCGACGGACACGGGCGAATCTCCGCTCGCCGCCATCGATGATTTTGTGAGCGTGGACTTACCCGACGGCACGAAAGGCAAACGCGAAACCGATACCATGGGAACGTTCGCGTGTTCGGCGTGGTATTTTTTGCGCTTCGCGAGTCCGCGTTACGAAGCAGGGCCGTTCGACGACGAGCTGGTGAAATACTGGCTGCCGGTGGATTTGTACGTCGGCGGCGCCGAGCATGCCGTGATGCATTTGCTCTATGCGCGCTTTTGGACGAAAGTTTTGCACGATCGCGGTTACGTGTCGTTCACCGAGCCCTTCAGCGTGCTGCGCAATCAAGGCATGCTGCTGTCATACGACGGCCGGAAAATGTCGAAATCATGGGGCAATGTGATCACACCGGACGCGGTGGCCGAGAGCCAGGGTGTGGATGCCTTGCGTGCCTATATTCTTTTCCTGGGCCCGTTCGAGGCGGAATCCAAGTGGGAAGAAACCGGCGTCAAGGGTGTGAGCCGGTTCTTGCAGCGCTTCTGGGCGCTCGCGCATGACCTGCCCGCGCTGCAATTCGGCGCGGCCTCTGCCGAACGCGAGCGTATTTTTCGCCGCATGATGCATACCGCCCTCAAGCGTCTGACCCACGACCTCGAGCATTTTGAATTCAACACCGCGATCGCAGCGCTGATGGAATATCTGAATTTCTTGTACGATTGCCGCCGCGGGCAGGAAATCACCGGCATTTCCGCACCGCTTTGGCGGGAAGGCCTGGAAGTGTTTACGCGCGTGCTCGCGCCGATTGCGCCGTTCATTGCGGAGGAAGTCTGGCAGGAAGTGTTGGGCCATAAGGGCCAGTCCGTACATCAGCTACCCTGGCTGAGCTATGACGAAAGCGCGCTGGCGGTGGATGAAATCACCGTTGTGGTGCAGGTCAACGGCAAGCTACGCGATCAATTGATCGTGCCCGTTGGCACGAGTGAAGAGGCGTTGAAGAAAACGGCCCTTGCCAGTGAAAAAGTGCAAAAATTCATGAACGGCAAGCCGGTGAAAAAAATCGTGGTGGTGCCGCAGAAGCTGGTGAATATTGTGGTGGGGTGATTTTTGTGAATCGCGGGTGGAGGGCGTAGATCGTAGATGGTAGATCGTAGATCGTGGATAGTATCTCACGATCCACCATCCACCATCCACCATCCTCGAAACTCACTCCCATTGCTTTAACAACCGAATCATCTCCCCCGGATCTTCGACTTGCATCAAATCGTCCAGCGCATGCGGAAAAGAGGTCACTTCGGCGAGATGCTTGTAGATTTTCAAGTATAGATTTTCATCTTCTTCATGCGGCGGCGTGACCACCACGAAGAAGAAATGCGTGGGCTGCCCGTCCAGCGCCTCGAAATCCAACCCTTCGCGCGAGCGCGCGATGGCGATGGTCAAACTGCGCACGTGCTGCGTGCGCACATGCGGCACCGCGATGCCGCGGCTCAAACCCGTGGTCGCACGGCGTTCGCGATTGATCAAATCCTGCAACAGTTTTTTCTTGTTCGCCACACTCCCGGATTTCTCCAGCAATTCCACCAACTCCTCGATGACCGTTTCCTTTTGCTGCTGCCGGAATTTTTCGAGGTTGGCCTCGGGATCTTCCGGCAACGGCAGGGGCGGATCCATCTCGAGCTTGATCAGATCGGTGGAGAGGTATCTGGTCAGATTCATGCGCAGCTCCAAATCCAGTTATTGGGTTTTGACATAAAGAAATTTAGGCTTTCATTTGCCGCTGCGCAAGCTTTTTAATGAAATCTCAAAAAGCGACACTGGACGCACCGAGAATGCGGCTGGTTTCGTTGTCCTAAACCTAAGCAATCACGGAGGAATTGCTCTGGACCAGGCCGGCGGGAATGGGCAATGCCAGCCGGCCCTGGGTGAGATTCTCCAGCTTGACGGTTTCAAAGGCATGCGCGACATTGTCGTGAGGCAGCACGCGCCCGCTGAATGCGCGGCAAAAATATCACATTTTGGCCACAAAATCCAATGCCTTTTTCAAGCGGCAGGCCAGCATTCCAAGCTTGCTTTTTGCTGCGAGGTTGTTTATTTTCGACTGCTTGACTAGCCTAAGGAGCAGGCTGATGGTGGAAGCGCAGTTCTACAAACAACTCGATAACGGCAGGGTACTCTGCTATCTATGCCCGCGCTATTGCGAGATCGGCGAGGGCCAGACCGGTTTTTGTTTTGTGCGAAAGAACGAAGGCGGCAAGCTGTTCTCGCTCGCGTATGCGAATCCGTACGCGGTGCATATTGATCCCATCGAAAAAAAACCCTTGTCGCATTTTCTGCCGGGTACCAAAATTCTTTCCCTCGGCACCGCCGGCTGCAATCTTGGCTGTAAATTCTGTCAAAATTGGGATATTTCCAAAGCGCGTTACGACCAGGAGCGCGCCTCTGCTTTCACACCGGAAGAGGTCGTGCGCGCAGCATTGGCAAATGACTGCCCCAGCATCGCTTTTACGTATAATGATCCCGTGATCTGGGCCGAATATGCCATTGACATCGCCAAGCGCGCGCATGCGCACGGGCTCAAAACCGTGATGGTCACCGCCGGTTACATCACCGCGGCAGCGTTGCCCGCGGTTTTTGATCATATGGACGCGGCCAATGTCGATCTCAAAGGCTTCACGGAAAATTTCTATCGCAAGACCTGTCTCGCGCATCTCGAGCCGGTACTGCAGACTCTGCTGGCGCTCAAGCAGCGTGGCA
>JBIOXB010000185.1:0-40568 GCA_044869275.1 bacterium
AAACCGCAAGAAAGTTCAATAAAATCGCGGTTAAAACGCCAAGTCAGAAAGTTGAGTACTTTATATTGAAAACGTCCCTGCAAATCGAACACCTTGAGGAGAGGACATCCGTCCTTCATGTACATAATGACCAGGCGTTGGCCAAACAAACCCATGGCATTTCCTCCCGTTAGACTTCCGCCGGCAATGGTCTCATCAGCTTGCGGTATGACCTCCACCCAATGTTCCGGCTGAGGTCTGGTGATGTCAATCGCCAGGATACGCCCGCGTGGCGCATCCCGATCGGTATAAAACCAGAAACGCGAACCGTCATTGCCGAGAAACGTGTAGGCGGCATCGGCCTTTTCGAGCAGGGGCTCGATCGGCGCTCGTGGTGAATGCAAGGCTTGATAGTAAATGGCGTTTGCCGTATGGCTCCCTTCGCGAACGGTGACGACGAGATAATTGCCGTCACTCGTTGTCTGTGGAGTGAAAAGCCATTTGGGCTTGTCCGGTCTGGCGTACACGAGCTGATCTTCGAGCTGATTTGTTCCCATACGATGATAGTAAATTTGCGGGCTCTCAACCACCGTTTCCAGCTCGCCTCCCTCCTGGGGCATTTCAAATCGAATGTAGAAAAAGCCCCTGCCCTCTGGTGTCCAGGCAATGCCTCCGCCCAAACTGTGCAATCCCACAAGCTCGCCCAAAATGTCCTTACCGCCGGCGGCCTCGAGTATTCTCAAGCGCCACCATCTGGATTGTTTTTTTGCGAGAGCACAGGCAACTTGCCCCCCGTCCGGACTGGGCCAGTGGCCGGTAATCATCAAATCTCTGTCATCAAAGCGCGCCAGCGGATCCAGCAATATTCGCGGCTCGCTGCTGGCTGTGTCTTGCACATACAGCACCGGCTGGCCTTTTCCGGCCTCGGTCTTGGTATAAAAATAGCGCGGGCCGCCTTTGCTGGGTGTCGTGTACAAATCAAAATGCCAAAGTTCGGATATTCGTTGGTGAATGGCCGAATGTGCGGGAACGGCGTCTAAAAAACTTCTCGTCAGCGCATCCTGTGCTCTGGCCCATTGCCGTGTTTCCTCCGATTCCATGTTTTCCAGCCAGCGGAAAGGATCTTTTACACGAATGCCGTGATAGTCGTCAACTTGATCAACCTGTTTTGATTTCGGGTAGGTGAGCAGGTTGTTTGCCTTCGCAAAATGATTTGTGCCCTGAGCGTTGGAACTGTGTACGACCGCAAGCAATGCAAAAACGACGACCGCGAGCACATGCGGAATGCCATGCTGCCCAAGTTGTTTCGTCATTGCAGATTTCTCCTTTGCCAAATGAATTGCCGCAATTATCACCACAAGGTCGAGTCGGTACGGCTCCTTTGCTGTGTCATTTGAAGGAATCGAACGGCGTGAAATCGGTTGACTTCAACGCAGGCTGAGCTTGTCGAAGCCTGAGCTTGTCGAAGCCTGATTTTTGAACTAAGCACCCTTCGACAAGCTCAGGGTGCGGCCTTTTGATTTGCGAGACGAATATAACGTCTTTATTCGGCGAAATCGTCCTGGCGTGTACGGCTGGACATTTTTTTGAATTGGGAGGGCGTCATGCCGGCGTGTTTTTTGAACGCAGCATTGAAAACAGATTTGGAATTGAAGCCCGCTTCGTAAGCAATAGCCAAAATCGTCAAATACTTTTTTGCCGGATCGAGCAGCGCCTGTTGCGCCGCTTTGATACGATAACTGTTGACGAAATCGAAAAAATTCTGCCCTAAATTTTCGTTGAGGATTTGGGAGAGATGATTCGGAGGAATGGAGAGTTTCGTGGCGAGCTCCGGTAAAGTCAATTCTGCATTTTTGAAGGGCTGGTCTTTTTCCATGCAGTCTATCAGTTCCCGCGTATAGGCCTCGGCTTGTTCCGGCGCCAGGCCTGACCGTTCGTACTTTTTTGAATTCTGCATGACCGGTGGGACTACCTGGACTCCCGCGAAGACCTCCGGCTGTTGCAGTGCAAAGTAACCTATCGCATACACCAGCACAGACATAGTGTAGCCAAAGGCATAATCCAGCACGCCCCAGGGATCAATTTCAATGCGGAGGGCGTAAAGAATGAAAGAGACCAAATAAAGCAGCCAGATGCCGGCGTTCCCGATGATCAAATTCCGCAGCCAATGCATGTTGATTTTTTCCAGATAAGAGAAGGAATTTTTGAGGCGCTGTGAATGCTTCTTGATCAACTGCACTGTCGCGCCAAAGTAAACGACGAAGTGCAGGCATTGCAATCCCCAAATGATCATAAAATCCATAGGCAAGCCTTGTGCCGCTGCGGTTTTGAAAAACGCGACCTTGTCATCGCCATTTTGCAGATAGAAAGGAAGTAAATATGCAGTGAAGGCTAGAAATGGGAGAAAATGAAGAAGCGGGAAAGTGTGAAGGCGGGCATCTTCCGGGGCTTCATGCCAACCCGGTCTCATCCCAGCAATCAAACATTTGACATAAAAGAAAAGTATCGGTCCCAAAAGCAAAGGGATCGTGAACGTTGATCCGATAAGGTGTGGAAGAACCGCATGGTATTTCCGCACGAGCTCCGGGGAGGCGATGATCAACACCGAAAGGATTAGAAACGCTGCCAGAATGCGATTGGCGGTCCGGCCATGCTTTTTGTGCCGGAGCAGGAACGCGGCTAAAAACAATCCCTGCGTTGCCCCCAGCACCAGAATGATTCCCCAGAGATTCAGAGATGAGTCCATACTTCGATGCCTTTTCCTGCAGAGGGCATAGCGCATAGAGCATAGAGCATAGAGAGCACGCCATGCGCTCTGCGCCATGCCCTCCGCCCTCTGCTATTCGTACCTCAACGCCTCCACCGGATTCCCCAGCGCCGCTTTGAGCGCTTGATAGCTGATGGTGAGCAAAGCAATGACCGCCGCAAGCGCGCCAGCCGCGATGAAAACCAGCCAGCCGATCTCGATGCGATAGGCAAAGCTTTGCAGCCATTTTTGCATGGCATAATAAGCCACAGGCGAGGCCAGCAACGTCGCCACCAGGACCAGCTTGGTGAAATCTTTCGACAGCAAGGCGATGATGCTGGCCACAGAAGCGCCAAGTACTTTGCGCACGCCGATTTCTTTGGTGCGCTGCTCGGCCATAAAAGCCGACAATCCCAGCAAACCAATGCACGCGATCAAAATCGCAAGCGTGGCGGCCACACCGAAAATCTGCCCCACGCGTTCGTCGCGTTGATACAAATTCTGCCACCACTCTCCGAGAAAATCAAGCTCAATGGGATTGACGCGGTCGAACTGTTCGTGCACTTTGGTGATGAACGCGATGGTCTCCGGCACGTTCGCGGTGCTGATGCGCAGACTGAAATAATCGATGCCGTGCAGCGCGTGCCGGCCGCCTTTCGGCATCAAGCCCATGACCAGTGGGCCGATTTGATCGTGCAAAGAGAGAAAGTGAAAATCTTTCACCACACCCACCACCTGCCCTTGGAATGGCCGGGCGGGCACGTGAATGAATTTGCCCAGCGGCGCGGCGCCGAAGAGCATGCGTGCGGCGGTTTCGTTGAGTAAAATAGCAGTGGAATCGGAGGCCAGCGCGCGCGAAAAATTTCTGCCGGCGACGAGATCGACTTCATAGGTTTTCAAAAAGTCTTCGTCAATGCCGTTGAAAGACATGGTCTGGGTTTCGATATCCGGCGCGCCTTCTTTCACCACTTGAATTTGGCGGAAGGATTTCCAATCACCGGGCACGCGCGAAGAAACCGTCACGCTGCGCACCGCGGCCTCGCGCAGGAATTCGGTTTTGACGGTGGTGAAATTGGCTTGCACATCATCGTGGTTGATGTCGATCACCACGAGTTGTTCCTGGTTGAAGCCAAGCTGTTTGTGGCGCACGTATTCCAATTGTCTGTAGACCACGAGCGTGGCGACGATCATAATGAGGGAAAGCGCGAATTGGGCTACCACCAAGCCGCGTCGCAAACGCGATGCCCTCGTTCCGGCACGCACGGCACCTTTCATCACCGTGATCGGCTGGAATCTCGACAAGTAGAACGCCGGATAACTGCCGGAAATGAACCCGAGCAACAGCGCGATGGCAAGCAACCCCGCAACCACGGCCCAGCCGCTGGAGAAATCGAGCGCCAGCTTCTTGCCGGCGAGCGCGTTGAACCCTGGCAACGCCAGCTCGACGAGAACCAGCGCCACAATCAATGCAATAAAGGTGATGCCGAGCGATTCACTGAAGAATTGCCCGATCAATTGCCGCTGGTCCGCGCCGATGACTTTGCGCATGCCAACTTCTTTGGCGCGGTGCATGGCGCGGGCGGTAGCCAGATTCATATAATTAATGCAGGCGATCAATGCGATGAACGCGGCAATCAGCGCGAAAATGTAAACGTAGCCCAGTTCACCTTCGTTCTTATTTCTTTCGGCTGAAATATGCGCGGAATAAAAATGAATATCGCGGAGCGGCTGCAGATAGAGTGTCCTCTGCGCCGAGGTTTCCGGCCCGCGATATTTTTTGCTGAAATCGGCAAACTTGGTTTCCAGTCCGGCGCGTTGTTTGTCGCTGTCGAGCACCACGTAAGTCGCCGCCCCAAAGCCGCTGGGACTCCACGATTGCAGCGCTTGTTGCATATCCGGGAAAGCGTCCAGGGTGGAAAGCGAAACCAGCATGCCGAAATCCAAATGAGAATTGTGGGGAATGTCGCGCAGCACTCCGGTTACGACGAAATCGCCTTTGCCGAATTCCGGAAAATCTTCAGCCTCGAGCTGTAGCGCTTTGCCGAGCGGATTCTCATTGCCGAAAAATCGCTGCGCCGTGGTCTCGGTCAAAACGACCGAACGCGGCGCCGCGAGTGCGGTTTGTGGATCGCCTTGTTGCAGGGGAAAATCGAAAATGTTGAAGAAACTCGGCTCTGAGAAAAAGTAATCACGAACAATGTGCCGGCCTTCACCTTGCTTGACGGTCAGCCGCCAGCCGATGAAAAAGCGCACGGCCTCGACGACTTCCGGGAAATCATTCTTCAGAGCCGGCGCCAGCGGCGGCACGGTGAAAGCCGCGTGGAGTTCGCCTTCGTTGGTGCTGCGTTTTTCCACGATACGAAAAATGCGATCGGCTTTCGCATGAAAAGCATCGAAGCGCAATTCATCCTGCACGTGCAGCAGAATCAAAATGCAGCACGCCATGCCGATGGCCAGGCCGAAAATGTTGATGAAAGAATAGTTTTTGTGCTTGAGAAAATTTCTCAGTGCGATCTTGAGGTAGTTTTTGAGCATGGCTTTTTCCTTGGCAAAGCGCATGGAGCATGGCGCATAGTTGCAAAAGACAAAGCTCCAAGTGCAAGCGCATCGCAATTGATTAATCAGTTTTCAGGGTTCGCTTGAAATTCGTGATCCGGCGCGACAAATGCTCGAATGCTTCGAGAAGGGCGCTTTCTGTTTTCTCGTCGAGCAGTTTTCTACGAGATAGAATGATCACTATGTTGGCGTTCTCGAACGTTGATCGCCTGGCAATATCCAAGAAACGAGCAAATTCTTTAGCCGAAGGACCGCCCGAGCCTTCAGCGATATTGTTCGACATGCTCATGCCCGCGCTCCGTACCTGCTCCGCGAAGCGATAGAGATGTCGCTGCTCGAGTTTGTCGGCTATGTCAAAGAGCTTGTCCCCCAGCTCAATGGCCATTTGCCAAATCTCAAGATCTTGGAATCTAAACTTTGCCATAATCACACCTCCCATTTGTGTTTATAATGTTTGCGCCATGCGCTTTGCACCATGCGCTCTGCACCATGCGCCATGCTACTCACACCGCAACGCCTCCACCGGGTTCGCCAACGCGGCTTTGATCGATTGAAAGCTCACTGTCAGCAATGCAATACCCAACGCTGCCGCACTTGCCGATACAAAGACCCAGGCGTCGAGAGGGGCGCGATACGCAAAGCCTTGCAGCCAGGTGTTCATGGCATACCACGCCGCGGGCCACGCGATAATATTCGCCAGCAATACGAGCTTCGCGAAATCGCCGGACAACAGCGAAACGATGCTCGCCACCGAAGCGCCCAGCACTTTGCGAATGCCGATCTCTTTGGTGCGCCGCTCTGCGGAAAATGCGGAAAGTCCGAACAAGCCCAAACCCGCGAGCACAATCGCCATGATCGCGAAAGCGTTGGCCACTTGTGCCAGCCTGTGCTCGCCGCCGTAAAGCTGCTCGAGTTTGCGGTCGAGAAAAACGTATTCCAGCGGCCATTCCGGCGAGAATGTTTTCCACACACGCTCGAGTGCAGCCAAGCGCTCGGCGGGATTGCCCGCGGCGATTTTGACCGCACAATAGTCGTTCCAGCCGCTGTACGTCACCACCAGCGGCTTGATTTCGTGATGCAGTGATTCGAAGTGAAAGTCCTGAATCACACCGACGACGTAACCGGATTTGCCGATTTGATTCGTGCCCGGTGCGAACAGCTCCATCTTTTTGCCGAGGGGATTGTCCTTCCAGCCCAACGTTTCCACGGCTTTTTCATTCAACAAAAAGGCCTCGGCCTGATCCGAAGGCGAAGTTCGAGAAATGCCACGCCCGCGTTTGATTTTGAGCCCGGCGGTTTCGAGAAAATCATAATCGACGAGCAGCAACGGCAGCATCGCGGGTTTGTCGAGCGAACCGCCTTCGGGAACGAAGCGGTACGCGAACACGCCCTGCCCCGGAATGTTCGAAGTGCCAGCCACGCCCAGGATGCCGGAATCTTTCATCAGTTCACTGCGAAACGCCTCGAATTTCGCATTGATTTCGGGCCGCGCTTTGACGAACAATACGCGCTCTTTGTCAAATCCCAGTTCTTTCTCCTGCATGAAACGCATCTGGCGATGAATTGCGCCGATGCCGATGATCAAGATGATGGAAATGGCGAACTGCGCGACGACCAGTGCCTGGCGCAACGTTTCGCTGCCGCCCACTGCGCCCGGCGCTCTGTTGAAGATGCAGGCGGGATTGAAGCGAGACAGAAAAAACGCGGGATACAGGCCGGACAAAAGTCCCACGCTTAAAGCCAGGCTCAAGAGCAGAAGAAAACCGGTCCCGCTGCCTAACTGGCTCAGAGACAGCGATCTCTCCGTCAGTTGGTTGAACGCCGGCAAAAGCAGCTCGACGAGAACGATGGCCAGGAGCATCGCGGCCAGGCCGGCGATGATGGTCTCTCCCAGCATTTGACCGATCAATTGCGATCTCTCCGCGCCCGCCACTTTGCGCACGCCGACTTCTTTGACGCGATTGCCGGATTGCGCCGTCGAGAGATTGACGAAGTTGATGCACGCGATCAGGAGAATCAAAAACGCGGTGGCGGAGAAGATATACACGTACGTGATGTGGCTGTTCGGCTCGATTTCGTTGTCGAGGCGGGAGTGCAGATGGATATCCGCCAGGGGTTGCAGCCCGAGGGTGACGCCGGCTTTGATGCGGTCGGGAAAATACTTCGCGGCGAACGCCGGCAGTTTGTCCGCCACGCTTTGGGCGGCGGAGGGTTCGGACAACAGAAGATAAGTCCAGGCGCCGGTCCAAAACCATTGCTTCTCGCGGCCGTTCGGGCCGTTCTGGTTCTCCCACAGGTTCAACTGAAATTGCAGCGGCGCCAGAAAATCAAATTTGAAATGCGTGTTGTTGGGTACATTCTTGACGACGCCCGTGACCTTTAGGCCGAACTGGCTGTTGTAGCGCAGCGTTTCCCCGAGTGGATCGGCCGCGCCGAAATATTTGCGCGCCATATCTTCGGAGAGAATCACGCTATTGGGCTCGCGCAGTGCCGTTTTTGCCTCGCCTTTGATTAAAGGATAGTCGAACACGGCGAAGACGGAGGAATCGGCAAAGAAAAATCTTTCTTCAGTGAATTTGCGATCGCCGATCTCGAGCAGCGGGAAATTGTCCGTCTTATAGAATCGCACCGCTTGTTCGACTTCGGGGAAATCGCGCGTAAACGCTGCTGCCGCCGGAAACGGAATCGAAGCTTCCTGGTACAAGACGCCGTTCAAGTCCAGCGTCACACGGACTCTGAAAATCCGCCCGGCGCGTGAGTGAAATTCATCATAGCTGATTTCGTGCAACACGTACAGCATGATCAAAATGCAGCATGCCAAGCCCGCGGCGAGGCCGGCGATGTTGATGAAAGAATAGGCGGCATTCTTCTTGAGATTCCGCAAAGCGATTTTGACGTAGTTTTTGAACATGGCTTTGCTCCATGAGTCAGTGATCAGTGTGCAGTAAACAGTGATCAGTTTGTTATCGCAGGCTGTTTATCGGTCGCTTCTATTCATAACGCAACGTGGTGATAGGGTTTTTTGTCGCGGTCCTTATGGCTTGATAGCTGACCGCTGCAAACGCGATCAAAGAAGTCGTTAGGCCCGAGAGCAGAAATAGCGACAGGCCAGGCTCGATCCGATACGCGTAGTCTTCCAGCCAAACAACTGCCAGGGCGTAGGCGATGGGCCACCCGATCA
Organism: bacterium; assembly: GCA_044869275.1. Lineage (GTDB taxonomy): Bacteria > Zhuqueibacterota > Zhuqueibacteria > Zhuqueibacterales > Zhuqueibacteraceae > JBIOXB01. The sequence continues at coordinate 8,463 of JBIOXB010000185.1, forward strand.
CGTTTGCCAGCGCCACCAATTTCAGAAACTGCCGGGACAGCAGCAGAATGATGCCGGGCACGGTGGCGCCGAGCACTTTACGGATGCCGACTTCTTTGGTTTTTTGTTCCACCAGCAACGAGGCCAGCCCAAAAAGCCCGAGGCAGGCGGTCAACAAGGCCAGCAGGGCGCCGGCGCCAATCAGCACGCTCCATTTTTCTTCGGCACGGTACAGATGATCGAAGTCCTCGTCCAGAAATGAATAGGCAAATGTCTGCTCCGCAGCAAAGCGATCCCATACCGACTTGAGCTCCACGAGTGTCTGTTGCAGGTTGGCGGGAGACACTCGCATCAAAAGATATGCAGCCGGTGTCTGCGGAAAGAGCACGAGCGGAGTGATTTTCTTGTGCAACGACTCGAAATGAAAATCTTTGATGACGCCGATGATGCGAGGGCGGCCCGAGGCGGTGCCGGCATCAAAAAGTGTTTTTCCCAGCGCTGCTTCCGGCGAGGCCCAGCCCATGGCACGAACTGCCTCCTCATTGATGAGGGCAACTTTTTTTGCGCCAAAATCCAGCGGCTGGGAGAAGTTTCTGCCCGCCGCAAGCTGGAGATCGAGCGTGGCAAGAAAATTTTCGTCCACCCAGTTCACTGCGGTCGTAAAAAATTGCTCCTCCGTGGAACCTTCCCAGCGCATGTGATCGCCGGCATGACCCTTGCCCGGCATGGCGTTGGCCCAGGCCACGCTTGCAACATTTGGCAGACGTAGAAACTCGGTGCGCAGCGCGCCGGGATTGCTGGTGATCGCGCCGTCCTTGACGCGCACGACGAGCACTTGTTCTTTTTGAAATCCCAATTTGGTGGTTTTCACATACTTGAGTTGGCTGTAAACCACCAGCGCACCGATGGCCATCACCGCTGCTGCGGAAAATTGCAGCACCACCAGCCCCTGGCGAATGCGAGAAAGTTTGACGCCTTTCTCCGAGGTTCCCTTCAGTATGGTCGCCGGCTGGAAACGGGAAACGAACAAAGCCGGATATGAACCGGCCGCCACACCCAGAACGATCGCCACTCCGAGTATGAGTACGACATGCCAGCCGCCTACAAATTCCAATACCGAAAGCTCTTTGCCGGAAAGAGTATTCACGAACGGCGTTGCCAGCTCTGCCAAGCCCAGGCTGAGCACGAGGGCGACAAAAACATAAACAAACGATTCACTCATGAACTGGAGAAAGAGCGATTTCCGGTGTGCGCCGGCTACTTTGCGAATGCCGACCTCTTTTGCCCGGCTGGTGGATTGCGCTATCGAGAGATTGGTGTAATTGATGGCGGCGATGGCCAGAATGAGAAATGCAATGGCGGAGAGAATATAGACATACCGGATGTCGCTGTTGGCTTCGAATTCTGCCGAGATCTGTGAATGCAGATGGATATCGGTTAACGGCTGAAGCCGTAGCACGGCTTTGCGATTGGGATCAATGCGCTCGGGAATGAACTTCGCAATTTTAGCATTCAAATCCGGTGCGGAAGCGGATTCTTTCAACAGTATGTAGGTTTTGAAGGCGTTCATGCCATAGCCGTTCAAAATCTGAGGCCCAAAGACGGAGGAGAGTGTCGAGAAAGAAACGATGAAATCAGGATGCAGATGCGAAGTATGCGGAACATCCGCGAGCACGCCGGCCACAGTAAGCTCGATCTCGGCATTGTAGCGCAGCTGCTTGCCGACCGGATTTTCCGCGCCGAAATATTTTCTTGCCGTGGTCTCTGTCAAGAGAATGGAGTTCGGTTTTTGCAACGCCGTCGCGCGGTCGCCGCGCACCAGGGGAAAAGAAAAGACAGACAGAAAAGCGGAATCTGCAAAAAACACTCGCTCCTCGATAAATCCCTGGTCGCCGTGCGCGAGCAGCGGCGCGAACCAATGCTTGAAAACACGGACAGATGCTTGGATTTCGGGGTAATGTTCCGCCAGGGCTGGTCCAAGCGGAGCCGGGCCATTGGCGCTCTCGTCAAAACCCTCCAATTGAAACGTCACCCGAAAGATGCGTTCCGCCGCGGCGTGCATGCGATCATAGCGCAACTCGTCCTGGATATAGGCCGCAATCAAAAGGCAACAGGCCATCCCCACAGCCAGCCCAAGGACATTTAGCATGGAATAGCTTTTATGACGAGTAAAATGTCGTGCCGCGAGCTTGAGATGGCTTGATAGCATACACGTACCTCGTTTGGTAATGCTGAAAATGTTGTGCGTAAGACGGCAAACGTCAAACGTGAGACGTGAGACTTTTTACGTCTTACGTCTCACGTTTGACGTCTTGTCACTCGTACCGCAAACTCTCTACGGGATTTGCCACTGCCGCTTTGGCGGCCTGGAAGCTGACGGTCACAAACGCAATCAACAGGGCCGCGACGGTTGCGAGCAAAAAAGTCACGATGCCGAGATCGGTGCGATAGGCAAAATCTTCCAGCCACTTTCTCATGGCCACATAGGCGACCGGCCAGGCGATGAGGTTCGCCATCAACACCAGCTTGACAAATTCTTTGGAAAGCAATCCGATGATGCCCGCCACCGAGGCGCCCAGCACTTTGGCAAAGCGCAAAGAGCATGGCGCATAGCTTGTAAAAGACAAAGCGCCAAGTGCAAGCGCTGTTTATAAAACGCCATGCGCTTTGCCCTCTGCGCTATGCTTATTCGTACCGCAACGCTTCCACCGGATTCGCCAGCGCGGCCTTGAGAGCATGGTAACTCACCGTCAATAGCGCAATCATCAGCGCCAGGCTGGCGGCGAGCAGGAACGCGCTGAGGCCCAGCTCGATGCGATAGGCAAAATTCTCCAGCCATCGCCTTATGGCATAGTAGGCCACGGGCCACGCCACGAGATTGGCAATCAGGACCAGTTTGACAAACTCCTGGGACAGGAGGGACACGATGCTGGGCACGTTTGCACCCAGGACTTTTCGAATCCCAATCTCTTTCGTGCGCTGCTCGGTCGCGTAGGTTGCCAATCCCAGCAAGCCCAGGCACGCAATGAAAATGCCGAGACCGGAAAATGTGCCGAACACTTTTCCCACGGTCTGTTCGGTGGCATAGCGCGCGCGCAATTCCTCGTCGAGAAAGAAATATATAAAAGGCTGTCCGCCGGTGAAGGACGCCCATTGGCGCTCCACGGCACGGATGATTTCCGGAAGGGCTCCTTGCACGCGCAGCAGGAGATAAGTGGCACCGCCCTGCGTCACCCGCAGCACCAGCGGCCGAATCGGTTGATGCAGTGATTCAAAGTGAAAATCTTTCAGTAAGCCGATGATCTCCATCGGCCGCATTTCCTTTTGCCCGAAAAATGCCGTGACTTTGCGCCCCACGGGATTTTCATAGCCCAGCAGCTTGGCCGCGGGGGCATTGATCAAAACAGCATGTGTCGAATCAGTGGTGAACTGTGAAGAAAAATTACGGCCCTCCTGCAATGCAATCTTCAAAGTGGGAATGAATTCAAAATCCGTCCAGATGTGCCACAACAGCACCGGCTTGGAAGGGTCGCCGCCTTCGGGCAAAAAAGCTGAGTTGCCAATGTCTTTACCGGGAATGGTGTTGGCATAGGACGCCGAAAGGATGCCGGTGGTATTGAGCAGGGAGGTTTTGAAGCTGCGCGCTTGTTCCCCGCGCAGGAGCCAGGCATTATCCACCACCAGCACTTGTTCTTTGTCGAATCCGAGCGCCTTGTTTTGCACATAGGAGAGCTGCTGATGCACGATGATGGTTCCCACCATCAACGCGATGGAGATGGTGAATTGGACGATCACCAAAGTGCTCCGCAACCAGCCACTGCGCATGCCGGTGCGCCATTCACCCTTCAGCACTTTCACTGGCTGAAAGGAGGAGAGCACGAATGCCGGATAGCTGCCGGCCAGCAGGCCGATGAACACGGAAAATAGCACGAGGCCGGGAATGAGCCGGAGGGCGCCAAAATCCGAAAGTGCCAGCTCTTTGCCGGTGAAGCTGTTGAAAGAAGGCAGTACCAGCTCGATCACACCAATGGTGATCAATATGGCCAGCACGCTGATCAGCATGGCTTCGCTCAAAAAAAGCTGCATCAGTTGTGCAGCGCGCGAGCCGAGCACTTTGCGCACACCGACTTCCTTCGCGCGCCGGGCCGAACGGGCGGTGCTGAGGTTCATGAAATTGATACAGGCGATGAGGAGAATGAAGGCGGCAATGAGCAGGAAAACGTAAACGTAAACGACGTTGCCATGGGGAGCGATATCGTTTTCAAGATGGGAGTGCAGATGAATGTCCGTCAGCGGTTGAAAAAGATAACGATAGCGCAATCCCGAGGCTTCCATTTCACGGAGCGAGGCGCCGAGCACCTGCTGGAGCTGGGGATCCACGTACTTGGAGGTGATGGTTTGCAGCGTGGCTTCCGCTTGCTCGCGCGCGCTTCCGGCATTAAAGACGGCATACGTATAGAGATTGTTGCTGATCCAGACTTGGTCGTCGCCAAACTCGCGCGAATTCATGGAAACCAGGAAATCAAACTGCCAATGTGAAGTGGCCGGCAGTTTTTTGACCACGCCGCTCACCGCATATTGCTCGCGTCCATCCATGAGCAGAGACTTGCCCAAAGGCGGTGACTCGCCAAAATACTTGCGCGCCATTTCATCGGTGAGGACGACGGTATGGGGTTTGGAGAGCGCGGTGCGCGCCTCGCCTGCCAGCATCGCAAACGTGAACACGTCAAAAATCGTCGAATCGGCGAAAAACAGTTTTTCTTCGTTGAAAGTTTTGTCTTCGTGGCGCACGGTGAAATTGCCCACGTGCCGAATGCGGGCCGCCGTTTCAATTCCCGGCAGCTCTTGCCGCAACGTCGCGGCCAGCGGTCCGCAGCTCGTGGCCGCTATCAAATCCTTGTCGTTGATGCGCGCATCCAGATACAAGCGGTAAGTGCGCTCCGCTTTTTCGTGAAACCGGTCATAATCGAGCTCGTTGCGCACGTACAATAAAATGAGCAAACAGCAGCTCATGCCGAGCACCAGCCCGGCAATGTTGATGGCGCTGTAGCCCTTTTGTTTCAGCAGATTTCTGAGGGCGATTTTGAGGTAGTTTTTGAGCATGGTTTTCTCCTGGCATAGCGCAAAGAGCATAGCGCATAGCACCATGCGCTATGCTCTTTGCGCTATGCGCCATGCGCTCTGCTATTCGTACCGCAACGTCTCCACCGGATTTGGGCGAGCCTCTTCTCCTAAATGGCAGATTGCACCATTGCGGAAATATTCAAGAGTTATGCCAGTATTGTTTATTCAAGCCTTAGAGATGAAATAATTGGGAGGCCGGTCTTGGGGAGTATCCGCTGACGGAACGGGCACTGTTCGCCAGGGGACAGCTACACTCAGGGTTCAGAGAGCCGGAATACAGTCAATTGCAAGTGAGGGACACGCCAAGCGCCGGATTGTCAAGCAAGCTGAGAACCGCGGATCTGCGGGCGGCGCTAACCAAAGGATTTTGAACACGGATGACGCGGAGAATACGGATTTTATTCGTGATTTATCCGCGCTATGCTTTCGCCGGCACGTCTCTACGCCGCCTTGAAACGACCCCAACGAGATGAGCCGTGCCGCTATGCGCTATGCCCTCTGCCCTAAGCTCACTCATACCGCAACGCCTGCGCCGGATTGATGAGCGCGGCGCGCAAGGATTGGCTGAATACAGTGAGCACAGCAATGAAAAGTGCAATCACACTCGCGGCCAGCAGGGGCAGCGGTTCCATGTTGATGCGGTAAGCAAAGTTCTGCAGCCATTTCGACGCAGCATACCACGCCAGCGGCCAGGCCACGAGATTGGCCACTGCCACCCAGCGCACAAAATCCACCACCAGCAACCGCACAATCACACTCGCCGAGGCGCCCACCACTTTGCGTACGCCGATTTCCTTCGTCCTTTGCACGGTGGCGTGGCTGGCCAAACCGAACAAACCCAAACAAGCAATTAGAATCGCCAGGCCGGAGAAAACATTGACGATGGTGCCGGTGTTGAGATCGCGGCGATAGAGCTTGGCAAATTCCTCATCCAGAAACTTGTAGCTGAACGGATAACTCGGATAAACTTTTTGCCAGACCTTTTCTGCCGTTTGCACGGCTTCTGAGATTCGCCCCGGTTGAACGCGTGCGGCGAGCAAATTGCCCGGCGCGCTGGCAATCGGGAAAATCACCACGGGCTCAATGTTCTGGTGCATCGCGGCAAAATGAAAATCTTTCACCACGCCGATGACGCGCGTGCCGACGGAATCATTCTGCCCGAAATACAATCGCCGGTTGAGCGGATCATTCCAGCCCAGCTTGCTGGCCGCAGTTTCGTTCATCATCACTGCCTCCACCGTATCCGTCGGCATTTCGCGGCTGAAATTTCTTCCCTTTGCGATTTGCATGCCGAGCGTGGGCATGGCTTCCGGACTGAGGGCAAGCGCGCTCCAAATCCAAATGTCTTCATCGGAAACACCCTCGGGACGAACGCGCGTGCGGCCAAAAGTCCGGCCCGGCACGTTGCCCGCCTGCGCCGCGGAAATGAATGCGCTGTGCCGCATCAGTTCCTGGCGGAAAGTTTCCAAGCTCCGGCCCATGGCCTGATCGACCACGTCGAAAATCATCACCTGCTCGCGATTGTAACCCAAGTCTTTGTGTTGCACGTAGTGCAATTGCTTTTGAATGATGAGAGTGGCGCCGATCAACGCAATGGAAAGCGCGAATTGAAACACCACCAATCCAATGCGCAAGGCCGCGCCGCTTTTGCCGGAGCTAAAACTTCCTTTCAACACCGTGATGGGCTTGAAACCCGAGAGCACCACTGCAGGATATGAACCGGCGAGCAGACCCACCAACAAAAGCAGCGCAAACAAGAACGCGAACAGCGCGCCGTTGTGTGTTAGTTTAAGAGAAAGAGAAGTTTGCGTTAATTGATTCAGTCCGGGCAACGCCAGAGCCGCCAGTGGAATGGCGAGCAGCAACGCCAGCAGAGTAATGAAAAACGATTCGCCCAGGAATTGTCCCATCAATTGCGATTGATACGAGCCCACGACCTTGCGCAACCCGACTTCTTTGGCGCGGCCGGCGCTGCGCGCGGTGGAAAGATTCATGTAATTGACCGCGGCGATGATGAGAATGAGCAGGGCGATGGCCGCAAAAATGTACACGTTGTTGATATCGCCCTTGTTCGTCACCGCGTCGAAAATGACGTCGGTGGATTTGAGATGCACGTCCAATAACGGCTGCAACACCACGTCAAAATTCGGCGAGACGTCGTTATCACGCGCTAGTTTGGTAAATTTTTCCGCCAGTCCTCCCGCAACGGCGCCGCCGGCGAGCCGGACATACGTCGGCATGGCAATGGCTTTCCAAGTCTCCGTGAAGACGGGCTGGTTGGAATTGGGCGGTTGACTGGCCTTGGCTTGCGAGGTAATGGTCGAAATGGCGCCCAGCGCATCAAATTCCAGATGCGTGTTGTCCGGCAAGTCCGCGAGAATGCCGGTGATTTGCAGCGCCGTGCCGTCGCCGTCCTTTACGGTCTTGCCTATCGGGTCCTCCTCGCCGAAGAGCTGTTTGGCCAATGAGGCGGTGAGCACAAGGCTGAACGGCTGTGCTAATGCCGTTGCCGGATCACCCTGCAACAACGGCCAATCGAAAAAATCAAAAAAGTTCGCATCGGCAGAGCGCAATTGCTGGGCATAAATGGCCGGGCGATTCTCGCCCGGTCGAGACAACAGCGTTTGTCCGCCAAAGGTGAGCCGCAGTGCAGCTTCCACTTCGGGAAACGCGCCGGGCAGTGCCGGCCCCATCGCGGGCATGGAAATCCCGACGCGTTGATTGTGCGTGCCCAGCGCTTTGTCTATGGTCAGCACGCGATAAATGCGGCCGGCGTTGGCATGCATGCTTTCAAACGACAATTCGTTCTGAATGAAGAGCAGAATCAGAATGCACGCCGCCATGCCGATCGCCAAGCCGGCGATGTTAATGAAGGAATAGCCTTTGTGCCGCAAAAGATTTCGAAACGCAATGATGAGATAATTTTTGAACATTGAGGGCTCCAGCATGCAGTGACCAGTGTTCAGTGATCAGTATCCATTCCATGGAGGGCTGATGACTCATCACCATGTTCCGGTCACTTCATCAACGTCCGGCTTTGTTCGCGCATGAATTGTTGCACATAATACGGCCCGCACCCGCCCTTGCCGCTGCCGCCGCTGCCTTTCCAGCCGCAGAAGGAATTCACGCCCGGCCAGGCACCGGTGGTCGCGCCGCTGCGGCGGTTGACGTAAGTGACGCCGGCTTCAATGTGATCGAAGAAATATTGAACCTCTTTTTTCTTGGCCGAAAACAGGCCGGCGGTCAAACCGTACTCCGCTTGATTGCTCAATTGAATCGCTTCTTCAAGCGAGTCTACCGCCGCCACCGTGAGGAAGGGCAAAAACAACTCGTCGTAGAACAAATGATGCGTGCGCGGGAGATCGTCGACGATGGTGGGCTCGACGTAATAGCCATGCGCGAACGCGCCGTCGCGCAAGACGCGGCCGCCATGCAGGATTTTACCGCCGCTATTCGTGGCTTCTTTCGCGGCCGCGGCAAATTTTTCCTGCGCTTTCTTGTGAATCACTGGGCCCATGTAAATGTCGCGTTGCGAGGGGTCGCCAATCGGCAGCTTGGAGGTTTTCTCCAAAAGCAACGCCGTAAACTCGCCTTTGATTTTTTGGTGCACATAGACGCGCGAGCAGGCGCTGCATTTCTGCCCTTGCAGGCCGAAAGCCGATTTCATCACGCCTTCGGCAGCCGCGTCCAAATCGGCGCTGGGCATCACGATCGCCGGATTCTTGCCACCCATTTCCACGATCACGGGTTTGATATAGTTCTTGCTGAATTCGCGGTAGAGATTCATGCCCACGCCTTTGGAACCGGTGAAGACGATACCGTCGAGATCGGAATGCTCCACTAATTTCTGCCCAATCTCACGATCGCCCGCTAGGAAATTGAACACGCCCTCGGGCAATCCGGCATCACGATAAATTTCGGCGAGTTTGTAGCCCGTCCACAGGGTTTCTTTCGAGGGTTTGAACACCACGGTGTTACCGCCCAGCAAAGCGCCGGCGGTCATGCCTGCCGGCAAAGCCAGCGGAAAATTGAAAGGCGAAATCACCGCCCACACGCCGTAAGGCAGAAGCACCGAGCGCGTGCGTTCGTTGGGGGAGAGCCGCCCCAGACGCATGGAAAAGCCGTTGGCCTCGAGCAATTGCTCGGCGTAATAATCCATGAGATCCGCGGACTCTTCGGCGTCACCCATGGCCTCGAAGCGATTCTTGCCGGCTTCCAGGCTCATGATCGCGGCCAATTCGTAATTGTTCTTGCGCACGAGCTTGGCGGCGCGGCGCACGAGCTTCGCGCGTTCACGATAATCGGTCGCGGCCCAGCTTGCAAACGCCTGCTTGGCGGCCTGCACCGCCGCATTCATTTCATCGGGCGTGGCATAATGAAAATTCGCGAGCGTCATGCGGGTATCGATCGGGCTGGTGCTGGCCGTGATCTGGCCCGCGCCAGCGACTTCTTGATTATTGATCAAATGCGGATAGGTTTGACCAAGCTTTGCCTTCACTTTTTCCACGGCGCGATCGAAACTCTTATGAAATTTTTCCAGGTCCGCGCCTAGGGTGGAATAGGTGATCTTGAACTGCTTCTTTGCCATCGATTTCCTCCTCTCAGGTTAACGACAGGGCCACGGTGTTCATTGACGCCTCCAACAGCGCAACGATTTCCTCGATTTGTTCGCGCGTCACGAGGAAAGGCGGCGCCAGCAAAATCGCGTCGCCGTTGGTTCCATCTACGTGGCCGGCGTTCGTCCACACGATCAAGCCGCGCGACAAGGCTTCTGCCGAAATTTTTTCCGCCACCTTCATGCGGCGCGGAAACGGTTCGCGCGTGGTTTTGTTCGCCGCCAATTCGAGGCCGGCCAGCAAGCCTTTGCCGCGCACTTCGCCGATGAGCGCGTGGCTCTGAAGTTTCTGCAACGCGCCATGCAGCACTTTCCCCATCTCGCGGCAGCGCTCGATGAGTTGTTGTTCCTGTATGAATCGAATCGTCGCCAAGCCCGCCGCACAAGCCACCGGATGATGCGCGAAGGTCTGGGCGTGCAGGAAATCACTGCCGCTTTCATAAATGGCGTCAATGATCTCATGCCGTGCCAGCACGGCCGAAAGCGGCACCACGCCGCCGGTGACACCTTTGCCCGCCAGCAAGAGATCGGGCGTGACATCGTAACTTGAAATTGCAAACCAGTCGCCGGTACGGCCCATGCCGCAGAGAATCTCATCGGCAATGAACAAAATCTCGTGTCGGTGGCAAATCTCCAACACCCGGGGATAGTAATCCGCGGGGGGAACCATAGCCGTGCCGGTCGAGCCGAGCACCGGCTCAGCGAGGAATGCTGCAATCGTCTCCGCCCCTTCTCTTTGAATGGCAAGCTCCAGCTCTTGCGCGCATTCATAGTCACAGCCCGGAAAAGTTTTGCCCCAGGGGCAGCGATAACAAATTGGCGGCGGAATCTTGGGATGGTCAATATAAAGCGGCTGGAACATCGTGCGATAAGCTTGCCGTCCACTCACGCCCATCGCGCCTATGGTGTTGCCGTGATAGCTTGGCATGCGGCTGATGATTTTGTATTTTTGCTCGCGGCCCTTGGCCTGCCAATACTGCCGCGCCATTTTCATCGCCGCTTCCGTGGCTTCGCTGCCGCTGGAAAGAAAGAATGCCTTGTCCAATCCTTTGGGCGCGACTTCACAGAGCGCCTGCGCCAACGCCTCAACAGAATCGTGCGTAAATTGCATGCCACTGACGTAATCCAGAGTCGCGGCCTGTTTGCTGATCGCCTCGACGATCGCGGGATGGCCGTGCCCGAGATTCGATACCATGGCGCCGCCGGAAGCATCGAGATAGCGCTTGCCGTCTTCGTCAAAAAGATAAACGCCCTCACCGCGCACCATACGCGGGAAAGAATAACGCAGCTTGCGATAAAGCACGTTGCCGTGCGGGTAGGAATACGTCGGCATGCAATTGAAGCCCTCAGCGATGACATCGTTTTATTGATTCCGACTTACACATTACACGTTACACGAATATCGTGTATCGTGTAAAGTGTAACGTGTGGGCATAAGCTATTAGTTGGTTAGTTAAAAATAGCATTTGCCGGGGAGAATAGCAAAAGAGAATTTGTTGCGAGGAGTTCATTCGGGGTCATGCATGACTTGCGGATTTGACAGCCTTTGCGGGCCGGAATAGACCACGGCCTGGCCTTCACGCAAGAAGCCCACCAGAGTCATCCCGCTTTCTTCCGCCAACTCGACAGCCAAAGCAGAGGCGGCGCTGATGGCTCCAACCAACGGAATACCGGCCAGCAAAGCTTTTTGCGCCATCTCGAAACTCAGCCTTCCGCTCACCAACAAACCTACATGGGAAAGAGGATACATGCGCCGTTGCAAAGCCCATCCGATCACCTTGTCCACAGCGTTGTGGCGGCCGATGTCTTCGCGCACGCCGAGCAGTTTTCCGTCTTGCGTAAACAAGGCGGCAGCGTGCAAGCCGCCGGTTTTGGCAAAGGCAGTTTGTCGTGCGCGCAAATGGCTGGGCAATCGCAGCAGATCAGTCAATGAAATATTGAAGTCCCCGCGCAAAGCCGGCGCTCGCAGAAAGACATGCTCGAGCGAGGCCCGGCCACAAATGCCGCAACTGGATGTAGAGGTGAGCCACCGCCGGCGTTTTTCGAGTTCTCCTGAAGTAAATTTCGCAATGGTGCAGTTCACCACGTTCGGAATTTCCAATCCCAGCTCATCGCGTGCGCAATCAATGGGAATTTCGCAAGGGTTCGTGTTTACCTCGCCGGCAAGAAAACCCTCCGAGAGCAAGAAACCGTGCGCCAATTCAAAATCTTCACCAGGCGTGCGCATGACCACGGCAAGTGCCTGGCCGTTCACACGAATTTCCAGCGGCTCCTCGACCACCAAAGAGTCCGTCTCTTCCGACCAGCGCTCGCGTTGCCAGCGTCGCACCGGAAGATCGCGAAAGGAAGCGTCTCTGTTAAACACGATATCCATAGGTTGGCATGTTATTGAGCAATGGGACGCACCCGCTGCTCCAAAAGCTGATGTACGTGGCGCACCACCTCGGTGGCGGTGAAATGCTTCTCCGCCCAGGCCCGGCCTTTTTGTCCGAGGGTGCGGCGCTGAGCCGGATGCGCGCACAATCGGTACAGTTGCTCTCGCACGTTTTCATAAGTAATCTCTACGAAAGGATGATCGGGATAAAGCGCCAGAAATTCCGGCATCAAACTCGTGCACGTGCAAATGCCCAAAGCCAGCGCTTCGATCGCGTTGACGCCGTAGCCCAACTCACTGAGGTTGTCGACAAAAATATCGCAATCAGATTTGCGGCGAATGGCTTCGGCATGCGCAACGCCTTCGATCAATTCCAATCGAATTGGAAAATCGTCCGCCAAGCCTCGCACCGCAGTGATGATGGCTTCGCTGCCTTTGGCATGCCGATTTGTTGGTGCGTGGCCAATAACGATTTGAGGGCGTGGCGGGCGAATCTTTACGGGCTGGATGTTTTCAAATTGAAACGGAAAAAAAATATGCGTCAAGCCGGAATCGAGGCGGAGATGATCGAATTCCAGCGTCAAGCGCAAATCAGCCAGCGCATCAATGGCGGGGATGATTCCGCGCGTGCGCAAATCCGAGCCGGTGTAAAGAATGACGATCTTTTTTCCGCGCCGCTTCAGTTCGCGCACGGTGCGGCCATCGCGAAAAAATTCCAAGCCGCCGTCGAGCTGATACAGATCAAAGTTCCAGAAGTCGATGGCCTCTGCCACGCGACGGATGCGGGATTGCCAGATCGATTCACGCCAAGCAATCAGCCATTTTTCCATGCGGGAATGCGGCCGCCAAACCGGCGGCATTTGCGCCGCGGCCATGTGGCGATCGCGGACCTGCAATTTTGTCGGATCTGAAAATGCGCGTTTGGCCCAGTGCACGCCGTTTGAGCTCAAAAAAGGCAATGCCAGGCATAGGTCTTCCTCATATCCACGTGGATCGCGCGCCAGCGTGATCAGGCGGCTTTCGAAACCGACCTTGCGTTCTGCACGCACGAAGGCGATAGGAACACCCGATATGTTCAAAGGAGCGATATGCAGGATCCGTCGAATGCCAGGCATACTGTTCGAGAGCGAGGGCGAGGACAAACTGTTCTCTTGTGATCTTTAAAGCAGTTGGTTGAGTAAACGTAAAATAGAATCTGAAAGTTTTTTGACAGGATCAACAAGATTTACAAGATGAGGATCGATCTTGTTCATCCTGTAAATCCTGCCGAAAAAGGAGCGGCCGCGCTGTGGCTTCTGTTTTCAGCTCGTCTGAAAACGAACGTAGAAATTTAAGCAACGATATCACAAAATGCCACCGGAAAAGGAACGGCGAGTTTTAATGGCGGGGGCGCGCGGGAAATTTGCTGGCCGTTGACAGATGATACACAACCAAGCCTGCCGCCGCGACCGGCAAAGTCACAAGCACCCATGACAAAGGAATTTGATCGGTGGTGGCGAGATTCACCTCGCCGAGGCGAGGCGCGCGATACATAAGCCAAATGGCAATGAAATTGTTGGTGAAGTGCGCCACCATGGAAGGCAGAAGGCTTCGGCTGCGATAAAAGAAATATCCGAAGATCATTCCCAATAAAGCCAGGGAAATCAAACCGAGAGGCTGCAGGTGAAAAAGCCCGAAAATGACCCCGACTAACCACGCGCTTTTGCCATGTATGGTTCGTTCCAAGGTGCGCTGAACGTATCCGCGGAAAAAAAATTCTTCACAAATTGCCGGGGTCACGGCCACGACGAAAACCAACAGCACAAACTCGGGGAGGGAGTGCGCCGTAAAAATTTCAGCCATGAAGCGCGTCAGATTCTCCGGGAAACGCAGTCGTTGCGTGAATTCGTTGGCCAGGTAATTGCATGCCGGCAGAATCGCCGCCGTGGTGATGACGGCGAGTGCGATTTCCAGCAGTGAACTCTTGCGCAGGCGAACATATTGGCCGACATGCGCCGTGTGCCAGCGTTTCACCAACCACCAACTTGGCAACAGCATAAAGAGATATTGAGAAACAACCAAAGCCAGCCGTACCGCGCCGACCGAGCTTCTCATCGCAAAGACGGATTTGTCGGCAAAATCCGCCGGCGCAGGAGCAGAAGCCGAGTGCAAATGCGTTACCCCGAGGGCCAGCAGCATCAGCAGGACCTGCGCGTTGAAATAAATGACTCCAACCAGCAACAGGCCCAACACGGCGGCCGCATTCGTGCTGCGGCCTTTGCGTTCCCACGATCCTTCACCGGCAGGCAAAAAAATCATGATGAGCTCGTTGTGGTCACGAGGTCCGGCGCCTGATACGAGGCGGTCAAAGAGCGTTTGGGCGTGATACAACTTTCGAGCGCAGCCATTTTCTCACACTCCCTCGCCTTTGCGTGCGCGCAAGTCGAAATACATAACCGTCGTGATCAAGGGGCCTGTGATCGTCGACAAGATCAAACTGACGGCAATGATCACACCCAGGCGCAAGCCGAATGATTCAAACAAGTCAAACAATACCGCAGGATCAATCTTCCCCTTTCCCGTGCTCGCCATGACTTCAAAATATTTCACGTAAAATTCCCGAAGCGCGAACAATGAAATGGGCGTGGTCAGCAGCGAAAGCGCGAACTGGCACACCAATCCCAATAAGGCGAGGAGGCCGAAGGTCCGCCACCAAAAGTCCTGAACCAGTTTGGCGCTGCGGCGAAACGATTGTGAAACGCCGGCGCTTTCCCATGCGATTGAAGGCAGCGCAAATTCCCATCGTACCCAATAAAAAACCGCAAGTGGAATGGTGAGCAAGAAAAGCAATCCTCCCGACAACGCGAGTGCTGTTGAGCGGGCAACCGCACCTCCCACTAACATCGAGTATGGCAGCAGCACCAATCCACCAATCGCCAGGCTCATGAGCGCAACCTGGCTGCTCAATCGCCAAAGCTTTGCCCCAAAAACCATGACGAGCGCGTCCTGCCAAGCGAGAGCTTGCCCGCACATTTCGCTGCAAGCGATAGCCGTCACTCCCAATTTTGCGGCGAGCAGGGTCAATGACAGCATGACCATCCCAACACCCAGGGCAGAGATCGAGCGCAGCACCAGCTGCAATTGTTCGCCAGTGAATTGCCCTGGCGCCTGCCGCTGCAGCGTAAGCTCCAAAATCAAGGAGATAGAGGACTCCAGTCCGAACGCCAGCGCTACTGCAGAGGGAATAAGAAGCAGCGATACTATAAGAAAGTTGCGGACGAAGGTTTTCGCCATTAGTTTGAAGATTTGGTCGAAAATATCGCCGAGACTCATGGCGGAGCGAGGAGCGAGCATAAGAGACTCACAGGTAACGTGTGCAAAAATAAAGCTTTTCTGATGTGAGACTAATACCGACAAATTCCATGCAATGCGCATTTTTGACAGAATCGACAAACACTCGAGGGCCCAGCCGGAGACGAATTATGGCGGGGTTTGACACTGACTGCAATTCGAGCAAACACCGCAATTCGCGCGAGAGAAAAATAATTGGATTCTGACGATGGCTTTATTATTTTGAAATTCAGAGTACTGCGGTGGAATTTGAATTTGCCCAAGAGAGGTTAGTCCCTTAAAACTGAAATCTGTGCTTTTTTGGCAAAGAAATTCAAAGTCCAAAGCACAAAACTCAAAACTCAAAGTTACTTTTGGATTTTGTGCTTTGACTTTTGGGTTTCCGACTCGTTCGGGTTAGGCTGGTGGAAAAAAAGAACTGTTTTCGGAGCCTTAAGCTATGAAATGGTTCGTACTTGCGCTCGCGCTCGGTTTCACTTCTGCACTCTTTTACCTCCTCAATTTTCCTCACGGCAATCTTCCTGCTCTCGGAAAGTTTCTCAATCCCTTCGCCGGCTTTTGGCAGAACGGCAATGCGCAGGATGAAATTCTCACCGATCGCGAGTTGTCCGGGCTGCAGGATGCCGTTGAAATCGTATGGGACGAGCGCCGCGTGCCGCACATTTTTGTGCGCAACGCACAGGATTTGTATTTCACCCAAGGCTATCTCGTGGCGCGCGATCGCTTATGGCAAATGGAATTTCAAACGCATGCCGCCGCGGGCAGACTCTCGGAAATTGTCGGGCCGCGCGCGTTGGAGTTTGATCGCCATCGCCGGCGCCTCGGCATGGTTTACGCCGCGGAAAATGCCATGCGCGCCATGACCGCCCATGCTGAAATGCAATTGGCGGCAGAAGCCTATGCGGCTGGCGTCAATGCCTGGATTCGCCAACTCACACCCGCCACTTTGCCCCTGGAATACAAGATTCTCGATTATCAGCCGGAAGCGTGGACGCCGCTCAAATCCGCATTGTTATTGAAGCAAATGGCATTGACGCTCAGCGGCTACGGCCCGGACCGGCTCATGACAAGCACGCGTGAAGTTTTAGGCGATAGCGTGATGCGGGAGCTCTATCCCAACTATCCGCCCCTGCAGGACCCGATTGTGCCGGCGAATACGAAATGGGATTTTCAGCCGTTGATCACACAGAAACCCTCGCACGAATTTCACCCGCCCATGGCGCGGCTGCTTAACCATGTTGCTCCGCAACAACTATCACGGCCGCGAGAATCTGTCACCCAGGCTGCCAGCCTGGTGCAGGCGGGAAGTCTGCGTTACGACGACGAGCAGGAGGTTTTCATCGGCAGCAACAACTGGGCGGTCTCGGGCAAAAAGACGGCGAGCGGCTATCCGATTTTGTGCAACGATCCGCATTTGGCTTTGACGCTGCCTTCGATTTGGTATGAGGTTCAGCTCGTATCGCCGCAGGTCAATGTTTATGGCGTGACCTTAACCGGCGCGCCTGGGGTGATCATCGGCTTCAATGAAAAAATCGCATGGGGCGTGACCAATGCGGAATCCGATGTGCTGGATTGGTATGCGATCAAATTCAAAGATGAAGCCCGCCGCGAGTATTTTTATGAGGGCCAATGGCGACCAACCACATTACGCTTCGAAGAAATCAAACTGCGCGGCGGCGCGACCGTGCGCGACACGGTGATTTACACGCATCACGGCCCGGTGCCTTATCGCAAAAATGAAAAGCCGCCTGATGAAGAAATCCCGCCTGGTGCTGCCATGCGTTGGGCGGCGCATGATTCTTCACAAGAACTGGCGACGTTCTATAGACTAAATCGCGGTCGAAATTATCAAGACTATCTCGAGGCACTTTCCTACTATGATTGTCCGGGACAAAATTTCGTTTATGCAGATGTCGAAGGCAATATCGCCATCCGGCACAACGGCAAGTTCCCCGTGCGTTGGTTCGAGCAAGGAAAATATATTGGCGATGGCAGCGACCCGGCTTATGATTGGCAGGGTTTTATTCCGAAGTCGCAGATTCCAAGCGTGATGAACCCCGAGCGCGGTTTTGTGAGCTCGGCGAATCAAAATCCGGTTGAGGCAAACTATCCCTATTATCTGGGCTGGAATTATGCCGCCTTCGAACGCGGCCACCGCATCAATGAGTTTCTGGCAAGCCGCGAGCAAATTACGCCGCAGGACATGATGTCGTTGCATCGAGATGTCGTCAGTCTGCGCGCGAAAACTGTTTTGCCGCGCTTGTTGGAGCTGTTGGATGAAGAAAAATTATCTTCCGAACAAAAACTGATTCTGACGGAGCTCAAATCTTGGAATTTTGAATATCGCGCCGATACAAAAGTCGCGATTGTTTTCAACAACTGGTGGCGCGAATTGCTCGATCTGATTTGGAAAGATGACTTGAAAGAAGGGGAGCAAACGCTCAAACTGCCACGCAGCGACGTAACCATGGATCTTATTCAGCATCAGCCTGACAGCCCATATTACGACAACAAAACAACCTCAACGAAAGAAACGCTGGCAGACTTGGTTTTACAGGCCTTGCAGAATACGCATGAAACACTGGCAAAAAAACTTGGCGCGTATGGCGAAGCCTGGGCATGGCGCCAGGCGCGCGGCACCAACATCTCGCATATTGCCCGCATCCCCGGATTCGGCCGCATGAAATTGCCGACGCCGGGCAACTTTGACAACGTGAATGCCATCACGAATACGCATGGACCGTCCTGGCGCATGATTGTCGCGCTCGGTCCGGAAGTGAAAGCCTGGGGTATTTATCCCGGCGGGCAGTCTGGAAATCCCGGCTCGAAATTTTATGATAATGCCGTGGACAAATGGGTGGCAGGTGAGTACTTTGAACTGCTCTATTTAAAGGATGCACGTGTTTCCGATGCGCGCATCACCGGTAAGACTATGTTGCGAGGTGGAAAATGATCGCAGTTCTGATTTGTTTTTTGTTGATGCTGACGCTGCATCTGGCCACGCCGTTTTGGTGGTGGATCATGACCGTGCCATTTTTGTTCGGACTTATAAAGAGCCGTTCCGCGCGTGAAAGCCTGAAAGTGGGAACGGCCAGCGCAGGAATGCTGTGGTTCTTCATGGGGTTGTACCAGTGGGCTACCGCGAGCCAGCAAGCTTCAGATCGCGTGCTGGCAATGATGGGGGCGGGAGCGAACGGAGCATGGTTGCTGATCGCTACGACTCTGCTCGCGTTGTTGGCGGCAGCAATCTCCGGCCTCAGCGGTCACGCCTGCAAAGCAGCCTGGGCAAAGCATGGATCGAGGAACTGAACGGCATGGGAGTGAGGGAGTGCGGAGCATTCATCAAGCCAGCGAACTCTCCATCCCCTCACCCGTTTCTTTCGGCGTTGCAAGATATGGCAGCGTTTTCAACCCGCCTCAAATTCCACGGCCATGGTATCCCGCAAGACCCCGCGTGCGCCGAAGCTCTCTTTGAAGTCTGCCAACCCCCAATTGGGTTCGGAGTCGATCGTGTATGTACCGAAATCGAGATCGCGCAAGCCTTGCCGGCCGCACCATTGCAACACTTCCGCGAAAAGAAAATAGAACCCATGATATTGCTGGAAGCCTTCGCGCTGGCTGACATAATAGAAAGCCAACGCCGCCTGCCGGTTGCATAGAAACAGCAGCATGCCGGCGATCATTTCCCGCTCGACCACCGCAGCAAACAAGCGCAAGCGCTGCGGGCAAAGCTCGCGCAAGCGCTGGAGTTCTTCCAAAGTGTGTGTGGGCCTCACCCGATGGCGCTGCCACATGTGCTGCTGGAGCAGCGTATAAAAATTCTCCCAGTCTGCGCTTTCTTCAACTTTCACGCCGCGCTTTTCGGCGCGCCGCCGCGCGCGCCGCGCTTCACGAGGCCAAGAATCGAAGGGTGCATCCAACGCAATGACGCTGGTCATTTCGCGCTTGCGATATTGAAAGCCGCGTCGATGGAGGACATACTCGACATGATGGTCGGGATGCGAAAAATAGACTTGTGGAGGTAAAGTCAGTTCCGCGCCGGCGTAGCCCTGTTCCTGGCAATGCGTGAGAAAAGTGGCAACAACTCGATCGGTTTCCGCGAGCGAAAGATGCGGCCGCGTGACCAAGCCGCCAAAGGAGGCGCCAGGATGAGAGCACAAAATGCGCGTTTCATTGCGTGGGCGTGTCGCCGCGGGCAAAATTGCCAGCAATGCGCCTTCGTTGAAGAAGAGCAGGGAGGTGTCTGTGAATCGTCCGGGCGGGTGATAAGCTAAAAAGGCACGTGTATGAAACAACGTGCCTTGCTGCGAATGCTCGACAAAAGCGTCCCACCGCTGCCGATATTCTTCGGAATAGTGCTTGACTTCTATTCCGGAATGCCCTGCCGACATCACCGGTTTCCCATCAGCATGACCAATAAAGCCTTTTGCGCGTGCATGCGATTTTCCGCCTGGGTGAAAATGATCGAAGCCGGGCTTTCGATCACTTCATGCGTGACCTCCTCGCCGCGATGCGCGGGCAGGCAGTGCATGAATTTTGCGTCTTTCGCCGCGAGACGCATCAGTTTCGCGTCGACAACGTAATTCTTGAAAATGCGTTTGCGCGCCTCGGCTTCGGCTTCCTGCCCCATGCTCGCCCAGACATCGGTGTAAATCACGTGCGCGCCACGCGCGGCCTCCGCCGGGTCGCGCAAAATTTCCACACTGCCCACGCCGGCAGCTCGGGCTTCGCTCAGCAGTTCGGCGTTTGGCTCATAACCTTCCGGGCACGCGATGCGAAACGTGAATGGGAGCCGCGCCGCCATGGTGACCCACGAGTTTGCGACATTGTTGCCGTCGCCAATGTAGGTCACGATGAGATCGTCAAGCGTGCGGCGCTCCTCCCAGATGGTGAACATGTCACCGATGATTTGACAGGGGTGGTGCAAATCTGTCAAGCCGTTGATCACTGGCACGCTGGCGTAACGCGCGAGCTCGACGATGTCTTGGTGGCCGAACATGCGCGCCATGATGCCATCGACGTAACTTGAAATCACGCGCGCGACGTCAGAAAAGGCCTCGCGCTTTTCCAAGCCAATCTCGTCCGCGGGCAGATACAAGGCGTGTCCGCCCAGTTGAAACATCCCCACTTCGAACGAAATGCGGGTGCGCGTCGAGGGCTTCAAGAACACCATGCCCAGCGTTTGATCTTTCAAATACTGATGCGCTTCGCCGCGTTTGTACTTGGCTTTCAGCTCTTTAGCCAGCTCGAAGAGAGACCACACTTCGTTGGTGGAGAGATCGGAGATAGTGAGGAAATCTTGCTTCATGATTGACCATTCGCCGTTGGCAATTCACAATCATCAATTGTCAATGGTGAATTAATAATTGACAATTGATGCGCCGTCTCGCCCCAAAATGGTTGACATTACAAAATGTACCGGCTCAAGTCTTCGTCTTCGATGATGCCTGTGAGCGAAGTCCGCACCAGCTCGGCGCTGATCAGGACTTCTCCGCTGCGCTGGTCGGGAACGTCGAATAAAATATCCTCCAACAGTGCGGTCAAAACCGTATGCAAACGCCGCGCGCCGATGTTCTCGGTTTTCTCGTTGACCTGAAAAGCGAGGTGCGCGATTTCCGCGATCGCATCCTCTTCGAAGATCAGGTTCACGCCTTCGGTGGCGAGCAAGGCGATATATTGCTTGATCAGCGCGTTCTCCGGCTCGGTCAAAATGCGCACGAAATCTTCCGCCGTCAAGCTGTTCAGCTCCACGCGGATGGGAAAGCGGCCCTGCAACTCCGGAATGAGATCGGACGGTTTGGAAACGTGAAACGCCCCGCTGGCGATGAACAAAACGTGGTCTGATCTCACCATGCCGTATTTGGTGAAAACATTCGTGCCTTCGACTACGGGCAATAAATCGCGCTGCACGCCCTCGCGCGAGACGTCCGGGCCGGAAGTGCTCTTGACGCCGGCAATCTTATCGATTTCATCGATGAAGACGATGCCGGAATTTTCCACGCGCGCGATCGCCTCTTTCACCGCCTGCTCCATGTCGATGAGCTTTTGCGCCTCCTCTTGCACCAGATGCACGCGCGCTTCCGCGACTTTCATTTTGCGGCGCTTCATCTTTTTGGGAAACATGTTTCCGACCAGATCCTGCAAATTGATGCCCAGCTCTTCCACGCCCACGGGCGTGATCACTTGCATCATCGGCATGTTGTCGCTGGAGACATCCATCTCGACCATGCGCTCTTCCAGCTTCCCGGCCAGAAGCTGCTGGCGGAATTTATCGCGCGTGCGCTGCCGCTTTTCCTCCAGATCGAACTCGGCAGCTTCGGCGTTTTTCGTGTCTTCGCTTTGCTCTTCACGGCTGGCAACGAGACGGATACCTGCAGACATGGGCGGCATGAGCAAGTCCAGCAGGCGTTCGTTGGCAAGGTGCTCGGCCTGCTCTTTCACGCCGGCTGTTTTTTCCGCGCGCACCATCGCCACCGCAAGATCCGTCAAGTCGCGTATCATGGATTCCACGTCGCGGCCGACGTAACCGACTTCGGTGAATTTTGACGCCTCAACTTTGATAAAGGGCGCGTGCGCCAGCTTGGACAGGCGCCGCGCAATCTCGGTTTTGCCCACGCCCGTCGGCCCGATGAGAATGATGTTGTTGGGCATGATCTCTTCGCGCAGGCTTTCGCTCACGTGCTGCCGGCGCCAGCGGTTGCGCAAGGCGATGGCCACGGCGCGCTTGGCGCGCTGCTGGCCGATAATATATTTGTCCAATTCCGCCACGATTTGCCGTGGCGTCAATATGTTTTTGTCGTCCATCTGGTATTCTTCGAAATGAGTTTCAGCAAGAATTGCCCTTTTACACGTTACACCTTACACGTTACACGTGTAAAGTGTAAATAGGCGTTTAGAGCACGTCTTTTCATGCTCGCCTCAATTCAATTCCTCGAGCACGAGATTCTTGTTCGTGTAAATGCAAATATCCGCGGTGATACTCATCGCCTCCTCCGCGATTTGCCGCGCCGTCAGGTCCGAATACTTCGTTAACGCGCGCGCGGCGGCCAGGGCATAACCGCCACCCGAGCCGATGGAAATGATGCCGTCGTCCGGCTCGATCACGTCTCCGGTGCCGGAAACCAGAAATGTCTTGTCGTGATCCATCACCACCAGTTGCGCTTCCAGCCGGCGCAGGAAACGGTCGGTGCGCCATTCTTTCGCGAGCTCGACCGCGGCACGGCTCAGGTTCCCGCGATATTGTTCCAGCTTTTGTTCGAATTTTTCAAACAGGGCAAACGCATCCGCCGCCGCGCCGGCAAAGCCGATGAGCACGGAATCTTTGTGCAGCTTGCGAATTTTGCGCGCGTTCATTTTGAGCACGGCGTCACCATAGGTCACTTGCCCGTCGCCGGCCAGAACCGCGGTGCCCTTGTGGCGGATGCCGAGTATCGTCGTAGCATGAATTACTTCAAACATCAGAGTCCTCTCTACAATTTGAATGGGGTCTTCGATTATTGCGTTGCTGAATCAGTGGATTGATGGATTGATGGATTAGTGGATTAGTGGATGGCTGAAAATACCGTCTTCCAACAATCCATGAATCCACCAATCCACCAATCCACCAATCCAACAATCCAACAATCCATAAATCCATGAATCCATGAATCCAACGATCCAACAATCTCTCGTTTAGATTTTCCTCCGCAGGCGCGACACCGGGAGCATCATTTGCTCGCGATATTTGGCCACCGTGCGCCGCGCGACATTGAAGCCCTCGCCTTTCAACATGTGGGCGATGGTTTGATCGTTCAAGGGTTTGTGCGGATCTTCCGCATCGATGATTTCCTTGATGCGCTGTTTGATGCGGCGGTTGGAGATGTCTTCGCCGTCGTCGCGCTTGAGGCCTTCGCTGAAAAAATACTTCAATTCGAACACGCCGTGCTCGGTTTGCACGTACTTGCCATTGGTGACACGCGAGATGGTTGAGATGTCCATGCCGATCTCGTCGGCGATGTCTTTCAGGATCATGGGCTTGATGAACTGGCGCCCTTTCTCAAAAAATTCGCGCTGTTTCTTGACGATGGCTTCCATCACTTTCAAGATCGTCAGGCGGCGCTGGTGGATGGAATTGATCAGCCAGCGCGCGGATTCCAGCCGCTTTTTCACGAATTCACGTGCTTCCTTCGCCTGTTCCTTGCTGTTCGCTTTTTTCAGCAGCAAGTCTTTGTAGCGATTGTTGATGCGCAGGTGCGGTACGTTGGAATCGTGCAAAATGATTCTGAAGTCGTCGCCGTCGCGCTCCACGGTCAAATCCGGAACCACGACGTTGAGGTGCGGCGAAATGTAGCCTTCGCCGGGCTTGGGATTCAAGCTCGTGACCTCATCGACCACTTCTTTGATGGCTTCCAGATCGACTTCGAGCTTTTTAGCGATCTTTTCGAAACGTTTGTTGGTGAAATCATCGAAATGATTTTTGATGACCTCGATGGCAAGCTCGTAGCTCGGCTCCTTGTCTTCGAGCTGGATCTGCAAGCATTCCTGCAAATTGCGCGCGCCGATGCCGACGGGATCGAAGTGCTGAATCATGCGCAAAACCTTTTCCACTTTCTCGGCGGGCATGTCCAGGTTTTGCGCCACCAGCTCCAGGGCGCAGGAGAGGTATCCGTCTTCGTTGATGTTCCAAATGAGATATTCGCCGACGGTGATCTCTTCTTCGTCCAGGCGCAGCATGTGCAACTGGCTCAGCAGATGCTCGGGCAGCGTTTCTTCGGCCGGTTCCTGTTGCTCGAAAACCTCCGCGCTGTCGTCGCGCGGCGCGCGGTGTTCGTAGTTTTCCTCGTCGCCGATGATGGCTTCCCAGTCGATCTCTTCCTTGTTGATTTCCTCCCGCTCGGCCTCCTCACTGGCGACGGCGGCCTCTTCCTCTTCCGCCTCCGAGCGCGGCTCTTCCTCTTCTTCTTTGAGCTCGAGTTCCATATTTTCCTCTTGCTCGGCCTCGAGCTCCATCTCATCGGCTAGTTCGAGCAGGGGATTGATTTCGATTTCCATTTTCAGTTTTTGTTCGAGCATGGCCGTGGGCAATTGCAGCAACGAAGACAACAAGACCTGTTGCGGGGTTTGCCGCAATTGCTGGCTGAGCCGTTGTGACAAATTCAGCATATTTCCAAATCCTCGATGAGTCCTCTTAGCGATCCAACCGGAATTTGTCTCCGAGATACAACTTGCGCGCTTCCGGATCGTCGGCGAGAAATTCCGCCGTTCCTGCTTTCAACACTTTTCCTTCGTACAACAGATACGCGCGGTCGGTGATCGACAGCGTTTCGTGCACGTTGTGATCCGTGATCAGCACACCGATGCCTTTCTGTTTCAGCCCGCGCACGATTTCTTGAATGTCCTCGACGGCGATCGGATCGACGCCGGCGAAGGGTTCGTCCAGCAGGATGAATTTGGGATTGGTCACCAGCGCGCGGCTGATCTCCGTGCGCCGCCGCTCGCCGCCCGAAAGGGTGTAGGCGTAGTTCTTGGCCAGGTGTGAAATCGCCAATTCATCCAGCAATTGTTCCAGCCGCTGCCGGCGTTCTTGCCCGGAGAGCGGCAAAGTCTCCAGAATCGCGAGAATGTTCTGCTCGACGGTCAAGCGCCGAAAAATGCTCGGCTCTTGCGCCAAATATCCCACGCCCAGGCGTGCACGTTGATACATCGAGAGCGTTGTGATCTCGGTATCGCCGAGAAAGATGCGGCCGGAAGTCGGCCGGATCATGCCGGTGATGATGTAAAACGTGGTGGTTTTGCCCGCCCCATTGGGACCGAGCAAACCGACAATTTCCGCCTGCTGCACGGCTATCGAGACCTCACTGACGACGCGCCGCTGATTGTAAATCTTTACGAGCTTATCGGAGCGCAGCGTCATGCCATGGCGCCGGGACTCTGCCGTCATGGCCGTGGACCGCTGGCGGGCGCCGGCGTGGACATGCCCGCAGGCTCATACTTCCCGGTTGAAGTTCCCGGCTCGCTGGCGATCAAAATGCGCTGCAGCTCGCCGGCGGCAATGAACAGCGTAATGTGATCCCCTTGCACGTGGTTGACACCTTGCTCTTTGCCTTGCTCCAAAACATGATACACGCTGGTGGCCGTTTCTTCAACCACCACGTGCTCGAGCTCTTCATTTTGAAAATGCAGCGTCATTTTCCCGCCGGAGAGCGAATTCTGGCGATGGTCCTTGCCGGTGGAATCGACGGGCGAGGTCATCACCGCCTTGCCGGTGACAAGCGCATGCGTCAATTTTTGGTCGTGCAAAAACATTTCGATCAGCTCGCCGCGCAGCTCGTCGCGTTTTTGCCAGGCAACGGGCTGAGCGCGCAATTGCAGGCGTCCCTCGGTGCGAAAGTATTCCGCCGTGTCGCATTGGGCGCGCGTGTTCTGGCGCGTGATTTCCACCTTGCCGGAAACTTTCGCGCGTGCGCCGCCTTCGAACAGCTCGATCATGTTGCCGGTGATGCGCAACTTTTCCGTCTGCACGGAGTCGAATTCGATCAGCACCGGCGCGAGGGTGGCGCGGGAGTATTCCCGGTCGCGCAGATATTCCGCCCGGCCGCAGGTCAGCAGCACGCGGCGTTCGCTATTCGAGATGGCCACGTCATGCTCGGCGAGCGCGCGTTCATCGTTTTGGAAGTAGGTCACCTGCCGCGCGGTCAACTGGCTGCTGTGGTCGCCCAGCGCGGCGTTTCCCGAGGCGATGCGGATCCTGCGATCATCATATGAAATCACTTGATCCGCATGCAGCCATTTCTTGCCTTCGCGCATTTTGACGTTGCCATAAAACTCCGTGCGCGATTGCGCCTGGATCAGGCGCGCGCGGTCGCAAGTCATGTCTGCGCTGTCTTGCGCGAGGTGCACGTTCCCGACCGCCTCCGTAATCGATACGCCATTTTCCTCGAGGCCGCGCACGGAATCGGCGTTCAATAAGCGCAAACCGCTCTGCGCATGCGCGGATGGCGGCAAAGAAAAGGCGATGAGGCTGAGCAGGAATGCATGTACGCAATGCTTTTTCGCGGCAGTTCTCCTGATCTTCAAGCTTCGAGCTGCCAGCAGCGAACTTCTAGGAAAAGTTTCTCGCTTCACGGTCCGCTAATCCAGACTATCCGGGCGTGCGGCCGGCATTCCCGCTTCGGGCTCGCGCGCCACGCTGGGCAAATGCACCTTCTGCGGCGTCAGGCCAGAAGCCCGCTTGATCGACCACAGTTTCAAATTGGGGTCGGATTCGAAGCCGTAGCCTTGCAGCGTTTCCCCGCTGGCCTTGGTAATGGTCACAAAAGCTTCGGTCACCACTCTCTGGCCGCGGTTATCCCAGCGCAGTGAATCGCTGCGCAGCGTGATGCCACTGTCGGAAATCACGATGACATTGCCCAGCGCGACCACGTCGTTGTTTTCTTCATTCATCACGCCGCGCTCGGCCGTCAGCCGCGAAGAATGCTGGCCGTGTTGATTGTAAAAATCGACCTCGACACTATCCTGAAAGAGCACGCGGCGCTTCTTGGAGAATTTCTCCATGCGATGATACTTCACCAGCGCCGTGAGACGGCCGTTGTTGGTCACCGTGATCGAGCTGTTCCAGCCGACCTGATCCGGCCCCTCGCTGTTGCCCCGCGGCGGCGTCGGCGGGTCGGTAGACTGGCAGCCTAGAGAAATCGCAAAGAGCAAAGAGCAAACAGCAAACAGCAAACAACGGGCAGGGAAAAGATTTATTCTGATCATATGGGCGCAGAATTTCTAATCTCGTCACGAGTCTCGAACGAATCGTGGTTGTAAAACAGTGTCATATACAAAAATTTGATTTCAAGAGCAAGCTTGGACGTCGGGTGTCCAATAGATTATACAACAACGATACATTATACTGATTCCACTTCATCTCTCTTTGGTGCCGCCGTTTTCCAGCGCTCGTGCATCCACACCCATTGCGTAGGATGCTCGCGAATGAAGGCTTCGACCGCCTTGGAGCAGCGCAGCACGTTGGCGATGCGATCCGCGCGCGCGTCGCCGGTGTTTTGCAGCGAAATTTCCGGGCGGGCTTCGACCGTGTGCGTGAAATCCTCGTTCATGTGAATCGCGATCGGCACCAGCGCGGCACCGGTGCGTTCCGCGAGCAACACCATGCCCGCGGGCGTATAGGCCGGCCGGCCGAAGAAATCGACAAACTCACCATCGACGCGCGTGTCCTGATCGATCAGAATGCCGAGCAATCCGCCCGCTCGAAACCAGCGCAAGATCGCCTTGGTTCCGGCGGCGGAGCGCGGAAAAGTCTGATAACCCGCCTGCTCGCGCTGGCGCAGTAGCATCTCGTCCAGGCGTGGATCATAAAGCGTGGCCGCGACGACGGCCAGGGGATAATGCTGGGCCACGAAGGCCGCCACCAATTCCCAACAACCGACGTGGCCGGTGAGGCAAAGCACGCCTTTGCCGCGCGCACGGGCACGATCGAGATGCTCGCGCCCGCGGAAGTGGATATAATTTTCCAGCCCCTCGCGCAAGAGCTGCGGCAGCCGTATCGCTTCCGCGGCGTTGCGGCCCAAAGCGCGAAACGTCTCACGCGCCAGCTCGTGAATTTCGGCTTCGGTATGGGTCGCGCCAAACGCCAGGTGCAAATGGCGTTTGGTTTTCTTCCGCTCCTTTTTGATCAGCCCGAAGGCGAGCGATCCCATGCTGGCAAAGAACCACAACGCTGCCCGGCGCGGCAACAGCCGCACGAACCCGATCAAACCGCGAATGAATTGATAGAGCAGCCAGTTTTTCAGCCGTTTGCGCAGCGGTTTTGCGGACATGGTTTTCGACTCATGCCACGCCGGCTTTCAACAAATCATACAAATGCACCATGCCGGCTGGGCGGTTTTCTTGATCCACCACGATCATCTGCAAGATATTGAATTCTTCCATAATTTGCAGTGCTTTTGCCGCGAGCGTGCCGCTCGGCACGCATTTGGGATTTTTCGTCATCATATCCCGCGCGCAAAGTTCCTCCACCCGGGAACGGTCCGAGAGCAAGCGGCGCAAATCGCCGTCGGTGATGATGCCTTGCAGCCTGCCGTGCTCGTCGCTCACGCACGTCGCGCCGAAGCGTTTGCTGGTGATTTCGAGAATGATCTCGTGCAACCGCGCCTGCGCCGGGACGCAGGCCACCTTTTCGCCCGTGTACATCACGTCATCGATGCGCAGCAGCAGCTTTCTGCCCAATACGCCGGCGGGATGGCGCAGTGCAAAATCTTCCTGCGTGAATTGGCGTTTTTCCACCAGGGCGACGGCCAGGGCATCACCCATCACCAGCGCTGCGGTGGTGCTGGTGGTGGGTGCGAGATCGTGGGGGCACGCTTCGCGTTTGACGCTGACATCCAAAATCACCTCGGCACGCTCGGCCAGGGGCGAATGTGAATTGCCCGTCATGACGATGATCGGCACCCCCAGGCGTTTGAACACCGGAACCATCAAGTAGAATTCTTCGGTATTGCCGCTTTTGGAAATGCAAATCACGACATCGCCCGGCATGACCATGCCCAGATCACCATGCGCCGCTTCCGCCGGGTGCACGAAAATTGATGCCGTGCCCGTGCTCGACAAGGTGGCCGCGATTTTCTGCGCGATGATGCCGCTTTTGCCCATGCCGGAAACAATGACGCGGCCTTCGCACCTGAACAACAACTCCACCGCGCGGGTAAAATTTTCATCAATACGGCCTTCGAGCGCGGCGACGGACTCGGCTTCGAGGCGGATCACCTCGCGCGCTTTGCGCAGAAGATCGGCTTCCGTTGGTTGCGGACGCGTCCCCATTATCTCCTTTTGCAGGGGGACGAAAGGGGGTGCTAAAGTTTCCACTGCCAATTCAAATCCTCAAAGAAATCTCAGGACAAAAACTTGCGCGACACCGCGGCGATTTCGAGCGCCTGCGCCAGCAAATCTTCCAGCTGGTGCAACGGCCACTGGCTCGCGGCATCGCATTTGGCCTCGGCAGGGTTGGGATGCGATTCGATGAACAAGGCCTCGCAACCCGCGGCGACCGCAGCGCGGGTCAACGCGGGCACGAATTTCGGCTTGCCGCCGCGCGGATCGGAAGAGGGCAAGCCATACACGCGAATCGAATGTGTGGGATCGAACACCACGGGACAGCCGATTTCGCGCAGGGCCACCAGCGCGCGCATATCGACCACCAAATTGTGATAACCGAAGCAGGCACCGCGTTCGGTCAGAAAAATGTTTTGATTGCCCGCGCGCTCGATTTTAGCGACGACGTTGCGCATGTCTTCGGGATCGAGAAACTGGCCCTTCTTCACGTTCACCACGCGGCCGGTCTTGGCGACCGCAAGCGCCAGTGTGGTTTGCATGCACAAATACGCCGGAATTTGAATCACATCGAGCACCTCGGCGCAGGCCTCGGCGTCGTGGGTATCATGAATATCCGAGAGCACGGGAATTTTGAACTGCTCTTTAATGCGGCGCAACATGGCCAGGCCGTTTTTCAATCCCGGGCCCTGATAGCTCGTTTCGGTGGAACGATTGTCTTTCAAATAAGAAGACTTGAAAATCAGCGGTATGCGCAGCTTGTCCGCAATTTTGCAGATGCCTTCCGCGGCCATATGCATGGTTTTTTCATCTTCAATCACACACGGCCCGCAAATGAGCACGAGCGGATGGCCGCCGCCCATTTTGATTTTGCCGATTTCGATGGTACGCGTCATAAATACAGTCCTGAAATTTTCACTCAATCGCAAGGCGCAAGGCGCAAGGCGCGGAGGGCAGAGGGCATAGCGCATAGCGAAACTGCCCTTTGCTATGCCCTCTGCGCTATGCCCTCCGCGCCACGCCCTCCGCGCCGTGCACCAACGCCGCCCTCACAAAATCTCGAAACAACGGATGCGCTTTCAGCGCGCGCGACTTCAATTCCGGATGAAATTGCACGCCCACGAACCAGGGGTGGTCTTTCAGCTCGATGATTTCCACCAGCTTGTTTTCGGGATTCACGCCGCTGATCACCAAGCCGGCGCGCTCCAATTGCGGCAAATAACGATTGTTCACTTCCCAGCGATGGCGATGGCGCTCGGAAATCTCGCGCTGGTTGTAGGCCGCAAACGTGCGCGTGCCCGGCGTGAGCGCGCAGCGATACGCACCGAGTCTCATCGTCCCGCCGATTTGCGTGACCTGTACCTGTGTCTCCATCTTGTCAATCACGGGTGTGGCTGCGCGCTCGTCAAATTCCGTGCTGTTCGCCTCCGGCATGCCGCAGACGTGGCGCGCAAATTCGATGACGGCGCACTGCAAGCCCAGGCAAATTCCCAAAAAAGGCAGATTATTTTCCCGCGCGAACTGGATCGCTTTGATTTTTCCTTCAACGCCGCGGCTGCCAAACCCCGGACACACCAGCAAACCATGCATACGCGTCATAATTTCCGGAATGCCGGATTGTTCGATGGCCTCGGAATCGATCCAATGCAGATTTACTTTGGCGTCATTTTCCACGCCGGCGTGCGTGAAGGCTTCGATGATGCTTTTGTATGAATCTTTCAGCCCCACGTATTTGCCGCAGATGGCGAGATCAATCATGCGTGCCGGGTTTTTGATGCGCTGCACGAGTTGGCGCCATTTGTCCAAATTCACGAGTCGGATGGGGGCCGGGTTTGCGGCGGTGGTGGCCGGGGCGGCACTGAGACCGAGCTTTTGCTCCAAGATCTTGCCGAAGCCTTCTTCTTCGAACAACAGCGGGATTTCATAAATCGTATTGACGTCACGCGCTTCGATCACACATTCCGGCGGCACATTGCAATACAGGCCGATCTTTTTGCGCAGCTCGTGTGAGAGCTCGGCTTCGGTGCGGCACAGCAGAATGTCGGGCTGGATGCCGATTTCGCGCAAACGCATCACGGAATGTTGCGTCGGTTTGGTTTTCAGTTCACCGGAGGCCTGGATGTAGGGCACGAGCGTGAGATGGATATCGACGCAGTTCTGGGCGCCCACTTCCAAACGGAATTGGCGGATGGCCTCAAGAAAAGGCAGGCCTTCAATGTCGCCCACGGTGCCGCCGACCTCGGTAATGACGACGTCGTAGGCGCCATTGTCCGTCGCCGCTTCCACGATGCGGCGCTTGATTTCGTCCGTGATGTGCGGTATCACTTGCACGGTATTGCCCAAATAATCGCCGCGGCGTTCCTTGGTGATCACGGTGAAATAGATTTGCCCGGTGGTGGCGTTGTTCTTCCTCGACATGTTCACGTCGATGAAACGCTCGTAATGCCCGAGATCGAGATCGGTTTCCGCACCGTCTTCGGTAACGAACACCTCGCCGTGCTGATACGGGCTCATGGTGCCCGGATCGACGTTGATGTAAGGATCAAACTTGAGAATCGTGACTTTCAGGCCGCGCGCTTTCAACAAAACACCGATCGCCGCCGAGGCGACGCCCTTTCCCAAAGAAGACACCACACCGCCGGTGGTGAAAATGTATTTGGTTTGAGAGGGCTGGGACAAGTGATTCACCTCGAAAAAAGTTCGTTTGGTTGAGGTCAGCTATACTTAATTCACGTTACAGGCTTCAAGGTGTCTCGTCCTGATATAGGTTGACAGGTTTTGCACCTATTTCAGGAGACCATTTTATGTCAGACCCTGGGCTTCACAAACGCTACAGCCTTGCTTTTAAGCAAAAAGTTGTGACTGAAATTGAAGC
>JBIOXB010000186.1:0-3847 GCA_044869275.1 bacterium
GATCAACTTTATCGCAATATTCAGATTGGTCTTGAAGCGTTGTGTGTGGACTACGGCCTGAAACACGCCGCTTAAAAATGACAAAGAACTTTCAGAATTTTATTCTGTGTTTGAATAGTTAATCGCCTAACCCTTGCTTTTTTCGAAGCTCGCTTTCACCGGCCGTGTGCGCAGGGAGGTGACAATGTTTTCCTCCATCATATCGAGCATCGCAATGATGCCCGACTCCGGGTCATACAACAAGCTCTTCTGCACTTCCTCGAAATAATCCACAATGGTCTGCCGCAATTGGGGTTGCTCGAGAATTCTCGTTTGCTCATGATCCCAGACCTCCCAGATGACAATGCCAATTCCGATAATGAGTCCCAACAATTTGCCGCCAACACGGCTCGCCACCCTCGCTCCCGTTCTGCTGGCGACTTGACCGGCTGCTTTCGCCGCCAATTTTGTGGAAGTTTTGCTGCCCAAATTCTGCAACGGCGCCGCGAGTGCCGTGGCCAGCATGACGCCGCCTCCCACTGAGGCGGCGGTAACTGCTTTCAGCGAAAGGGAAGCGCGCCGGGTGCCTTCGCTGGTGGAAGTCAAAACCGCAATATCCTGGAGATATCCTTCCCACTCCGGCTGTGGAATTTGATACCGGTGTGGAAGCTCGACCAATTGCGTCTGCAACTCCCGGCTATATGTTTCCAACGCCGCGCCTGCGATCTGTTCCAGCTCGCGCTGGGCCTCCTCCGGCCGCAGCACCCGCCAGGCAAATTCTTCTTGGATCGCTTCGGTGATGTGTTCGGCGACCTCCGATTCTTTGCCGATGACTTGGTCGAGCGTCCAACGCCAAGCTCCTTTGACTCCCAGCTTCTGCTGTGTCCAATAGCTGAAGTACCACTCCAAAAAATCCTCATCCACGCGCCGCATCAAGACGGCGATCCACGCTTCGAGTTTTTGTGTCGCCGTGGTCTCGGCCGCGGATTTCGCCTGCAAGAGCGCGATGACGATTTGTTGATCAACTTGTGCCCAGTCGATGGCGGGCTTTTGAGGTTCAGTCTGCCTCGGCTCGGAAATGGCGGCGGGTTGTCGCGTGCGATAAGAGGGCAAAGGAGATAGTAAATCTTGCGCCCACCGCCAGGCTGCGGCCGCCACGACAATGAACCCGAGTGCCAGACCGAGTGCTTTGATCGGCAAATTGGCACGTACGCGCCGTTCTATATTTTTCGTCAATGCAGATTCCTGGTCTTCAAGATTTGTATTTGCTTTTTCCGCCACGGGAATTAGTTTGTCACATAACCCAAGCACGGCTCACAATCGAATATGTATTTTGCCCTTTCAGAATTTCATGCTGAGTTTATTTTACAAATCGCCTCGTACCGATGAAAACTCTGGAACCATGCCTCACCGTTCGCGCCGTGCAGCCAGTTGTTGACGCGCTCGAAGCGCTTGGTCATCCCGTCGACGCGATTCTCAATGAGGCGAGAATTTCTCGCGCGCGGCTTCATCTCGTTCCTGACGCACTATCTGATGCACAGAGTGCCGTGGTTCTGGCGCCTGCATCGGGTGCATCATCTCGATACCGAGCTGGATGTCTCCTCCACGGTACGTTTTCACCCGCTCGAATTCGCGGCGGCACTGTTGATTGGAATTCCGCTCGTGCTGGGCTTTGGCCTGACGCTGTGGATTTTGCTCCTGTACGAGCTGCTGGACGCGGGGGTAACGCTATTTTCACACGCGAACGTTCGTCTGCCGGCGCCCGTTGAATGGAATTGGGAATCGAGGAGGTCCGCGACGGAAGGGCCAACCGGATACTGTGGCTGCTCGCCTCGCCGTCGTTACGGTTAAAGCAAAAAGGCGAAGACTTTGATAAGAGCATTCTCACAGATTGATTTTATTCATCGAGATCGTATCTGCAGAATAATTTCATGGCAGAATGATTCCAAACTATTCTGCTATAAAATTATTTGCCAAAACACTTAAAGTTTATTCAACCCATTCAGCGCCGCCACTTTATAAGCTTCGGCCAGTGTGGGATAATTGAAGACGGTGTCGCGAAAATACTCGAGCGTCCCGCCCAAAGCCATGACCGCTTGCCCAATGTGAATAATCTCCGCGGCGCGGTCGCCCAACGCGTGCACGCCAAAGATCCTCAGGCTTTGCGGATCGAAGAGAATCTTCAAAAGCCCGGTTTCGTCGCCGAGCATTTGGGCTTTGGCCAGCTCCTCATATTTCGCCACGCCCACTTCATAGGGAATCTTGGCGGCGGTGAGCTCCTGCTCGGTTTTACCGATCATGGAGATTTCAGGAATTGAATAGATGCCGTACGGCAAAAGCTCGGGCGTGCTTTTCGTGAGCACACCGAACATGTGTGAGCCGGCGAGGCGGCCTTGCTCCATGGAAGAAGCCGCAAGCGCTGGAAAGCCGATGACGTCGCCGGCGGCGTAAACGTGAGGCAGATTGGTTTGGTAGTGCGCATTGACGCTGATCCGGCAGCGCGCATCCACCGGAATTCCGACGACCTCCAGATTCAATAAATCCGTGTTCGCCTGGCGGCCAACCGTGTAGAGCAGAAGATCGCCGCGGACTTTCTTACCGCTTTCCAACACCGCTTCCACTTCGTCTTTTTGTTTCTCTCTTCCCACCGCAACCACTTTTTCGCCGAGGCGAAAAGTCGCGCCCTGCTGGCGCATGTGATAGCACAAAGCACTGATGATCTCTTCATCGACAAAATCCAAAAGTGTGGGGCGCTGGTCGATGAGCGTGACTTCGATGTGCAGAGCGGTGAGCATGGAGGCATATTCCAAGCCGATAACCCCTGCACCCACGACGATCACTTCGCGAGGAATTTCCCGCACGAGATGCAATTGATCGGAATCCAGGATCCATTTGTCATCGAAAGGGATGTCCGGGCTGCGGGCTGGGCGCGTGCCGCAGGCGATCAGAATGTAATCCGTCTGCAATACCAGGGCGCCCTCCACGGTGTCGACGCTAATCGTATGCGGATCGACAAACTTAGCAGTGCCGTAAACCATCGTGATCCCGTTGCGCTGAAGCTGTGCGCGCACGACCGCCAGCTCACGCGCCAAGACCATCTGCACGCGGAAAGACAAATCGGCGACTGAGATCTTTTCTTTGAGGCTGTAATCCCTGCCGTAAAAAGAGCGCTGGCGGAATCCGGAAAAATAGAGAATCGCTTCGCGCAGCGTTTTGCTCGGGATGGTGCCGGTATTCAAAGAAACCCCACCGATCATTTCTTTACGATCGATTACGGCCACTTTCTTGCCGAGCTTTGCAGCAGCAATGGCGCCTTTTTGTCCGGCCGGGCCGGAGCCGATGACGATTAAGTCGTATTTGCTTTCATTCATGGTTTCGTCTCTCGAGAAATGGTGAAATCAAGGATTCGCAGCAACACTCCGACAATCGATGAAATTTTAGCGTGCCAGTCCCGCTTCACATTGGAGGCTTTTCGAAAACCTCATTCTGTGATTCCGTCGATGCGGAATCTTGGAATCGCCGTTTAAATAGCTTGTCCGTTTCTCAAAACCGCCAATTGACGCAAATGTACGCTAATATGTTCTCTCTTCGCGTCTATTAGCGTTCATTCGCGGTTTGAGAAATGGGAGAGTTGTCTAATTCTCAATTCTTAGTAGATTCCACACCCGGCCCCGAAATCGATCATGTGCCCAGGCCAATCAAGATCTCTGCCGGATGACATTTCAGGATTTTTCCGATACGCTCTTAGCTGGACTTTATCCATTTT
Source organism: bacterium (assembly GCA_044869275.1). GTDB lineage: Bacteria > Zhuqueibacterota > Zhuqueibacteria > Zhuqueibacterales > Zhuqueibacteraceae > JBIOXB01. The sequence continues at coordinate 3,746 of JBIOXB010000186.1, forward strand.
GAATATGTTCAGACGCAGAGTAAATTATAGTCATTTCCCTTAGGAGGAATGACCTTTGCCTACTCTGCCGCCAGAGTTTACAGTTTTAGCAGTTGCTTTTGA
>JBIOXB010000187.1:0-43906 GCA_044869275.1 bacterium
GATCAACTTTATCGCAATATTCAGATTGGTCTTGAAGCGTTGTGTGTGGACTACGGCCTGAAACACGCCGCTTAAAAATGACAAAGAACTTTCAGAATTTTATTCTGTGTTTGAATAGTTAATCGCCATAACAGTCAATGATCTGCCGGCAGCTTCGCTGCGTGCAGTAGACAAGATTGAAAACTAACGCCACAATGCCATCAAAGACTCACAAACCATGCCCAGGAGGATGAACCATGAGGATCGGCTTTCGATTCGCAAGCGCGCTCGCGATCGTTACCGCGATCATTTGCGCGAACATTTGTGCAACTCCGGTTTGGGCGCAGACCAAGCAACGCGACGCGCAAGCCTCCACCGACGGCGTGCGCGCCAAATTGTTCGAAGAAGCGGACGCGGCGATGCAAATCGCCCGGGAAGAAGACGCGGCCATTCTCGCGCCTAACGCCTTCGCCTCTGGATTGCTCAGTTACCAGCAGGCCGGGAATAAATTCCAGCAGGGCGGAAAACTGGAAGAGATTCGCGCGCACGTGAACGAGGCGACACAGCATTTTCAACAGGCGCTGGCGGCCGCGCAATGGGCGGGCCATACTTTCATCCTGACGCTGACTGCCCGCGACGATGCGCGTCACGCGCAAGCACCGACTTACGCTCCCGAATTGTGGCAGCAAACCGAAGCCAAAATGCAAAAGGCCGCGCGCGCCCTGGAAGAAGGCCATCTCAAAAGCGCTTTGAAGCAGGCGCCAGCAATCGAGAAACAATATCGCCAGGCCGAGCTTATTGCCATTCAAAAACATGCGCGCCCGGATTGGCGGGAGTTATCCCAATCCCTGGATGAACAACGCGATGACCTCGCCACGTTGAAACAGGATTTCGATTCAAGCTCCGCACGCGTCAATACCCTACAACAGCAGGTGAAGGCTTTGGAAAACACCCTGACTGGCGGTCGCACCACGGCCCCGGCGCAAACCACGGTGCGTCAAACGGCACAAGCGAAAGTCGAAATCGATGCCGCATTGCAGGCTTATTTTTCCAGAGATGAAGCCCTGGTTTTGCGAAAAGATGGCGGCCTCATCATACGGCTCTTCGATATCGACTTTTTTGCGAATACGCCGAGATTGTCGAGCGCCGGCGCGGGAGCCTTGTCGAAGGTGAGAGATATTCTCAGAAGATTTCCGCGTGGAAGCGTTGCGGTGGCGGGGCATGTCTATTCGGCGGGGAATCAACGGGAGAATCTGAGAATTTCGCGCGAGCGCGCGGAGTCGGTCAAACGTTATTTGATGGAGAATCTCGCTGTCCCGCTGCCGCTCGTGGCGATTGGCTACGGCGACACCGCTCCGATTCCGAAAGGTGAACTACTCGACGGACCGGTCAAAAATGAGCGGCTTGACGTTCTGGTGGAGTTTGCGCCGAGCGCGATGAGTTATTCGTACAGATGAGGAAGGGCGGCGCGTTTTCTTTCAAAGCGCGCCGCTTTTTTATTTCGATGGTCTTTCAATCCGCGCGCTGATATAATCCCCGCATGCGCGCGTGCCAAGATTTCCTCCGATATCCGCTGTGACTTGGTTTTGATCCACCGCCTGTTGCACTGCTTGCGTGATGGACTCGGCGGCCTGGGTGTGGCCGAGATAATCGAGCATCATGCCTGCGGTTAAAATGGCGGCGATCGGATTGGCCTTGTTCTTTCCCGCCATGTAGGGCGCGGAGCCATGCACCGGTTCAAACAAAGAAACCTGGCCGGGATGGATATTTCCCGATGCGGCCATACCCAGGCCGCCCTGCAGCATCGCGCCGAGGTCGGTAATGATATCCCCCAGCATATTTTCCGTTACGATGACCTCAAACTGCTCCGGCGATTTGACCATCTTCATGACCAGCGCATCCACAAAGTAGTGATCCTTCTCGATGCCGGGATACTCGGCGCTCACTTCAGCAAACGCGCGCTGCCATAAATCGTGCCCGAAGCGCAAAACGTTGGATTTGTCGCTCATGGTCACGCGCTTGCGCTGGTGCGTTTGCGCGTATTCAAACGCGGCGCGAATGACGCGTTCCACGCCCTTGCGCGTATGAATCGCTTCCTGCGTGGCGACTTCATCCGCCGTGCCTTTTTTCAGAATGCCGCCTGCGCCCACGTAAGGGCCCTCCGTGTTCTCACGCAAGACCACGAAATCGACATCGGCTTTGGTTTTATCCTTGAGCGGGCACAAACGCTCGTGCAGCAGTTGCACCGGCCGCAAATTGATGTAGAGATCCAATTCGAAACGCATCGCCAGCAAAATCTCGCGGCCGTGGCGCATGTCGGGGATGCGCGGATCGCCCAAGGCGCCCAAATAGATGGCGGCATAGTTTTTCCGAAAATCTTCCATCTGCCCCGCCGGCAGGCCCACGCCGGTCTTCAAAAAATATTCCGCGCCGTATTCGAATTCGACCAGATCCAAGCCCAGGCGGAATTTTTGGTCGGCGGCGCGCAGTACTTTCACCGCTTCCTGCGTGACCTCGATGCCAATGCCGTCGCCGGCAATGATTGCGATTCTCTGCATGCTCTCCCTTGGTTTGAAGACAACGCTACGGTTGCGCCGCGGGCTTGGGATGCTTATCCACTTCGTTTCGAATCGGCTTGACCGTGCGCAAATAACTATAGATCGCGCTCAAATCTGCTTCGGTCATACCGGCGTACGTCGTCCAGGGCATGACGGTATTGCCTTCGCCTTTGGCCACCGGAATGTGCGCGTTGGTGGAATCCGTATACTCTTTGAAGCGAGAGACGAAGTAGGCTTTGTCCCACGCGCCAATGCCGGTGTCGTTCTCCGGTGTAATATTGGCGGTGCGCACGGCCTCGCCCCAGGGAAAACGAAATTCCTGGCCACCGGCAAAATTCCTCCCGGGCAATAGCTGGCCTTTGTCATCGACGGGGGTGTGGCAAAACTGGCAACCGGCAACAATATTCAAATACTTTCCGTAGGCAAGCGTATCGGCCGGTGAGGGGTGCGGCTTTGGTTCATAGGGCTTGGGAATGGTGCGCACGATCAGATTCAACGGAAAGTTGAGTTTAGACTTCGGCACTTCGTTCGCAATCGCGGGCAGGGTGCGCAAGTAAGCGACGATGGCCTGGGCGTCTGGCTCGGAGAGTTGCGAGTAAATGGGGTAGGGCATGATCGGAAAAAGCGGCTCGCCGTCCTTCCTGACGCCCGAGGTCATCGCGCGCAGGATTTCGCCGTCGCTCCAATCGCCGAGAGCCGCAGGCGTGATGTTCGGGGGATAAAGCGTGCCGATGGTTTCGACGAATTCCATTCCGCCTTTCCCTTCGGTGCCTGGCACCAACGGGCCGGAGAAATAATCGAAGTTGCGCGTGGAGTGACAATCAATGCATACGGTGACGTGGTTCGCCAAATACTCTCCGCGCGCCAGCATCGCGGGCGTGGGCTGAAGCTTGAGCTCCGGCGCCTTGCCCGCGCGAGGAAAAGCGGCGTGGAGATAAATAAAACCGGCGAGGCCCAACAACAACACCAAACCAACGGCTCCACCGACGACCTTCAAAGCGGTTTTCATACCTTCTCCTCCTGCACGCAGTGGCACAACCACGATGCGCGACTCTAATTCTTGAACACTTACTCACCGCAACCGCATGGCCATAGGCGTGTCGGCACACGGCCCGGAGACTAAACCAAAAAAGGATTATGCCTGCGCTCGAAACCGATCGTGGTGGTTTCGCCATGCCCGGGCAGAACCACGACCGCGTCGTCGAGCGGCAGCAGCTTCTCACGAATCGCGCGCAGCAAAGCTTCATGAGAGCCGCCGGGCAGATCGGTGCGGCCAATCGATCCGAAAAACAACACGTCACCGGCGACGGCGAGGGTTTCACTCAACAGCACGATGCTCCCCGGTGAGTGACCGGGCGCGTGGCGAACGCGCATGCATTGATTTCCAAAAGTAATTTCATCGCCTTCGTTCAAATAACCGTCAACCCGCGGCGGCGTGTGCGCGGGCAGCGGCAGGCCCAGCATCGCGGCTTGCTTGCCGATATTTTGCAGCAAATACAAGTCATCTTGATGCATGAAGAGCTTCAAGTTGAACCGCGCCTGCGCCTCCTGCGCATGCAGCACGTGATCGAGATGCGCATGCGTGAGCACGATATATTCGAGCTGAACTTTTTGGCGCTCGACTTCAGCGGCGAGGCGATCGATTTCATCGCCGGGGTCGATCAAAACGCCTTTTTGCGTTTCCTCACACCAGAGCATGTAGGCGTTCATCGCAAACGGCCCGACGGTGATCATTTTCCATTTCAATGCCATTTTTCCGCGGACTTTTGCAGCAAGTCGACCTGTTCCTGGGAGACGGTATACTGTCCGAGCTTTTCTTCACCTTTGCGACCGCCGTGAAAATCCGAGCCGCCGGTGCGCAGCAGACCGAAATCCGAGGCAATATTTTCGAATCGCCGGCGTTGCGTGGGCGTATGCTTGGGGTGAATCGTCTCGATGGCATCGACGCCCGCCTTGACCACGTCCAGCACCACTTCGAGCGTCAGATTTTGCCCGGGATGCGCCAGGCTCGCGATGCCGCCGGTCTGGTGAATGATGTGGACGGCCTCACTTGGAAGGATTTTGGTCTTGGGCTCGAATGCCGGCCGGCCCTCGGCCAGAAAAGAATCAAATGCGTCCTGAAAAGAACGCACCAAGCCTTCTTGCACCATGGCCTCGGCAATATGCGGCCGGCCCATGCAGCCCTCGCCGGCCTGCTGCGCGACGACGTCGAAGGGCAGCCGCACACCGAGATGCTCGAGCTTTTTCAAAATACGCTGGGTGCGGCTCACCCGCTCGACGCGCAAATACTCCAGCATCTCGAGCAAATGTGCGTGGCGATGATCGATGAAATAGCCGAGAATATGCACGTCGAAGCCGCCCTGCATCGCGCTCAATTCCACGCCGGGGATAATGGCGACTTCGAGCTCGGCGCCTTTGGCTTGCGCCCGATCCAGCGCGCCGACTTCGTCGTGATCGGTGATGCCGATGGCCGTGAGTTTCTTGCTCTTCGCCAAAGCCACCAACGCTTCCGGCGAGTGCTGGCCATCGGAAAGCGCCGTGTGGGTGTGCAAATCAATCCGGCCGTTGGGGTTCATACGCTTTCACACCTTCGGCAGGGTGACACCCACCTGCCCCTGGTATTTGCCGCGCTTATCCGCGTAAGTCGTCAGGCATTGTTCGTCACTTTCAAAAAACAGGATTTGCGCAATGCCTTCGTTGGCATAAATTTTCGCCGGTAGCGGCGTGGTATTTGAGATTTCCAGCGTGACGTATCCTTCCCAGCCCGGCTCCAGCGGCGTGACATTGGTGATGATGCCACAGCGCGCGTAAGTCGATTTGCCGACGCAGATCGTCATGACGTTGCGCGGGATGCGAAAGTACTCCACCGTGCGACCCAGCGCGAAGCTGTTGGGCGGAATGATGCAGACTTCGCCTCGATAATCGACGAAAGATTTGGGATCGAAAAACTTGGGGTCAACCATGGCGCCGAAGACATTCGTAAAAATCTTGAATTCATCGGCAATGCGCACGTCATAACCGTAAGAAGACAGGCCAAAAGAAATGACGTTGTCGCGTTTTTGTTTATCGACGTAAGGTTCGATCATTTTTTGTTCCAGCGCCATGCGCTGGATCCAACGATCGGCTTTGATGCTCATGCAGTTTCTCCATTCTCATCATTTTTCTGATTCAGCCTGTGTGAAATCGCCTGGTTGCAACGCAGGCTGAGCTTGCGCAATCTGGAAAACTCAATTCGTTGCGACTTTTTCCGCGATCGCTTTCTTCATCTCCACCGGCAGAGCGATTTTTGAAACCCAGATGCTGATCTCATAAAGCACCAGCAGCGGCACCGCCAGCAGGATTTGCGTGAACGCGTCCACCGAAGGCGTCACCACCGCCGCAACGATGAAAATGACGACGACGCCGTATTGCCGTTTTTGGCGTAAAAATTCCGGCGTGAGCAGCCCCAGCTTGGTGAGAAAAAAGGCCAGCACCGGCATTTCAAAAACCAAGCCGAACACCAGGATCAAAGTCGTCACCAAACCGAAGTACTCTTCGATGGAAATCATGGGCACGAGCGTGGGCGTTTGAAACCCGAGCAGGAAACCCAGGCCATACTTCAGCACCACGAAATAACAAAACGACGCGCCCGCGAGAAAACACAGGGTGGTGAAAAACACGATGAGCGGTGCCGCGCGGCGCTCGTTCGCCATCAGGCCCGGCGCGATGAATTTCCACAACTGATAAAAGATCGCGGGCAGGCTGGCGATGAGGCCCACGGTGAACGCCAGCTTGATATAAATCATGAATCCGCCGGTGGGATTTAAGAAAACCAGGCGCGGGGCGTTTTGTCCGCTCAGCTCCGGATTCTCCTTGATGACGACTTCCACCGCTTCATTATAGGGCCGCACCAGCCACGCAAAGATTTCATCAATATAAACGAAGCTGATGATCGAAAAAATCACCAGTGCGATCAGCGACTTGAAAATGCGCCAGCGCAGCTCCTCCAAGTGCTCGAGGAACGGCATTTCTTTTTCTTCCCGATGCCGGCGAGAGGGCCCGGGGTTTTGGGTTTGCTCGTTCATCCGTCTCCATCATTCCTACAACAAAAAGCAGATAGTGACCGCGCCCGCACGAAAGCTCCGAGTTGACGCCCTCGCGTCCAGGCAGGCAAAGCCGGTCAAGCTACCTGCTGCGCGCAACCACTACGAGGATGTTTTAGGCGAAAACCTGGGTCGTCGAAAGCTCCTTCAACTCTTCCAAGAACTCTTCTTTGGCTTGAAACTTGCGATACACCGAAGCGAAACGCACGTAGGCCACTTCATCGATGCTGCGCAAACCGTCCATGATCAGCTGGCCGATTTGGCGCGAACTCACTTCCTCGCGATTGCCGTCGCGCAATTTCGCTTCAATGTCATCGACCAGGGCATTGATGGCCTCCATCGAAACCGGCCTTTTGCTGCAGGCCACTTGAATGCCGCGCAGGATTTTTTCCCGGCTGAACGGTTCGCGCCGGCCGTCGCCCTTGACCACGATCAGCGGCACTTCTTCAATGTGCTCCTTCGTGGTGAAACGCTTTTGGCAAGAAAGGCATTCGCGCCGCCGGCGCACCGCACGGCCTTCATTGCTGGTGCGCGAGTCGATCACGCGGCTGTCTTCAAAATTGCAAAAAGGGCAACGCATGCAAGCTGTCCCTTCCGTTATGGTGAAAGCAGCTCGGCATATAGCGGAAAGCGATGGCTGAGGTCGAGCACTTGCTGGCGCACACGCTCCGATACCGATTCATTGTGGATGTCGGACAAGACTTTGTCGATCAGAAACGCAATTTCGCGCATTTCATTCTCCTTCATTCCCCGCGTGGTCACCGCCGGCGAGCCGATGCGAACGCCGCTGCTCACCGCCGGCGGTTGGGGATCGAACGGAATCATGTTCTTGTTCACCGTGATGCCGGATTTTTCCAGCGCCTGCTCCGCCTCTTTGCCGGTCAGATTGCGGCTGCGCAAATCGAGCAGAAAAACGTGCGTGTCCGTGCCCCCGGAAACGACCTCGTAGCCCAAATCCACCAGCTTCCCGGCCATGGCCTGGGCATTCTTGATGACCTGTTTGGAATATTGCACAAAATCATCCTGCAGCGCTTCCTTAAATGCGACTGCCTTGGCAGCGATGACGTGCATCAATGGCCCGCCTTGAAAGCCGGGAAACACGTTCGAGTCGAGGATTTCCGACCATTTTTTCTTGCGGCCCTTGGGTGTGGCCAGACCCAGATCATTTTCCTCGTCTTTGCCGACGAGAATCATGCCGCCGCGCGGGCCGCGCAGGGTCTTGTGCGTCGTGGTCGTGACCGCGTGACAATAGGGCAGCGGGCTTTGAATGAGCTTGGCGGCAATCAAGCCGGCGGGATGCGCCATGTCCGCAAGCACTTTTGCCCCCACTTCGTCGGCAATCTCACGAAACGCGGCGTAATCGAATTCGCGCGAGTAGGCGCTCGCGCCAACCATAATCAGCTTGGGCTTCTCTTTCTTCGCGAGATCGCGCACTTGGTCCATGTCCACGCGATGATTGTCCGGCCGCACGCCGTAAGACACCACGCGATAGAGCCGCCCGGAAAAATTTACCGGGCTGCCGTGGGTGAGGTGGCCGCCCTGCGCCAGGCTCATGCCCAAAATAGTGTCGCCCGGATTGATAAAAGCAAAGTATGCCGCAATATTGGCTTGGCTGCCGGAATGCGGCTGCACATTTGCATGCTCGGCATTGAACAGGCGGCATGCCCGTTCGCGCGCCAGCTCTTCGGCTTGATCAACATATTCGCAGCCGCCGTAATAGCGCTTGGCGGGATACCCTTCCGCGTATTTGTTGGTCATGGGCTGGCCCAGCGCTTCCAGCACGGCCAGGCTGACGTGATTTTCCGAAGCGATCAATTCCAGCGTTTGATTCTGCCGCTGGATTTCCAATACGATCGTGCGATGAATTTCAGGATCGAATTTCGCGAGATTCTCCACGCTTTTCTCCTTTGAGTTGTTCACACCGTCTCCTAGCGCGAATAACCATCTCAAGAAACTTTGACAAGCGTGAACCGGTAAAGCCGTCCAGAAGGTTAATAAACCCGGCCCAAAAAAGCAAGAGGAAGGTCTGATTGAGGCGAGAAGCGTGGCTCCACCAGCCCAACAAAAAGCCCGGCAGGGCCGGGCTTTTTATCACGGAAACTTGTGCTTGTTCTCCAGTGCGCGGAGCTCGAAGCGGCGGGGCAACAGCCTGAGATCTCGCCCTTCGTTGGGCGAGGCGCCAATCCATTCATCTCCTGCGCTGAAACCAGCGCTCGCTGCCATTGATGGAAGCAGAGAATCGGAAGATATTCTCTTGTACGATATTCTCGAGGCCGCCGCGCTTGCCCCATTCGAACGCGAAATCAACGCTGCTCGCGCCGCGATTGAACGGCACGCCGAAACCCGCGGCCACGGTCTGTTCCAAAATGGTGTTGCCGTTGGCCTCGCGATAAGGCAATTGACTCTGATTGGCGCCGAGGCGATAATGCAGAGCCTTGCCTTCACGCAAACGGTCTCTGCCCGGCGTGAGTTCGAGGCCGAATCCCAACGTGTAACTATTGGTGCCGTTCGCGCCGAGCAGGTCGGTGCTGCTCAATACTCCCCATTGCTGCGCGCGCGCTTCTGCCGAAAAAAGCCAGTGTGCGTTGGGGCGATACGCCAGGCCCGCGCCGCCCCACATAGGCAGCTTCGCTTCCACCGGCCGTGGAGTTTCCGCCAGAGAGAAGCGCGTATCCAAGCGCGTTTCGCCGCTCAAATTCACCGGCGCGCCCAGCACCACTCCCGCGTACAATTTTCTCAAATTTAATTGCACGCCGCCATGAAGGCCGAAACCGCGAAAATTGGTGGTGCGCTTGTCCTCGGTGTAAAGATAATCGCCGGATACGAAATTCACGCGCCAGCTCTGGTTGACCAAGCCGAAATAAAAATCACCGGTCAGTCCCAAACGCAGGGGACCAATGGTCGAGCCCAGAGCCAGATAAAAAACGTTCAGCCCGCCGGTGCCGCTGATGAACTCCAGCACGCCCTTGCTGTCAACGGTGTCCGCCTCGATGAGCTGATAATTCACCTGGCTATAGGGCTGCAAGCCGAAAGCAACCGCGTAGCCGCGCTTAAGTGGAATCAAGATGCCCAAGCCGCTGACGGTGAAGTCATGAAACATCGCCGTGCGTGCGCCGAGCTCGACGTCCGCGCGGTCGTAGCTCGCGGCGCCTTGAATGTGAGTGGTGCGGACGCTGCCCAGCGAGGCGGGATTCAAGTAGAAAATCGTCACGCTATCGGCGAAGGCAATGCCGGTTCCGCCCATGGCAATGGCTTTCACGCCGTCGCGAAAATAAAGCAGGCCGAAACCATAACGGGAATAATACGAACCGGCGTTGGCGCTCCTGGCCGGCAACATCAGGCCGGCGGCGAGAAGAATCAACGAGAGGTATTTATCGGCTCTTTTCATGATCAAGCTCGCGAAGCGGTTGGTTTTCGGGAGTGAGGTTCGGCGGCGGCGGCGTGGTGTAGTCGATCGTGAGTTTGGGTGCCAGCATCGCATTACTGGCTGCGGTGTGAAACGCCACGCGCTGCAAGTCGCGCGTCGGGGCCGAAGGTACGATCGCCAAACCCACATTGAATGCCGGCGCAATGAGCCAGCCTTGCACGGTCCCGGTGAGATTAAAGACCGCGGTGAGATCGTCCTTGCCCAGCAGTTCCGAAGCGCCCGTTCCGGGAAATCGCAACGTGAACCACAGGGAGTCTGCGGTGCGCTTCACCGAATCGACCAAAATAACCGTGCAGCTCAAGCCATCCGAGGTGACAAAAGTATTGTCATGGTCGAGATTCAGCGTCAACTCGGCACGGTTGACCGTGGCGTTCGCGGGCAGGGAATCGAGCGGTGAAAAACGCAGATAAGTTTCATATTCCTCCCCGTTGCCCACGTAGAAACGATCCTGCGGCAATGGCGCGGCGCGGCGAAAAATGAAGGCATCGGCAAGCGCGGCAAACCGCAAAGTCGTATCCGGCCTGCCGCTGCGGCTTTGCACAATCTCCAAAAATGGAATCTTGAAGGTGCTTTGGCGCGAATAGAATTCGAACAAGACGTTTCTATCCAACGCGCGAATCAACACATTGACGGAATCCGTGGCCAGGGTCTTGACATAAGTGGAATCCAGGTCAAATGACAGCGTGTCTTCATCGACGTTGCCGCGCAGGCTGTCCAGCGGGGCAAAAATCGCCTGGCCGATGTTCGCCGGATCAAAATAGGGTGCCGGCAAGTTATCCGCCTTGACCGAGTCTTCTCTCCAAGCGCGCGTGACCCGGTGCACGGTCGGGTTATAGGCACTGCCCTCTCCCGCCACCAAATGCACCGGCAAAACCAACTTGGCGCTTTTGATTTCAATGCTGGTGATTCTGGTGAAGGCGATGAGAAATTCGCTGGTCACATTTTGCGCTTCGCCGGCCAAAAGAAAAGGGCTGCCACCAGTGTTGAATGTGGTCGTGAGGGAAGTGTCGTCCGCTGCAGGAGCAAGCGCGGTCTTCAAAATCTTGCCGACGTCGCCTTCGTCCACCAGATCGCGGCGCGCGCCGAGCGGCTCGTTATTGAAATCACAGGCGGCAGCCCCCAACGTTAAACTCAGGAACAGCAGCAGAACTCGACTGAAATTCATAGGCTCGCGGTTGTTGATGAAAAACTCACGGGGCAATGCCGGGCATGCAGAATTCAAAGCGCACCGTCTGGCAGTCCCGTTTCCGGCAGTCGCTGATGCACGATTTCACCTTTTTTGATCACGCTATGCACCAAATTAACGCCGAAGTGATAGGGAATTTCTTGGACGGATTCGGCGTCGAAGAGGACCGCGTCGGCTTGCTTACCAACTTCCAAGGAGCCAATCTGGTTCCCGAGACCCAGAGCGTGCGCCGCGTGCAGCGTGGCGGCTATCAGGGCTTCTGCCGGCGCCATGCGCAGAGACAGGCACGCCAGCGTCATGATCATTGCCATGTTTTCCGTCATACAGGTGCCGGGATTGAAATCCGTGGCCACCGCCACCGGCAATTCGGCTGCGATCATGCCGCGCGCATCGGCGTACCGTGACGTGCCCATGAAAAAATCTGCGCCCGGCAATAACACGGGCACTACGCCGGCTTGTCGCAAAGCCGAATAAAGCGCCGGTGGTGTATGTTCCAGGTGGTCGGCAGAAACGGCTTTGGTTGAAATCGCAACTTCCGCGCCACCGCTGTCGGAAAGCTGATCCGCATGAATCTTAGTCCGCAGGCCGTGCTGCGATGCCGCTTGCAATACCCGGCGCGATTCTTCCGCATTGAACACGTGAGCTTCGCAAAATACATCGGCAAAACGCGCCAATTTGCGCCCGGCCACTTGCGGCAGCATCTCGTCCAACACCAGCGCAAGATAATCCGCGCGGCGGTCGCGATATTCATCCGGCACTTCATGTGCACCCAAAAAGGTCGGCACGATTTCCACGGCATGCTGCCGGCCCGCTTCCTGCAAAATCTCGAGAGAACGCAGCTCATGCTCGAGGCTCAGGCCGTAGCCGCTTTTGGCTTCGATCGTCGTCGTGCCGTATTCCAAAAAAGTATCTAGGCGCTGCAAAACGCGCTGCAACAGCTGCTCAGGTTCAGCCAAGCGCAGATCGCGTACGCTGTAGCGAATGCCACCGCCTTCGGCCGCGAGGTCGCGATAAGATTTGCCTTGCACACGCTGCACGAACTCATGCGCACGATGGTTGAAGAATACCGGGTGCGTGTGGCAATCCACGAACCCCGGAATCAATAAGCGGCCACCGGCGTCCAATTCGTCGCAAGGCGTCAATTCTTCCAATACATTCTGCTCATCGCCCACGCGCCTGATCACGCCGCTTTCGCAATACAAGGCGGCTGGAGAAATTTCGCGCAATTGCCAATTGGGCCGGCCTTCGGTGCTGGAGACCGGCGTGGCCAAGCGCGCATTAAGAATCAGCAACGCGCTCATAACATGGGAATTTTCACGCCGCGCTCGCGCGCGACCTCTTTTGCGAGATCATAACCCGCGTCGGCATGCCGCGCCACGCCGATCCCGGGGTCGTTGGTCAACACGCGTTCCAGGCGACGCGCTGCCTCGGCCGTGCCGTCGGCGACGACCACCTGTCCGGCGTGAATCGAATAACCAATGCCCACACCGCCGCCGTGATGCACGGAAACCCAGGACGCGCCCGAGGCGGTATTCAACAGCGCATTCAAAATCGGCCAATCGGCAATCGCGTCGGAGCCGTCGAGCATGGCCTCGGTTTCACGATTTGGCGAGGCCACGGAACCGCAATCGAGATGATCCCGGCCAATCACGATCGGCGCCTTGATTTTGCCGGAAGCGACCTGTTCATTCAATGCCAAACCGAACTTCGCCCGCTCGCCATAACCCAGCCAGCAAATTCGTGCTGGCAATCCTTGAAAAGCAACCTTTTCGCGCGCCATTTGGATCCAGCGCCGCAGCGCTTGATTCTGCGGGAACAATTCCAGCACGAGATTGTCGGTGATCGCAATATCTTCCGGATCACCGGAAAGCGCGGCCCAGCGAAACGGCCCCCGGCCTTCGCAAAATAACGGCCGCACGTACGCCGGCACAAAACCCGGGAAATCGAAGGCGTTGGCGACGCCGGCTTTTTGTGCCTGTGCGCGCAGGTTATTGCCATAGTCAAAAGTCACAGCGCCCATTTTTTGCAAATCCAGCATGGCGCGCACGTGCACAGCCATGGAAGCGTAGGCGCGCGCGATATATTCCTGCGGATGGCTCCGGCGCAGCGTCAGCGCTTCTTCATAAGGAATGCCGTGCGGCACATAGCCGTGCAATTCATCATGCGCGGAAGTTTGATCGGTCAAAACCTCCGGCACGATTTTTCGCCGGACGAGCTCGGGCAAAATATCCGCACAATTTCCGACGACCCCAAGCGAGAGCGCCTGGCGTTGCTGCTTGGCGGCAACGGCTTTTTGCAAAGCCTCGTCGAGAGTCTCGCACAGCACGTCGCAATAGCGATGCTGAATTCGGCGAAGGATGCGTTCGCGGTCCACCTCGATTACCAGACACACTGCGCCGTTCATCGTGGCCGCCAAGGGCTGCGCCCCGCCCATGCCGCCCATGCCGCCGGTGACCACCAGTCTTCCCGCCAGCGAGCCGCCGAAATGTTGATTCGCGACGGCGGCGAAAGTTTCGTACGTGCCCTGCAAAATGCCCTGCGTGCCGATGTAAATCCAACTGCCGGCGGTCATCTGGCCGTACATGATTAAGCCGCGGTCTTCCAATTCACGAAAATAGGCCGCGTTGGCCCAGGCCGGAACCAGCAGCGAGTTTGCAATCAACACGCGCGGGGCTTCGGCATGCGTGCGGAACACACCCACCGGCTTGCCGGATTGCACCAGCAGGGTTTCGTCATTTTCGAGGCGGCGCAGGCTGGCGACAATGGCATCAAAGCATTCCCAATTGCGCGCGGCCTTGCCGCGTCCGCCATAAACCACCAAAGCGGCGGGATTCTCTCCCACTTCCTGGTCGAGATTGTTCATCAGCATGCGCAACGCCGCTTCCTGCACCCAGCCTTTGCACGACAATTGTTTGCCGCGCGGCGCGCGAATGACGCGGGAGGATTGAGCAGGCATAGGCTACCCACCACACAGAACGATCAATGGCGAATGGTCAATTGGGAATTGCGAAGAGCGAATGGTCAATTCACAATTGCTAGTTGACAATCAACATGAACAAACAAAAAAGCCAGAACCAACCCTGCGCGCCTCGTTGCGGAAACGACGGAGGCAGAATCTCTCTGGCTGACTGTCATCAATAACGGTGCATGGGAAATGGGCGCGGAGGCTCACTCCTTCTCTTTGCTCTCTTCCACCTTCTCCTTGCCGGCATCGCGCTCCGAAGCTTTCATGTCTTTGCGGCGCTTGCGTTCGGCGCGGCGTTCCGCGGCAGCTTGCTGTTTCTCGAGCTGCACCGTTTCAAACCCCACCAACTCCAAAATGGAAAGCTCCGCGCCGTCACCCTGGCGGCGGCCGAGCTTGAGCACGCGGGTATAGCCGCCGTTGCGCGAGGCGAATTTGGGCGCGATTTCGTCGAAGAGCAACTTGACGATGTCTCGCCGGCGCAGCTTGCTGTATACCAAGCGCTTGGCCGCGAGCGTGTTTTTCTTGGCGTGCGTGATCATGCGATCGGCCACACTCCGCGCCACTTTGGCTTTGGCCGTGGTCGTGCGCACGTGCTTGTGCTCGAACAAGGACGAGACCAAATTGGCCAGCATGGCCTTGCGATGGCTGGCCGTGCGGCTGAGTTTTTTCAAATCATTTCGATGTCTCATGCTCCAACCTTACTCATTATCGCTGCGCAAATAGCGGTCCACGTCCATGCCGAAGCGCAGGCCTTTTTCTTCGAGAATCTGCGTCAATTCTTGCAACGATTTGCGGCCGAAGTTGCGGAACTTGAGCATCTCCTGCTCGTCGCGGCGCACCAAATCGCCGATGGTTTTGATATTCGCCGCCATCAAACAGTTGTAGGAACGCACAGAGAGCTCGAGCTCATCGACCGGCATGCGCAGCAGTTTGCGAATGCGGATCGCTTCTTCATCCACTTCCGCCGGCTCTTCTTCCTCCGGCTCGATTTCGAAATTGATGAAGAGATTGATGTGATCGCGCAGAATTTTGCCGGCGTAGGTCAGGCTGTCGTCCGGGGTGATGCTGCCGTCGGTGGTGATTTCGAGAATCAGCTTCTCATAGTCCGTGCGCTGCTGCACGCGCGTATTTTCAACGCGATAGCTGACGTTTTTGATCGGCGTGTAAATCGCATCCAGCGGTATGGCGCCGATGGGCATGTCGGGCAGCTTGTTTTCCTCCGCCGGCACGTAGCCGTGGCCGCGGCCGATGCGCAGCTCGATCTTGAAATCCGCGCCTTTGTTGAGTGTGGCAATGTGGTGATCGGGGTTCAGAATTTCAAAGTCGGTGGTGCCATTTTGAATATCGCCGGCTTTGAACTCATGCGGGCCTTTCATTTCCAGCACCACGCGATCCGGCTTTTTGTTGATAAGCTTGAAGCGGACTTCTTTGAGATTTAAAATGATTTGGGTCACGTCTTCCACCACGCCGGCAACCGAGGAAAACTCGTGCAGCACGTTCTCGATTCGAATCATGGTGATGGCCGCCCCCGGGAGCGAGGAAAGCAAGACGCGGCGCAGGGCGTTACCGATGGTCGTACCGAATCCGCGTTCGAGCGGTTGTATGATGAATCTGCCGAAAGTGCTCGAGAAACTTTCATCTTCAAGCTCGACTCTTTCCGGCATTTGCAAATAGGGCCAACTCATGTGAGGCATCTCCAATTCTTGTGGGAGCTTTCAGCCGTCCTGGTGATGTTGCGGCGGGGTTGCTTCCGCCCCTGGCGCCGGCTCCATCCGGCATTGCGACGGAAACGCATCACGCTGCTGCAAAGCTCGAATTACTTCGAATACAATTCAACGATCAGGTTTTCATTGATCTCGGTTGGAATATCGGCGCGGCCGGGAATGTCCAGCACGGTTCCGGTCATGTTCGCCTTGTTCAAATCCAACCAGGGCAAAAATTTGCCTTCACGCATTTTGCGCATCGAGGCGTGAATGAGCTCCATTTTGCGGCTCTTTTCGCGCACTTTGATCACGTCGCCTGCCTTCACCAAATAGGAAGGGATGTCAACCAGGCGGTCATTAACCATGAAATGGCGGTGCCGCACCAATTGCCGCGCGGCATTGCGCGAGGGTGCGAAGCCGAGGCGATAGACGATATTATCCAGCCGCCTTTCGAGCAGGCGCAGCAGGTTTTCGCCGGTGACGCCTTTCATGCGCAACGCCTTCTGGTAGGTGTTGGAGAATTGGCGCTCGAGCAAGCCGTAGATGCGGCGCATCTTCTGCTTTTCACGCAACTGCACGCCATATTCCGTCATTTTTGTACGGCGCGTGCGGCCGT
Organism: bacterium; assembly: GCA_044869275.1. GTDB lineage: Bacteria > Zhuqueibacterota > Zhuqueibacteria > Zhuqueibacterales > Zhuqueibacteraceae > JBIOXB01. The sequence continues at coordinate 16,517 of JBIOXB010000187.1, forward strand.
GCTGTCCCGGCGCAAAATTGCGCTTTTCCAGCGGACACTTGGGCGAAGTGCACTTCGAGCCCTTCAAAAACAGCTTCTTCTCTTCACGCCGGCACAATTTGCAGACCGGGCCGATGTATCTTGCCATACTTTGTTATGCCTCCAACAGCAAATTAGACGCGCCGGCGTTTCGGCGGCCGGCAACCGTTATGGGGAATGGGAGTGACGTCTTTGATGGCACTGATTTCCAAACCCGCCACTTGCAACGAGCGCACGGCGGCTTCGCGCCCCGAGCCCGGACCGCTCACCAACACTTCGATGCGGCGCAGGCCCAGATCCATCGCTCCGCGAGCCGCGTTTTCCGCCGCAACCTGCGCGGCGAAGGGCGTGCTTTTGCGCGAGCCTTTGAATCCGACTTTGCCCGCCGAGGCCCACGTGATCACGTTGCCATAAACATCCGTGAGCGCGATGATGGTGTTATTGAAGGTCGCCTGAATGTGCGCAAAACCGTTGGGGTCGACCTTCTCTTTTTTCTTCGTGCGCTTTTTCTTGGGATTCGCCAAGATGATTCTCCTGGAAGTACTTATAATTGTCAAGTAGCAATTGGCCATTCACTATTGCTAATTGACCATTGACAATGGTTAATTGATCATGATCAAATGCTACTTCGCCTTGCCCTTTGCGATTTTCACACCGCCGATGGTGCGGCGCTTGCCGCGGCGCGTGCGGGCATTGGTGTGCGTTCTTTGGCCGCGCACCGGCAGGCCCCGGCGATGCCGCAAGCCGCGATAGCAGCCGATGTCCATGAGCCGCTTGATGTTCATGGAAATCTCCGCGCGCAGCGCACCTTCCACTTTATAATCGCCGAGGGCGGCGCGAATCTTCGCGACGTCGTCGGTGGAAAGGTCTTTCACGCGCGTATCGGGATTAACACCGGATTTCTGCAAAATGCTTTTCGCATTGTTGCGGCCGATGCCGTAAAGATACGTCAACGCGATTTCCACTCTTTTTTCACGGGGCAAATCAACGCCCGAAATGCGAGCCATTTTTGGTCTCCGAACTGCGAAGCTGAAATCCGATTTTCACAACACTTGTCGTGTGTGCTCCAGCCATATTCTCCCGGTCATGCGGCGGGAAGCCGGTGAGGCATCAACACGGTGTTCGATCCTTCACTAAATTCCCGAGGCAGGACAGTCAGGAACGGCTGGGAGCGCCACGGCGAAACACAATTCGCCTTATCCCTGGCGCTGTTTGTGCTTGGGGTTGGAGGGGCAAATCACCAACACCTTGCCTTTGCGACGAATGATCTTGCACTTGTCACAAATTTTTCTCACGGAGGAACGAACTTTCATGCTTTATTCCGTCAAAAGTAAAATCTTTTCAAAAAGTGAAAACCTGCTGACGCTTCACGCTTTACAGTTTCAATGAGGCGTCATTCGTCAAATGCAAGCACGCTCTGCATTGAAGGGCAGCCCCATCATTTGTAGCGATAGGTGATGCGGCCGCGGGTCAGATCATACGGCGACAATTCGACCGTCACTTTATCGCCTGGCAGGATTTTGATAAAGTGCATTCTCATTTTGCCCGAGATGTGCGCCAGCACTTTATGGCCGTTTTCCAATTCCACGCGAAAGGAAGCGTTCGGCAAGGTCTCGACGATCGTGCCGTCCACCTTGATCGATTCTTCTTTGGCCATAAGCCTAGAGACCTACCGTTAAGATTTCCGCCTGTCCTTCTCTCACCACCACGGTGTGCTCGAAATGCGCCGAAGGCAGTTTATCCTTCGTCACGACCGTCCACTTGTCCTTTTCCGTTTTCACCTCCGCTGTGCCGGCGTTGACCATCGGCTCGATCGCCAAAACCATGCCGGCGCGCAAGCGTACGCCTTTATGGGGCGGACCGTAGTTTGGAATCTGTGGTTCCTCGTGCAGCTTCTTCCCCACGCCGTGGCCGACCAGATCGCGCACGACGCTGAAACCCGCGGCTTCGACATGTACTTGCACGGCATGGGAAATATCCGAGAGCCGGTTTCCCGCCACGGCCTGGGCAATGCCTTGAGAGAGAGAATCCCACGTCACTTTCATCAGGCGCTGGCGTTCCGCGTCAATCTTCCCGATGGCGTAAGTTTTCGCCGCATCGCCGAAATAGCCTTCATATTCAATGCCGACGTCGACGCTGACAATCTCCCCGGCCATCAACTTACGGCTGCCGGGAATGCCATGCACCACGACGTGCTCGATGGAGATGCAACTGCTCGCGGGAAAGACCGCTTTGCCCATTTGGTAACCCTTGAACGCCGGCCGCCCGCCCAGTTTTTTGATGTGCTCTTCGATGGCATGATCCAAATCCGCCGTGGCCAGGCCTGCGCTGATGATCTCGTCAATTTTGTGAAAGGTATCGACAACCAAACGGCAACTCTCGCGAATCCGGTCGATCTCGCGCTCACTACGAATGTGAATCATGCCCGCGGATTCTTCATGCTCTTTGTCCCAAAATCTCTCCCAGAGTCGCTCAATCATAACGCAAAAGCTTTTAATCTTCTTTCGATCTCGACGTGCACTTTCTCTACGCTCAAGTTGCCGTCGATTTGCAGGAGCTTGCCTTGCGCGCCGAAATAGTCCTTGAGCGGCTGCGTCTGCTCTTCATAAACATCCATACGGTGCAGCACCGTTTCTTTGGTGTCATCCGAACGCTGATAAATCTCGCCGTCGCAGGCATCACAACGGTTGTTGTCAGGCGGCGGGTCCGTGAGCAAATTGAAGAGCTTTCCGCATCGCCGGCACACGCGCCGGCTGGTGAGCCGCTCAACGACTCTTTTCTTCTCAATCTCCAGGCTGATCACCGCCGTCAGCCGGCGATTATGAAACAGCATGATGTGATCCAGCTCGTGCGCTTGATGAATCGTCCTGGGAAAGCCGTCGAGAATGAAACCCGCCACTGAATCCGGCTCGAGCAGGCGCTGCACCACCAACCCGATCGTGACTTCGTCGGGCACGAGCTCGCCGCGATCCATGAACTGCTTGGCTTGCAAGCCCAGATCGGTTTTGGCGGCGACGGCGGCGCGCAGGATATCTCCGGTCGAAATTTTCGGGATGCGGTATTGTTCGCTCAACAATCCGGCCTGGGTTCCCTTTCCCGAACCGGGATAACCGAGAAAGATCAGCTCCATACGATCGTCAGTTCAGAGAAGATGAATATCGACGCACAGCCGATCCGGGATTGGCGCCAAACCCTCCGCGGCGGCGCTCATGCATAACGTCTGCCGCGAATCCGACCTCCCTTCATGAAGCCGTCATAATGCCGCATTAAAAGATGCGATTCCAACTGCTGCAACAAATCGAGCGCCACGCCGACGACGATCAACAGCGAGGTGCCGCCGAAAAACGAAGCGAGATTGTACGAAACGTTCATAAATTTGGCGATCAAGTAAGGAAAAATGGCGATGATCGCCAAAAAAATCGAGCCCGGCAATGTGATGCGCGTCAGGATGTGATCGATGTATTCCGCGGTCTTTTTACCCGGACGCACGCCCGGAATGAAGCCGCCGTATTTCTTCATGTTCTCCGCCACGTCGATGGGATTGAAAGCGATGGCGGTGTAAAAATAAGTGAAGAAGACGATCATCACGCCGTACACGATCCAATACAATACCGAGGTGACATCGAAATATGAGGCAAACCGCTGCATGATCTCGTTGTTCGGAAAAAACGACGTGATGCTTTGCGGAATGAACATGATCGATTGCGCGAAAATAATCGGCATCACACCGGCAGTGTTCACGCGCAACGGAATGTGCGTGCTTTGCCCGCCATACACCTTGCGGCCGACGACGCGCTTGGCGTATTGCACCGGAATCTTGCGCACGCCCTGCGTCAGCAGCACCACGATGGCAATGGTTCCCACCATCAACGCCAGCAGGAAAACCTCGGTCAAAATCTGGCGGTTGCCGGCGGCCACCTGCTGGATTTCATCCAAGATGGCGGCGGGAAAGCGTGCCACGATGCCGATAAAAATGATCAAAGAGACGCCGTTGCCCACGCCGCGCTCCGTGATTTGCTCGCCGAACCACATGATCAATACCGTGCCGGCCATGAGCGTGAGGACGGTCAACATGCGAAAACCCCATCCTGCATCGGGCACCACCACCATGCCATTGCTCAGCGGCTGGATATTCTCCAGAAAGATACTCACGCCGACGGCTTGCATGGCTGCGATGAGCACCGTGCCGTAGCGCGTGTACTGCGTAATCTTTTTGCGGCCTTCCTCGCCTTCCTTCTGCAGCCGTTGAAAGTAGGGCGTGACCGCACCCAGCAATTGAATGATGATCGAAGCCGAGATATAAGGCATGATGCCCAGCGCAAAAATCGTGGCGCGACTGAACGCCCCGCCGGCAAAGAGATCATACAAATCCAAAATGCCGCCGCCCCTCGATTGCTCCATGAAAACAATAAGCGCCTGGCTGTTGATGCCCGGCACCGGAATGTGCGTGCCAATACGCTCGACGATCAGCACCAGCAGCGTGAAGAGGATGCGCTTCTTCAGCTCGGGAATCTTGAAGAGATTTTGAAAGCTGCTCAGCATGAACTTTTTCCAAATTAGGCGGAGGCTGCGTGCGCCGCCGGCACTTCGACGGCCTTGCCGCCAGCCTTTTCGATTTTGTCACGCGCCGATTTGCTGAAACGATGCGCGTGCACTTCCAGCGCTTGCGTCATTTCGCCGGTGCCCAGTATTTTAATGGGCACGTTTTTCTTCCGCACCACCCGCCGGGACAGCAGCACCTCGGGCGTCACCAGCTTCACCTCTTTCAGGTGCGCGAGCGCCTCCAAATTGACCACCTGATACTCCGTGCGGAAGACGTTGTGGAAACCGCGCTTGGGCAAACGGCGGTGCAGCGGCATTTGCCCGCCTTCAAACCCGAACTTGGCGTGCGCGCCCGAACGCGAGTGCTGGCCTTTATGGCCGCGCGTTGCGGTTTTGCCGTGTCCCGAGCCTGCGCCACGACCGACGACTTTGCGGCGTTTGCGCGACCCGGCGGCATATTTCAAGCGAGAAAGTTCCATATAATCGTCGCGAATAGAAAGATTGAATCGTGTGTCCGGCGTCAGTGCCTATTTCACTTCTTCGAATTCCACCAAGTGGCTCACTTTGGCGATCATGCCGCGAATGTGCGGTGCGTCGTTTTTGATCACCTGCTGCCGGATGCGCCGCAGCCCCAACGCCTTCATGGTCAGCTTTTGTGGCTGCGGACGATTGATGACGCTACGCACTTGTGTAATTTTAAGTTTTTTCATTTCAGTTCTCTGCCCGATTGCGAAAAAAAACTTCCCGCACGGTCATGCCGCGCCGCTGGGCGAGCGTACTGATGTCCACCAAATTCACCAACGCGTCGATGGTCGCTTTCACGACATTGTGGGGATTGTTCGAACCCATGGATTTCGACAAAACATCGTGAACGCCCGCCGCCTCCATGATTGCGCGCACAGCGCCGCCGGCGATGACGCCCGTGCCGGGAGAAGCCGGTTTCAAGAAAACTTTGCCCGCGCCATATTTGCCTTTGATCTCATGCGGCAGCGTGCCGTTGACGACCGGTACACGGATCAAGGTTTTTTTCGCGTTCTCCGCGCCTTTGGAAATGGCGTCGGTCACCTCTTTGCCTTTACCCAGGCCGAAACCGACATGGCCTTTGCCGTCGCCGACCACGACGATGGCATTGAAGCCGAAGCGCCGCCCGCCTTTTACCACCTTGGCCGTACGGTTGACGGCCACCACATGCTCTTTCAAGTCCAATTCGTTCGGACTAATTCGCTCTTTACGCACAATCGCACTCCGTCGTCAAAACTCGAGACCACCTTGGCGCGCGCCGTCGGCCAGAGCCCGAATACGGCCATGATAGACATAGCCGCTGCGGTCGAAAACCACGCGCCGGTAACCCAGCCCTTTGGCTTTCGCGGCAATGGCCTTGCCGACAATGTGCGCTTCCACAGTTTTATTTTCCGCCTTCTTGATTTCTTCGCGCAGGTCTTTGCTCACCGTCGATACCGTGGTAATGGTTTTCTTGGCTTGATCATCCACCAATTGCGCGTAAATGTTTTTCAAGCTGCGGAACACCACCAGCCGCGGCCGGCCGGGGGCTCCCACAATTTTGCGCCGGAGTACGCGTTTTTTGCGCACGCGGCGAACTCGCGGATCGACTCTCTTGAATCCCATCGCCTCTCTCTCGTTTGTAAATCAGCGTCAGTTTTTAGTGAATCCCGTGATTCAATGAATCCCGACACTTCGGGATTCTTCAAACTGGCACTGTCCCACTCCCATGCCATCCTTGCAACAACTCGGTCCAAGCGCCAACACCGTGTGTTTGCGATTGATTACGTCTTACACCTTACGCATTTGCCGGCATGCCGAAAACGCGACACGTCACCGGCAAAAAAATGATTACGCCGCAGTCTTGCCAGCCTTCCGGCGAACAACTTCATCGGTGTACTTGATGCCCTTGCCCTTGTACGGTTCTGGCGGTTTGAACATCCGGATCTTGGCCGCGACCTGGCCGACCAACTCTTTGTCCGTGCCGCTGATCTTGATGAGGGTCGGGGTTTCGCAGGCAATGGCAATGCTTTCGGGCGGCACGAACACGATGGGATGCGACTGGCCGACGTTCAGCACCAGGCGCTTGCCCTTCATTTCGCCTTTGAAGCCCACGCCCACGATTTCGAGTTTTTTCTCGAAGCCCTTCGTCACACCGAGAATCATGTTGTTGATCAAGCTGCGATACAGGCCGTGCAGCGCTTTGTTGAATTTCGAATCATTCGGCCGGCTGACGCTGACGTTGCCGTCCTTCACCGCCACACCGATGAGCGGATTCACATTGCGCCACAACTCGCCTTTCGGACCCTTGACCGAGACGGCGGCGTCTTTCACCGCCACTTGCACACCGGCAGGAATGGGAATCGGTTTTTTGCCAATACGAGACACGAAATTATCCCTTATCGCTTACCAAACATAAAACAACACTTCGCCGCCGACGTTGAGGGTGCGGGCATCACGGTCGGTAATGACGCCCCGCGGCGTCGACAGCACGGCCAGACCATAATTATTGTACACTCGGGGCAGGCTTTTCACGCCGCTGTACTGGCGCAAGCCCGGCTTGCTCACGCGCCGCAATCCGCGAATCACCGGCTTCTCATACTCGTCGTATTTCAAATAAATACGAATGAGATTTTGCAGCTTGTCTTCGATCACGAGATAATCGCGAATGTAGCCGTGATGCTGCAGAATCTTGGTGATGTCGATCTTCATGCGCGAAGCCGGAATATCGACCTTCGGATGCTTTGCGCGCCCGGCATTGCGGATACACGTGAGGAAATCTGCAATCGGATCAGTTTGCATCTTGAAATCCCGAATAAGAGCTTACCAACTTGCTTTGGTCACACCCGGTATTTTGCCGTCGAGCGCCAAATTCCGGAAGCAGATGCGGCACAAGCCGAAGCGGCGCAAATACGCACGCGGGCGCCCGCACTGCATGCAGCGGTTATGTTGCCGACTCGAAAACTTCGGCTTGCGCTGCGCTTTTTCTCGCATTGCTTTTCTGGCCACAATCAGTCCCTATTGACAGCTTTTGCCACTTGAGGTGAATGAGCTTCAAAACTTCCCAACAACTGTTACTCGGTGCGCCCTTTAGCGCTTGCGGAACGGCATGCCAAAACCCGCCAGCAATTCATAGCATTCTTCATCGCTCTTGGCGGTGGTCACGAAGGTGATGTTCATGCCGCGAATTTTGATTACTTTGTCGTAGTTGATTTCCGGAAAAACGATCTGTTCGCGGATGCTGATGGAATAATTACCGCGGCCGTCGAACGATTTGTCCGGCAATCCGCGGAAGTCCCGGATGCGCGGCACGGCGATGCTGATGAAGCGGTCCAGGAACTCATACATGCGAAAACCGCGCAGCGTCACCATGCAGCCGATGGCCATCTTCTCGCGCAGCTTGAAATTCGAGATCGACTTTTTCGCGCGCGTGATCACCGGCTTTTGTCCGGCGATGACTTGCATGTCGGCCACGGCCGAATCGAGAAATTTTTGGTCGTCCACCGCGTCACCCACGCCCATGTTCAACACGATTTTCGCCAGGCGCGGCGCTTGCAATTTGTTCTTGTAATTGAACCGTTTGACCAGCGCGGGCAAGATTTCTTCGCGATAAGCCTTCATCGGACGCGGCACATACTCTTTAGGCAGTTGCTCGCCGGCTGCGCCTTCCGGCTTGGCCGCGGCCGCCGCTTTGGAGGCGGTCTTTTTGACGCCCTTATCCGGTTTGGCCGGTGCGCCTTTTTCTTTGCCTTTGTCCTTGCCCGCTGCTTTTGCTTTTTCCGCCATCACTTCACCTTGCTTTCAGCGATAATCTCGCCGCTTTTCTTCGCCACGCGCACGCGATTGCGCGAGGTTTTATCCGAGGCCTGAATCATCTGCACACCCACGCGTGTCGGTACGCCCTGCTTGGGGTCGAGCAGCATCACGTTGGACACGTGGATCGCCGCCTCCTTTTCAATAATGCCGCCCTGCGGATTGCGTTGCGAGGGGCGCGTGTGGCGTTTGATCAAGTTCACGCCTTCGACGATCAGGCGCTGTTTTTCGGAAAACACCTTCAGCACGCGACCCTTTTTGCCGCGATCATCGCCGGAGATCACTACCACTTGGTCATTTCTACGAATTCTCATGGCCGTTCATCCTCGAAGCGCGAGTTTATAACACTTCCGGTGCGAGAGAAATAATTTTCATGTACTGCTTGTCGCGCAGCTCCCGTGCCACCGGTCCGAAAATACGCGTCCCTTTCGGTTCTTTGTCGTCATTGATCAGCACCGCCGCGTTTTCGTCGAAGCGGATGTACGAACCGTCTTTGCGGCGCACTTCGCGCTTGGTGCGCACGATCACCGCGTGGCTGATATCGCCTTTTTTCACACCGGCGCCCGGAATTGCGGACTTCACCGCCACGACGATCTCGTCGCCCACCGAGCCATAACGGCGCTTGCTGCCGCCCATAATGCGGATGCACATCACCTTTTTGGCGCCGGTGTTGTCCGCCACATTGAGTCTTGTATATTCCTGGACCATTTCAAACTCCGTCAGTGCCTAGGCCATACGTTCGCGGTTAATCTTCTATATTCTTCCCGTTGATCATTGGCCATTGCTCATGGTCAATGATCAATGGATAATCGCCGCTTACAAAACGAACCAAACTACTTCGCCTTCTCGACGATCTCCACCAACCGCCAGCGTTTTCTTTTGCTGAGCGGCCGGGTTTCCGAGATCAAAACCGTGTCACCGATTTTGGCTTCGTCCTTCTCGTCGTGCGCCATGAATTGGGAGGACTGCTTGTAGTATTTGCCGTACAGCTTGTGGCGCTTCAAGCGTTCCACCGACACCACGATGCTCTTTTTCATCTTGTCGCTGACGACTTTGCCGACTTTGGTTTTGCGCCGGCCGCGTTCTGTGGTTGGCGTAACAGTCGCTGGTTCCGTCATATTGATCTATTCCTCAAGCTTTGGCTTCACGCGGCGCGCGTTTGCCGCTGCGATATTCGTTCAAAATCGTTCTGATGCGCGCGAGGTCGCGGCGCACATGGCGCAGGCGCAAGGGATTGTCCAATTGCCGGGTGGCGTGCTGAAAGCGGAAGTTCTGATATTCCTCGGACAAATCTTTCAAGCGGTTTTCCAGCTCCGCCGGCGTCAACTCTAGCATTTCATTCATTCTCATTGCCAACTCCTACTCAATGCACAAAATCGCTCGCGCTCACAAAGCGCGTGCGAATCGGCAGCTTGTGCGCGGCCAGGCGCATCGCTTCTTGCGCCACGTCTTTGGCCACGCCGCCGATTTCGAACAAAATGCGCCCCGGTTTGACCACCGCGACCCAAAATTCCGGCGTGCCCTTGCCTTTTCCCATGCGCGTTTCCGCGGGCTTTTCCGTCACCGGCTTGTCGGGGAACACACGAATCCAAACCTTGCCGCCGCGCTTAAGGGAGCGCGTCATGGCCACGCGGCTGGCCTCGATTTGCCGCGCGGTGATCCACGCCGGCTCGAGCGCTTTCAGGCCAAATTCCCCGAAGGAAATCTCGCTGCCGCGCGTGGCCTTTCCTTTCATGCGGCCGCGCTGTTGTTTGCGGAATTTGACGCGTTTTGGCATTAACATGATTTCAACGTCTCCTCACACTCGCTCAGATGATTTCGCCGCGGCAAATCCACACCTTCACCCCGATGGCGCCGTACGTCGTTCTCGCGGTCGCCCGCGCAAAGTCGATGTCGGCGCGCAGCGTGTGCAACGGAATACGGCCCTCTTTGTATTGTTCCACGCGCGCCATTTCCGCGCCGCCCAGGCGGCCGGAACACAGCACACGCACGCCCTCGGCTCCCATGCGCATCGTGCCGGTGATGGCTTTCTTCATCGCGCGGCGAAAGGCGATCTTGGCTTCCAATTGATGTGCGATGTTTTCCGCGACCAAAAACGCGTCCAGCTCCGGGCGCTTGATCTCGTTGATGTTGAGCTGAATGTCTTTCTTGGTGACGCGCTGCAATTCTTCTTTCAGTTTGTCGACTTCCGCCCCTTTGCGTCCGATGACGATGCCCGGGCGCGCCGTGTGAATCGTCACCGTAATGCGCCGATCCGACGGGTCGCGCTCGATTTGCACGGTCGATACGCCCGCGCGTTGCAGGCGGCTACGGACGTAACGCCGCAAATACAAATCTTCTTTCAGCTTGTCCCGAAAATTGCGGCCGCCGAACCAATTCGAGTCCCAATCGCGAATAATGCCCAGGCGAAAGCCGATGGGATGAGTTTTTTGACCCAAAATACCTCCTACTCAGTCAACGCTTCCGGCAATGCTTCTTTGCCGTCGGAAACGATGATGGTAATATGACAGGAACGCTTGCGAATGCGGGACGCACGGCCCATCGAGCCGGCGCGAAAACGTTTCATGGTGACGCTGGCATCCACAAAAGCCTGCGCCACGAACAAGTCGCCCGGCGCGATTCTTTTGGTGGCTTCGGTTTTGGTCATCATGTTCGCCACCGCGGAACGCAGCGTTTTTTCCACGGGCAGCGCCGCGCGCTTGCGCGTGAAATGCAGCATGTTCAAGGCGATTTCAACATTTTTGCCGCGCACCAAATTCACCAATTGCCGCACTTTGCGGGGCGACATGCGCAGATATCGTGCTCGTGCACGTGCTTCCATCGACATGGTCTCCTATTTCGGCGCCGGCGCCGGCTTTACGGTCGAGGTTTTTTCCGCCGTCGCTTTACCCGCGTGCCCGCGGAACGTGCGCGTGGGCGCAAATTCACCCAGCTTGTGGCCGACCATGTTCTCGCTGACGAACACGGGAATGAACTTGTTGCCGTTGTGAATGGCCAGCGTATGGCCGACAAACTCCGGAATGATCGTGCACCGGCGCGCCCAAGTTTTCACAACCTTCTTCTCATTGCGGTTGTTCATGATCTGGATGCGCTTCTGCAGATTCTCATCCACGAAAGGGCCTTTTTTGACACTGCGAGGCATGCCTTGTCCTCAAATTCTTACGCATTTCATTTTACGCTTCACGCCTTGGCGTTCACGTTTTACCAGTCCCGTGCACCATAAAACGTCAAGCGAAAAACGTGTTGAACTGAACTATTTACCGCGCCGTTTGATGATGTATTTGCTCGAAGCTTTGCTCGGCTTGCGCGTTTTCAGGCCCTTGGACTTCTGGCCCCAGGGCGAGCAGGGATGCCGCCCGCCGGAAGATTTGCCTTCGCCGCCACCCATGGGGTGATCGACCGGATTCATCGCCACGCCGCGCACATACGGCTTCCATCCCAGCCAGCGGGAACGGCCGGCCTTGCCCCAGGAAATATTCTCATGATCGAGATTGCCCACCTGGCCGATGGTCGCGCGGCATTCGACGCGCACCATGCGCACTTCTCCGGAAGGCAGGCGCAGTTGCGCGTAGCTGCCTTCGCGCGCGAGCAATTGCACTTCGCTGCCCGCGCTGCGACCAATCTGCGCGCCGCGGCCGCGCCGCAATTCGACGTTATGAATCGTGAGACCCAGCGGAATATTGCTTAACGGCAAACTGTTGCCCGGACGAATTTCCGCCTCCGGGCCCGACATGATTTTATCGCCGACATTCACGCCCACCGGCGCAATAATGTAGCGTTTGTCGCCATCGGCATAGACCAGCAGTGCGATACGCGCCGAACGATTGGGGTCGTATTCGATCGCTGCCACGCGTGCGGGAACACCATCCTTATCGCGCTTGAAATCGATCAGGCGATATGCGCGCTTGTGGCCGCCGCCGCGATGGCGCATCGTCAGCTTGCCCAGGTTGTTGCGGCCACCGCTTTTGCGCAGCGGCTCCAGCAGAGACTTCTCCGGACGGTCTTTCGTAATCTCTTCGAAAGTCGAGACCGTGCGGAAACGCATGCTGGGCGTGGTCGGTTTGAAAGATTTTATGGGCATGGATGCCGTTCCCAGGTTTCAAATCAGATGGTTCAGATTTCACGTTTTGCGTCTCACGCGAGACACAAAGGGTAAAGCGTGAGGCGGAAAAAACATCGGCTTTTTTCTGCCCAGGCGATAGCGGTATTGACCTAAGCCGTTGCCGTGCCGAAGAAGTCGATTTTCTTGCCCTCGGCGATGGTGACCAGCGCCTTCTTGCGGTCGCTGCGCTTGCCGAAAGTCATGCCGCGGCGCGTGTTCATGCGCTTGCGCTTGCCTTTGGCGTTGATAATGTTCACGCCCGTCACTTTGACGCCGAACTTCTTTTCGACCGCGCGCTTGATTTCCAGTTTATTGGCATCGGCCAAGACTTCGAAGCCGTATTGGTTGCGCTTCTCGCCCAACAGCATCACTTTTTCCGTCAACAACGGGCGGCGCAATATTTCTTCGGGGGTTCTCATGCCTGCAACACTCCTGCGATCTTTGCAATCGCGCCTTCCTGAATGAACAGCTTCTGGCAGTCGAGCAATTCGTACGTCGAGACCGCATCACCGGGTTGCACATTCAGCTTTGCCAGGTTGCGGCTGGCACGGTACAGCATCGCATCTTGTTGCGGAATCAAGAAAAGAGATTTGGTATCGTTCGCCGCGAAACCCTTCAGAATCGCCGCCATATCCCGCGTCTTGCCGCTGGCGATGGTGAAGTTTTCCACCACCACAACCTGATTGTCTTTCATCTTGCGGGACAGAACGGAAATGCGCGCCAGCTTCTTCACTTTCTTGTTGATGTCCTGGCTGTAGTCGCGTGGGCGCGGACCGAATACCCGTCCGCCGCCAACCCAGACCGGCGAGCGCGTGGAGCCGGCGCGCGCGACGCCGCGGCCCTTTTGCTTCCACGGCTTCTTGCCGCCGCCGCGCACTTCGCTGCGGGTTTTCGTCTTGTGCGTGCCCTGGCGCGCGTTCGCCCGTTGCGCCTTCACCGCCAGATAAACGACATGTTCATTCGGCTCAATGCCGAAAATGGCGTCAGGGAGCTCGATGCTGCGCCCGGATTTTTGCCCGTCTTTGGTATAAACTTCGACTCGCATGTTTCGCTCACTTGCAGATGGTCACGATGCCGTTCGCTGCGCCCGGCACGGCGCCCTTGATCATGACGATGTTATTGTCCGCATCAATCTTGAAGATTTTCAGATTTCGCACGCTCACGCGCTCGTTGCCCATCTGGCCGGCCATGCGCATGCCCTTCCACACGCGCGAAGGCCACGAACTGCCGCCCACGGAACCGGGCGCGCGCACGCGGTCGCTTTGGCCGTGCGTGGTCGAGCCCCCGCCGAAGTGATGGCGCTTCACCACGCCTTGAAAGCCCTTGCCCTTGCTCACACCGATGACCTTGACTTTGTCGCCGGCCTTGAAGACATCCGCCTTGATCACATCGCCCAACTTGAGCTCGGCGCCGCTTTGAAAATCGCGGAACTCTTTCACGTGCCGCATCGGCTTGACACTGGCCTTGGCAAAATGACCGCGCTCCGGACTGTTGGTTTTGCGTTCCGGCTTTTCTTCAAAGCCCACTTGAATCGCGCTATAGCCGTGTTTGTCCGCGGTGCGAATCTCTGTGACGAAACAGGGACCGGCCTCGATCACCGTCACCGGGATGCTATTGCCGCGTTCGTCAAAGACGCGCGTCATGCCCAGTTTTTTGCCTATCAATCCAGTCATAATTCTTGTCGCGTAAAATTAAGGAATCAATCCTCTCTCAGCCGGCCTTTCGCCTTGCACCCCTGGCAGCGCTTCAATCGCCGCTGCGCGCGTCACCCGCACGATCGCTCCGTTTCGCTTCAGACCTTGATTTCAACATCAACGCCGGCGGGCAGCTCCAGCTTCATGAGCGCATCGACGGTTTTTGCATTCGAATTCACGATGTCAATCAGGCGCTTGTGAATACGCGTCTCGAATTGTTCGCGCGATTTTTTATCCACGTGCGGCGAGCGCAGCACGGTGTAGACCGAGCGCTTGGTCGGCAGCGGAATCGGGCCCGAGATCATGGCGCCGGTTTGCTTGGCCGTACGAATGATTTTATCTGTCGATTTGTCGATCAGGCGATGATCGTGCGCCTTGAGCTTGATCCGGATTTTTTGTCCGACCACGAGATTTTACTCCGCGATTCTTGTCAAACAGCGAACTTCAAATAGCGAGACCACTGAAGGTTTTTTTACGTCTTGCGCATCACGCATTACGAATTGTGCAAAACGCAATGCGTCATTCGTATGGCAAGACGCTATGACTGACCAAAAGAAAGGGCATCGCATTGCAGCTCACGATGCCCATTCAATTTTGGGCCACGCGTCCGATCAAAGCTTATTCCGTGATCTTGGCAACGGCCCCGGCGCCGATGGTGCGCCCGCCTTCGCGAATCGCGAAGCGCAAACCTTCTTCCATGGCGATCGGCGCGATCAATTCCACGGTCATGGCGATATTGTCGCCCGGCATCACCATTTCCACGCCCTGCGGAAGATTGGCCACGCCCGTGACGTCCGTCGTACGGAAATAGAATTGTGGGCGATAGCCGTTGAAAAACGGCGTGTGACGGCCGCCTTCTTCCTTCTTCAACACGTAAACCTCGGCGGTGAATTTGGTATGAGGCGTGATCGAACCCGGTTGCGCGACCACCTGGCCGCGCTCCAGATCCTCTTTCTCCACGCCGCGCAGCAACAAGCCCACATTGTCTCCGGCTTCGCCAGAGTCCAGCAGCTTGCGGAACATTTCCACACCCGTGACCACGGATTTCTTGGCTTTCTTCTCTTCTTTCGTGCCCAAGCCCACGATTTCTACTTCTTCGCCGACTTTAATTCTGCCGCGCTCGATACGTCCCGTGCCGACGGTACCGCGACCGGTGATCGAAAACACGTCTTCGATCGGCATCAAGAACGGCTTATCCACTTCACGCAGCGGCGTCGGAATGTAGGAATCCACGGCATTCATCAAATCGATGATGCACTTCGATTTGGCCGCATCCTTGGGATCGTTCAAGGCTTCCAGCGCGCTGCCACGAATAATGGGAATCTCGTCGCCCGGGAATTTGTATTCCTTCAGCAGGTCGCGCAACTCGAGCTCGACCAGCTCCAGCAATTCTGGATCGTCGACCATGTCGACTTTGTTCATGAACACCACCATGAACGGCACGCCGACCTGGCGCGCCAGCAAGATGTGCTCGCGCGTTTGCGGCATGGGGCCGTCGGCCGCGCTCACCACGAGAATCGCGCCGTCCATCTGCGCCGCGCCGGTGATCATGTTTTTCACATAGTCGGCATGGCCCGGGCAGTCCACATGCGCATAGTGGCGTTTTTCGGTTTGATATTCCACGTGCGCGGTGTTGATCGTAATACCGCGCGCCTTTTCTTCTGGTGCATTGTCAATGGAATCGTAACTGCGGAATTCCGCCAAACCCTTGGCCTGGAGAACCAATGTGATCGCGGCCGTCAACGTGGTTTTGCCGTGATCGACGTGGCCGATCGTGCCGATGTTGACGTGAGGTTTGGAGCGAACAAACTTTTGCTTAGACATAAATCAGCCTCCCGACGGAAACTTAGGGATCAATTCTTTATGGTTATCTGCATGAGCATCTGCAAAAATTCAATCCAATTCATTTTGACACTCCCCTCCCGCCACGGGGACAGGCATAGCCGCACGACTCGATCAGAATACCGATCGCTTACCTCACCGCCGTATTCTTGGCCGCTTCGGTCAAAGTTTCGGCAATAGAGTTCGGCACTTGATCATAATGCGAAAACTGCATCGTGTAAATCGCACGGCCCTGGGTGATCGAGCGCAACGTGGTGGCATAGCCAAACATTTCGCTCAACGGCACCGTGGCGGCAATCACCTGCACATTGCTGCGCGGCACCAGGCCGCGAATACGGCCGCGACGTGAGTTCAAATCACCCATCACATCGCCCATGTACACGTCCGGCACCACCACTTCGACGTCCATCATCGGCTCGAGCAGCACCGGCGCGCCACGCCTGCAGGCTTCCTTGAACGCCATTGAGCCGGCAATCTTGAACGCCATTTCGGACGAATCGACGTCATGATAGGAGCCGTCCAACAGCGCGACTTTGACATCTACCACCGGATAGCCGGCAAGCACGCCGCTGTGCAGCGCATCGCGAATACCTTCCATCGTCGGTTTGATGTACTCTTTGGGCACCGTGCCACCCACGATACGGCTTTCAAACTCGAAGCCCTTGCCCGGCTCATTCGGCTCAGCCTCGATGACCACGTGACCGTACTGGCCGCGGCCGCCGCTCTGCCGAATGAACTTGCCTTCGGATTCGACCTTTTTGCGGATCGTTTCCTTGTAGGCCACTTGCGGCTTGCCCACGCTCGCATGCACTCTGAATTCGCGCAGCAGGCGGTCGATCAATATCTCCAGATGCAATTCGCCCATGCCCGCGATCAAAGTCTGGCCGGTTTCTTCGTCACTGCGCACGCGGAAAGTCGGATCTTCTTCCGCCAGCTTCGCCAGCGAGTCGCCGAGCAAGTCCTGATCGGCTTTGGTCTTCGGTTCGATGGCGACGGAGATCACCGGCTCGGGGAAGTGCATCGACTCGAGAATGATCTGTTTGTTTTCCGCGCAGAGCGTGTGCCCCGTTCTGGTCTTTTTCAACCCCACGGCGGCGACGATATCGCCGGCCTGCGCCAATTCCACATCTTCGCGCTTATTGGCCGACATGATGAGGATGCGGCCCAGACGTTCTCTCTCACCGTTCGAGCTGTTGTAGACATAGCTGCCGGCATCAACCTTGCCGGAATAAACGCGAAAATACGTGAGCTTCCCGACATAAGGATCGGTCATAATTTTGAACGCCAGCGCCGAAAACGGCTCACTGGGATCGGGCTTGCGCGTGACCTCTTCGCCGTTTTTGGGATTGGTGCCCTTGACAAACGGCAAATCAATCGGCGAAGGCAAAAAATAATTCACCGCATCCAGCAAACCCTGGACGCCCTTATTCTTGAACGCCGAACCGCACATCACCGGCACCAAAGAAACGTCGATCGTGGCCTTGCGAATGGCCGCGCGCAATTCATCTTCGGTGATGGGTTGGTCGTGCAGATATTTTTCGAGCAGGCTATCGTCATAATCCGATACCGCTTCGAGCAGCTTGGTGCGATACTCGGCCGCTTTCTCCTGCAGCTCCTTGGGAATCTCGATCTCCTCCCATTGCGTGCCCAGGGATTCTTCGCGATAGACCACGCCCTTCATGCCGATCAGATCGACCAAGCCGGTGAACAGCTCGCCATCGCCGAACGGGATTTGAATCGGAACCGCATTGGCGCCGAGCTTGTCTTTGATCATTTGTACGGCGCCGTAAAAATCTGCGCCCACGCGGTCCATCTTATTGATGAACGCAATGCGCGGCACGCGGTAGCGGTCGGCCTGCCGCCATACGGTTTCGGATTGCGGCTCCACGCCGCCGACCGCGCAGAACAGCGCGACGGCTCCGTCCAAAACACGCAGCGAACGCTCCACCTCTATGGTAAAATCGACGTGTCCCGGCGTATCAATCAGATTGAGGCGGTGATCTTTCCATTCACAGGAGATCGCGGCGGAGGTAATGGTAATACCGCGCTCGCGCTCCTGCTCCATCCAGTCCGTGGTGGCCGCGCCGTCGTGCACTTCACCCATGCGGTGAATGCGGCCGGTATAAAAGAGAATACGCTCTGTCGTGGTGGTCTTGCCGGCATCGATATGCGCCATGATGCCGATATTGCGTATGCGAGATAGTTCGATCGGTTTTGACATAAAAAATCCACAATTTCTCTGAAGAAGAGCTGCCGTTCTCCTCAGAGTAGTGGAGAAGAATGCAACTGCCTTGTTTGTCTCTTCAGCTACCTTCCAAAATCAGTTCAACAGCATGCGCCACCCTCAACCGGTGTGCGCCTCAACTTACCAGCGGAAGTGGGCAAACGCCTTATTCGCTTCCGCCATCTTGTGGGTATCTTCGCGCTTCTTCATGGCGTTGCCTTCTTTATTGGAGGCAGCGAGAATCTCCCCGGCCAAACGCTCGGCCATGGTTTTTTCACTGCGCCCGCGCGAATATCCCACCAGCCAGCGAATGGCCAGAGCCTGCTGGCGCTCATGGCGCACTTCGACCGGCACTTGGTAGTTGGCGCCGCCGACGCGCCGCGATTTCACTTCCACCACGGGCCTGACATTATCCATGGCTTTTTCGAAAATCTCCATGCCTTTCTTGCCACTCTTCTGCTCGGCAAGATCGATCGCCCCATAAAAGATGCGCTCCGCCACGCTGCGCTTGCCCTCACTCATCAGGCCGTTGATGAATTTCGTCGCTAAAATGCTGCCATACTTCGGATCCGGCAACACTTCTCTTTTGGTGACTCGCTTTCTTCTCGACATAATCTTCTAGCTTATTTAGCCGCTGCTTTTTTTCTCTTGGTGCCGTATTTGGAACGTCCCTGATTGCGGTCTTGCACGCCCGCGGCATCATAGACCCCGCGCACGATGTGATAGCGTACACCCGGCAGATCTTTCACGCGGCCACCGCGAATCAGCACGATGGAGTGCTCCTGCAAATTGTGGCCTTCCCCGGGAATATAGGCCGTGACCTCATATTGATTGGTCAAGCGCACACGCGCCACTTTGCGCAGAGCCGAATTCGGTTTCTTGGGCGTCGTGGTGTACACACGTGTGCACACACCGCGGCGTTGCGGCGATCCCGTCAGCGCCGGAGCTGTGGTTTTTGGTCTTAGACGCTCCCGGCCAAGACGAACCAATTGATTTATCGTCGGCAAGCGAACTCCTTATTTATCCAAGACTGTTAATATAATTGATCAATTTCGAAAAAGCAACTCTTTTTAGAGCTTACTTGCACAAAATTTGCAGTTCAAAGCCGTGAGCGAGGGCAGATTTCAAAGACAGCCCTCACTCACGCCAAACTATCATCCCGCCGCGCTTTGCAGCGTACTGTCCATTTCCCGGACTTGGCCATCCGAGTTCACGCGCAGGCGCTTGAACTTGTTCAAGCCCGTACCCGCCGGAATGAGATTGCCCATAATGACGTTCTCTTTCAAACCAAGCAGTTTGTCGACCTTGCCTTCGATGGAGGCTTCGGTCAACACGCGCGTGGTTTCCTGGAAAGAAGCCGCGGAGATGAAGCTTTCGGTGGTCAACGAAGCTTTGGTGATACCCAGCAGTAGCGGCTGGAATGTCGCCGGCTGCGCGGGACGCGTTTTGACCGGTTTCTTGCCCGCCTTTTTCAGCTTTTCGTTCTGCCTCTCCACTTCGTCCGGATCGACGGGCGTTTTCTCTTTCAGCTTCGAATCGCCGGCCTCGGTGACGACCACCATGTGGCGGATGCGCTCGTTCTCGGCGAGAAAACGAATCTTGTCCACCTGATCGCCCTCGAGATAATCGGTATCGCCCGGATCTTCGATCTTCACTTTTTGCAGCATCTGACGCACGATCACTTCGATGTGCTTGTCGTTGATGCGCACGCCTTGCAAACGATACACCTCCTGGATTTCGTTCACCAGATATTCTTGCACCTTGTTGGGTCCCATGATGTTAAGAATATCCTGCGGCGCGATCGAGCCTTCGGAGAGTTTTTCGCCTGCGTGCACGTAGTCACCGTCATGCACCAACACGTGCTTGCCGTAAGGAATTTGATACACCTTTTCTTCCTTGCCGTCGCGCGAGACGATATTGATCTTGCGCACGCCGCGGCGGATTTCCCCGAACTTCACCTGCCCATCGATTTCACTGACGATGGCAGGTTCTTTCGGGCGCCGCGCTTCAAACAATTCCGCCACGCGCGGCAAACCGCCGGTGATGTCGCGGGTCTTCGCAATTTCGCGCGGAATCTTCACCAGCACCTCGCCGGCTTTCACCTGCTGGCCGTCATACACCTGCAGATACGAACGTGTCGGCAGAATGTACGCGCTGAGCTTCTTGTCGCCGTCCATGATGTATATCTGCGGGTTAAGATTGCGCAAACGCGTTTCAATGATCACGCGCTGCTTCATCCCCGTGGTCTCGTCCAACTCTTCACGCATGGTGATGTTTTCTTTGACGTCCGCAAACTTCACCGCGCCGTCGTGATTGGCGAGAATGCTGGCAGTATAAGGATCCCAGCGGAAGACGACTTTGCCGCGCTTCACCTGATCGTTTTCGTTGACGAGAATGTTGGCGCCGTACGGGATGATGTATTGCGCCACCGTGCGGTTGTTCTCGTCGATCACTTTCAATTTGCCATTGCGGCCGACGGCGATGATACCGCCATCGTGATACACCACAGACTTCAGGTTCTCGAACCTCACTGAGCCGTCCTGCTTCGCCGCGACTTGCGACTGCGCCGCGATGCGCGAGGCCGTGCCGCCGATGTGGAACGTGCGTAGCGTCAATTGCGTGCCCGGCTCGCCGATGGATTGCGCCGCCATCACGCCGACGGCTTCACCCATGTTGACCATCTTGCCGGTGGCGAGATTGCGGCCGTAACACTTGGCGCACACGCCGCGATCGGCTTCGCACGTCAACACCGAGCGAATCAGCACGGTTTCCAGGCCCGCGTCGGAAATACGGTCGGCCCGCTCTTCGTCAATGATGTCGCCGGCTTCGCAAATAATGCTGCCGGTGTCGGGGTCGTAGATATCTTCCTGCGCCACCCGGCCGAGAATGCGGTCGCGGATCGGCTCGATCACTTCCTCACCCTCTTTCAGATCGCCGATACGCAAGCCCAAAATCGTGCCGCAGTCGTCACGCGAAATGATGACGTCCTGCGCGACATCCACCAGGCGGCGGGTCAGATAACCGGCATCCGCGGTCTTCAAGGCGGTGTCGGCCAGACCCTTGCGCGCGCCGTGCGTGGAGATGAAGTATTCCAGCACCGATAAGCCTTCGCGGAAGTTCGCGGTGATGGGGTTCTCGATGATTTCGCCCATCTGGCCGGTCATTTTCTTTTGCGGCTTGGCCATCAAACCGCGCATGCCCGCGAGCTGGCGAATCTGCTCTTTCGAGCCGCGCGCGCCGGAATCGGCCATCATGAAAATGGGATTAAAACCCTGGCGATCGACCGACAAACGCTCGAACATCTTTTCCGCCACGTCGCTGGTGGTGTGCGTCCAGATGTCGATGATCTGGTTGTAGCGCTCGCCGTCGGTGATCACACCCTTTTCGTACTGCGTTTGAATCATGTTGACTTTGTTGAAAGCGGCCTCGAGATATTTCGCTTTTTCGGCCGGGATCATCACGTCTTGCACGCCGACGGTGACGCCCGACTTCATGGCGTGTTCGAAGCCCAGTTCCTTGAGCTTGTCCAGGAATTGCGCCGTGCGAAAATTGCCGAGCTGCTTATAGACCTGCGACACCAATTCTTCCAAACGCTTCTTGGTGAGCAACTCGTTCACATAGCCGATTTCCGGCGGCACGATGCGATTCAAGATCACGCGGCCGACCGTGGTTTCGAGCAGCTCGCCGTGGTGGCGCACTTTAATGCGCGTGTGCAAGCCGATCTTTTCGTCGTGATAAGCGATATTGACCTCGTCCGGGTTCGAGAAAATCTTGTTTTCATCCGGCGCGCCGCTTTTGGCCTTGGTCAAATAATAGACGCCGAGCACGATGTCCTGACTCGGAATTGCCAGCGGGCGGCCCGAAGCGGGCGACAAAATATTGTGGCTCGACAGCATCAACAGCCGCGTTTCGGTCTGCGAATAATAGCTCAACGGCACGTGCACGGCCATTTGGTCGCCGTCAAAATCCGCGTTGAACGCCGCGCACACCAGGGGATGAATCTGCAGGGCCTTGCCCTCGATCAGAATCGGCTGGAAAGCCTGGATGCCGAGACGGTGCAGCGTGGGTGCGCGGTTGAGCAGAATGGGATGGTCGTCGATGATCTCTTCCAGAATATCCCAAACGTTGCCGTCGCGGCGATCGACCATTTTCTTCGCGCTTTTCACCGTTTTCGCGATGCTGCGCTCGACCAGTTTGCGGATCACGAACGGCTTGAACAATTCCAGCGCCATTTCTTTGGGCAAGCCGCATTCGTGCAGGCGCAATTCCGGACCCACGACGATCACCGAGCGGCCGGAATAATCGATGCGCTTGCCCAGCAGATTTTGACGGAAACGGCCTTGTTTGCCGCGCAGCATATCGGACAAGGATTTCAGCGGGCGATTGCCGTCGCCACGCACCGCGGCGGTTTTGCGGCCGTTGTCGAATAACGCGTCCACCGCCTCTTGCAGCATGCGCTTCTCGTTGCGCAAGATCACTTCCGGAGCTTTGATCTCCATCAGCTTTTTAAGGCGGTTGTTGCGAATGATGACGCGGCGGTACAAATCATTCAAATCGGAGGTGGCAAAGCGCCCGCCTTCCAGCGGCACCAGCGGCCGCAGTTCCGGCGGAATGACCGGCACCACGGACAGCACCATCCAGTCCGGGCGGTTCCGGCTGCGCTTGATCGCTTCAATCACTTTCAAGCGTTTGAGCGCTTCGGACTTGCGCTGGAAAGAAGTCTCGACCTGAACTTGATGGCGCAATTCCACCGAAAGCCTTTCCGGATCGGTGCGCTTGAGCAATTCCAAAACCGCCTCGCCGCCGATCTTGGCGACAAAACGATTGCCGTCCTCACGCTCATGGCCTTCACCTTCTTGCCCGTGTTCGGCCATGATCTGAAAATATTCTTCTTCGGTGATCAGCTCTTTGGGCTGCCGACCGCTTCTGCCCGGCTCGACCACGACGTAGGATTCATAGTAAATTACTTTTTCCAGATCCTTGCCGCTCATGCCCAAAATGTAGCCGATCTTCGAGGGCAGCGATTTCCAAAACCAGATGTGCACCACCGGCACTGCCAGCGTAATGTGCCCCATGCGCTCGCGGCGCACGGATTTCGTGGTTACTTCCACGCCGCAGCGGTCGCAAACGATCCCTTTGTAGCGGATGCGCTTGTATTTGCCGCAGTGGCATTCCCAATCGCGCACCGGACCGAATATCTTCTCACAAAACAAGCCGTCTTTCTCAGGCTTGAAAGAACGGTAGTTGATGGTTTCCGGTTTGGTCACTTCGCCGTGCGAGCGTTCCAAAATCTTGTCCGGCGAAGCCAGGCTGATGCCGATCGCATTGAAGTTGCGTCGCATCGCAGTATCTTGCTTCATGAAGTATGTCAAGGTCAACCTCCCTGCAGGCCGCAGGTTTTAGCTATGTACAACGGCTTCGTTTCGGCATGAAACGATCGGCCGTCAATTGCACTTGAAGTTTTGGGGCGCATCAGAACTTGCGCTTACATCCTGCCGTTGCCGGACTCCTCGTCCAACAAATCGATGTCCAATCCCAGGCCTTGCAGCTCGCGAATCAGCACATTGAAAGATTCCGGCAGACCGGGCTCGGGCAGATTGTCGCCTTTCACGATGGCTTCATACACTTTCGAGCGGCCGCGCACATCGTCGGATTTCACCGTGAGAATTTCCTGCAGCGTATACGCCGCGCCGTAGGCTTCCAGCGCCCACACTTCCATTTCGCCGAAGCGCTGGCCGCCGAATTGTGCCTTGCCGCCCAACGGCTGCTGCGTGATGAGCGAGTACGGGCCGATCGAGCGCGCGTGAATTTTATCTTCCACCAAGTGGGACAGCTTCATCATGTAAATATATCCCACTGTCACTTGTTCGTCAAAAGGAACGCCCGTGCGGCCATCGTACAATTGCACCTTGCCTTCTTCGGGAATGCCGGCTTTGCGCATTTCCTCCAGCACCTCACCATCGGAAGCGCCGTCAAAGACCGGCGTGGCGTATTTCAAGCCGAGCTTGGCCGCGGCCCAGCCCAGGTTGGTCTCGAAGATTTGGCCGAGGTTCATGCGGGAGGGCACGCCCAGCGGATTGAGCACGATGTCAACCGGAGTGCCATCGGCCAAATGCGGCATGTCTTCGATCGGAACGATCTTGGCGACCACGCCTTTGTTGCCGTGGCGGCCGGCCATCTTGTCGCCCACCATGAGCTTGCGCTTCTTGGCGACGTAAGCTTTTGCGAGTTGCACGATGCCCGGCGGCAATTCGTCGCCGACCACGATCTTGAGCTTTTGCCGCTCGTATTCTTCTTCAATATCCTGCACCTTGCGCTCGTAAGCCGTGAACAGCGCCTCCACCAATTCGTTGATGCGCTTCTTCTCGGTCCAGCCTTCGCTGCGATCGAGCTTGTCAAAATCGAGCTCCTCGAGGCGTTCGGTGGTCAATTCCGTGTTGGCGCGCACGATCACTTTACCGTGGGCGAGATCGCGAATCGTTCCGGACATTTCGCCTTCGAGCAAATGCGTCAGCTTTTCCCGCAGCAGCTTTTTCACGCGCTGCAGCTCGCGCGTATGCCAGTCTTCGATCTCGTCGAGTTTCTTCTTTTCCTGGCGCTTGGTTTTGGTGTCCTTCTTTTTGCGCGAAAACAGCTTGGTATCGATGACGATGCCCTTCAAGCCCGGAGGTGCTTTCAAAGAAGCGTCCTTCACGTCGCCCGCTTTTTCGCCGAAAATGGCTTTGAGCAGTTTTTCTTCCGGCGTGGGATCGGTCTCGCCCTTCGGCGTCACCTTGCCGACCAGAATGTCGCCGGCCTGGACTTCAGCGCCGGTGCGCACGATGCCGTTTTCGTCCAAATCCTTGGTTGATTCTTCGGAAACGTTCGGAATTTCGCGGGTCAGCTCTTCTTCACCGCGCTTGGTGTCGCGCACCTGCAATTCGAATTCTTCGATGTGAATCGAGGTGTACACATCTTTCTGCACCACGCGCTCGGACATTACGATCGCATCTTCGAAATTGTAACCGCGCCACGGCATGAACGCGACCAGCACGTTGCGGCCCAGCGCCAATTCGCCGTTTTGCGTGGCGCAGCCGTCGGCCAGCACCTGGCCCTTGGTGACGCGATCCCCGACGTTCACGATCGGGCGCTGATTGATGCACGTGTCCTGATTCGTGCGCAAAAATTTGGTGGTGCGATACGACACCAAATCGGATTCCTCGAAGCTCAACAGGCTTTCGGGATCGGTTTTCTTGCCGCGGCCGGAAGGGCCGTCTTTTTTGAGGATGATCCTTCCGGTTTCGACGTGCTCAACCACGCCGTCATGCTCGGAGATGATCATGGCGCGCGAATCACGCGCCACCTTGCCTTCCATGCCCGTTCCCACCAGCGGCGATTCCGGCACCAGCAATGGCACGGCCTGGCGTTGCATGTTCGAGCCCATCAACGCGCGGTTGGCATCGTCATGTTCCAAGAATGGAATCAAGGCAGCCGCCGCGGAGACGATTTGATTCGGCGACACATCCATGTAGTGCACTTCCTGCGGCGCCACCACCGGGAACTCGCCCTTGATGCGCGCTTTGATGCGATCGCTCATGAAATTGCCGCGACCATCCAGCGGCGCGTTCGCCTGTGCGATGACGTGCAAATCTTCGTCGTCAGCGGAAAGATAGGCGATCTCGGCGGATACTTTGCCGTTCTTCGCCAGCCGATACGGCGTTTCGATGAAACCGAAATCGTTGATGCGCGCAAAGGTGGTGAGCGAGGAGATCAAGCCGATGTTCGGGCCTTCCGGCGTTTCGATCGGGCACAAGCGGCCATAGTGCGTGTAATGCACGTCACGCACTTCGAAGCCGGCGCGCTCGCGGGTCAAACCGCCGGGCCCGAGCGCGGACAAGCGGCGCTTGTGCGTCAATTCCGCCAGCGGGTTGGTTTGATCCATGAACTGCGAAAGCTGGCTGGTGCCGAAAAACGTATTGATCACTGAAATAATGGTGCGCGCGTTGACCAAATCTTGCGGTGTGAGGTTTTCGTTTTCGCGCAGATTCATGCGCTCTTTGATCGTGCGCGACATGCGGGAGAGTCCCACGCTCATCTGCTGCGACAACTGCTCGCCCACCGTGCGAATGCGGCGATTGCCGAGATGGTCGATATCGTCCGCGGTACGATGGCCGTTGCGCATGTCGAGCAGGTACTTGATGATCGCAATGATGTCTTGCGGCGTCAACACGGTGATGGGCTCGGGCATGTCCAGCCCCAGCTTCTTGATCAAGCGATAGCGCCCGACTTCGCCCAAGTCATAGCGTTTGGGGTTAAAAAACATCCGCTCCAAAAACTGCTTGGCCGTGTCGAAATCGGGAGGCTCGCCCGAGCGCAGGTTGCGGTAGATGAACTCCAGCGCTTCCTTCTGCGAGTGCGAGCTGTCCTTTCTGATCGTGTTCGAAATCACTTCCGGGCCGTAGGGGCTGTCCTGCTTGAGCAGGCGCAGCGAGTTGACCTTGGCCGCGCGCAGCTTTTCCAGCAATTCCTCGGTCAATTCCGTGTCGCGCTCGACGAGAATCTCGCCAGTATCGCGATCGACGATATCGGCGATGACGGTGCGGCCGATATAGTTTTTCAGGTTGGCGTTGGTGAGCTTGACTTCTTCGATCAGATCGAACAATTGCAGCAATTCTTTGTCGGTGGAATATCCCAACGCGCGCAGCAGAGTGGTCACGGGAAATTTTTTGCGGCGGTCGATGTAAACATACATCACGTCGCTGATGTCGGTGGTGAATTCCACCCACGAGCCGCGCAGCGGGATGATGCGCGCCGAAAAAATCTTCGAGCCATTCGGATGCTTGAGCTCGTCGAAGAACACGCCCGGCGAACGGTGCAACTGGCTCACCACGATGCGTTCCGCACCGTTGATAATGAACGTGCCACGCGTGGTCATGAACGGAATGTTGCCGAGGTAAACCACCTGCTCGGTGGTCTCCCCGAACTCACCGGAGTCTTCGTCCTTGACCGACAGCCGCATCTTGGCTTTCAGGGGCACGGAATAGGTCACGCCGCGCTCCTGGCACTCGTCCATGTCGTACTTCGGTTTCTCGAGATAATACTCCACGAAATCGAGGCAGAAATTCTCCCGGCTGTCGTAAATCGGAAACACCGATTTGAACACCGCCTGCATGCCT
>JBIOXB010000188.1:0-12002 GCA_044869275.1 bacterium
ACTATTTGATTGATGACCGTGACCGGAATAATCCGGTGGTGATGATTGCCAGCCGCACGAAATTTCTGCGCCAGTATTTCAAGTACATCAGAAGCGGCGCGCTCCGGATCGAAGCCACCAGCAACAACAGTAATTTTGATCCTGTGGTGTTTATCAACAAGAACGGCAGATATGTCGTGGTGGTCAAAGCAACGGGAGCAGGTGACTTTTCAGTTCAAGGTTTGCCAGGCGGCAATTATGGTATTAAATATACGACGGCCAGCCAGTATGATATTGATTTGCCGGACGTGGTCATTGGCCCCGGCCAGACAGTCAAGACAAACATCCCAGCGTCTGGAGTAATCACCGTGTATGCCAAGGATTCAATACCAACTTCGGTGGGGGCGTCTGCAATCAGTCCACCGGTGGGTTTTTATTTATATCAAAACCATCCCAATCCTTTCAATGCCATAACCACCGTGGAGTATCATTTGCTAAAGACCGGCAGGGTGAAGCTGGCTATCATTGACTTGATAGGTCAGGAAATCGCCCTTCTGGTGGACTCGCGACAGGAAGCTGGAGTCCATCAGGCCCGTTGGGATGCGAGCCACGTGAATTCGGGAATATATCTGTACCAGTTAGAGGTCGAAGGGGCCACCCAAAACCGAAAGTTACTATTACTGAAATAGCTGCATTTTTCCGCGCCCGACTGATTCCCACGAGATCAGGAACGTCACCCCGAACCACTTTCAGATTGCACTAGGCAACGATGGCCAAAATACCTTCTGTCATGTTTCGAAAGCATGCGATCGTCCACACATTTTTGACGGTGATGGTGCTGGTATGTGTGAGCCCCGATCCGGCCCAAGCCTACATTGGGCCCGGAGCGGGCTTTGCACTCATATCGTCTTTCTTGACTTTGTTCTTGTCTTTCTTCCTGGCATTTTTTTCGTTTTTGACGTGGCCGTTTAGAATGCTGGTCATTATGATTCGGCGACGGAAAGCCTTTGCCCATGCCCAGGCCGATCGCGTAATTATTCTCGGCCTGGACGGCCTCGACCCCGAGCTTTGCGAAAAATATATGGCCGCCGGCAAGATGCCGCATTTTTCGCGCCTCAAGCACATGGGTTCCTTCAAGAGGCTGGCCACGACCTATCCGGCGTTATCTCCGGTGGCGTGGTCGACTTTTGCCACCGGTGTGAATCCGGCACGCCACAACATCTATGACTTCTTGATGAGAAATCCGCACACCTATCTGCCCGAGCTTTCTTCATCAAAAGTAAGTGCTCCCAAGCGTGTGCTGAACGTTGGCAAATATGCCATTCCGCTGGGCAAGCCGGCCATCACCTCTCTGCGCAAAAGCAAATCATTTTGGAAAATTCTCGGAGAGTATGGCATTTTCAGCCATATCATTCGCGTGCCCATTACGTTTCCGCCGGAGGAATTCCGCGGCGCCATGCTGTCTGCCATGTGCACGCCGGACCTGCAAGGAACACAGGGTACATTCACGTTTTACGGCACGGCGGACGACCAGGGCTCGAAGTATACCGGGGGCAAGCGCCTCCAACTGCAACGCCAGGGCAACGAAATGCGCGGCGAGCTCATCGGACCGCCCAATGTCATCCGGAAATCGGCTGAGCCGATCAAGCTGCCGTTCGAGCTGACGGTTCATCCTGAAAAAAAGCAAGCCGAGATGAGAGTGGAGGGCAAAAAGTATGTTCTCCAGGAAAGAAAGCTCACCCCCTGGATCAAGTTATCCTTCAAGGCGGGCCTGGGCATCAAAATTTATGGCATCTGCCAATTCTATTTGAAACAAACCTCGCCGGAAGTGGCGCTTTATGCCTCACCCATCAATATTGACCCGGAAAAGCCGGCATTACCTATCTCGCATCCCTACTTTTTCTCGGTCTACTTCGCCAAGCTCTTCGGGAGCTACAGCACATTGGGGATGGCCGAGGACACCTGGGCGATGAACGAGCACGTCCTGGACGAAGAGGCGTTTCTTGAACAAGCCTATCGCATTCACGGCGAACGCGAGCAGCAGTTCTTTCATGCGCTGGACAAAACCAGAAAGGGGGTATGCGCCTGCGTCTTTGACGGCACCGACCGCATTCAACATATGTTTTTCCGTTATCTGGTCGACGGACATCCCGCCAATCGGGGCAAAGATCCAAATGCATATAAACACGTGATCGAAGACCTTTATCAACGCGCAGACCATTTGCTTGGTCGGGTCATGGAGCGGATCGACAATAATACCATACTTCTGGCCATTTCTGATCATGGCTTTACCTCGTTTGTACGGGGCGTCGATCTCAATGCCTGGCTGCATCAGAACGGTTATCTGAAATTGAAGAATGGCGATCATGCCGCAGAGTACTTTCAAAATGTGGATTGGAGCAACACCAGGGCATATGCCGTCGGTCTGGGCGGGATGTACTTAAATGTGAAGGGGCGTGAAAAATTCGGTTGTGTTGAGCCTGGAGAGGAGGCAAAGCGGCTTAAAGACGAGATCGTGATGAAATTGTCCGGTCTCCGGGATCCTGCTACGGAAAAGATAGCCATCAACAAAGTGTACGATAGCAAAAAGATCTACTCCGGCGCCTATGTGGACGAAGCCCCAGACTTCATCATCGGATTTAACGCCGGCTATCGTATCTCCTGGGGAGCTGCCATTGGAAAAACCTCGCAGGAAGTATTCGAAGACAATATGAAATGCTGGAGCGGCGATCATTGCGTTGACCCCACTTTGGTTCCAGGTGTCCTCTTCTGCAACAGAAAGGTGCTGGCCGAAAAACCGAGGATTGCCGACCTGGCGCCAACGGTGTTGAAATTGTTTGGCGTTCCGGTTCCCGCGTATATGGATGGCAAATCGCTCGAGTTCGCGGATTTTGAGGCCGAGAAAAAAAATGGTGGAATGGCGCCGTGCCATGTTTCTGAAAAAGACGAAAGCAATTATAGCTATCAGGGATAATTTTTGCATGAAAAGGACGTTCCGATCGCCGGTAAAACTCTTCGCTTACAACGCTCTCATTGTTCCCTGCGGCTTTGTAGCTTTGTTGTTCATCTTGGGTTGTGGCTCGGTGCGGCCTCCGGCAACAAACCACAAAGTTTTAGTCCTCGGGATTGATGGACTGGATCCTCGGATTTTGCAGGATTTCATCGCACAAGGCAAATTGCCCCATTTCAAGCGATTGCAGGAACAGGGCGGTTTTAAGCCCCTCACCACGAGCATGCCGCCGCAAAGCCCGGTGGCGTGGTCTAATTTCATCACCGGCATGGATCCCGGCGGGCACGGCATTTTCGACTTTATTCATCGTGATCCCAACACGCTTCTGCCGTATCTCTCGACTTCCCAGATGACGCCCTCGCAGAAATCAATTGAAATCGGTGACTGGATCTTGCCGCTGTCTTCCGGCAAGGCCGAGCTGTTGCGCAAAGGCAAGGCCTTTTGGGAGTATTTGAACGAATATGAGATACCGACAACCATTATTAAGGTGCCGGCCAATTTCCCGCCTGTCGAAACGAGAGGCCATGCCATTTCTGGGATGGGAACCCCGGATCTACTCGGCACTTATGGGATCTTCACTTATTTTACTGATGATCCCGCCGCGACGGATAAAACCGTTTCCGGCGGCCGTGTCGTCAAAGTGATCAAAGAAGAGAACACGATACATGCCAGGCTGCCTGGACCACATAATCCGTTCAAGAAAGGCAACCCGGATACCGGGGTCAATTTTACCGTTTGGGTGGACACTGTCAATCCGGTAGGGAAAATAGCATTGCAAGACACAGAACTGTTGTTGAATGCCGGAGAATGGAGCGGCTGGATTCCTGTCGAATTTGAAATGATGCCCTTGGTTCAGAATGTCACTGGAATTGTGAGATTTTTTCTTAAGGAAGTTCATCCGCATTTTCGCTTGTACGTGAGTCCGATTAACATCAATCCCGCCGATCCAGCTTTGCCCATCTCTTCTCCCAACGATTATGCGGCCGAGGTCTGTGAAGAAGTCGGATTTTTTCACACACTGGGGATACCGGAAGATACGAAAGCGCTGCAGGCCGGCATACTCGATGATCGTGAGTATTGGCAACAGGCCGAAGCCGTCTTGACGGAGGAAATGAAAATATTTGACTATGCTTTGGCGGGCTTCGACGCCGGGCTGTTGTTTTACTATTTTTCGAGCGTCGATCAAAATTATCACATGTTTTGGCGTGCGGCCGACAACAAGCACGTGCTTTATTCCGACACGCTCCATCAACAATTTGGGGAGCTTCTCGCCAGGCTTTACGTAAAGATGGATGAGGTGGTGGGCCGTGCTTTGGAAAAAACTGAAGGCGGCAACACCACGCTGTTGGTCATGTCGGATCATGGTTTTGCCCCCTTTTATCGCGCATTTCATCTGAACACATGGTTGAAAAACGAAGGTTATCTGGTTCTGAAGGATGAGTCCCGGCAGGGAAGAGACGAATTGCTGCAGAACATCGATTGGCGCAAGACCAAAGCCTACGCCATGGGTCTCAACGGCTTATACCTGAATATTCGTGACCGCGAGCCGTTCGGAATAGTGCAACAAGGCAAAGAAGCAGAAGAGCTGTTGGAGGAACTATCCCGGAAATTATTGGCGTTTAAGGATCCGCAGAACAATCAGCCGGTTTTTGCCAAAATCTATCGTGCCACCGAAATCTATCATGGTCCCTACGTGCAGCAAGCGCCCGATCTTTTGACCGGATTTCATCGCGGCTATCGCGTCTCATGGGAGACGGCCTTGGGCGGGGTTCCCAAGGAAGTAATGGTTGACAACAAGGACAAATGGAGCGGAGACCATTGCATGGCAGCGGAATTGGTGCCGGGGGTGGTCATGAGCAACAAACCGATTCTCGTGGAATCTCCCGCCTTGTATGATTTGGCCCCTACCATACTGCAGGAATTCGGGCTCGAGAAAGGTGAGCAAATGATCGGCAATTCCATTTTCACAGCAGCGACTGCCGGGCTGAACAATTGAAGCCACACACAATTGAAATCTTTGCAAAAAAGCAAGCTCTTGCTTTACATATCGCGTTTTACGGATCACCTCATGCGTAATCCGTAAAACGTAATCGAACCGAAATGAAAGGCTATGCGATGAGCAAAAAGATCAAGCTCGACGATGAGCTCTACAACAAGGCGCAACGGCACGCTGAAATTGCCGGCTATGCTTCCATCGATGAATTTGTCGCGCACATACTCGGGAAGGAAATGGCAAAAATTGAGGAAGGGGGCGATTCCATGGAAGAAGTGGAAAAGCGTTTGCGCGGTTTGGGCTATATCTCGTAGCGCGGCTGGGCCGCTGTCAATCAGATTGTTTGCACCTCACGCGTCGCAAATTACGCCTTACAGGCTTGTGGAGCGTAATTCGTAACGCGAAAGGCAATCGCATTGAAATTTGAATGATCACAAAAATGAATATGCTCGATTGAAGCTATGGCGACCCTGAACAGTATCTTGAATACGGTTTTTGATTTGATTCTATATCCTTTTCGAGGCCTGGCCCCCATTTACGGGCTGATTGCCGTTGCGTTGGTCACGGGCTTGTTGATGTTGATTATTTTTAGAAAGACTTCAAACCAGCACATCATAAAGCAAGTGAAGGATCGAATAAAGGCCCATTTGCTCGAGTTGCGTTTGTACAAAGACGATCTCGCCCTTTCCTATGTCGCTATGAAGGGAGTCCTGCAAGCCAATGCGAAGTACTTGCTACAGGCGATCAGGCCGATGCTCGCGCTCATGGTGCCGACGATTTTGATTTTGATTCAACTGGCGATACGATACGAACATCGACCATTGCAGATAGGCGAAAGTGCCATTATCTCGCTCAATCTCGCCAGCGCTTCAGCTATCAATAACGTCAAGGCCGGTTTTCCCGATGGCATTCGTGCCGAGACGCCGCCTTTGCGGATCGGGCAAAAAAATCAAATCGATTGGCGCATCAAAGCGACAACGGAAGGGCATTGGCAGATCGATTTTCGGATAGGTGATGAAGTCGTTACCAAGGAGCTGATTGTTGGAGAAAAGCTGGAGCCCTTGTCACCTCGCCGCGCGGGAGGAAGCTTTGTGGATTCGTTTTTGAATCCTGTAGAAACGTCTCTCTCCTCCGCCTCCGCGGTCAAGGAAATTAGCCTCCAATATCCCGATCGAAGCTTATCGTTTTTGGGCCAGGATATGAACTGGCTGTTCATATATTTTGGATTTTCCTTGGTGACTGGATTCGCCCTGAAAGGATTCTTGGGTGTCGAAATTTAGCAGGATGCCAGAGAAGAGCAAGGCCATGACAAAATCAGAACAGTCAAGCGTGCTTCTCGCTCGCGGACCGGCCGAATCAGAGTCTTGGCATTTGCCCACCCGGGGGATAGCGATGCGTTTGTTTTTCACGTGTTGGCTGGTTTACACGCTGCATTTCGCAACCAACATCGTGCGTGAGATTTATCCGGCGTTGGCGCTAGGGGACCATTTTTCGTTTCGCGTCGACGACTACGCCCACATGCACCCCGACCTCTTTGAGAAAGAAGGTTATGGCTGGCATATCGGCAATAACCCCGGTGTGTCGATACTGGCGGCGATTCCGTATGCCTTGATGCGGCCGGTTATCGATCGCCTGGTCGAAAGTGTACAGCGCCGGCGCATGGAGGCCGGCCTTTCGGAGCCACCGCCGTATGACTCGCCGTGGCCAATGGCGCGAGAGTTCTTCCAGGAAGCCTGGCGTCGTGGGTATGATATCAAATTCGGACTGGCGGCTTTCGTCATGCAGTCGATGTGCATGGCTCCAGTCTCGGCACTGGCTGTTGTTTTCATGTTCTACCTATTGCGCCTGCTTTTTAACTCGGATAGGACCGCGCTTTGGTTGTCCCTGCTCTATGGTTTTGGCACACCGGTGTTTTTCAGAACCGGCTACTTGAATCAAAATCTCATGCTCGGGCATTTCGCTTTCATGGGATTTGTGGCGATGTGGAATCCCGGAGGCCATGAACGCTGGACGACGCAGACGAGGTTTTTTCTTGGAGGGCTGGCTGGCGGGACCGCCTTGCTTTTTGATTATAGCGGTGCCGTCTTGCTGCTCGGCCTGTTTCTTTATGGAATAGTTAAGCGGCTGCACGCCGTTTCAATTGCTGACGCATTTCGCCATGGTTGCTGGTATCTGTTGGGAACTTTAGGGCCAGTTTTCTTATTGTGTCTTTATCAATGGAAGAGCTTTGGCAACCCATTCCTCCCAGGCCAGCATTGGATGCCGCCCGTGCAATGGATTGATCGCGGTTACCAGGGTTATGGCTGGCCCCAGTTGGAATTATTACTCGCTCTGGCATTTGACTATCGCTTCGGTCTTTTTGTTGCAAGCCCTCTCATGTTGTTGGTGTTCATATCGCCTTGGTGCAATCGCGGGTTGCATCGTCTTTTACCAACAATTGAATTGGTTTCACTGCTAGCCATTTTCGCGGCTTTTTGGATTTTCTTCAGCGGCAGCAACTACACCAGGCTTCAGTTCAACACCGGTATTCGCTATATGACTCCCATGCTGCCATTTCTTTTCATCCCGGCCGCCATCGTTTTGATGCGGTTGCCGCGCATGGCGGTCTATTTCATTGCCCTTTTTTCGGTTGTGGAATCGTGGTGCCTGGCCATGCATCGTGATGTCGAGCGTGGTCTGGGCATGCTTGATCCGATTCTGCATGTCTGCCTGGGTGGGTTCAAGCTCCCGGCTCTCACGACCTTGTCGCGTATGCAAGGGCAATATGGAGAATATTTTGCTCAGGGCGTTTCGCCCTTGCCGCTTTTTGTCCTGACCGCGATGATTTTGTTCGTTGTTTGGATACCGAAATTCAAAGCCCCCAAATAAAGTGTCCTATTGTCGCCCTCGTTCTGATAGGGGCCACAGACTTTTCCAATCATTCAGTTTCGACTATCCACTAGACTCAATGAATTCCATGCAACTTCGGTTTTGGAGCTTGGTTACCTCCGGTGCGTTGCTGTTGCTGCTTGCGGCTGCGGTTCCAAATAGGGCATTCGAAAGCGCCCTGCTCGGCACCACCTCAAGATCATTGGCTTGGGGGCCGACGTTGTTTCGGTCGTTGTTGGCTCTTCACGGCATTGCGCTCATGATCGCCGGTATTGTTTGGGTAAGGCGTCGCCGTGACAGAGCTGAGTCTTCTCAATCGGCATCCCCAACACACAAGCATCGTGCGCAAAGTGCAGACCGGCTGCCTTGGCTCATTTTGACGGTGTTGGGTCTCCTGGCATTGGGTTCAAGATTATGGCGCCTCGACTCATGCTTATGGTACGACGAAGTCATCACTCTGTTACAATTCGTGCGCTTGCCGATCGGTGAGATTGTCACCCGCTTTGATTCACAAAATCAGCATATGCTCTACTCGATTTTGGCACACGCCTCGATCAGCGTTTTCGGCGAAAGTGCCTGGGCGTTGCGGTTGCCGGCCGTGTTGTTCGGGGTAGCCAGCTTGTGGGCACTCTTTCTGTTGGGCCGGCGCGTCATGGGCACACACGAGGCACTATTGGCATGCGCCCTAATGACCTTTTCTTACCACCATATATGGTTCTCTC
This sequence comes from bacterium, assembly GCA_044869275.1. Classification (GTDB taxonomy): domain Bacteria; phylum Zhuqueibacterota; class Zhuqueibacteria; order Zhuqueibacterales; family Zhuqueibacteraceae; genus JBIOXB01. The sequence continues at coordinate 8,573 of JBIOXB010000188.1, forward strand.
AAAATGCGCGCGGCTACATGGGCATGTTGTTTTTCACAATACTGTCGACGTGGTTGTGGCTTGAAACGCTGGCGCAAGGCAACCGGCAGTGGTGGATTTATTACACCATTACGGCCGCTCTCGGCCTGTGGGTTCATATGACAATGGCTTTTGTGGTCGCCGCCCATGCGCTCGTCTACTTCACTCTGCTGATACGCCCCTCGTACGGAACCGGAGGTGAGGGAACGCCATACTTTGATGCCACCGCGCGATGGAAACCGCTCCTCTCACTGTTGTTGACCGGCAGTTTGACTTTGCAGCTGTATGCACTCTCGTTGCCGGAATTTCTGGAGACGGCTTTGCATCAAGTGTCATTGCCCTCGGAATGGTCGAAGCCGCTCTGGGTTATCACTGAGAGTTTACAGAGCCTGCAGGTCGGTTTTTCCGGACTCATAATCATCATCATGGGGGGGGCCTTGGTCGCTACCGGTTGGCTGAGTATGCTGCGACAGCATTGGCCCGCTGGTATTCTAATGGTCTTACCAGGATTGTTGGGCGGACTGACGATGGTGATGCTGGGACATTATCTTTGGCCTCGATTCTTTTTCTTTTCCGTTGGGTTTGCGTTCCTCATTCTGGTGCGCGGCGCAATGGTCTTTCCGCGTTTACTGCTTTTTTCCATCGCTGGCTGGCGGTCCCGCGAGCGCCTGGCCAAAAGCGCCGGAATAGCATTGGCTGGCCTCATGATAGTGGCTTCAGCCATGACCGTACCCCGGTGTTATGCGCTTCCCAAGCAGGACTTCACTGGCGCCCGTGACTATGTTGAAGCGCAACGCCTGCCTGGCGACGGCGTAGTGGCCGTTGGTCTTGCCGGTATCGCCTACAAGCGTTATTTCGCTCCGCATTGGTCCGCAGCGCAGACCGTGGCGGAGCTCGAGGAGATCCAGCGCGCTTATCCGGTGCTCTGGTTGGTTTATACGCTGCCCATCGAGGTCAAAGCGTATCACCCGGAAATTTGGTTGATGATCGAGAAAGACTTTGAAACTGTAAAAGTTTTTCACGGCACTTTGGGCGGTGGCGCAGTGACCATTTGTCGGACGCGATCACAGAGATAGATCGAAAAATGAGCGAAACGGCCGACAAATTGCGCATATCTGATAAACATTCCTCGCATAGAGATTCGCGCCAAGGCACCTCACGTTCCGAGAGATTGATAAATGATCAGAGCAGTTAGCGTCATTATTCCAGCCTTCAACGAAGAGTCCGCAGTGCAACAGGTGGTGGTTGAAGTGCGCGAACACTTGCGACAAAACGGTATCGGCGCGGAGATCATCGTTGTCGATGACGGCTCAACGGATGCGACGGCTTGCGTGGCGATCGCCGCCGGCGCCCGCGTGGTACAGCACCGCAGCAATCGTGGATACGGTGCCTCCTTGAAAACCGGCATCCTGGCGGCAAAATACGACATCATCGCCATCACCGATGCCGACAACACCTACCCGGCAGAGCATATTCCGGAGCTGTTGAAAGAACTTGAACATGCCGACATGGTCGTCGGTGCACGCACCGGCCGCCATGTGCATGTCCCCTTGATTCGGCGCCCCGCAAAATGGGTATTAAAGCAAGTAGCAAACTATGTTTCAGATGCCCGTATTCCGGATCTGAACAGTGGTTTTCGTGTATTCCGGCGTAACCTCGCCGTGCAGTATTTCCACATTCTTCCCGACCAGTTTAGTTGGACCACCACCATCACGCTGGCGATGCATTGTGATAAATACGCAGTGACCTATGTTTCGATCAACTACCGCAAACGCAAGGGCCAGTCCAAGATCGTGCCTTGGGATGCCGCAAGCTTCGCTGTGCTGATCTTGCGCGCGGCAATGCTATTCCGGCCCTTGCGGATTTTTCTTCCCTTAGTCTTCGTTTGCGTCGCTTATGGCTTGGGTAAAACAGCAGTGGACCTGGTCCGCGATCCGAACATCTCGGCTTCGGCAGTGCTGGCCTTGATGAGTGCCTTGCAACTTTTATTAATCGGTATGCTGGGAGAGGCGATTGCTGCGCGTCTTGGCCGGCTGAATCCCAATGCCGTAGTCGGCGTTCGCGCCAAAGAAATCGGCGACCTGGAACTTACAGAATCCCCCGACATCCCCTGACTCCTTTTTTTGCCGTGTATATATGGCTCTCTTTCGCGTTTATCTGTTAACCGGACTCATTCTCCATAAATTCGTGTGGGAAATGCTCAAGCGACGACCGGCTCGAGTGCAGGCAACGCGTCGCCCCGAGCCTTTTAAGCGCGCCACGCTTGTGAAGATTTTCAAAGTCGCCATCTTGGTGGGAATTCTGCTCCAGACCTTCGCGCCCGCAATTCTTCCTATAGTTGAAGATCCCTTTTTTCTTCGCGTAGGTGGTGGGCTTCTTTACACTGCCGGCCTCCTGTTGGCGATCTGGAGCCGAATCCAACTTGGCAACAACTGGTCCGACATTGAAACGGCCCAGGTCCTCCGTGACCAAAACGTGGTGTCGCACGGCATCTATCGCTATGTGCGTCATCCCATTTATGTCGGTGATTTGGCTCTGCTCTTCGGCCTTGAGCTGAGCTTGAACTCATGGCTGATGCTGGCCGTTGCTGCCATGGCACCGATAGTGTTGAGGCAGGCCATCCAAGAAGAAAAGATGCTGCTCAAGAATTTGCCTGGATACGCGGCATACTGCCAAACCACTAAACGATTCATACCATTCATCGTTTGAAACAGTGAAGCGCACACGGATAGCAATCTTAGGCGGAGGACCAGCAGGCCTAGGGGCCGCATGGCAATTGGCGCGGCACCGCAAGGCCAAGGCCATTGTGTTGGAGCAGCGCGACCACGTCGGCGGCAACGCCGGCAGCTTTGAGATTGACGGCCTGCCGGTGGACTATGGCAGCCACAGGCTTCATCCGGCTTGTAAGCCACAAATCTTGGATGACTTGCGGGCTTTGCTGGGGAAGGACCTTATCGACAGGCAGCGTCACGGTCGCATTCGTTTGGGAGGGCGCTGGCTTCATTTCCCGCTCAAGCCCATCGATCTCATGTTTCACATGCCGTTGTCTTTTGGTGCCGGTGTTTTGCAGGACTCCCTTCGCAAAGTGGTGCTGCGCCCTCGCAACGGCGTGGCGGACACGTTCGCGAGCGTTTTGGAACGCGGTCTTGGGAGGACCATTTGTCATGAGTTTTACTTCCCATATGCGGTGAAGATATGGGGGCTGCCCCCGCAAGAACTATCACCCATCCAGGCTCATCGCCGGGTCTCAGCCGGATCGTTAGGCAAGATGGTGCGCAAGGTGATCGGCCTCGTACCCGGGTTCAAAACCCCTGGCTCCGGTCGTTTCTATTATCCCAGCCAAGGGTATGGACAAATCTGTCAAGCCATTGCTACCGAGGCGAGAAAAATTGGCGTTGAGATACAACTTTGC
>JBIOXB010000189.1:0-4081 GCA_044869275.1 bacterium
TATCAAATTCTTACGCGGGTTTGGCTAACGCCATTCTTGACACGATCTCTGCATTCTGCCTAAGGATGATGGCTGAATAAAAGAATGGCGAGCACAAAATGTCAACACGAATTTCGCTCACATCTCAGCTCAGCCTCGAGCCCATTTTCATTATGATCGGGTGCCAAAAGTGGCATGACAATTCTTACAGAATGACAGTGCAGTTTTTAGTGCAAAAATGTGAACTTAACGTTGTATTACCAAGTCAGTGCGTCGTTGCACTCCACCGGCCAATCTCATCCGCCTCACCCGTCAGTTCCCAGCGAATCAACGACACCGGAATCACGCCCACAGCATTCAGCTCATCCATGAAGCGCTTCAATGTGAACGCTTCGCCCAGCTGGCGGCTGCGCTCGGCGAGCAATTGCTCGATTTGGATTTTGCCGATGATATAACTCGAGCCATACATCGGTTGCTGCAGATAGAGATGTTGCTCGAACCGAACCAGGTCGCCGTCTTCCGCCAGCCAGCCGCGCGGGGTCCATTTTGAAGCGAATGAGATGGCTTGCGCCATGGTCCACGCGTTGCTGTGCATGTGCAAACCGCCGAGCGCACGCGCCGCGCGCTGCGCCAACAGAATCCAAATCAATTCGCGCGCACGCGGGCGCTCGTCGAACAGCCCGGCGTGCATCATCATCTCTTCCACGCCCGTGGCCAAGCCTTCGGCGCGACTGACGAAAATATTGTACAGCAGCGGCACGCGGCGAATGGGACTGGCATGCGGTTCGTGTTGCATGCGGGCGAGATCGAACCAATGATAGCCGTGCGTGCGCATCACCACCGGATCGCGATAGCTGACCTCGGCAAAAAACTCGCGGCGGCCGTTGTTTGCCGGGCTAAAAGCGCCGATGCGCGCGCGCAGGGCGTCATCCATATAGTCGCGAATCGACACGATTTCTTGATCGCGCAGAAATGCCATATACTCAGTGACGGCTTCATTGAAGCGGCGGTCATATTCCTCCGCCGTGGCAACGGGCACGGGCTGCGGCAGCTTACGATTGCGATGCTCTTCCAACCGCAGCGCGGCGTGTGCGCGCGCCAGCTCGCGCTGCATGATGGTGACTTCCTCCTGCCAGGTGAAGGGCACGAGCTGCACGTTGCGCGAATACCAATTGTAATTCTCCACGCCCACGCCCGATGGCCCTGTCTTAGAGGGAGCTTGCTGCTCCAGCCAGGCGCAGAAGGTGTCGGTGGCTTCGCGCGCGGCACGAATTTCCTGCACGAGCGAATTGTGCGTTGCTCCAACCTTTCTTGCCAACTCGGACAAATCTGTGCTCTGTTGTTTCATACTGCGTATGCCGGCGACCCAAAGATCGCGCGCATTGCCGGTGAGATTGTTTTTGGCCTGCGCCAATGCCGGTGGAATCGCGCGGATTTGTGCCGCCAGCGCGGTGGCCTGCTGCGGCGAAAGAGGAAAAGCGTACATCCACAAATCGACCGCGCCATAAATCACCGGGCCTTCATGCGCCGGCACGTCGCTTTGCTCTGGAAAAATCATCACGTAAAACGCGGGGTTTTGCACCCACGGCTTGCGCACGCGATGGTCAAAGTCGAGACCATTCATTTCGGCATTGACGAGATGGTAATCGACGCGCTGGGATATGGGCCAGCCGCTGGTGTCGATCGCCGCCAGCCGTTGCTGATACGCGGCCAGTGCGCGATGCTGCTGCGCCATGGCCTGCGCCGAATAATCGAAAATGTCATTGGCCAGCGGCGGTTTTTGAAAAGCCCGCCAATCTTGAAACAATGCGACCAGGTCTTCATAACGAGAGGCTGGGCGCGCTGCACTCGAGACACTTTTCAATGCGCCATCGGCAATGAGTATGAACAGCCCGGCCAGAAACACAGCTTTGCGAAAAGAGGTGTTTCGCATCATCCAGACCTCCGAGGAGCTTTTGTGAGGAGCCAATCAATTTAGTAGAGACGTCCCGCCGGGACGTCTCTACTAAAACCTTCACCAGACAGCTTCCGTGAAATTGAAGCGCGGCTGGTAACCGAGACGCGCCCTCGCCTTGGCAATGTCATACACTCGGTCGATAGATTGCGGCAATTGCCAGCCGCGCCTGGCAAACGTCTCTTCGATTCCAGGAAAATGAGAACGAATAACCGCCGGAGCATTTCGCAAAAGCTGTTCACATTCTTCGCGGCGAAATGGACTTTGGGCTGAGATATTGAAGACTTCATATTCTGATATTTTAGCTTGAAGCGCGAGTCGGTGGGCTTCGGCCACGTCGCGTACATCGACACCGCGATACAATCGATAAATCGCCAAAAGGTGATCAGGCTCGGGAAAGCACCGCGCAAAGCGCAAACCAATGCAGGAAAGTTTTCCGGCACTCGCCGCATTCCGGCAAAGCTGTTCGGCCTGCAGTTTGGTTTCGTCGTGGAGGTCCCGCGGTACAGGCGTCAGCTCTTCGTTGACCCACACGGCCTGATTTACCGGCGTCATGGCATGTCCGTAAACGCACGTGGTACTGGAATAGACGAAACGGCGAATGCCGTGGCCCATTGCGGCCTCCAGGAGATTCGCGGTGCCGGTCACATTTGTGGTCACAAAATCATCGCGCGAAGCCGAAGCAAGATGAGGAGCATGCAGCGAGGCCGCATGCACAATTGCTTCCACTGAAGCCGAGATACGGAGTAACAATTTGCAATCACCAACGCTGCCGAGGTGGTTGGTATAGCGTCCGGGCGCAAGATCGAGCCCGATGATCTCATGCTCCTTGCTCAGAAGCTCTGCGATAGCCGAACCGACCCGGCCGGATGATCCGGTGATAAGAATGCGCATGTATGAAACACATCCGAGATTTCATTCCACGAGCAACAATCAAAGCATAAAAAGACAAACACCAATCACTTATCTGAAACAAACTTTACAATCCCGCAATTTTTCATTGACTCATGTCATAAAGGCTTCGCTCATCTGCCGCAACAATCATAAACCAAGAATTCTGCTTTGGCCGCCATTGCTCATACATATACATAGAGATCTACTCATCGGATGACTAATTAGAAGTATGCAGCAATAACAAGTTTTTCGGAACTTGCTTTAGAGCTCTCCTGATCGCATATGTCTGTCTGGCTAACGAAAGCAAAGCAAAAAAAGAAAGAGCGGGACAAACGCCGAGATCTTGAGTATTGTTACCGAAAACTGCTGCGTGAAAAAGTGTGCGAAGCCTTATGTTCGGCCAAAAAAAAAATTGAAAAGAAGACTCTTTACAGACTAGAAATTCGCCCCAACTTATCCTCAGTGGAGGTCTTTGTCAGTCATCAAGAACGCAAGGCTGTAAGCGCAAATCATCTGCATTTCAAGCTCACGGCATGCCGTGATGGAATCTTCCTGATGTACGGACATACACCAACGAATACCCAGGTGGGTCTGCCTCCTGTAAATCCCACAACATACTCGAAACCTGAATTGATCAGCACAAAGGCTAATCTGGACATAATCACTGAATGGATAGATAAGGCAGAAAAGATGGGCGACCAATCTATGCAATTATCTGAGTCTCAGGCCGAAACTGAAATGAAGAAAGGCACTGGCTTTTGCGAAACGAATTGGAGAATACTGTTGTGCTGTCATTTTCGCCGATTGCTGCGCATGTTGTGCTTTTCATAACACAACCCCGACGAGCCGGAATCAAAAAGAATTTATCGCCCACGAAAATGGAACTCCTACGGAAATGAAAAGCTCTTTTCGTGGCAGCTCCATTTCGGTGGGAGAATGTTTCTGCATTATCTACAGAGAGTGCACCTATAACTGGCTGACTTCATGATTCTCCCTCGTTTCGACGGTCTCCTTCGCATTGCATCACAGGCGCGCTGCACCTTGCCTAAGTGTATGACGCAGAGCGTCTGCAAGGCATTACGACGTGAAAGGTCGTAACGAGAGTAGACCAAGCTTTCAAAAACTCGCCCTTTGCAGGCATTGCCTCTCCATTCCTCATAGCGAGTCCTTTTTCACCCACTCCCCTCGTCTCCCCGTCCCCCACTCTCCCCATCTCCCACTCTCCCCATCTCCCACTCTCCCCGTCCCCCCTCC
>JBIOXB010000190.1:0-34528 GCA_044869275.1 bacterium
GATTCCAACGCCGGCTGAGCTTGTCGAAGCCGGCTTTTTGAACTTAGCACCCTTCGACAAGCTCAGGGTGCGGCATTCCCAAGTATTCACACAGGCTGGGATCTCCCATGTGCAAACGCTCGGTAAGCTGCTGTGAGGTTTTAACCAGGATGTCCATGGGCAAGGGATGCGGGACACTCAGCGCAAAAAATCATTGCAATAATATGCCTTTAATGGCATACTACGCGTGCTTGGGAAATAATTTGCGGATTTGATGGTATGGGCGCCAAGCGCAACCGGAAAACCGCGTCGTGAAGAAGAAAGCTCTGTAGTTTTTACCATGCAAATGCAGTGTCACGTGTCGCAATCGTAATGCAGAGGAACGGGCATAGCTAAAGTAAAAGAAGGTTTGCAGGCGTTCTGGTTGCGCGAGAACATCGATTTGGTTACATTTCTAGTCGATCAAATCGATTTTAGAGCATAGTGCTGAAGTGGCGCATTTATGGAACAACGCACTGGTTTCTGCACCTCAGCTTTTCGCACATGCTCAGTGCGTCTCCGTCATTTGCCGCACGAACAAAGCGCAACGAGTCACATATGATGAGTAAAAAAAAATCTGACCACCGACGAGGCAATCCCCTGCCCTCCTTTCTCAAACCCCTTTTTGGGGTTTGATTCTGCAGGTACCCAATAAAACGGTCAATTCTTGGCTGCGATCCACGCGCAACGAGCCATGGAGTAGGAGATTGACATGAAGCTTCATTCTGAAATACTCTCTACTGCTCAAAGGAAGGTCCTGGCTCAACTTGGCCCGCCTATGCACAGGCGCGGTTTCTATCTTGTCTATTTCGACGACGCCGAGCGTGAGCCAATGCCGAAAAAGCTTTGGAATGTCAATTGGCGCCGGATCAGAGAAGAAATCCAAAACCAGGTGAAGACAATCGCAAAACGAAAAAGAAATACCTTGACCTGAGAACGAGAAATATTTAAACTACAATCGGTTTGCCACGCGATACCTCCCGCTACTCACGAATGGCTGAACGCTACGGACACAACAATGAAAAACCGAAATCAGCTCCTGTTTGCGGCTCTTATGCTCATGACCACGGTCTCCCTCAGCCAGCAAAAAGCAACCCGGGTGATTTTCTTCGGTGATTCCATCACGCAGATGGGCGTGCAGCCCGGCGGCTATATCACGAAAATAAAAGAGGGGCTCGACCAGAAAGGCGCGGGCAGCGAATATGAGCTGATTGGCGCCGGCATCAGCGGCAACAAGGTCTATGATTTATATTTGAGGATCGAAGAAGATGTGTTGAGCAAGAACCCCGATATCGTGGTGATTTACGTCGGTGTGAATGACGTGTGGCACAAGGCTTCGAGCGGCACCGGCACGGATGCCGACAAGTTTGAAAATTTTTATGCCGCCATCATCAAAAAACTGCAGGCGAAAAATATCAAGATCATTATGTGCACACCGGCCGCCATTGGCGAGCGCACGGATTTTTCCAATCAACAGGATGGGGACTTGAACTTCTATGCCCAGATCATCCGCAACCTGGCGGCCAAATACAACTGCACGCTTTGCGATCTGCGCAAAGCCTTTTTGGAGTATAACCTCAAAAACAATCCTGCAAATCAAGCGTCCGGTATCCTGACGACCGACAAGGTGCATCTGAATGATAAGGGAAATCAGTTGGTAGCAGATCTTTTATCAGCGGAATTGCACCACCAGTAGAAAATTTCCGAGCCCTTCTTTTTCCTCCGCATAATGGCAAGTTCTTCCGCCCATACTCCTGATACCGAATTGACCGCGGCGATAAAAGCTTCGGATCACACGGCTTTCAAAGTACTTTATTACCGCTATTTCGAAGCTTTGTTTCGTTTCCTATGGCGCCAGACTGGCGCAGAAGAACTTTCCAAGGACCTGCTGCAGGAAGCATTCGGCCGCGTGTGGAAAAGCCGCATGCAGCTCGATCCGCAGCAATCGATCAAGTCATATCTTTATCGCATCAGCTACAATCTCGTGATCGATCACCGCCGCAAAAACAAGCTGCCCTTGGACTCTCTCGACGGCCATCCTGAAATCGCGCCGGCTTACGCCCCTGATGAGCAATTCGATCTTCATGACAAAATTCAACAGGCGATCCAAAACCTGCCGGAGCCGGTGCGCCTCGTCTTCACCATGAATCGTTTCGAGGGCCTCAAATACCTGGAAATCGCCGCGGCATTGAATATTTCCGTGAAAACCGTCGAGGCGAGAATGAGCAAGGCCCTGGCACTGCTGCGCGAGAAATTGGCGCCTTTTCTGATGATCCTATTGCTTTGCGCCTCTTACACCTTACACTTTACACGTGTAAAGTGTAACGTGTAAAAATTCAGAAGCCTTTTCGCATCATTCCCGAAAATTCTAATGAATCCTGATAGGGTTTTTGCAGCCATGCACGTATTAAATCACAGAGCGCGCGACGGCTCGGCAGCTTTCGAATCCTAGGTCGGAAGTTACGAGGCAAATCGTGACGTGTGAATCTCAAAAAAAAGCGTGATGCTGTGGAAATCAACTGTCAGGAGTCTTTCGCATGAAGCAGTGTATTTTAACCTCCAGCCTGGCAATGCTCGCTGCCGCGGGCATGATGCTCGCCGGCTGCAACTCGGTGAATGGGCCCGATGCTGTTGCCGACGATTCGTCCGGCATTGCCGAGAGTTTTGATGTCACCGCGTTGGACAGCCAGACAAGTCTGCTCAGCTCCGCCGGCGTGAATTTGGATAGCGCCAACGCGTTCTTCGTTTTGCGTTGGAGCGAGGGCCTGGGACACTTTCAAACCGGCGATGAAGTGCGCGGGCACGCCTCAGCGGTGGTATATGCGGATCCTGCGACCTTGCGCGATCGCGAGGCCTTGGGTCTGGACATGGGCGACGTAGCTGTTTGGAGTGGCGCTCATCAATTCAGCCTTCCCAAGCTGGTGAATACTTTGTTCGGCGTGCGCTATGGCATGTTCGGCTGTAGAAAAGATCCGCATGGCGGACCCGGTGGTCACGGCGGCCCGGGCGGCGGTTTCGGCGGCCCGCGAGGTGGACATGCCGGTCCCCGCGACAGCTTGCTGACCTTCGTCAATGTCCGCTTCATTGGCGGCGGCACGTATCAATTCAACGTCACCGGCTCGGACCAAGTCGCGGCCATGACGCTGGATATTCAAGCGCCGGTGCAGTTAGTGCAGATCACCGGATTTGCGGACAAGGACTCTATTGACGCCACGCAAGATCTCACGATTTCATGGGCAGGTGATCCGGCCGCCAATAATATGGTATTGGTGCTCGCGCCCGCTTTCAAGCGAGATCGTTTCGGCGGCCCGGGACAAGGTGTGGCCCCGGTATTTCAACGCGTGGAGGCCGCGGCCGGCAGCTATACGATCCCGGCGCAGGCTCTGCAAAACCTATTGAGCGCCTCGAGCGCGACCGCAATCACGGTGCATTTATCTCAAGCCGTGGTGCGTGAAATCAGCGACGCCAGCCTCGGCAAAATCCTAGTGAGCGCCGGCACCGATGACAAAGTATTGTTGCAAGCGAAGTAGCGGTGCAGTGTTCGTTTGAAATGGGCGTAGCGCAGTCCCGGTTTTTCGGGGCTGCGCTAATACTACAACGTTGAGCCAACGCCACCACCAAGCATGTCATCCCGAAGCTTCGGGATGACATGCTGGTTTTGGTGCAAAAATGTGAACTTAACGATGTAGTACTAAGCGCTCTGTCGCCAGCGGATGCGCCCTGCCATACCCTCAAAATTTTCTTAACAAGGAATCAGCATAGGCATTGGTTACTATTCTCGATTTGACATCATGAATCATATTGATCCGAACGAATTGCTCTCGCGCTTTTTTTCCGGCGAAGCGACGGCAGAGGAACGGGCCGAAGTCGATGCGTGGCGGCAAGCTTCTGCGGAAAATCAGAGCGCCTTTGCCGCATTCGAGAAAATCTGGAAAAACGCTGCGGAGCAATTGCCGCAAATTCCCAGCGTCGATCAGGCCTGGCAGGAATTGGCGGCACAACTCGGCCTGCCAGCCGAGGGGCGAGCGGCCAAAATAGCGGCGCTGCAAAAGCCGCCGCAACCAATGGTGCGCAAAGCTTTTTGGAGCGACCGCTATGTTTGGGCGGCTGCCGCCATCATTCTCTTGGCATTCGCCACGATGCTTTATCAGTATTTGTTCAATGCCAACCCCTTGCAAAAAGTCCTCGCGGCATATGGCCAGCGTGAAAACATTGAATTGCCGGATGGTTCTTTCGTGCAATTAAACAGCGGCAGCGAAATCCAATTCCAAAAAAACTTTTCAGATTCTGTGCGTTTGGTTACGCTCGCCGGCGAGGGCTATTTTGAGATCAAGCACGAGCAGCGGCCGTTCGTCGTGCATAGCGGCAATGCACAGATCACCGTTTTGGGAACGAAGTTCGGCGTCTGGTCGAGAAACGAGCAAACACGCGTGGCCGTGCGCGAGGGCCGGGTAGCATTCGGCGCATGGCAAGCGCCGCAAATAGCGGCTGTCGTTTTGACCGCAAATCAAACCAGCTCTTGTGGGAAAGACGGCGTGCCAGAGGCGCCCAAAATGATCGATGCCGGCCACTTGTTAGGATGGCTGGAAGGGAAAATCGTTTTCGATCAAACTTCTCTTGCGGAGGTCATTGCCGAATTGCAGCGTGTTTATAACGTCAGTATCGCGATGTCGAATCCCGCCCTGGGCTCTCATACCATCACCGGCTCGTTTCAGCACAAACCGGTCGAATCCGTGCTGTCCTCCATTTGTCTGACATTGAATTTGCACTATGCGAAAGAGGGAGAAAGATGGGTCATTTCGGAGTAAGGGCACCCAAACGCTTTATTGGTAGTGCACTCTCACCATAATTCTTGTAACCCCCTAACTATATCATTCAGAAGGAATCAGACTGTGTAAATACACTTGATTCCAACGCCGGCTGAGCTTGTCGAAGCCGGCTTTTTGAACTTAGCACCCTTTGACAAGCTCCGGGTGCGGCATCCCCAAGTTTTCACACAGGCTGAATCTTGTGCAGCATAATCACAATGCTTGCGATAATCATTCCGTGACTTGCATCTTGATCCACTCTGCCGGGCCCTTAACTTGGCGCTGGTTGTTTTGGTATTTGACTTCGACCAAGAGTCCCTTCCGAATATCCTTGAAACCGCCCTTTTGACTGGTTGCTTTCAGCTTGCTTTTATCCAGCCAGATTTGGGTTTGTTCCGTGATTTTCACCTCATAGCTTCCGCGAGAATCGGCGACGGTGATGGTCCGATTGGCTGTGTCGATGGCCGTGATTTTTCCGATGCTGGTGTATTTCCCCGATAAGCCCGGGGATTGCCCGACCGGGATAAAGATTTCCGTCGCTTTTTGTGCATAAACACATGGCAGACCGCCGAGCAAGGTGAGGGCGGCAACAGCCATTCTCAAATGCTTCAACATGTCACAACCTCCATTCTTTTATCTCGACTCAACAGTTTGCAACCCAAAGGCTCGAAGCGCAAAATCCAAAGCACAAAGCACAAAATCCAAAAATCAAAGCGTCGCGAAATCTGCGGGGGTTTTGGATTTTGGATTTTGAATTTTGAATTCTGGATTTGATCTCTGGCTGCAATCACTCGACCAGCTGGGCCCGCGCCTGCTCTTGCTCGCGGATGGCCTGTCGTGCGAGCTTGCGTCTGAATACCACACCACTGATAGCATTGTCCGTGAGCCGGCGCGCCCTTTTCAGATGCGCAACGGCCTCCGGATGCAAATGAGCGCCGGCCAACACCTCGATGCTATCATCAATTTCCTGCCGCGCGCGTTCCAGCAACAGTTTGGATTCTTTCCATTGAAAGAAACCGCTCTGGATGCTTGACTCTGAGAACGCATTACTTTCCCGAATATTCTCCAAGGCATTGAGAACCCTGAGGAACGCTGCCACTGCCACGATTTGAGTGCCATCCAGCTCGATCCCCACACCGTTGGGATCTGTACTTGCCAGAAAACGGCCGGAAGGCGAATTGTTAAACGCTTCGCCATCATAAAATCCCACGGCTCCCTCGATGGTTTCGATGGCATTGTTGTGAAAGAAAGGCCCGGAATCGGCCGCTTCCACCAAAGGCGGCACATTGAATGTGCTGTCACCCGGTATGCCGAATCCATCATCCGGCGGAACCAGCTCACCCGTTAAATCGGCCGGCTGGTCGGGAAGATCCTCAACGCCCGTATTAAAACTGGCATTGCCCAGGTTCTGTCCGCCCACATTCGCATTCGCGCCGGCATTCGTGTGGCAGATGCTGCACTTTCCCAGGGTATTGTCGAGAAAAATTTCCTGTCCGCGCTTGGGCACAGTGCCCTTCAAAGGCAATGGCAAAGACAAATCCTGCTGGCGCCCCAACGAAAGCTGAAATGCTTCCAGGGCGTCCAATTCCTCCTCGGTGGGAAGCCGAAAATCGACATCGGGAATGCGACTCAAAGTCTTGGTGAAGTGCTGAATAACGGCGCCGATGGCAAAGGAACGCAGCGATCCGTCGCCGGGCGCGCCGTCACCTGACCATCCCGTGCGGGGGCCGTCCGGGCTAGTGATGGAGGTCGGAAGCGCCAGGGTATGTGGCACCCCGCGCATGACGAATTTGTTTGGCAAGTCGTCAAAACCATCCAGGTTTTCCATAATCAATCCAAACTCTCGCATCAGCCGGGGATTTTCAAAATTTTCTTTCAAGGCTGGATTGAATTCCGCGACAAAAAGCGGATCATCCTGCGGCAGAGTGGCGATAAACGCGGGGTCGATGGTGAAGTTATTTTCTTCCGGATGGCAGGTTCCGCAAGTTCTGCCGTTGCCGTTGAATGTTTCGTTGAAGAAGATCTTTTTCCCTTTGGCAATGAGGGCCTCCGGCGAACCGGGAGGCGGTGTTGATGATTGGCAGGCAGACAGCGTTAGCAGAATGAGCAGGACGGGTATGAAGTTTCTCATGCACATCTCCTTTCCAGCCATGTCTTCATGGTGAAAGCCGGCATATTTTCGGCGAAAACTCCGCTTTGTTTCTGTTCTCCCTGTTTTGACTATAGCACGAAAAACGAATAATGCAACTACAAAAAAACGTGGCTTTCCGCGCGAAAAGTCTTATTATTGTAGCGAATTGTCAGTTCAGTGGGGAGTATGTTGCCCACCAATCAACTTCCTGACCATCTACGCAGTATGAAGCAAGTACGGGTTCTAAAAATTGTTGTTGCCTCGCCCAGCGATGTGCAACCCGAGCGCGATGCCATTCCAGCGATTGCCGACGAGCTGAACAAGGGCATCGCCAGCAAGTGAGATTTGCGTTGGAGCGGTGCACAAAATCACAAATGAACACAGTGATGATGCTTTGTTGCTTGGTTTACAGGATAGTTATCGGAGTGTAAGATAGAACGCAGCTGATGCGGCTCTGATCAATGATAGTCCTGGCTCATCGGTTCTTTTTTTAAAATAGCAAAATGGATTGACTTGCTTGATCGTGGGTCATCTGCAATTTCGCCCTTGGTTTGACGATTCGTACCAACGGGGCATTAGTTTCTTTATCGACAAAGATTTTTACCGCGAATAAACGCGAATAGACGCTAATTCTTAATTCGCTTCTATTCGCGGAAAAAGCCTGCTTGGTTGCGGCTTGTTCACGTTGGAAGCTTGATTTCCCCTTTGGCTTGACGATATGCCCGAAGAGGCATCGTGCAAAAGCGGATCCCAACTATTTAAGGCGTCTGGCAAATCAGTTGAGATGCCGAGAGCCACAACTGAGGCCTTGTCATTAAAAAAAGCCCCAAAGGGTTTGATGAAGGAGCGAAGGCAACAGCTTGGATCATAAATCAATTAGAGCACC
Source organism: bacterium (assembly GCA_044869275.1). GTDB lineage: Bacteria > Zhuqueibacterota > Zhuqueibacteria > Zhuqueibacterales > Zhuqueibacteraceae > JBIOXB01. The sequence continues at coordinate 7,844 of JBIOXB010000190.1, forward strand.
AGAGAGCTCTGAAGAATTGGTTACCGAAAAGCCCCAAAGGGGCGCCATGTAACAGCCAAGGGCAACGCCCTGGAAAATAGATAGATCAAAATATCCTGGAGCCCCAACGGGGCGACATAGATTTTTTCCTCAATCCAACCATTTCGTCAAGGGGAGGGGGTCACCATGCCACAAAGCCTTGCGAGCATCCCAGTCCATTTTATTTGGAGCACGAAAGACCGGCAGCCATTCATCCGGCCGGAAATCGAAAAAGAATTGTTCAGCTATATGGCCGCCATCTTTCGCGAGTATGAATCTCCGGCGCTCACCATCAACGGGACCGAAAATCATGTGCATAGCCTCGCCATACTTTCGCGCAAGATTACCGTCGCCAAGCTCATCGAAGAAGTGAAAAAGAGCTCTTCGAAATGGATTAAAACCAAGGGCGAGTTCTATAGGGACTTCTATTGGCAAAGTGGTTATGCCGCATTGGGAATAGGGCAATCGAATATCGAGGCATTGAAGAGATACATCGCCAATCAGAAAGAACACCATCGTAGAAAAACATTTCAAGAGGAGTATATCGTGTTTTTAAAAAAATACAATATCGAATACGATGAACGATATGTTTGGGATTGACGAGATATTTATTTCGCCCCGTTGGGGTTGTCGCTTGTAATGATGGTTTGTTTGTCCAGGGCGTTGCCCTTTGCTTCTACATGTCGCCCCTTTGGGGCTTGGTGCTGTCGACTATTGAAGCAAGCCATCTCGGGGGCTCTGCGGCAAAGTAATGGCACATCTCGCGTGAGCAAGTGACAACCCCAAAACTCCAGGGAAGGTGGAGTGTGCAATGCGCACTGAGAATTAACGAGAAGGTGACAGTAAGCACCAAACAATATCCTGATCGAAAGAATTCAACGAACAAAAACAACTCTTATCCGTTGGCTTGTTTCTATCCGCTGGAAAATCTTTTCCATTCCTGCAATTGCAGCAGCTACCCTGATTCGGCCTTACTTCACACTGCAACCTCCGGCGGCAACAGTTTGTACATCACCGGCGTCACCAGGCGCGCGAGCAATGTCGAGCTGATCAGGCCGCCGATGATCACCCACGCCAGCGGCGAGTAAAGCGAGGAGCCGCCCAAAGCAATGGGCAAAAGTCCGCCGATGGCCGTCATCGTCGTCAGCAACACCGGCACGAAGCGAATCTCGCCGGCTTTTTGCACGGCCTCGTCGAGGCTCAGGCCTTGCTCGCGCAGTTGATTGGTGAAATCCACCAGCAAGATCGAGGTTTTTACTTCGATGCCGACGAGCGCGATAAAACCGATGATCGCGGTGAAGGACAATGAATTGCCGGTGAGCAATAGAAACACCAGCCCGCCGACCATGCCCAGCGGCACCACGGAAAGCACGATCAGCGTGCTTTTGAAACCCTTGAACTCCAATACCAGCGTCGCGAGCACGCCAAAAATCGCGATCAAAATCGCTGTGCCCAGGCCGCCGAAACTTTCCTGCCGGCTCTCAATCTCTCCCGCAGGAATATAATGATAACCCGCAGGAAATTTCACCGCCTCGAGCTTGGCCAAAATCGCTTTCGTGACTTTGTCCGTATTGTGGCCGGTTTTGACAAAAGCCGTCAGCGTTACCGCGCGCTCCTTATTGTAGTGATCGATGCGCGTGGGCGAGGCTTTGAATTCCAGCGCCGCCAACTGGCGCAATGGAATTTGTGCGCCGGTCATGGAGGCGACGTAAATGTGATCGAGCGCCGTGATCTCGGGCTTGCCATTTCTGGGCAGAGTCAAATTGATGTCGTACTCATCACCGTCTTCTTCTCGAAATTTTCCCGCGCTGATGCCGGCCAGGCTCATGCGCACGGTGCGCTGCACTTCGACCACCGGCACGCCCAGCAGCCCGGCTTTGTCGTGATCCAGCGCCACTTGGATGTCGGTTTTGGCAATCTTCACCGGATTGTTGACATACAGTGTGCCCGGCGTGGATTTGAAAATCTCTTCCACTTCTCCTGCCAGCTGCTTCAATGTCTCGAGATTTTCGCCCACCAAGCGCACGGCAATGGGCGCGTCGATGGGCGGCCCGTTCTCGAATTCCTTGAGCTCGATCTTGGCATTGGGATAGCCCGCAAAGAGCGCGCGCAGCTCATCATAAAATTGCGGCGTGTGCGCCGTGCGATATTTGTGCAATTCCGCCAAAATCTCGGCGACGTTGCTCTTTTCATGGCGCGTCGCCACGTTGTAATAGACAAAAGGATTGCCTTTGCCGAGATTGGTCATGTAGCTTTTGATCTCAGGCCGTCGCGCCAGCTCGGATTCCACGAAACGCACGGCTCTGTCGGTTTCGGACAGGCTGCTGCCTTCGGGGGTTTCGAGGGTGATGCGAAACTGCGGCAAGCCGGCTTTGGGAAACAAACTGTAACCGATGACCGGCACCAGTAACAGGCTGGCCGCGAACAACCCGCCGGCAATAGCAAGGGTTCTTGCCGGGCGCGCGATCGACCATCCCAGCAGGCGTTTGTAGGTAAAATGGATAAAGCGATTCAGGCCTTTGAGAAAAATATTGCCGTGCTCGTCTTCATTTTCATGCAGCACGCGGCTGGCCAGGAACGGAATGATGGTCAAAGACACGAACAACGAAGCCAGCACGGTGACCACCACGGCCACGGGCAGGCTGCGAATGTAGTCACCCGCCGCGCCCGGCAAAAACAGCAGCGGCAGAAAGGCAAAAATCAAAGTTGCGGTGCAGCCGATCACCGCCACGCCGATTTGTTTTGTCGCGGCGATGGCAGCTTGCACGCGGCTCGCGCCCTGGCGCAAAAAGCGCGTGATGTTTTCCGCCACCACGATGGAATCGTCGACCAGCAAGCCGAGCGCAATGACAAAGCCCACAATGCTCAATTGGTTGAGATTGAAGCCAAACGACTCCAATAGGAACAAACCGATCAAAAGCGAAAGCGGGATCGAAATCATCACGATGAGCGAGGCGCGCACGCCCAGGGGCAAAAGTGTGACCAGCACCAGAATGATGGCGATCCCAAAGTCGCGGTAAAGGCTGTTCAAACGGCCGGCGACATTTTGCGCCTGATCGAATCCGATTTGCAGAGAAATATTTTTCGGCAGCTCATTTGCAAAGGCGGCAACTTCCGCGCCGAGATTTTCGCGCACCTTGAAAATATTCTGCCCGGCTTTCTGATTGGCAGTCACGAACACGGCACGCTGACCATTGTAGCGGCCGGCATAGGTCAGGTCTTCATAATTCCATTCCACCTCCGCGACATCCTGCAAAAACACCGCTTGGCCGGCAGCGGCCCCCACCACCGTGCGCCGGATTTCCTCGAGCGATTTGTAATTCCCGCTGGTTTTAATGTTGAACTTCTTGCCGCCGACATCCACACTGCCACCCGGAATGTTGGCATTGCTCGATTGGATCATGCCGATCACCTGGCTGAGCGGAACGCGGAGTTGCGCGAGCTTGCCCAAGTCCAGCGCCACGCGCACTTCGCGCTCGGGGTAGGCCAGCTTTTCCACTTCTTTTACACCGCTAACGGTTTTCAACCGCTTTTTGAGCTTTTCGGCTTGCTCTTCGAGATCTTTGTATGGCGCGGTTTCGGAAACCAGCGCAATTTGCAGAATATTGACGTTCGTGGTGTTGAAGTGCACGGTTTCCAGGCTGAGCAAATCCGCGGGCAAATCGCCGCGAATGCTGTTGATCTCGCGCAAAACCTCGTCGTATTTTTTGTCGGCGTCAACGTACGTTTCGAATTCAACGCGCATATACATCAAGCCGTCTTCCATTTCCGCGCGCAGACGCTTCAAATCTTCGAGCTCGTTGATTTTCTCCTCCAGCGGATCGACCACGAGCTGTTCGAGGTCCACCGGGCCGGCGCCGGGATAAATCGCGATAATGGCGTAGGTGGGATTGGGGAACGAAGGATCTTCCGAACGCGAGATGTTGACAAAGGTATTGACGCCGATGGCGATCAACGCGAGAAAGACCACGATGGTGAATTGATAGTTTTTGACGGAATATTCTGTGATCTTCATGATGGCCTCGAGTGGAGCGAGTACAACGATTGAAACAAAGACTGTGTTGGTTTTTTACACGTTACACGTTACACTTTACACGTGTAAGGTGTAACGTGTAACGTGTAATTTGGAGATTTTCATTCACTGGACAATCTTCACGCGCGCGCCTTCGCTGAGGTACGCTGCGCCGCCGGTGACGACCTCCGCAATATTTTCCAAGCCCGAGCTGACGGCCGCTTGCTGGCCGTGAATGAACGCAACGGTTACTGCCCGCCTAGTGGCGATGTGGGCAGGCGCGATCGTAAAAACATTGCCGCGATTACCGTCGGCTTCGACCAGCGCCTCAATCGGAATCAATGCCAAAGCCGATTTGCGCGAAGGGCGATTTCGGCTCTTCCCATGATTCCGGACATGAACATGGCACCTGGCGGCGCGGCAACGGCCAATTCGACTTCAAATGTTCCCGTCATCGGCGCCGCCGTCCCGGAAATCTCAGTCACCATGGCCGGAAACAATTGGCCGGGGAAAGCATCAAACGCAAGCTGGGCCGTATCTCCCAACGCCACGCGCACCACGTCGCGATCGGCCAATCCCACCTTCAGCACCCAGCCGGCTTGCGCGCTGCTCATGGTCAGCACTGGCATGCCCGGGCTGATCAATTCGCTTTCTTCGGCAAAGCGCTTTAAAATCTTGCCGCTCGCCGGCGCATAGATGTTCGCGTAGCGCCAGTTGAATTTGGCGATTTCCAGCGTGGACTTGGCCATCTCGAACCCGGTCGTCGCATCCTGCAATTGCTCGAGCGTCGTGACTTTGTCTTTGTAAAGATTTTGCACGCGCTCGAGATCGCGTGCGGCTTTGTCAAAGGCATTTTGTGCCTGGTTGACCTGCGCATTGATTTCTGATAATTTTAACGTCGCCAACAACTGGCCCTGGCGCACGCCCTGCCCTTCGCGCACATGAATGCGATCGACAATGCCGCCGATCTTGAACGACAGCTTGCTCTCCGCCTTTCCGGAGAGAATACCCGTGACGCGCACCGGCGGTGCGAGCATGGCGTTTTCCACTTTGGCCGTGCGCACGGCAACGGTTTCGATCTCACTGGAATCGGCATTGCTCTCACCGCAGCCGGTGAGCGCAATGGCGAAGGCGCTGATACCCAACGCGAGCAACGCGGCGGTAATCGTCGTGGTGCAATGTAATGGCTTTTTCATATTTGAGACCTCCAGAAGGTTTTGCATGGCGTCGAGGTTTTGTGGAAAGTTTGGAACGGTTCTATGTGCCTTGTCATTTGTATATTAAACGTGCTCTTGATTCCGATCTGAGCACTTATTGAGGCCTAACTTTTTCAGACGCAGAGCGTCATCGCATGCGTTCCACCGCTGAGCGGTGGAACGAGTATTCCCGTCTCTATATTCGCAAGACAGAAAGATGGAGGACAGAAAAATAGTTTTTTTGCTTCATGCTACCATCATCAATTTCCATGGCTCGACGCCAAACGCCATTTTTCTGTCTTTCATTTTTCTGCCTTGGCCTTTGTTCAAGCCAACTGAGCAGTTCCAGCATACGACTTCTCTATATTTTTTCGTTGGGCCGCCCGCAGGGCCTTTGTGCTTAGCAGGATGCTGAAAAAGCCTCGAATTGCTCTAATTCGTCATTCCCGCGAAAGCGGGAATCCATGATTTTGTTGGGTTTTCTGGATACCCGCTTTCGCGGGTATGACATTTAAAAGAGTTTTTCAGCAGCCTGTTAGACCTCTTTCACTTTTTCGTAACCTGCAGCGGATAAAGCCCGGCGACGCGCTCGAAATGCGCGTGTTTGATGTAATAATCGTAAGTGGTCAAGATTTGATTGATGCCGGCATTCGTGTAGGCGGTGCGCGCGTCGAGATATTCGATCTGCGCGGCGCTGCCGAGCTGGTATTTCTTTGCCACCAATTCGAATGATTTCTCCGCGCTCGCGAGACGGTCGTTGGCCGTCGCAATTGCGCTTTGGGCCACCATCATGTCGTGGTGTGCCGTGCGCACTTGCAAATCGATTTGATTCTCTAATTCCACTTGCCGCGTTTGCAGGCGCGCGCTTTCCAATTGCGCCTGTTGCCGCTTGGCGGCATCCTGAAAACCATTGAACAGATTCCATTGCGCCACCAGTGAAACAATGAGAAAATCGTTGTCCGCGTCAAAATCGTAGGTATTGCCCTGGAAGCCGTAATCGATTCCCAATCCCAGCGTGGGCATAAAGCTCGAGGTGTTCACTTTGACGCCGGCCTCGGCAGCTTGAATGCCGGCTTGGAGTTGCTGTAATTCCTCGCGGTGTTTTTTTGCTTCCACTTGCGCGCGTTCGCGATCGAGCGCGATTTCCACCGCCAGGGAAGAATCGGGAGCGAGTGCGATCGGCGTGTCCAGCTGGCGATTCAGCAGAAAGTTAAAGTATTGCGCTGCGGCCTCGCTTTGCTGACCGGCTTCTGCCAGCTTCTGCTGCACTTCCGAAAGCTCGGCGCGCGCGCGATAGACAACGTCTTCTGTGATTTTTTGATTGGCAAGGAGGCTTTGATTCACCCGCAGGTTTTCTTCCAACAGAGGAACAGTTTTACCATACAGTTCCACCACGCGCACGGTTTTGGCATAGTTGAGATAAGCGGTTTTGATGTCGGCCACCAATTGCCGTTGAAAAGACCGCAAATGCGCGGCTTCGGCTACACGCAAGCTGGACTGAACCCGATAATTATAATAGATGGCAGGATTAAAAATCGGTTGCGTCAGAGTGACTTTTGCTTCGCGCGCTAAGGGCAGGCGCAAATTGAGACCCAGGGGAAATGCCTCTTGCTGCAGAAGCTGATTCAATGTGGCATAAACGGGGTCCACCAGCCTGCCGAAGTCGAGCACATTGCCTTCTAATTTGGAATAGCGTGCGCCGAGATCGAGCGACGGCAAAAACAGCCCGCGCGCTTCGCGCAAAGCTTGTTCGCTTTTTTGGTATGAAAAGTTTTGTTGTTGGAGCGCGAGATTGCTTGCCAAACCTTCGCGCACATATCCCTCCAGCACGCCACTTTGCGACCTGGCGCTGGGCGTGACGTTGAGCCAAGTTGCCAGGCAAATCAGAATTGCAAAAAGCGATTTAGTCATGATCATCCTCTGCCGTGAGGTGCGGTGTATCCTCATTGGAACTTTGGTGACGCAAGGTAAAAAAATGACTAAGAGTCACATAAACTGCTAAAAAAACGCGAGTTGAATTCGCGGCATCTTCTTACATGCAGACGTGTGGAAAAATATACGTCACTTCTTCTTTGAAGTTGCACGCAGAGATTGCAGGGTCAATTCCCAAGACTTGGTCATCAACGCTTCCAGATCGATTTTATAGTCGTGCATGAAATGATCGGCCTTGTTGGCGATCAGTCCGATCATGCCGTTGGAGATGCCCCATAGCGTAATCGCCACTTCGATCGGCTTGAGCTCCTTGCGAAAAACGCCTTCTTTGATGCCGCGTCCATACACCTGGGCCACCACTTGCAGGCAGGCCAGGGAGCGTTGCTCGGAACATTGCAGAACTTCTTCTGAGACTTTGGAGTGCAGCACGCGCGCATCCGCAAACATGAGAATATGAAAATAGTCGGGATACTTTTTGTAGAACTGATAATAGGCAAAACCGATTTGCCGCAGGGCCTCGTCCGCCTTCATCGGCAGAGCGGCGACTTCCTCGAACATGCGGCGCAAAATTGACAGCCCTTCTTCGAGCAATGAGACGTACAGATCTTCTTTGCTCTTGAAATAAAGATACAGCGCGCCTTTGCTCAATTCCGCGGCCTCAGCCACGGCGTCCATCGACGCCGCCTGCATGCCGTGCTCAAAAAAAATTTTGCGTGCCGCTGCGAGAATGCTCCGCCGGCGATGCTCTTTTTCGCGTTCTTTGCGCTCTAATGTGCCCATTATGACTCTCAGTCAGTTTTCGACTATAAGATAACAACGTAAAAGAAAAAGTCAAGCGGTTTTTAAAAAACTCGCGGGGCGCAAAGCGCATGGCGTTTCAGAACGGGAAAAACACAAAGTGATTGCAACGCGAGAAACTCACATTCCTCCAAGCCAGCACTTGCCATTCAAGAATGAATTGCCTAATTTGCGGCGCGACGACAAAGCAGGAATCTGTTGATCACCTCTCTGGCGCCAAGCCCCATGGCTGTGAAGACCAACACCTCCGCTCTTTTCGAAACACAAGAAACGGCGACGGCCCTTCCTCTTGCTCCGCCCCGGGAGGTGGAACACGCGCCCTCAGAAGCGCAGCGCGCCGGCACAATGCTGCGCGTTTTCGGCAATGAGCGCCTCGCGTTTTTCGAATCGGAGCGTGCGCCATTTTATCTCAATATTCTCTACAAAATGCTGCTCCTGCGGCGCGAGCATGAGCTGCAGCCGCCGCACGAGGATTTGTACTACGCCGTGCGCGAGAGCCAATTGCTGCTGGCGGCGGATTATGAATTGAATCAATTCGCGGCGGACGTCGCGCAACTGCTCGCCTGGGGCAATCTTACCAAAGTGTTGGAACCTTACCGCCTGCGCAGCTACAAAGATCTCAGTCGCGAAAATTACCGCTACGTGCTCAATGAGAACACCGTCGCATTTCTGCAATGGCTCGAGTATCGCGTGCGCACGCGCAGCGAAGGTCGCAGCCGCGACGGCCGCAATTTTTTGCAGGACATTGTCGCCGCACTGCAGGAATTCGACCGGTTGTGCACCGCGGCCCCGCTGCACGAAACCGGCTTGTCGGAAGAGATCGCCCGGCGCGCGATGCATTTGCGTTACGCCATCGAAGATCACATGCACGATCTTTCCGCCGAGTTGTTGGAATTTCGCGCCACCATGGTGCAGTTCGTCACGCGTGCCTACGATATCGAGACTCTTAAAGGGATTCTGTTATGGCTGAGCCGCTATGTCGAAGTCTATTTGCAAGGCATCTATCATTTGCGCGAGCGTATTCTCGAATTGATTGCCAGGCTCGACACCAACGCTACCCGCGTCTTGCTGGCGAGCAGCCAGGCGTTTATCGCCGCGCAACGCCGCCAAATGCCGCAGGCGCTGCGGGGCGATCTCGCCGCGGAACCGGCTGACGCCGAAGACTTCTTGCGCCACGTGCACGAATTTTTTGCGCGCGACACGAAGCTGGACGAGCTGTGCGAGCGCATTCATGCCACGGCGCGCGAAGTGATCAAGAAGATGGACGCCAAACTGCGCGAGCTCGAGCGCCGCAACACGCGTATTCACGATCTTAAGGCACGCATTCGCGAGCTCGCCAACGCGCCGGTTGATCTTCGCTACGGCGGCAATTCTCTTTCATCTGATGGCCGGCTATTCGAAGCAAGCGAAGAGGGCGAATGCCTCGCAGGTTATCGCTTCATCAATGCTGTGTTGCTACCCTCTTACGCTCAACTTGATGCGCAATATTGGGACTTGCATACGAAAGCTGCACCGCCGCGGCCACGCAGCCGAACGCAGAGCTCGCCTAGCTCCGTGCCCAAGACTTACCTCAAGTCCAAGGCGCGAACCAAACAAGAAATCTATGCGCTGGAAGCAAAAAGGCGCGAAGAGCTCCGCCAGTGGCTCCTACGCTTTTTGTTCAAGGGACAGGCAAAAATCCGTCTGGCCGGCCTCGAGCTCGACGACCCAAGCGCCGCTGCATTCTGGATGAAGCTCATGCATTTTGTCCACGTTACACCGACTAAAGATTTGCAGAAACTGCAAGTGCAAGTGCGCGAGCTCACGCAGCTCTCAGAGATTCCAGCGAGTGTGCTGATCGGCAATGCAACGGCAGGTGTTTATACGCCGGATCATCTGGTCATCGACTTAAGCGCAGAGGGCGGAGGGCCGAGAGCATAGCGCAGAGGGCATAGAGCCTAGCGCGTGCCCTTCACGCTTTGCCCTCTGCCCTCTGCTCTAAGCTCAATGCCTTCTGCGCTTTGCCATTGGAGCCCACACCATGTCCACCGAATTCTTCTCCCACTTGAATCTTCACAAGGTGAAACAACTGCTTAATATCTTGCAGGAATCGCCTTATTTTTACCGCGATGATGATCCCACGTTGTTCGCTTTTCTCAGGCAAAATCGCTTGCAGTTCGAGCGCTTCTACCAGCATTTCTACGGCTGGGAGATCGTGGTGGATCAAAAATGTGCACGGCTCTATAAGCCGAATTGGTACAACGATTTCGTCACGCCGGCGCAGCGCGATTTGTTTCAATTGACCAGGCGCAACGATTGCCTGGCATTCTTGCTGGTGCTGGAGTTCTATGAACACCTCCTGGAGGAGCAGAATCTCACAATTGAAGACACCAATCCCAAATTTTATTTCGGCGAGCTGCTCGAGTTCGCCCAGCGCCGTCTGCAGGAGGAATTAGGAGAAAAAGCACCCAGTATGGCCGGTGTCCGCGAGATTCTTCGCCGTATCCTGCCGATGCTGCTGCGTTACCGCTTTCTGCGCGAGCATCCTCCCGAGTATGAAGACGGCGAGATCGACAAAGACAAGTGGATCTACGAAGGCATGCCCGCGCTGTATCATTACGACAGCCGCGTCGCCTCGCAATCGATTTATGCCGCGTGCTTTGGCCCGAATGGGAAAGATCAGAACGGCTCGGATGCAATATAGTATGAATCCTCCGCGAAAAAATTATCTCGAATATCAAATCGTGCGCCTGCGATTGATCAATTTTCACAACTTTGTCAACGAGATCATCGACCTACGCCAGGGCGGTCATCTCTTTTTGGTGGGGCCCAACGGTTCCGGCAAAAGCACGGTCATCGATGCCGTGCACGTGGCGCTTTCGGGCGCGCAGGAGGTCGAACTCAATGCCGCGGCACGCCTCGGGGGTCGTAAAGACGAAGGCCGGACCCTGCAAGGTGTGGTATTACGTTACGATCGCGAACTCGGCGCGCTCAATGCCGGCGGCGGCATCAGCTATGCAGCACTTGAGCTGGCCGCAGCACAAGGCGAGAAGCGCATCGCGCTCGGCATCGGCCTTGAGGCGACGACGATGGAGGCGCGACTGTCACGCTGGGGATTCATAGTGAAAGGCTGCGGCGTGGAAGAGCTGCCGTTGGTGATGGAGGAATTAGCGGGTCAGCGGCCGGCCACGCGCACGGAGCTGGAGGAGAAAATCGGCAAGGGCAATGTCTATGGTCAACTAAAGCCCTTTCGCAAAAAAATCGCCGAGGAGTTCTTTGCCTCTGAATCCCTCTATGAACAAGTGGTGCACTTGTGGGGCACAGGCAAGGCCTACCGCGAGATTTGTGCGCGCGCCGGAGACTTTCAAACATTGTTCATGAGCCTGTTGCCCGAACCCGACCTCGAGATTTTTGCCGAGATCATCCACAGCCTGAGCATTATTCAGGAATTCGCCGTCACGCTCGAGCAACTGTCGGAACAGCTTCGCTATCTCGAACGCCTGCAAACGCTGCAGGACACTGTGGCCAAGGCGCGGGAGGAAGAAACACGCTACGCTTGGTTGATTTCATACCGTGCAAGCCAGGCTGGCAAGGAGCGTCTATGCGAAATGGACAAGCAGGCGGAGCAACTCGCCGCAGAGACGCAGCAACTGGAAGCACACCTGCAGGCCGCGCAAGATGAGCTCGCACATGTCAAAACAATGCTCACCGGGCTGCGCCACAAGGATGAGGCCAGACTCCTGGACCGCTTGCATGCCAAGAAGGAAGAGTCACAACGACGCCAGAAATCCCTTCAGCCCATACAAGAACAGGTCAGGACTTACGAACAACGCCTGCAACGCGCCGAACACGAGTTGCGTGTGCGCCATTCTGAATTGCTGCTTGAGCTCGAACAAGCGCAACACGCGTTGTCACAAAACCTGCCGTTCTTGAAACCGGCACCGCGGCCGGTCACAGAATTTGTGAAAAATCTTGCGCTCACCACACCGGCCGATTTTCGCGAGCGCAGCCTGGGACCGGAGGCGAAAGCCGCAGCCCAAGCAGCTTCCGAGCAATTGGCAGAATTAACGCAGGAACAGATGCGCCTGCAACATGAGCTCGAGCGCCACGAGCAGCTCAGACACGAGATGCAGGATGGCATCGCGCGCTTGCAGCAGCAACGCGAATGGCTTCCGCAACTGCCGGACTACCACCAATGCTTGCAAAGCCTGGAAGCGGAGGGGTTGCAGCCGCTGCCGCTGTACAAATTACTGGAGTGGCGTGCGGATGATGCGGACCTGCGTGCGGCGGTTGAAGAGTTGCTGGGGCAACAACTGCTGGGAACGCTGGTGCTCAACGGTGAAGCTGAAAGCATCAAAGCTGCCGTTTTACAAAGTTTTCCAGGGATTGCGATTGCCCAACCGCTCGAGGAGGAAGTAACCAGTCCGGAGTGGCTAACAGCGGCATTGGAGGATCGTTCCGGCGGAGCCGCGCTGCAAGTTATCGGCGCCGCACTGGCGGCTCGCGAGGGCCAGCAAGCTGAATATGCCTCCCGATCACGACAACTCGCCTTGCGCGGCTTGCGTTGGAAAAGCGAGCTCAAGCCGGCACGCCTGATTGGTGAAGAGGCGCGACGTCGGGCTTTTGAGCAGGAGCTGGAGCAGCGGCAAGCCGAGCTGCGCGAGCAGGAGAACAAGATTGCCGAGGCGGAAAAGTTGAAAGAGCAAACGCTGGCATTGATATCGCACTGGCGCAACTTTACCGGGCATTTGCGCAATTTCATGGAGGAAAGGCTGCCACAAGCATTTCGTGCACACGAAGCAGCCGAAACGCAATGCAAAAACCTGCAAAGCTCCCACGCCGAATGGGCCAGCAACCTGGCCCAGGCCTGCGCAGACCTAGAACAACTCGAACAAGAAAGTCGACAACTTGAACAGCACGCCCGCGCCGGCGGCTTGGAGGAGCTGGCCAGAAGTATCGCGGCCTTGGAAAAACGTGAGCGCGAGTTTGAAGCGAGAGTGCGAGCTTCATCCGAGGAACGAGGGCGGTTGCGCCATGAAGTGACCCAGCTGCAGAACGAAGTCTCCTTCCAGAAAGAACAAGTGGCGCACCTCGAGCAGGATTTGCAAGACAAGACCGTGCAATTGCGCCAATATGTTGCGGAGCCGGCTGCGCCGGATTTGGCCTATTACGTTTTGAACACCCGTGGGGGAGAGCGTTTCAAATCCGATGCCGCCATTCAAAGCCGCAGGCAAGAGGCGCATGACACGATCAACAACGCGATCACCCGGCTGCAAGGCTCGGGCGAGGAGGGCGTGCATTACCGCCAGTATGCCGGCGTTTTTGCTTTCAGCTATCTTCCCGAGGAGAATCAAATCATCGACCGGCAACATCAGCCACTGGCCGGCGTACATCGCCGTTTACATCAGGATCATGCCGAGCAGCAAGAGCTGCTCAACGAAAAGAACAAAGATTTGTTGGATCGCTTGATCATGCACAGTCTGTTGCGGCATCTCGTCGAGCAAGTCATGCTGCAAAGGCATATGATCAAAAATATCAACCGGCTGCTGCGCGAGATCGATTTTGGCGGCACGGTCTACGCGTTCGCCGTGCATGCCAAACCCGAGCACGCTGAAGTGGTGCGGATTTTGGAGAATTCTTCCCTGCTCAATGAAGAGGGACAGCAAGGCTTTCGCGCCTTCATCGAGGCACGGTTGGCGGATTTACGCAGCAGCGAGCCCGGCACGGTGCCCCCGCTGTTGGATTATCGCACTTGGTTCGATTACAAGCTCACATTTCGCGATACCAAAGACCAGGCGACGGAGCTGACGCGGCGCATGCGCAACCTCGGTTCCGGCGGCGAGCAAGCTGTGCCAAATTATCTGCTGGTGCTGGCCATGGCGCATCTCGTGTTTGAAAACAGCCGTGCGCGCTTGCGGCCGATGCTGTTTGACGAGGCGTTCTACGGCATCGACGCCGGCCGCCGCAACCGCTTGCTGGAATTTGCCACGCGGCTTGGCATGCAATTGTTCGTCGCCTCGCCCGATCAGGACGGGCACACTGAAGCCGTGCACTACGCAACCACGGTGTTCGTACAAAAAGATGAAAGCCGCGACGTGCATCTCACCGCCTTGCACTCGCATTTTGCGCCGGAAGAAAAACAAGAAACTTTGTTTGCTGCGTCGGCACCGCTGCGTGAAGCGATCGTTGTTGACAACGTAGAAGTGGTGGCACAAAATCGGAATTGACTAAATCGGCTAAAATGTTGTACCTTGAATCAAATGGGGGAAAGAGCCGTGCAAGATATCGATCGCGTATTTAAAGCTTTATTAGGGCTGCAACCAAACAGCTTTTTGGATCTGCTCTTTGGCCACGAGCGCAAGATCGTGTTGAAAGAAGTCGCCGATCCGCAAATCAATTTACCGGAGCTACGTGGGGACAAGGTATTTGTGGTCGAAGAAAATGGCACGGCATTTAATATCATTCTCGAAGCAATGTTGCGTCCGGCGGTCGAAGAATTGCCCACATTTGAGCTGAAAGCGAGGGGAATGCAGTATCTCACCAAACGACCAACGATGGTTGTCATTGTATATCTCGAAAAAGGGCGATATGCTTCTTTCCCGGATAGCTTCGAAATTCGACATGGTGCTTTTGCAAACCAAATCGAGCTTGCCAGAGTTTTGTTGTGGGAATATGAGTTGCGTATCACCAGCGGCGAGCTGAAAGAGTTGGCGCCGTTTCTTTCGCTGTTCAAAGATCAACCGGATCCTGATGTCATTGATACTCAGATTGCGCTGCTTCATCAGATCGCTGATACGAAAATCCAAAACGATCTCATATCCTTGGCCGCTGTAATTGATGTACGTGTGTTCGGTCTTTCAATTGTAATTGAGAAATTTAGAACGGAGGAAAGAATGCTCAAGGAATCTAGCATCGTGCAAGAGTGGGTGCATGAAGGAATGGTTGAAAGCAAACTTGCTTTGCTTCAGAGTATTCTTGCGAAAAAATTTGGGGATTTGACCCCGGATCTCGCAGACAAGTTGCATCAACTAGAGCTTACGGAATTGGATCGGCTCGGCCCGGCACTGTTGGATTTTCATAGCTTGGACGATTTGAAAACCTGGCTGAACAATGCTGCCTCCGGCAACGGGCAAAAGCAAATGGCGAATTGACGCCGACATACCCACTTTCAAAGAGCGCCTGGCCGAAATATTGCCCAAGAATTCGGCAATGGCCGCCTTTCTCAAGGACTTCTGCGCGCGCTCGTTTAAGACCGGCG
This sequence comes from bacterium, assembly GCA_044869275.1. Taxonomy (GTDB): domain Bacteria; phylum Zhuqueibacterota; class Zhuqueibacteria; order Zhuqueibacterales; family Zhuqueibacteraceae; genus JBIOXB01. Next base: position 23,037 of record JBIOXB010000190.1, read on the forward strand.
AGCTTCCCAAGCGCAGCCGTTTCCGCCACGTTTCTCCAGAACTGAAAAGCGACCTGCACCTCATCTTCGGCATGCGCGCGATTAAAGAGCAGCAAGATCATCTTGTTCTCGACCTCACGGCGGCCGGATGTGCGGACACCGAAGCGCGACGAAATCTGCTGCACGCTCTGGTAGACGTGCTCGGCCTTCAGCCTCAAAACCGGCGCGAGCAGCGACGGCAAACGCATGCAACATTGCAGGAAAAATTGCGAACCTTCCTCCCTCTTCTTCGCTCTCCTCTCCCACAAAAGGTTCATCAACGTCTCACTGACGATCTCGCCGCACAGCACGGCTATCTTTGGCGCGAAGGCATCTTGAGAAAGCAGGCAACAACGGCGTTAAAAAATGCCTCCTCAATCCTGAGCGCGCTGGAGCTCGTTGCTGCGCGCGAGCGTTCTTGGAATTTTTCGGAGTTGGGCGCACGGGTTGTGGGTTCATCAAAGGGCTTTCGCCCCGGCAGCGAGCTCTATCGCCTGGCGGCAGATTGGACGCTGCCGTTTTTGGAGAATGCTGAAACTCTCTCGCAAATCGAGGACACCGCGATTCGCCGCGCACGGGTGTGGGAACAGCTTGGCGTGGAGCAGAGTGGCGCTGCGATCACGGCCATGATCGGAGGTCCGCTGGTCTATAAAAAGCGAGGCCGGACCTTCGCGGCGCTGCAACAATATTTCGAGATGGGCGAGCCGGCCACACTTTCGCTGGCGCAGTTGGCAGGCCTCGAGCATATTGCGCCCTTGTTCCATACGATTCTCACGGTCGAAAATTTGACCCCGTTCGTGCAAGCGGTGGAACAACCAGCGCTGTCGCATGCCCTGATCGTTTACACCGAAGGCTTTCCCAACCGCGCCGTGTCGCAATTGCTGAGGCTGTGCCAACAGCACGTTGCGAATCTGAGTTTTCTGCATTGGGGTGATACCGACCTTGCCGGCGTGCGCATTCTCAGAAATATCGCGGATATTTTGGGCGAAGCGCCGGCGACTTTTCGTTGCGGTCCGGAAGAGATTGCGCGATTGCAGTCCCGCTTGATTCCGCTCACGCCGGAAGCACACGATCACATCGTGCAAGATCTCCGCGATTATCCTGATGCGCCCGGCCATGAGATTTTGCAGGCGGTTTTGCAGTACGGCGGCTGGCTGGAGCAGGAAGCATGGGAGAAGCCGTGAAGCATCATGAGCATAATTTCAAATCCCCGATAACTCAACACAGACGAGCCGCAATTAGAAAAACTTTTCCCAACGGATAGATGAAGCCCAACGGATAAATTTTCGATCCGTTGGGCTTCATCCATCCGCTGGAGATTTTCGCTTTTTCAAAAAATTTCACTAGTAAGAATGTCATTCCCTCGAATATGGATACACTGGAAGGCAAGCAATGCGTCCTGCCGGCCTTGCAGGCCCGGCAAAGGAAGTTCAAACTCATCTTGATCAAGCAGGGCAGCAACACGGCTCATGTTGAGGAAATTATCGCGGCAGCCGAAGCGCAATCAATTCCGATCAAATTTGTCGCGGCCGCCGAGCTCGAGGCCATGACCAAGGGCCGGTCCCACGGCGGCGTGGCGGCGATTTGCAGCGCTAAGCCGGCGACGAATATGGCGGCAGTCCTCGAACGTGTACAACATGCAAATGAGCCGGCGTTGCTGGTGCTGATCGAAGGCACCGAAGACGCACAGAATCTGGGTTATACGCTGCGCACGGCCGAGGCCTTGGGCGTGCACGCCATGTTGCTTAAGAAGCACGTGTGGAATTTCGATGATGCCGTCCTTTCCCGCGCCTCTTCCGGCGCGTTTGAAAGGCTGGCGCTCGCCCAAGTTGAAAATCTCGAAAAAGAATTGCTGCCTTTCAAAAGAATGGGGATCAAATTTTGGGGATGCATTGGCGGCGCCAAGCGCGACATTTATCAAGCCGATCTGACGCACGCGGTTCTGCTCGCCATCGGCGGCGAGCGCCGCGGCTTGTCCGGCGCCATGCGCGAGCTCTGCGACGGTTTCGTTCGCATTCCCATGGTCGCCGGAGCGAGTTCCTTGTCTTTGAGCCAGGCGGCATGCATCGTCATGGCTGAGGCCATGCGACAGCGCCTCGTCGCGCAAAAACAAAGCCGGCCGCTCGATTCGCAATCAAATAGCGCTTGACAAGCCGTGGGGCTCATGCTATATTAAAAAAGTTTCAACGGTTGCTAAGCCCCGCTCCACGCTTTTCAGCGCTGCGACGATTCCTTTTCAGTTCTGCTCGCAACGCTGCGATCCTTGCTCCTTCGCTGTGCTTAAAAAACTCCTCCAGAATGACAAGCCGGACGGCGGTATCGGCCTCATGATTTCTGCGAACGCATGGCAAACTCAAAGCGCATTTCCGCTTCCTCCCTTTCACGTCGAGATTTTCTCAAAACGCTGCCCGGAACGGCGTTCCTTCCATCGCTACTCTCAAAATCGGCATTCCCGGCTGCCCCTGAGCAAAAACGCGCGCGCTTGCGTGAGCTGGGCATCATCATCGGCGCGCTTCAGCCCGGCCGCTTCAACGCGATCACTGATGTTCCCGGCGTGAAAGTGGGGCATTGCACGCGCCTCGCAGGCGCAGGCGATTTGCGCGTCGGCGAGGGCCCGATCCGCACCGGTGTGACGGTGGTTTTTCCGAATGACGACATTTTCAATCGCAATGTCACGGCGGCGCGTTTTGTGTTGAACGGCAACGGCGAAATGACGGGCGTGGGAAAGGTCGAACAAACTGGCCTGCTCGAATCGCCGATCTTTCTCACCGATACTTCCAGCATCGGCCGCGTGATGAACGGGGCACTCACCTGGTTTCTGCAACGTTATCCCGAGATCGGCGATACGGCCCACGTGCCCGTTCCCGTTGTGGCTGAAACCTGGGGAGCGTTTTTACACGATGCCGAAGGCCGCCATCTGCATGATGAACACGTGCTCGCTGCCATTGCCGCGGCGCAATCCGGCCCGGTGCCAGAAGGCGTGGTGGGCGGCGGTGTGGGCATGGTGTGTTATGATTTCAAGGGCGGAATTGGCACCGCTTCGCGCGTGCTGCCGCAAACGCACGGCGGTTATGCGATCGGAGTACTGGTGCAAGCCAATTTCGGCAATCGCGAAGAATTGACGATCAATGGCGTGCCCGTGGGAAAGGAAATCTCCGACTTGCAGCCCATTGAAAATAAAACCAAGTCCAAGTCGATCATTTTGATCGGCGCGACCGATGCGCCGATGATGCCCTCGCAATTGCAGCGGCTATGCAAACACATGGCCCTCGGCCTCGCGCGCACCGGTGCGATGTCCTCGCATGGTTCCGGGGACTTGCTTCTCTTCTTCTCCACGGGAATTCAAATTTCACGCGAGGCCCAGGTCGCGGACATCGAAGTCTTCAATGATGAATGGATTACGCGGGCGCATCATGCTGCCGTGGAAGCCGCGGAGGAAGCGGTTTTGAATGCCTTGTGCATGGCCGAAACGACTGTGGGGATCAATGGCAATACGGCTTTTGCCTTGCCGCTTGAGCGCTTGCCTCAGATCATGAAGAAATATGGGCGTTTGTGAAAGAGCGGGGTTCAAGTTCGAGGCTAGAAGATCGAGGATGGATGATCGTGGATGGATGATCGAGGATAGAAGATCGAGGATGGTGGATCGAAGATGGTGGATCGTAATTACCTGGGCCGAAACTAAGCAATCTTTTTTTTCGATCATCTATCCTCGATCCTCGATCCTCACGCTTTGCCGCAATATCAATCCATTGAAACGCCATGTTAAGCACGGGCTCAAAGAATTCAATCACCGACGTTCCCGGCGTTCACCTCGGCCACTTCACTTTAGCCGATGGGGAAATTCAAACCGGCGTGAGTGCGCTTCTGCCGTATCCGTTGAGCGTACGAGATCGCAAGCTTTTCATCGGCGGGTACGCCAGCAACGGTTGGAATGAATGGACCGGCCTGCACGTGGCGCAGGATTTTGGCACGTTTTCCTCGCCGATCCTCTTGTGCAATGCCACGACGGTTGGCATTGCTTATGACGCCTTGATCTCTTTCGGCCATCAACGCGAAGCCGGCCTGCCCATTGACAACGCCTGGCCGCCGATCGTGATCGGCATCGATGACGGCTACCTCAATGATCTGCGCCAGCGGCGCATCACGCACGACCACATTCTTCGCACAATTCATGAGGCAAAAAATCAGTCCGCGGGCAACGGCAATATTGGTATCGGCCGTGGTCTATGCGCGTTCGGCGGCAAGGGCGGCACGGGTGAAGCTTCACGTTTGGTGACTGTGAATCAGACAGATTTTACCCTCGGCGCATGGCTGGCGGCAAATGGTGGCGAGCCTCTGGGCGCTGCTTCGCATGCCATTGCAAGAAATTTGGCTTCCTGCTTCATCCTCCTTCTCGCCACTGACGCGCCTCTATTGCCGGAGCAATTGCGGCACCTGGCCGAGGCCGGCATGCGCGGTCTGGATGAATTCGGCTTAGCGGAATCACTCGATCAACAACTCGCTTTGGCGTTTTCCACTGCCAACACAATGGACAACGCCTTCAGCGATGCTTTGCAACTTTTTCGTGAGCAACACTATGCGGACGATTTGCTCGCGCCGCTTTTCATTGCTGCGGCAGAAACGAGCCGGGCCGCGCTCCGCAACGGCTTGCGCGCGGCAACCGCAGTGACGGGAAGAAAGGGCCGCACAGCACCTCCCCTCGAGGCCAGCGCTTTCAACGGCCCCGAGTAGCGATGAAAATTCGAGCCTATGCCGGAATCCCTTGACAGGTACCTGCCGGCGATCATCGCCACGCGTGCGGTCAAAGTGTAGATTGTCACTCAACCGGAGCCCATATGCACAACCTCATGCTTACGAAATCTGTTTGCGTTGCTTCTTTTCTCTTGATCTTGCACGCCGGCCCCCTTCACGCCCAGGCAATTCCCGAGGCTCTGGAAAACTTTGAAAAAACCGAAGCCATGATCGCCATGCGTGACCGGGTGCGGCTCTATACGGAAATTTGCAAACCGAAAACCGCTTCCGCGGCGCTGCCGATTCTGCTACTACGCACGCCTTACGGCGCAGAGGGCTGGCCCGCTCGCGCCTTCACCGGTTATCTCAAAGAGCTGGCAGAGGAGGGATACATATTCGTATTTCAAGACATTCGCGGACGCTACAAATCCGAAGGCCAATTCGTGATGATGCGGCCGCCGCGCGATCGCCAAGATCCCCACGCGGTCGACGAAAGCACGGATGCGTATGACACGATCGCATGGTTACTACAGAACGTGCCCGGCAACAACGGCCGTGTCGGTGCGCTGGGCATTTCTTACGGCGGATGGCTCACGGTGATGGCGATGCTGGATCCGCATCCCGCGATGAAAGCCGTCTCCCCGCAAGCCTCGCCTGCGGATATGTTTCTCGGCGACGATTTTCATCACAACGGCGCGTTTCGCTTGAGCTACGGTTTCGAATATGCCGTGCTCATGGAATCATCGAACATCAACACCTCCTTTGATTTTGATGAATACGACACATTCGAATGGTATCTCACGCTCGGCCCGCTGTCAAATGCGAACGCAAAATACCTGCACGGCAAACTGCCGACGTGGAATGATTATATCGCGCATCCGAATTACGATGGCTTCTGGCAAAAGCAGGCCATCGCGCCTTACCTGCAGCAGGTCAAAGTTCCGACGTTGAATGTCGCCGGCTGGTATGATCAAGAAGATTTTTATGGCCCGTTGAAAATCTATGAAGCGTTGGAAGGACATGACGCGCAAAACCTGAACTATTTGGTCGTGGGCCCATGGAATCACGGCGGCTGGTCGCGCGGCGAAGGCAATACGCTGGGCAAGATTGATTTCGAAAGCGGGACGAGCAAATATTTTCGTGAAAAAATTCAGGCGCCATGGTTTGCCTATTTTTTGAAAGATCGGGGCAAATTGGAATTCGCCGAAGCGCAAACGTTTCGCATGGGCACAAACCAGTGGACCCCGCATGAGCACTGGCCGCCGCGCAAAAATGCGGCCGCGCGCAATATTTACTTTCAGGAGAACGGCAAGCTTTCTTTCGAGGCGCCGCAGCAAGAAGACAAAGATCAATTTGACAGCTATATTTCAGATCCGGACAACCCCGTCCCTTACCGCAATCGCCCCATCGAGCCGACTTATTATGCCGCCGGCTCGGGTTGGTACAATTGGCTTACGGAAGATCAGCGCTTCGTGCATCGCCGCCCCGACGTGCTGAGCTGGGAATCCGATAGCTTGCGCGAAGCGTTGACCATCAGCGGAAATATCCTGGCGAATCTCTTCGCCTCGACGACAGGAACGGATGGTGATTGGATTGTGAAGTTGATCGACGTGTATCCGGAAAAGTATGCCAAAGACCTCAAAATGAGCGGGTATCAACAGATGATCGCCAACGAAGTCTTGCGCGGCCGCTTCCGCAAAAGCTTCGACCAGCCTTTGCCGATGACGCCCAATCAAGTCGAGAAATTTGCCATTGATCTGCACAGTATTGATCATACTTTTCTGCCGGGGCATAGAATCATGGTGCAAGTGCAAAGCACGTGGTTTCCGGTGATCGATCGCAATCCGCAAAAGTATGTCGACAACATCTTCACGGCAACGGAATCTGATTATCAAGTTGCGACACAGCGCGTGTATCGTTCCAAAACATATGCGTCACATGTCACGCTGCCGGTGATCAAGTAGGGAAGTGGCGGTAGGTTCTTATCTTGTCATTCTGCAAGAATCTTCCCATGCACTTGGCACAGAACTACCACAGAGTCTCATGCCGTTGCTGGGGAAGATTCAGACTGTGTAAAAACGCTTAGTTTCAACGCCGGCTGAGCTTGTCGAAGCCGGATTCTTGAACTTCGCACCCTTCGACAAGCTCAGGGTGCGGCATTTTCATGTTTTCACACAGTCTGATTCCTTCTGAACGACATGAAAGAGGATTTGTCTATGAACAGATTTCGTTTTTACAAAAAGAACATCCACCTGCTTGTGATTGGCCTCCTGGTCGTGAACCGCCTGGCGCACGCTCAAGACCTCGACGAAACTGAAAAAATGCTGCGTGATCTCTCCGAAGCGCCGGGCGTGTCGGGCTACGAAGAACCCGCGGCGCAGGTTTTCATGAGATACCTGCGCCCCTACGCTGATGAACTGCAACGTGACCATCTCGGCGGCGTGATCGCCGTCAAAAAGGGAACAGCCGAGTCGCCGCGCGTGATGATCGATGCCCATCTCGACGAGATCGGTTTCATGGTGAAACGCCTCGATGAAAATGGCTTTGTTAAATTCTTCCCGCTCGGCTGGAATTTTTCGCAGCAAATGCTGGATCATCGCGTCATCATTCACACACGCAAAGGCCCGGTGTTGGGGGTGATCAACACCGGCCCGGATATCAAAGCAGCAGAATTGATCAAGCGTGAAGACATGTGGGTTGACGTCGGCGTCGCGAGTCGCGCCGAGGCCGAAGCGCTCGGCATTCAGCCCGGCGACGCGGTGACGCATGAGAGCAAATTCGCGGTGCTGGCCAATCGCAAGTTCCTGCTGGGCAAAGCCTGGGACGATCGCATCGGCATGGGCGTGATTATCGGCGTCCTCAAAAATCTCGCCAAAGAAAGACACCCGAACACGGTGTTCGGCACCGGCGCAGTGCAGGAAGAAATCACACTCTCTGGCGCCAAAACCATTGTTGCAGCGGTGCAGCCGGATATCGCCATCACGCTCGACATCGATGTGACCAGTGATTTGCCGGCGTATACCAGCGCTGATTATGCGCAACCGGTGCTGGGCAAAGGCGTGGTCATCATTCTGCACACTGCGGAAATGCTGCCGCACGTCAAGCTGCGGCAATGGGTGCAAAGCATTGCGGAAGAGCTGAAAATTCCCTATCAGTTCATGCTCGAAGAGGGCGGTGGCACCGACGCGGGCCCGATTCACAAATGGAATCTCGGCGTGCCGACTTTGGACCTGGTGATCTCACAGCGCTATTATCATTCCGCCAACGGCATCATCCATCGCGATGACTATGAAAGCGCGGTAAGGCTGATTACGGAGGTGGTGAAAAGGCTGGATAAAAAAGCTGTGGAGGAACTGCGTTTCAAAACCTCCCAATAGGCAAGTGGATATGCCATGGCTTGTTTCTGGCTTGCGGTCATGAGAATGTAAGCAATATGACTCAGAGTTTTTTTACCATCTCACCCACGCGAATCACGCCAGATTGCACGACCTTGGCATTCATGCCACGCAGCCGAAGCTGTTTTCCTATCGGGGAGTTGACAAACTTCAGTGCCTCCAATCCAAACCGCGCCATAAATTTATTACAGCCGGTGTGGGGTTGTTCGGTAACTTCAATCACAGCCGTACCCAGAGCCAGACGTGTTCCGGGCGGCATATTTTGCACGCTCAAATCCATGTCAATAAACAGTTGATCTCCGGCCAATTGCCAGCGATCTTTCTCCCGGGCCACCAGCGCAATTGCGCGAGCATTCATGAGGTTGAGCTGCATACCGGGATGCGATGACCTGTCGGCGGTGCGGGAACTGCCGCGCGTTTTCCAATTGTCACCCACGAGCCCTTCGTCCCGATCGAGTTGCCCTGTTTCCAAGACTTCCCGCGCATCGATCTGCGGCCGGCGTACGATCAACGCCAACACGCCTTCATGCTTGGGCGACTTGCGGATCAGATCCAACCCCGCCTCAAGCTCCCCCATACTCACATGCCTCGATTCTACCATTATCACCTCACTAATCCATCACTGCCCTAGCGCAAGTCGAATGAGCCCGGAGGCATCGCGCACGAAAATGTCCGCGCCCAGAAGCGCCGGAACAGCCCAGGTCTCGGCTTCGGCAACCTGGTAACGCCGCTCGATTTCGAATGCCGTCGCGCTGCGGCGAGCGACGATGAGATCAGCGGTGTTGGTGAGATAAACAAGATGGCGCGGCGTGAGCAACACCGAGGCATGGTTGCCTTCTCGTCCCGCAGTGATCCAGCGGACAACGCCGGTTTTCGCGTCGAGCGCAACAAACTGGCCCTTCTGCCGCGCCGAATGGCCGTAGATCAAGCCGTCGCCATATACCGGAGAGCTCATGTACATTGCGACGTCCGCATTCTTCCAGACCTGAGTCGCTTGCCACTTGCCGTTGACCACTTCCAGCGTGTAGGCGTGGGTGCCCTGGCGCGTGCCTGAAACGATGAGATGCGAGCCGGTCCAAACGGGATTTACGATGTTCTCGTGCCACTCGTCGGGGAACGGCACGGACCAGAGTTGGGCGCCCGCCTTCGCGTCGAGGCCGATGATCGAAGTGTCTGTAAGCGTCACGATCTGCTGGCCACCCGCGATAGCGATTACCACAGGCGAGGCATATCCCGGCCCCGGCCCGCTCCAGTGCCAGCGGTCGTAGCCCGTTGCAGGATCGAGTGCCATGATCTGGCCGCCGTGAACGTCACTGCCCACCTGAACCACTATGAGCTCGCCGAGCGCCAGTGGCGAGGCGGAGGTGCCGCAGAAGAGTTTCGAGGTATCAACTGTTTCCGAGAAGTCTTTGCTCCAAAGCTGGCGTCCCGTCGCGGTGTCCCATGCCGTCAGCACACCGGTCATGCCGAGCGTGAACAAGCGCTTTCCCAGAACTAGTGGTGTCGCGTTCGGACCCTTTGCCATACGGACGGCGTACTGATTCTTCTGAAAAGCCGCCGGGTATTTCTGCTGCCAAAGCACTTGACCGTTCGCGCGGTCGATCGCCATGACGATCTCTTCGGGGTCGAGGCGGCTGTGCACGAACACGCGCTCGCCTGAAACTACCGGCGAGGAATAGCCGGTGCCGATCTCGACGCGCCAAACGCGGCGAAGCGAGTCAGGCCAGGACTCCGGTGCGCTGGCAGCGGGTACCAACCCGTCGCGAGAAGGTCCGCGCCATTGTGTCCAATCGTTGGCGCCGAGGGGCGGCATAAGAGCGAAGGCGAGAAGAGTGGCGGCAATGAACTGAGCGGAAATGACATGGATCATAGTTCACTCTTTGATGTCTATACGCCTTTGTGGCGAAAATCTTTGCGCTGGGGGCGCACATTGAATCTGGAGAAGAATGGCAAACGGTGACTCGCATAGCGTAGAAAACCAGTGGTGCGAAATTGTTCCTTCACGCGCCGATCTTCGCCACCAGCACGGTCATATCATCATGTTGGGTCGCAAAGCCGACGAATTTCTGTGCCTCTTCGATAATTCTCTGTTTGAGCGGCTCGGCATGAAGGCTGCGATGCTGCGCCACCATCTTGACCAAATTCTCTTCCCCAAATTCCTGGCCGGAGACGTTGCGCGCTTCCACCAAGCCGTCGGAGTAAAACACAAAAGTCTCCTGCGAATTCAAAGGCAGGGTCATTTCCTCGATTTCACGCGCAAAGATTTCGTGATCCGCCAGGCCCAGGCCCAGACCGCGCGGAATCAAAAGATGATGGTCGTGGCCTTGTACGCGCAAAGTTGCATTGTGCCCTGCCCGGCAGAGGAGCGCCTGCCGCTTGGCCAGATCGAAAACAGCGTACGTCAGTGTGATGAAAGAGTTTCTTTCGATCGTGCCGTAGATCAGATCGTTCACCGCGACCAAAAGCTGGGCCGGGGCATGATGCAGATGCTGCAGCGCACGAATGATGCCTTGCAGCTTGCTCATGTAAAGTGCCGCCGAAGTGCCCTTGCCCGAAACATCGCCCACCAGCAAGCCAAGTTTGCCATTTCCCAATTCGAGATAGTCGTAATAATCGCCCCCGACCTCCGTGGCGCTGATGCATATTCCCGCCACGTCCAGCCCGCGAATGGTGGGATTCTGCCGCGGCAGAGAATGTTTTTGAATGATGCCGGCGACGGCCAGCTCCTTCTGCAAACGTTCCTGCGAATGCTGCAAGGCTTCGAAGTTGAGGAAACTTTTGACGCGCAAATGATAGATCACCGTGGTCAGACCGGTGCAAACCAAAATAATCGTGGAAAAGAAGGAAGCGGGGAAAGCGCCGGCGAGCTTCAAAAAAGAGCGCGAGGATTCCACGATGATCATGTGCAAGCCGTAATTCGCCGCCAGCATGATCAGTCCGACCATGGCCACGACGAGGGGACGCAAGGGCACCACGACGGACAACACCAGCAGGGAGATCACGAACGCCGGATAAGTGGCGGGATTGGCGCGCAACAGCGTCGAAATGGTGGCGATAACCTCCGCGACCACGATGCACGTGATGGCGATCCAACTGGCGCGGTTGCTGCCAAAGCTGGTACGCGACAGCGACAATCCGCTGAGGCCGATCAGGAAAATCCCGAATTTATCGAGGTCTGCAAAGAGCAGGCCGGTGAACCCTTTCTCGCCGGAAATATACCACAGCGCAAAGTCGAAGAAAAAATTCCCCATCGAAAGCACCATCGCTACGAACGAAGCGAATTGCAGGCCCAGCACACCGAGGCGCTTGATCTCGGTCTCAAGATTTTTCCCGTAATCGCTCGGATCG
>JBIOXB010000191.1:0-20084 GCA_044869275.1 bacterium
TTTACAGCCTCAAATCACGAAGTCAGAAAGTTGAGTCAGATAGAAATAGCTTGAGGGTTTCTCTTCGAAGTTTCCAATCTCGAATAATCTATCAATAAACTCGGAGCATCGCCTACGAGTTTCACCAGAAAGCCTTTTACCCTTATATTTTTTGTCCGTATAATTAAACACCCAATCCAAGGGATCCCCTCCAAAACAGCAATAAAACATTTTTGATAAGCAGTCACCAATCCCGGAAAAAATAAAACCAACTACGTATGGAAATATCACTATGCATATGCCAAATACAATTCGCTCCAATCGAATGTTCTTCAATACATCCGACAGCGCGTCCGGCACTAATGCTTTACGTAACAAATATGCATCAATAAACCAAATAACGCCAGCAATATAATAGCTGAAAAAATCTCTAAGAGAAAAAAACCGTCCTAGTTCCATGGCATCCTCGCCTTATTTTTGGAGTTCAAAGCTACCCAATAGCCTAAACCGTACCACTTTGCGCAAGATGTCGATTGCCAAGCTATTGTTCCTCAAACAACCGAGGCTGCTGGATCGTTCTTCCCTTTGGGGATGGTTCCTACATTCCCAAATCGCGCAGTATTCTCTGCACGGATAAGTCTTTATCAAGCTGCGGCCAATGAAATCCCACACGCACCGGATCGACGACCACGCAAGCAATTTGTTCCGCGTTGGCTCGGCAGAGTATGGGCGAAGTTTGGTGAAGGTTGCATATATCCGGCACAGGCTTTCCGACTATCACCGTCGGAAAGGGAGAAAAATCATTCTCATTCTTCCTCAAAATAATCTGAATCCACCCTTTTGATAGTATAAAAGGCCACCTCGGCGACGCCGATGCCATGATCTATCATCAATTGAGAAAGCTGCTCGCCATCAATCAAGATTATCTTTTTTTCGATACGATTGACATAGTCTCTTGCCTCTTGTGAAAACTGTGACGTTGTAATCAAAACGCCCTTGCGCGCACGTTGCCCTTCCAAGCTGCCAGCAAATGCCTGCACCACCGGCCTACCTACCGTATTACCCCATTTCTTTGCTTGGATATATACAACATCCAATCCAAGTTTGTCTTCTTTGATAATTCCATCAATACCCTCATCGCCGCTTTGCCCCACGGCCTGTCCCGCATCTTTTCTTGATCCACCATATCCCATCGCGACGAGCAAATCTACTACGAGTTTCTCAAAGAATCTTGGCGAGGCATTCTTGACACGTTCCAATAGATCTTGGGCCAAATCACGTCTTAATTTCTGATAACTCGACTCCAGCAGTTCTTCCGGTGTTTGATCCTGCTCTTCTTCTTTTTCGTCTTGTTCATCTTGTTTATTATCTGGCTTTGAAAGGTTTTGAAATTCCAAAAACTCTGGGAATTGCCGTAGAAACTTCGTATTGAGGTCTGTAGGGTTTGCTTTTAATATTTGGAGACCTCGCTCTGATATACGGAATTTTCCTCGTACAGTGTTTTCAAGAAGTCCTGCTTTTTTTAGGTATACACGAGCCCATCGGACTCTGTTGTCAAACCTCGGCATCGTGCCACTGGGTAACAGTTCCTTTCTCTCATCATCGCTCAATCCTAATTGTGAGGCCAGAGTGTCGATTGTATGGCTAATACTGTGCTCTTGCCCATCTCGTGAGCTTTTTCAGAGCGGAAGCACGAGACTTTGAAAGTCCGGAACGGCCATGTTTTCTCCCTTTAATGCTGCCAACGGATGATTCTGATTTTATTGTTAATGCCAGAGTATTACAGAGACGCAGAGCGTCTGAAATGCATTCCGACGGCGACCGTCGGAACGAGAGCAATGCTCCCGCTCACATATTTTCACCCACTCTCTCGCTCCCCACAGTCTCCCACTCACTTGGTCTCCGACTCTCCCCATCTCCCACGCACCCCGTCTCTCAGTCCCCCCGTCACCCTTTAATACACCCCAACGGCCTCAACTGCGCCACCTTTCGCGAGATGCCGGCCATATGGCAGGTATCGACCACCTCGGTGACATCTTTGTACGCTTCCGGAATTTCTTCGTCAATCGTGCCGCGGCTCGCTCCCATCACATAAATGCCTTGCTCCTGCAATTCCAGCGCAACATTGCGGCCGCGCGCGGTTTTCTTGGCTTGATTGCGACTCATGGCGCGTCCGGCGCCGTGGCAAGTCGAGCCGAAAGTCTGCTCCATCGAGCCGGGTGCACCAACCAAAACATAAGAGTAGCGGCCCATGTCGCCCGGAATTAAAACCGGCTGGCCAACTTCCTGATATGCGGAGGGAATGTGCGGATGCCCGGCCGGAAATGCGCGCGTCGCGCCTTTGCGATGCACGCACACTTCCATTTCCTTTTCTTCAAATGTGTGCTTCTCCATCTTCGCAATATTGTGCGCGACCTCGTAAACTGTGCGCAGGCCAATGTATTTCGGCGCTTTGTTGATTGCCTTGGCGAAGGCCTCGCGCGTCCAATGTGCGATTAATTGGCGGTTGGCAAAGGCGAAATTCACCGCGCAGCGCATAGCGCCGAGGTAGTTTTGCCCCTCGGGTGAAGAAATCGGCGCGCAACACAGTTGCCGGTCGGGCAATGTGATGCCGTATTTGTGCATGGCACTGTTCATCACGCCGAGGTAATCTTCGCACACTTGATGGCCAAAGCCGCGCGAGCCGCAATGAATGATCACCGTGATTTGATCTTGATACAAGCCGAGCGCCTCGGCAGCTTTGGCATTGAATATCTGTGCGACATATCCGACTTCCAAAAAGTGATTGCCGCTGCCGAGCGTGCCCAATTGCGGCCGGCCACGCTCACTCGCCTTTGCCGAAATTTTTTCGGGATCGGCGCCGGCCATCTGGCCGTGCTCTTCAATGAATTCCAGCTCGTCTATTTCACCGTAGCCATTATTCATTGCCCAGCGCGCGCCCATCGTCATGATCTGCTCCAGCTCGTTTTGCTTTAGCTTGGCTTTACCTTCGGAGCCGACGCCGGTGGGCACATGATGATATAGCGCTTTGACCAGATCCGGCATTTTGGCCTGCACTTCCTCGCGCGTGAGGCGGGAGGCCATGAGGCGCACGCCGCAATTCGAAACCACAAATCCGTTGGCAATGAAGTTGTGATCGGGATGCGCAACGGTAAAATCGTAAACCTCCTCGTAGAAAGGAATCTCTTCCAAACGAATGATGCGGCTCCAGACCATGCCACTATCACCGAGACCGGCCGTGGCGTCGCGGCAATATTCATCAAAGGTGATGAAGGATTCACCGACACGCGCCGAGGTGTTTCGGCCTTCATAAAGCGAGCGCTCCAAGAAACGCCGATTCACATGCGCGCTCGTGAGTGTCGCATAGATGGTTTGCGGAGCGACGCCGCCGGTGCGCATGGCCACGGCTGTTTCGGCAGCTTCCTCGCGTGCACCTACGACTTGAGATTTCGCCTTAAGATAGGCAGTGGCAACACCGGCAAGATGGCGGCGCTGGCGGTTGTACTCAAAACCAATTCCTCCCCAAAGGTTTAACAGACTTTCCGTTTGCGAAGAAAGAATCAAGCGCAAGCGCTGTGAGCGGCTGCCATCGGCACTTATTTGCTCCCGGCGCTGGCTGACGGTATTGGTCGCCACGCCAAAGCCTTCCAACAACCGGCTGAGATCTCTCAGAAAATGGCTCCCGCTTTCGACGTGGTTTGTGCGCTTGTTGAGTGACAGCACCGGCGTGGTGAAATTGCAGTTACGCTCCTCGAAAGCGCGCGGCGAGGAGAGCTCAGCGCCGAAAAAGGCCGCCAGAAAAAGCCGCTGTTGCCAGCGCGGAATTTCGAAAAGCCATGCCGGCAATGAGTAATCTTGCGTTGCTTTGTTTCCCACCGGCGCGCCCAACGCCGCCAGTAGAGCCGCGAAGCTGCTGCTGACAATCTTGAACGCATGCTCGCGGCGATTAAATTCATAGTCGCCATAAGTTGTGGCAATGTGATGATGACGCTCCCTGGTATAAATCCGCGATGGCGTAAACCCCGTGGCGGCGACGTCCGCACGAATGGTCTCCAAGTCTTCGGGCTTACCATAAAACCACGTTGTGCCCTTGCCAGCCTCGCCGCTGAAATAAAGTGAGCCATCGCCGCAAACATAACCCAACAGCTTGAGCAAAAGAGGCCACGATGCGGCCTCTGTACGCAACGGCAAAAGCCCAAGCTTATTGAGTTGCTTGACAATTTGTGTCAGCGCATTTCCTGCCTTGCCTTTGCCGTGACAACTCAAAGTTCGCTCGAGCGTTGTTTCGTCCATTAATGTCTTTCCCTTCGGCGCTTCGTAAGGCACACCTTGAAAAGGGTGGCGCGCCACGCGGTCGCCCACTTGCAAGCGTTGCAAGGTGAGCATGCCATCCGGCGTCCAAAAGGGATGGTCGGCAGTGGCAATGATTTCTTCTCCGGTATCTGTGGTCAGGCGATAGACAGGTGTGCGCGGCAAACACTTCAGATAGCCCGCGATTCGAGTCTGGTCATCGTGGCCGCCTTGGAGATTTTGGCAGCGCAGAGTCGTGGTTTGCCATTCGTTTTCCATGTCAGCGATGGTGCGCGTGTAACCGTGCGCTGATGATATGCGCGTATGGCCGGCAAGGCAGTTGATGTCGTACCCAACGCCGCCAGGCGAGATCACGCCGGAATCAACATTGAAGGCCGCCACGCCTCCAATCGGAAAACCATAACCCCAGTGAATATCCGGCATGGCGAGGGCATAGCCCACGATGCCGGGCAAATGCGCGACGTTGGCGGCTTGTTGCGGCGCATTGTCGGCAAGAATGTTTTTCAGCATTTTTTCCGTGGCGTAAATCCGCGCGGGCACGAGCATGTTGCCCGCGCGCGGAATTTCCCAGAGATAATCGGCAAGTTTCTTCAGCTTGATTTCAGACATTTTATCACTCCAGCAAAGGCAGTATGCGATTGGCTTTTCAAACACAGAATAATACCGAAATGGCGGGACTGAACGTTTTTGAATCATTTTTTTGAACGCGGATCACGCGGATCACGCGGATAAGACGGGCTTTCACGGATAAAACAAAAATCCGTGAGAATCCGTTCCATCCGTGTTCAAAGCTTTTGATTTAAAGCTGCTTGTAAAGCCTCGGTGTTAAACTTGTCTGAAAATTCGAGGTAGGATTATAGTGCCAGAGCCTCGAATGCATGCAAAAGAAAAAACTACAATTCCTTACCGCTTCTTCTGCGTGTTTCGCGGTCACACATCAAAAATCACCTGCGCTTCCCAACCCTGCTCCGTTTCACGAATATAAAGGCCGTGATACGTCACGGCTTTGATTTCGGTCTTGAGCTCGTGCCGCTGCGGATCGATTTTCTCGCCGTGGACGATGGCGGTAATATGCGTCTCAGAGAAGGATTGAATATCAAAATGTTGGAACAGCAGGAATTCCGTGAGGCAAAGATAATTCAGCTCCGACAACCAGGCTACAAGCAGGGCTTCGCGATCGGCGGCATTCACGGAAACAGGTTTTTGCAGGCGCGCTTGAATCGTATCGGGCGCCGTAATCGCCTCGAACAAAGCCCGGCCGGCGACCACGAATAACTCCGGCAAGGTTGGCGCAAAAAGGCGATAACCGATGTCGGCGGTATGATCGATGGGCTCAAAGCGCGCGGGAGGGTCGGTGAGCATGGTTTAAGAGACTTTCACCCGACGGCGAGATTCACCTTTTCCAACTGCTGCAAAACGAAGGCGCGAATCGCGGTTGCCGCCGGTGCTTGGAAAAAGTTTTTGCCCTCGCGCATCATTTCTTGCGCCAACGGAAGCCAATCGCTTTTGTTTTCCCCAGAGCGCGCAGCCGGAAGGACCGAACGCTCGCCCGTAGCGCGATGCCGGCACAAGATCTTTTTACCGGACTTCTTGCCGCGCTTCGCGAGCGGCTGTCCGTTGATCTCCACGATGTCCATGGAAAAATCCAGCACCGGTGCATTGGAAATGTTGGTGCCGACGCCGTAAGCATCGGCGATGCAATTGTATTCCAAAATTCTCTCTTCGTCGATACCGCCGGAAAGAAAAATTTTCACATGCTGATAGCCACGCAGATCCAGTTCCCAGCGAATCTCCCTGGCCAGACTGGCGAAATCGCCGCGGCGGTTGCTGGGGGTATCCAGCCGGATCGCCGCGAGTTTTTGTTTGAAAAAATCTGCGACACGCAAAGCTTCAAATTTCTCGTCATTGAAAGTGTCAATCAACGCCACGCGCGGAATCTTCGCGTCCATGAATCGATCGAAAGCTTTCACGGCTTCCAAAGTATCGCCCATCAAAAGAATCAGCGCGTGTGGAATCGTGCCGGAGGGCTCGAGGTGGAGCAATTCTGCCGCCGCCACGGAAGCGACGCCGTCGCAGCCGCCGATAAAAGCGTTGCGCTCGATCATCGGGGCCAAAGCGGGATGCATGCGCCGCGCGCCAAAGCTGATCACGGGCCGCTGGCCGGCCGCTTTCTTGCAGCGCGCGGCGCGCGTCGCCACGCCGGAAGCCTGGCACAATACGCCGAGCAGCGCGGTTTCAAACGGCCCGAAGTCCAGGTAATTGCCGGTGATGGTGAGCACGGGCTCGTCTTCAAAAAAGAGCGAGCCCTCGGGCAGGCATTCGAGCGAAACCGGCAGCCGGCTGAGAATCGTCATGGCCTCCTCGAGTCCGGCAAAGACGCCCCATTGCAGCTGCCGCGGGAATTTTTTGACGACGAATTCGACCGTCACGCGCGCATCTTTGCCCAGGCTGCGCAAGATATGCTTCGTGCGCTCGAAATAAACGTCGGTGACCTTGCCGGAAAGAATATCCTCGGCAGTGGCAACGTGAAACATGGTCGGTTCCCAAGTTAATCACAGGGTTGGTTGCGGAAAAATATAGAGAAAATTTGGCTGGCAAACAATACGGCATTTTTGCATGCACGCGGGGCGATCCAGGCGGCAAGCTTGTTCCTGCGGCAACAGCGAATTTATATCCGAATCCCCGGCCAGGTGCTGATCGGTTCCGTCGAGCGCACGACGTGCATGCCCGCCTCGGCGAATTTCTGAAATGCAGCCTCGGCTTGTTCGGAGTAATCGATCACGCCGGGCACGACCACGGGTGAGGTGCAATCTTCCAGCAGATAAACTTTTTGCGCGAGCTTGCGATCGGTGATCACCATTTCGTTCAACAGATCGTCGATCGTCCAGGCCACACAGTGGCTCTTGGCCTGGCCGGCGATAATGACGGCGTCGTATTCCAGCAGCTTGCTGATCAGGTGGGCATTCTTATACGCCAGCGCCTTGCCGGAGGCGCCCGCCAGCACTTCCGGTCGCAATACGGAATAGTTTTCTGTGAGCGGATTATTGCCTTTGACTTGAAAATCCGGCTGACTCAGGCGCGCGACGCTGTGAAAGAAAAGCGCTTCTTCCACCGCTGAAACCAGGGCGTGGCCGATGCCGCCGAGCATGGCGTGATAAGGCCAAATGGTGAGCTCGTATTTGCCCCCGGCTTGCAACGCCGCGGCATAATGCAGCAAGTGCTCCTGCCCGGCACGCACTTCGAGGTGCAGATTGCCGGCTACGGCGGGATTGAATCGCCATTTGCCTTTCTGAACATCTTCCAAGGAAATCAGCGTGTAAGGCGCGGGATGCTCGCCCTCGGGATTCACCAAAAAAATCGCATGAAAGATTTGCATGGCTTGGTGTGTATCCAGCGTCGGGCACATCTCGGTAATGACACGAAGGTTGCGATAAATGAACTCGCACAAGCGGCGATTGTCCTCCACTGCGCCCGTGCCCGAGCGGCCGCCGACGTATAATTCAAAACCCGGAATACAGAACGTGTTTTGGACATCGACGGGCAGTAAACAGATGCGAAAACGATCACGAGAAGCCGGCGCCACGCCGTGCTCCTTGGCCCAGGCTTCGGCCTGTTCCGCGCGCTGCTGATAGGGCACGCGCCAAACTTCGCCGGTTTTTTTGGCGTCGAAATGCGGCGGTAGCGGTAGCTCGGCATGGGACATTTTTAATTCTCTTTCGCGATCATCGTGGTGGCGCCGTCGATCTCCTCCGCAAAGCGCGCGATCGTTTGGGCCACCACTTCCATTTGCTCGCTGGCTTCCTTCCAATCACGCTGTTCGATGGCCTCACGTACGGCCGGCAAAGTTTTTACGCCGTAGCCGGTATAAAATCCGGGCGCATAGATTTGATGTTTGAACCACGGCCGCCGCGGCAGGCCCTGCTCGCGTGTCAGGCTGCGCTCTGCTTGCATGAGCGCTCGGTTTAGCGTGCGTTTCGTTTCGGTTGAGAGCGTTCTGCCATTCGTAGAGACATGCTCGGCGGCGTGCTCATACTCGCGAGCACTGCGCTGCAGTTTTTCCACGGCGTTTTGCAACGGCGCAAAATTGAGAAACGGCACGGGCTCTTGTGCTGCCGGCGCGACAAAAGGCTGGGAGGGATCGGCTGCCACCTCGAAAATCCCGTCCCGCAAGCTGCGATTTCTCTCTTCAGTTTCTTTCCTCATATCCTCTGCAAGTTTCATGACCTCGCCGGCATAGCGCGCCACGGTTTCGGCAAAGCTGGTAAACGCAAAAGGCAGAATTTCGGCGCTGGCTAGACGAAGCACGAGACGCCCGGCGGTTTGCGCCAGCGCGATGCCATAGTCGAAATTCGGATCACCAAAGCGGCGATAATGATCGAATGAATCATAGACGGAATGATACGAGCCGCCGTCGTTCTCGCCGCCGTAGCCGAGATTGAGCGCCGCAATGCCGAGATGCTGCAAGAAAGGCGTGTAATCCGAGCCGGAGCCCAACGCCGCCAGGCGCAGATCTTTGCGCTCCCGCGCTTCTTTGCGCTCGTCGCCGCTGCTCTTGACAATTCGCCTGGCGCGCAGCCGTTCTGCTACGCTGATTTTCTTTTGCGGATCAATCACCTCGCGTGCTATTTCATTGACCAATTGTTCCAGCGAGTGCGAACCGCCCATGCCGAGAAAGCCACGGCCATTGGAATCCGAATTGATGTAGACCACGGCCTTTTGCTTCAATTCGTCCGCATGAGCCTCAGCCCATTCTGTCGAGCCGAGCAGGCCCGGCTCTTCCGCGTCCCACGCACAATAAACCATCGTGCGTTTGGGTTGCCAGCCGGCTTTTACCAGCTCGGCCAGGCCGCGTGCTTCCTCCATCAGCGCCACCATGCCGCTGACCGGGTCCTGGGCGCCGTTGACCCAGGCGTCGTGATGATTGCCGCGGATGATCCATTGGTCCGGCTCCTCTTTGCCTTTCATCGTTGCGATGACGTTGTACACCGCTACGATATCCCAATTGAATTCGAGCTTGAGATGAACAGTTGCCGGACCGGGGCCGAGTTGATAAGTGACGGGCAATGCGCCGCGCCAGGCCTCCGGCGCGACCGGACCGTCCATGGCGCGCAAGAGCGGCAAAGCATCGCCGTACGAAATCGGCATGACGGGAATCTTGGTAAGCGTAGGGGCGTCTTTGATCGCGTAGCGCTTTGCTTCTTTCGTCGCGCCCACACCAGGCGTCAGCGGATCGCCGGGATACAGCGGCATGTCGGCGACCGAGCCGCGTTGTGCGCCATGCTCGCCGCGATATGCACCTTGGGGGTAAACGTCGCCTTCAAAATAACCATCATCGCGCGGATCGGAATAAATGATACAGCCGATCGCGCCGTGTTCCGCTGCCACTTTCGGCTTGATGCCGCGCCACGAGCCGCCGTAGCGCGCGATGACGATTTTGCCTTTTACCGCAATGCCGTGCCCGGCCAATTCTTCGTAATCTTTCGGCACGCCGTAATTCACATAGACGAGCTCACCGGTCACTTCGCCATCGATGGAATAGGCATTGTAAACGGGCAATTGCTCGTTTTGTTGATGGGAAGTCGCATCTTCCTTGAGCGCCGGCTCCACCAGCCGGGCTTTGAATTTCGCCGGCGCGATCATCTCCAGCGCTCGTGTTTTCGGCGTCGGGAAGAGCACATGAAATTCTTCGAGCCTGGCCTCATAACCCCAGGATTGGAATTGCGCGGCCATGAACTCGGCATTGGCCTTGCCGTAGGCCGAACCGGCATGATGAGGCCGCGCCGACAGGTGCTGCATCCATGCGCGCAAATTTTCGCGCTTGAGGAGGGAATCGAATTGCGTTTCGAGGCTGTGCCCTGCTGCAGCATGCACATTGGGCGGCTGCTGCGAAAAAGAGAGTGTAGGCAGCAGGAGAGAAATGATGATGGCAAGCGACGCACTACTGCGGAAGTCTTGCATGCTACTTTCCCCGTTTGTTGATCAGGATTCGTGAGTTACAACGATTGACCAGCCAAAAAAATCAGCCTTGTACACGGCAAGCAATGTGCGTATATTCTCGTCAATAAACAAGTTTGATGATTTGAGAAAGCGCAATTATGCCATTTCAACCTCGAGTTCTTCACGGTTTCGAGCACGAAACCATGGAAGCGAAAATTCGTGGCTTCCTACAATTCACCGCCGGTGAGCGGTTCGAACAGATGGTTGCCGCAATCGAGTTTGCTCTATTGGCGCAAAAATCCCTGAAAGAACAACATGCTCGAAAGATATCTCGACCTGCTGACGGCATTTCACGAAGCGAAGATTAGATATCTCATCATTGGCGGCTTCGCCGCCATCATGCACGGCATTCCTCGCTTCACAAAAGATTTGGACCTTGCCATTCTTCCGGAATTGCGGACTTGCCAAGCTATTTTGGAAGTTTTAAAAAACTTGCATTTCGGTACGGCCTATCTCACCACCGCTGAAGATTTGGCAAAAACCAAAATCACCATTTTTGAAGATTATTTGCGCATCGATATTCTAACCGAAGTCAAAGGCTTAGATTTTGAAGCTGCTTGGGAACGACGCGAAGTTGCTTACGTCAAAGATAATCCTGTGAATTTAGTCTGTCTTGACGATTTGATCGCTCTAAAACATGCGGCAGGTCGCAAAATTGATCTTGAAGATGCGGAATATCTTGAAAAAATCCGGGACGGCAAAATTTGATAGTTGTTTCACAATAAATTAAACCGTCCTTGAGGCTCGCATAAATCAAAATTTCTTCCTGTTCTCCTCCCATTAAGCTAGGAGGTTTTCAATCCCAAAAAATTCTGCACCACATATCCCGCAATTTCCGGATTTTCCTGCAACCGGCGCACGGAATAAGCATACCACTGTTTGCCGTAAGGGACATACACGCGCAAGCGATGGCCGGAGTTGACGATGAAATTACGCAATTCTTCGTCGACGCCCAACAGCATTTGAAATTCATACGTGTTTTTGGGCAGCTTCAATTCATCGACCAGGCGCACACCGTCCCACACCAGGCGTTCGTCGTGGGTAGCGATGCCGACGTACGCGCCGCGGCGCAGCAGTTCGGTGAGCAGAAAGGTGAAATTTTTGTTGATCAGCTCGCGGTTCTTAAAGGCAATACTGCGCGGTTCGACATAGATGCCTTTGCACAGGCGCAAATTGGTGGGCGTGCCGTTGGTCATTAACTGGCGAATATCCAAAATCGCGCGCCGCATGTAAGCTTGAATGACCGTGCCTACGTTGTGGAATTCCCGGCGCAGCAGATCGTAAATGCGCAGCGTGTCCGAAGTGCAGGAAGAATCCTCCATGTCGATACGCACGAAATTGCCCAATTCCTGCGCGCGCGCCACCACCCGCTTCACATTGTCCAGGCAAAAATTGAAATCCAATTTCAAGCCGAACGCGGTGAGCTTGATCGAGATGTTGCTGTCCAGTTTTTCCCGAGCAATCGTCTCTAAAGCTAGAACATATTCATCGGCGGTGGCCTTAGCTTCTTCGCGCAGCGTGATAAATTCGCCTAAAACGTCAAGCGTGGCCATCATGCCGCGCTGGTTCAATGCGCGCACGGTGCGTACCGCGTCTTCAATCTTGTCGCCGGCAATATAGCGGCTCGAGAAGCGCCGCACCAACGGCTTGGGCACCAGCGGCAAGGTCGCCACCACCAGCCGGTTCAGCCAATCCAATGTTCCTTCTCCCTTCCGTGTGCTGATGAAACGTGGATCGTAGATGGTGGATCGTGGGTTGTGCATCGACAAAAGAAAATCGAGGGTCGAAAGAGCGGCCGTAACTTGTCTGCCACCGTTCTATGCAACGATCCACGATCCACCATCCACGATCTTCTATCCTCTATCTTCTACCGCCGATGCCTCCCCCACACCTCTTGATTCACCAAATTCGGCGGTTTCTCGCCGCGCAGGCCGGCGAGCAGATTGTTCGCGGCCATGCTGGCCATGTTGGAGCGTGTCGCGATGGTCGCGCTCGCGGTGTGCGGCGTCAGCACCAGGTTCTCGAGCTCCAACAAGGCGGGGTGAACCGCCGGCTCGTTTTCAAATACATCCAACGCTGCGCCGGCAATGAGGTTGTGGCGCAGGGCTTCGGCCAGGGCCGCTTCATCCACCACCGGCCCGCGGCTGGTATTGATCACATAGGCCGTGCGTTTCATCTTCTTCAAAGTTTCGGCATTGATCAAATGCTTCGTGCTTGGCAACAGCGGGACATGCAAAGAAATGAAATCCGCTTCCCGCAACAGTTCGTCGAGGAGCACGCGGCGTGCGCCGACTTCCTTTTCCAAAACCGGATTGGCGACTGCATCGGTGTATAACACACGCATATTGAAGCCGCGGCTGCGCAGCGCCATATGATGGCCGATGCGGCCCGCGCCCACAACGCCGAGCGTTCTGCCGGTGATATCGCCGCCCAGAAACATCAGCGGCCCCCAGCCCTTGAATTTTCCCGCGCGCAGAAATTTTTCCGATTCCGGAATGCGGCGCGCGACGGCGAACAGCAGAGCCCAGGCGTGATCGGCAGTCGCATCGGTGAGGACCCCGGGCGTGTTCGTGATCAGCACGCCTCGCTCAGTGGCCGCGGGCAAATCGATATTGTCAAAACCAACGGCATGATTGGCGACGATTTTGAGCTGCGGCCCGGCAGCGTCGAGCAATTCGCCGTCGATTTGGTCGGTCAATAGCGAAAGCAAGCCCTCGCGGCCCTTTACTTTTGCCAACAGCTCCCGCCGGGTGAGCACACGATCGTCGGTGTTCATTTCAAAGTTGGGATAAGTTTGACGAAGAAGGTCCAGGCCGGCTTCAGGAATGGGGCGGGTGACGTAGATTTTCATGGCGCGCTTTCCGAAGGTTTGGGGCGGCACTCGACACCGAGACCCAGAGCGCACGCAACAAACGCCGCAGGCAGATTTTGCCTGCCCCGTGAACTCTGAGTCTCGGTGTTAGCGGCAACTTGAGGGTGGGCTGAACACCGGTGTGTTTTCAAGCGGCCACGCGCACCAGGCGCAAATGATCCATGTATATGCAATGGTCCTGCACGACCTTGATGCCAGCCATGGCCAGCCGGTGTGCCGCTTCTTGCTCGCGAATGCCGGTTTGCATCCAGAACACTTTGGGTTTCAATTTCAAGGCGAGCAGCGCGTGATCCATCACGTTTCTGGGCGCGCGGAATATTTGCACGATGTCAACAGATTCGTGAACATCTTCCAGCGAAGCAACCGAGGGAATGCCGAAAACCGAAGGATAGATCGGGGTCACGGGAATTATGTTGTAACCGCGAGAATACAAATAAGCGGGGACGCTGTGCGCAGCTTCATGCGGGCGAGACTCATCTTTGATGCCGACAACGGCGATGGTGTGGCTGCTCTTCAGTATGTAGCGAATCGCTTCGTCGTTGTCGACCAGATTGCCATGCCAATCCATTGTTGCCTCCTGATGGTTTTAGATCAGTTTGCTGCTGCTGTCGCGGATTGTTCCAATCCATAAGACTGCGATTACGGCTGGATTTTCCTATCAAGCTGCGTCCTAAAGCGCAAGGGCCTGATCCAGACACCTCGGTGCGAGGAGGTGCGAGTCAGGCCCTTGTTGGTTGGTAGATCCTGTGGCGCGCGACGCTCGCATGGGCGAACGCCGCTGCAGGTATATGCTTTATTTGCATTCAAGAAACTCCTTGAGAAGCTCGGCATTGTTCCTTTCGGCATCCGAGGTGCCGTACAGCAAGGTGATCACACCGCTGCGGGCTTTCTGCTTGAGTTCGTCAAGTGCACGGCGCTTGTCCGTGGCTTGCAATTCCTCCCGATACCGTCGCCGGTATTCCTCCCATTTGGTTAAATCGTAATGGTGCCGCCAGAGCTCGTAGGACGGCGCGAGGTCTTGCTGCCAATGGGCGACCGCGGCGCCGCGGGTGGTGAGGCCTTCCGGCCACAAAACATCGACATAGACGCGCTCGCCGTCTTCGGGATGGGGGGGAACATAAATGCTCTTTGCTTTGATCATGCGCTTCGACAACTTGCGAGCTCACTGGCCAGGGCAGGAAAAGAAAAAGGAAGCCATTGTCACTGACGGCTTCCCATGTGTTCTTGTTTTCAGCTTGGTGCTTGTCCGCGAACCTGCGCCATGTGCATCCATCCAAGATTTATGCTAACTTTGCATCACCAGATCGAGAGCATGTATGAAGATCGGGGAAAAAGTTGGCTCGCCTGCCCAGGTCAAAAAGCTTCAGCGGCTCACGCCGAAGGCTTTATAATTATAGTCGATGTATTCCGCCCATTTTGCCGGCGTTTCGCTTTCGGCAAAAATGGCGACCGGCGGGCATTCCGGCTCGCAAGCGCCGCAATCGATACATTCTTGCGGATGAATGTAGAGCATCATTTTGTATGCGGGGTCGCCTTCCTTGAGTTGCGTCGCTTCAAGTTCATAAATGCAGTCCACCGGGCACACATCCACGCACGCGCGGTCACGCACATCCACACAAGGCTCAGCGATGATGTAAGTCATATTGCCTCCCGACACTCCGTAAAATCGAACCAGTTGAGGGATTCTTCGGCTTAAGGAACCACAGAACGCGCGCAATATACTAAAAGTGGTTTTGCCGCGCAACGATTATTTTGCAAAATCCGATTTCCGCCAGTTATTTTTTTATTGAAATTGTAAAAAATCCCGTTATCATACTCCTTTGTGGCAGGGCGGACAGGCGGTCTTGACGTTGACCAGGCTGCCCCCGCTTCCGGCCTGCGATAAACCACAAATGGAAAATGCCCATGACGCGACGCGGATTTTTTGAAAAGCTCGTCGCCGCCTTGTTTGGAACCAGCGGCCTGGCATTTTTGGCGGCGGCACTGGCGTATCTCTTTCCCAATAAGAACTTTGCCTCCGGCACGCGCGAATTTGTAGACGCCAACGGCCGGACCATTTCCGCCGACGAAATCCAGGAAGGTGAGCACCGCACCGGTCTCATCCTGGGCTCACCCGTGATTTTGTTGCGTCGCAGCGGAGAATTGGCGGCTTTTTCCGCGGTTTGTACGCACCTGGGTTGCACCGTAGCCTTTTTTCCGGAAGACGAGGTGTTCGAATGCCCCTGTCACGGCGGCGAGTACGATATTGACGGCAAGGTGCTTCATGGCCCACCCCCCCGGCCGCTCCCCAGACTGAACGTGAAGGTTGAAAACGGAAAGGTGATGCTGGCTTGAATCTCCTAAGTCGTGAAACGAAGATCGAGGGTTGAAGACAGAAGATCGAAGATGGCAAGAACAGCTTCGCCATCATCAGTCTTCAATCCTCGATCTTCTATTCTCACTCTTCGCTTTTCATCAAAATCAAGATCATTCAAAAACTTTAACAAACATAATCATGGCTCTGAAACACTGGCTTGCCGAAAGACTTCCGCTCGAATTCTTGCAGCGCTTCCTCCGCACGCAAATGCAGGAGCCGCAACCCCGCCATGTGAGCTGGCTGCACACGCTCGGCTTCACCGCATTGCTGCTCTTGGTCGTGCAAATGGCCTCCGGCATTTTGTTGCTGTTCTATTACAAACCCGGTGCGCTCACCGCTTACAACAGCGTGAAATTCATCACCGAAAAGGTCACGCTGGGGTGGCTGTTCCGGCAGTTGCACGTGTGGGGCGCGCATTTCATTGTGGCCTTCCTCTTTCTTCACCTGCTCCGCGTTTTCTTTTATGGCGCTTACAAGAAACCGCGTGAATTGACCTGGATGGTGGGCATGGGCTTGTTTCTTACCGTCATGGGTTTCGCCCTCACCGGTTATTTGCTGCCTTGGGACGAATTGGCCTATTGGGGCACAGTGGTCGCGACCGATTCCACCAAAGAGGTGCCCGTGCTCGGCAATTTAATATTGCAGCTGGTGCGCGGCGGCGAAACCGTTTCCGACATCACCCTTACGCGCTTCTTTGCGGTGCATGTCGCGCTGCTGCCGACGGTTTTTCTGGCGCTGATTTCGCTGCATCTTTTTTTGATTCGCTATCACCACATCGCGCCGCTGACCCGCACGGATGAAGCCGAACCTTCACCCGAGCAGATTCTGGCAAATGGCGGCAAGCCTTATTTCCCCGATCATTTCAAGATGGAATTGCTCATCGCTTACGCCGCGCTCGCGCTCATTGTGATTCTCGCATTTGTGACCAAGCCGCCGCTGGGCAAGCCCGCCAATCCGCTGGTCACGCCCATCGGCATCAAACCGGAATGGTATTTTCTGCCGGTGTATCAAAGCTTGAAATACGTTCCCGGCTGGCTCGGCGTGCTGGGCAATGGCGCGTTCGTGCTCTTTCTGTTGTTGCTGCCGCTGTGCGATCGCAACCCCGAGCGCCATCCCAAGCGCCGGAAAGTGGCGGCGTGGCTCGGGGTCCTGATGATTGCCGGCGGCGCCGGCCTGGGCCTTCTCGGCCATCTCGCCGACACCACCCACGTGATCTTTGGCAAGAAAGTCTATTTCGACCTCAAAGGCTTTCCAAAAATTTTGGAGGAAACGAAACCTTCGCCTTGAGTTCAGCGTATAAAGCTGTGTCTTTCAGAATAACACGCAACTTCTGGCCCATAGATGCTCGGGCAGCAGGAAACCTCACCTGCTGCCCTTTTTGTTTTTTAGAGGGAAGTTTCCGCTTGTAATGAACTGGCGGATATGCTATACTCGCAGACGAGCAGCAACAAAACAACCAATGCTTCGCCGCACATTAAAAGGCTCATTCGCCATGCGCGCAACAGGATTGCTTTTTTCTTTTTGCCTTTTGCTTTTTGCCCTGGCACTCGGTTGCCAATCACAACCCACAACCCAGTCCGCTTTCAAGGTGGCTCTGCTTTCTCCCGGCCCCGTGAGTGATGGCGGCTGGAATGCCAGCGCCTACGAAGGTTTGCTGCGCATTCGTGATGAGCTCGGCGCGGAAATCTCGCAGGTCGAAGTCAAAACGCCGGCGGAATTCGAACAAGGCTTTCGCGATTATGCCAGCCGCGGCTTCCATCTCGTATTCGGTCACGGCTTTGAATTCCAGGACGCCGCCGCCGCAGTAGCGCCCGATTTTCCCAACACGGTTTTCATTACCAGCAGCGGCACCACGGTGCGGCCCAATGTCGCACCGATGATCTTTCAAATCGAGCAAGCGACCTATTTGATGGGCGTGATGTCGGCGCTGATGTCGAAAACCGGCCGCGGCGGCTGCGTCGGGGGCTTGGAAATACCCTCGGTGAAAAGCGGATTCATTGCATTCGAAGCCGGCGCCCGGTCCGTGCATCCGGATTTTGTCGTCACGCAAAGCTTCATCGGCAATTGGGAGGACGCCGGTGCGGCGAAAGAAGCGGCGCTGGCATTGATCGATCGCGGCGCGGATTTTATTTTTCAGAATGCCGATGCCGCGGGCTTGGGCGTGTTTCAGGCCGTGCAGGAAAGAGCGGGCGTATTCGCGTACGGCTCCAACCGAAACCAAAACGAGATCGCGCCGCAGGTGATTCTCGCCAGCGCGGTGCTGGATATTCCGCAAGCTTTCGTGAACGTCGCACACCGCGTGAAAGAAAAAGCCTTTCAGGCTGAAATCATGCGTCTGGGCATGAAGGAGGAGGTGGTCTCGCTGGCGATTAACCCACAGCTCCAAGCCAAAATTCCTTCTGAAGTTTCGGCCCAAATTGCAGAAGTTAAAGACGGCATACTCGCCGGCACCGTTGCGGTTCCGCAAGGCTTTTAGCCTCTGGCTGGATGCTGATAGAAGCGTTTTTTCGTCATGGCGAAGACCGAAGTGACGCACGGACAGCACTAAAGAAATTTCAGCATCCTGCTAGATTTTTTGAATTTTGCTTTTTGAATTTTGATTTTTCCTACGACATGCCTTCCTCTCTTTTAGAAACTCAAAATCTCTCCAAACGATTCGGCCGCACGCTGGCGCTCGACGGCGTGCATCTCACCGTGGCCGCCGGGGAAATTCATGCTCTGCTCGGTGAGAATGGCGCCGGCAAATCGACTTTGATGAATATTCTTTACGGCCTGCTACAGGCGGATGCCGGCAAAATTTGCTTAGACGGAAAACCCTTCTCACCGGGAAGCCCGGCGGAGGCGATTCGCGCCGGATTGGGCATGATTCACCAGCATTTCATGCTGGTATCCAATTTCACGATTAGAGAAAATTTCATGCTGGGCAACTCGCGCTTTGGTTTTTCCGAATCCGGAAAACGGCGCCTGCAAGCAGAGGCCGAGGCCGCGATGCAACAAACCGGCTTGCGCCTCGATATTACCCGCCGCATTTCCGAGCTCGCCGTGGGCGAGCAGCAGCGCGTGGAGATTCTTAAGGTCTTGCTGCGGAAGTGCCGGCTGCTCATACTCGACGAACCCACCGCGGTTTTGACCCCGCAGGAAGTGGAGGAACTTTTCGCACTGCTAAGCTCGTTGCGGCGACAAGGCTATGGCCTCATCTTTATCTCGCATAAACTCGAGGAAGTGAAGGCGATCAGCGATCGTATCACGGTTTTGCGTGCGGGAAAAGTGAGCGGGGAGTTTGTCACAACGCATGCCGGGGTTGCCGAAATCGCCCGTGCCATTGCGCCGGAGATGGCCGCAACCGCCCCGCTTCAAAAAGCGCCGGCTTCTTCCCGCCGCGCCTTCAAAGTCGAAGCGTTGCACGCGCGTGGTAACACCGCGGCGGCGAGCTTGAAAAACGTCTCCTTTGAAATTCGTGCCGGTGAAATTCTTGCTGTTGCCGGCGTGGACGGCAACGGCCAGGAGGAATTGGCGGAAGTGTTGCTGGGCTTGCGCTCTCTGCTCAGCGGCCGTCTATGGCTGGAAGATCGCGAAATCTCTCATACCCCAACTTGGGAGCGAATTCAAAACGGCCTTGCGCACATTCCGGCGGACCGCAAAGCCATGGGCTTGTTTCCCGGCCTTGCCGTTTATCAGAATGCCGCACTGTTTGCGCATCGCGAAGCGCGCTTTCAAACCAAAGGCTGGCTGCATCGTGATCGCCTGCGCGCGTGGAGCCAGGAGGTCATCGAGCGGTTTGAAGTGCGCACCCGTGGCCTCGATGCGCCCGTCGAAACGCTTTCCGGCGGCAATCTGCAGAAATTGCTGGTGGCGCGCGAGCTGGTGCGCGGGCCGAAGTTGTTGGTCGCCGTCAACCCTACACGCGGCGTGGACGTCGCCACGACGAACAAAATTCATCATTTGTTGCGCGCTGAAAAAGTGCGCGGCACAGCGGTGTTGCTCATTTCAACTGAATTAAATGAGGTCTTCGCGCTCGCGGATCGGCTCGCGGTGATGTTTGCCGGCCGCATTGCCGGCCCGTTTTCACCCGGCGTGTCACGTGAGAAGGTGAGCGCGCTCATGCTGGGCACCGAGGCTTTGGAAGAAATGCCATGAACGCCGCTTCCGCTGATGAGTAGGCTTTTCACCGTTGTCCCTTTCCTCGCAGCGTGGGTGCTGGCCACGGCTTTTGCCGCATTGTTGCTGCTGGCCAGCGGCTACGACCTTGCCCAGGCTTTTGCCGCCCTGGTGCAGGGCGCGTTCGGCTCTAGCTCTGCACTCGCCGAAACTTTGGTTAAAACGATTCCGCTCTTGCTCACCGGCCTGGCTGTGGCCCTGGCGTTTCGCGCGGGCGTATGGAACATCGGCGCCGAAGGGCAATTGTTGATGGGCGCTTTGGCCGCTGCCTGTTTGGCGCCCGCGCTGGCTGAACTGCCGGCGCCGGTTGGTGCCTTCTCGCTCTTCCTCGCCGGGGCCCTGGCCGGAGCTTCGTGGGGCACCATCGCCGGGTTGATGAAAACCCGCCGCGGTGTGCCGGAAGTGGTGGCG
>JBIOXB010000192.1:0-2301 GCA_044869275.1 bacterium
TTCTTATCACAGGCGCCTCGAGTGGCTTCGGCGAGGAGTTCGCCCGCCAATATGCCGAGCAAGGCCATGCCTTAGTCTTGGTGGCGCGTCGCTTGGATCGGCTTCAGGCAATTGCTGAGGAAATCGCCAACAGCATCGCGTTGAGGTCGTCGTGGAGCAGGTTGATCTTTCCGATGTCACGGCCATCGTCCAACTGCAAGAGCGACTCCGGGAGCGCGGCATTGCAATTGACATCCTGATCAACAACGCAGGGCACGGACTGCAAGGTCCGTTCCTCGACGCCGATTTGGATGCGGCGTTGGCGATGGTGCAATTGGATGTGGCGAGCCTGACCGCCGTTACCCACGTCTTTGCGCAAGACATGCGGGCACGGAAACGCGGGAAAATTCTGCTGGTCGCCAGCCTGTTGGCCTACCAGGGCGTCCAGAACTTCGCCGTCTATTCAGCCGCCAAAGCTTACGTATTGCGTCTGGGTGAAGCCCTGCATCGCGAACTCAAGCGCGATGGGATCACAGTCACGGCGCTTTGTCCCGGCATGTCGGACACGGGATTCGCCACGGCGGCGCAACAGAAGATCACGCCCGCGTTGAAGCTATTGATGATGAAGCCGGCACCCGTGGTGCGCGCCGGGATCCGCGCGCTACAGGCCGGACGCATCAGCGTCGTGCCGGGCTGGGCCAACAAGGCCTCCGTGATCTTTATGTGGGTAACGCCACGTTGGTTGCACCAAGCTGTCTTCTCTCGCGTCATGAACGCTACACCTGATCGCGCCCGAATTATTGCGCCACCGCCTTTGCTTGCTTTAGGCTGTATTCTGCTTGGGTTTGTAGCCAGGCATTTCTTCCCGCTGCGATGGTTCGCGCCAGCAAACACCCTTCCCATTCTCGTCGGTGTCGTCATGATCGCGATCTCTATTGCGGTCGTTGTCTTAGCTAGGCGCACTTTTATTGCACAGGGCACCCATTCAAATCCTTATCGTCCGACTAAGGCCCTTGTCATGACTGCCGTTTTTAGCGTGAGCCGCAATCCGATTTATGTAGCGTTTCTGCTCTTTGTGCTGGCCTTCGCCCTCCTCGCCAACAGTCTCTGGTTTGTGATCTCTGCCTGCGTGCTGTTGCTCGTTCTGCATTTTGGCGTCGTGAAACAAGAGGAGCGTTATCTCCGGGAGAAATTCGGTGATTCTTATGAACAATATTGTTCTCGCGTTCGCCGTTGGATCTAACCGTGCGCTACAGCGAACCGCTCCGTGCGTCACGGCACCTGCTTCCACCGCCGCCTTTCCGCCCACCATGCAGGTGCCGCGCCGCACTCCGCGGTCGCTGAGCTTGGGGTCGTTATGCCGCTTCGCATTACTAACAAAGTTCTGGCTACTGATTGAGATGAGAAAGGATGAGACAGATGAAACTTTATGATGTTGTAATTGTTGGCGGTGGTTTTGCCGGGTTGAGTGCCGCGCTGATTTTAGGACGGTCGTGCCGTCGCGTTCTCGTTTCTGATACGGGAAAAACACGGAACGCGGTCGCTCAGGAATCACACGGCTTTTTCACTCGTGACGGAACTGCGCCCGCCGAGCTTGTACGAATTGGACGCGAACAATTGCGCCCATACGAAACGGTGGAATTATGTTCGGTAGGAATTAAAGCGGCAAAAGCGCAGAGCAAAGGTTTTGAAATCAAACTGGACGACGAAACTCGCATAGCTTGCCGCAAATTATTGCTGGCAACCGGAGTCGTTGACGAAATGCCGGAGATTGAAGGTTTCAAGGAATTATGGGGCAAAAGCATTTTTCATTGTCCGTACTGTCACGGCTGGGAAGTGCGCGACCAGCCGCTTGCGCTTTATGGCAACGGTACTGTCGGGTTTGAACTTGCCGAAATGCTCAAAGGATGGAGCAATGACCTGGTGCTTTGCACCGACGGCGTGGCGACACTCTCCGAAGATGAAAGCAGACTTTTGTCTAAGAACAATATTTCGATTCGTGAGGAACGGATTGTTCGCCTTGAGGAAAAAAACGGGCAGCTTGAGAATATTGTTTTTGCGAATGGTGAAACTCTTGCCCGCAAAGCTATTTTCATTCGTCCGAAACAACAGCAACACTCAGTCTTAGCGAAACAGCTAGGCTGCGAATTTACCGATTTTGGAACGGTCAAAGTAGATGACTTCGGGCAAACAAGCGTTCCCGGCGTCTACGCTGGCGGCGATATGATACACCCAATGCAACATATCTCCTTTGCCGTGTCGAGAGGCGCACTTGCCGCAGTAGGAATAAATCGCGCATTGCTTCAGGAAGATTTTCGCTAA
>JBIOXB010000193.1:0-5640 GCA_044869275.1 bacterium
CAGGAATCCAACGGTCGTAAAGTTGGATTCCTCCGGCCGTTGCGGGAGGGGAATGACAGCAAGTCTGCTTGGCAGAAAACTTGCGTGATGGGAGAG
This sequence comes from bacterium, assembly GCA_044869275.1. GTDB lineage: Bacteria > Zhuqueibacterota > Zhuqueibacteria > Zhuqueibacterales > Zhuqueibacteraceae > JBIOXB01. Next base: position 97 of record JBIOXB010000193.1, read on the forward strand.
AATTGAAAACGACTACGGCAATATCGGCGACGCCGGCAGGAGGCGTGAAAAATCCGCTTGGATGTCAACTCCGGGAAGTTCCCCCTTGTCTGGAACGGTAATGGGGCGCGGCTGATTGATCGTTCCCGGCAGGGCATACATGCCCAAGGTATCGAGGCCGCTAAATTGGTTGGAGGCAAACTGTTTGACTGGCTTCCAAGCGAGCACGACCCATTCGTATGTGCCGGGCGGCACATCGAGCTCGTACTCATACGATTTCAAGAACCTCGGCAAGGTATCGCTGAAAAGCGGCGGGTTCAAGGGAATGTCCAATACCGTGGCTGGCAGCTTTTTGAAAACCGCAATCCGCACCCACTCGGTGGTATCCGGCCACGTGCCTAGGTAGGTTATACGACCGGTGATGCCTTGCGCGGGCGGCGCCAGCCCGCGGTCAACTTCGCAAGCGGTTGCAAATGCCAGAATGATGCAGAAACTAAGCAGAAAGATGAATCTTTTCGGCATAGTGAGATCCCTCCGTGGACTGATGTTGCCCAGCATCGCGGCGATCAAGCTGGGAGTGGCTCGAGATGTTTTGAGGTCGCGCCAATACTGGCGGGAAAATGGTAGCATAAAATAGACAAAATGTCAAGCTTGAACTCCGGCCCGATGCAGTATTTCCGGCAGAGTTTCTGGGCAGCGGCCCGAATCAGGGGTGCCATATGGGCGCTCGCCCCCCGCGCTCACAAAAAAGACTTGCGCTTCACGCCAGGATTGCTATTTTATGAATGAATAATCATTCATTTTTAAATCATGGCCATCCTCCCCAAAAAAAAATCGCTAATGCTGCCCAGCGCGGGACAAAATGGCGCCGCGGGCAAGAGCCGCCCCAAAGGGTCTCAGAGTCGCGCGCGCGACGATAAGCGCGACCGCATCCTGAAATCCGCGGTGAAAGTCTTTGCGCGCAAAGGCTTCTACAACGCAAAAATTTCTGAGATCGCCTTCCACGCGGGCGTCGCCGACGGTACCATTTATCTGTATTTCAAAAATAAAGACGATATTTTGATCTGCCTGTTTGATGAAAACATGGGCAAGATCATCGACAGATTTCAAGCTCTGCTGGCCACCGCCTCCGACCCCGCGGAAAAGCTGCGCACATTCATTCACCAGCATTTCGAGCTGGTGCGCACCATGCCCGATCTTGCCGCTGTGATTCAGCTCGAGCTGCGGCAATCCAACAAGTTCATTAAGGAATACTCCGGCTCGCGCTTCAATGATTACCTCAATTTGATCAGCAGCATCATTCGCGAAGGCCAGAGCGCGGGCACGTTCCGGAGCGATTTGCTCCCCGGCATTGTCAAGCGCGCGCTGTTCGGCGCATTGGATGAATTCAGCACACTTTGGGTTTTGAGCAAAGACAAAAGATATGATTTGCGCGACGCCGCGGAGCAGATCAGCGCTCTCATTCTGGACGGCTTGCTCGCACGAAGATCGAAGAACGAGTCGCGCAGATTGAAAGCCGGGAATCAAAAAGAGAAACAATAAGGAGAGGTCTATGCGCGAAGTAGTGATTGTTGACGGCCTGCGCTCGCCTTATGCGAAAGCCGGCACCGTATTCAAAGAGATGCCGGCACAGGAGCTCGGGCGCCTTGTGGTGCAGGAGGTGATCGAGCGCACGGGCGTCGATCCCGAAATCATCGACGAAGTGGTGATGGGCAATATCGCGCAGCCGCCGGAGGCCACGAACATCGCGCGCGTGATTGCGCTCAAGAGCGGCATTCCGCGCCGCGTGCCCGCGGTAACCGTCGCGCGCAATTGCGCCTCGGGCATGGAGGCCATTGCCAATGCCCATCTCAAGATCGCGGCCGGCATGGCGGACGTCGTCCTCGCCGGCGGCGTGGAGTCCATGAGCAATATTCCGATTTTATACCCGCCGGAATATGCCGAGGTCTTGGCGGAAGCGGCCAAAGCAAAATCTTTGGGCGAAAGAATCAACGCCTTCACGCATTTCCGGCCCAAACATTTCAAGCCCATTATCGGTTTGCAGGTGGGATTGACCGACCCGGTTTGCGATCTCAACATGGGCGAAACCGCCGAGGTGCTGGCGAAGGAATTCGGCATCACGCGCCAGGAACAGGACGCCTTTGCTTTAATGAGCCATCAACGCGCGACCATGGCGACGGATCTGGGCAAGCTGCGCGAGGAAATCTTGCCGGTATTTCCCCCGCCGAAATACAATATCGTCGTGGATGAAGACAACGGCATTCGCAAAAATCAAAACATGGAAGCGCTGGCGAAATTGCGGCCGGTTTTCGACCGCGAATACGGCTCCGTCACCGCGGGCAATTCCAGCCAGATTACCGACGGCGCGGCGGCCGTGCTGGTGATGTCCGCAGAAAAAGCCAAAGCATTGGGCATGAAAATCCTCGGCTACGTCCGCGGTTATGCCTTTGCGGGGCTCGATCCCGCACGCATGGGCCTCGGCCCGGCGGTATCAACGCCGCGCGCGCTGAAATTGGCGGGCGTTTCTTTCAAAGACATTCAGCTCATCGAAATCAATGAAGCTTTTGCCGCGCAAGTGCTCGCCAATGAAATGGTGTTCCGCGAAGCCAAGCTCTCGCAGAAGTGGATCGGCCGTGAAGAACCGATTGGAGAAATCGATCGCGAGATTTTGAACGTGAACGGCGGCGCCATCGCACTCGGCCACCCCGTAGGCAGCTCGGGCACGCGCTTGATTCTGACTTTGCTCAAAGAAATGCAGCGCCGTGATTTGAATCTGGGTTTGGCCACGTTGTGCGTCGGCGGCGGACAAGGCGGGGCGATGGTGGTGGAGCGCAGGTGAGTCTGATGATCGATGATGGAGGTTTGAAGATCGTGGATCGTGGCTGGTCAAAGCTTCATCTCCTTTTTGTCATTCTGAAAAAATCTTTTTCAGAACTACGCCCAATACCCAATCTCAATGAATTCATCTGAGTTTCGAACCATGGATCATCAAGATACACAAGAATTCCAAGAGTTCTTGAAGTTGCTGAACGCTAAAAATGTGCGATATCTTTTGATTGGCGGATATGCCGTCAGCTATCATGGCTATCCACGCGCCACAAATAATATTGATGTCTGGGTTGCAGTCCATCCCGCAAATCCGCGCGCATGGTTGAAGTGTTGCGTGAGTTTGGTTTCGACACTCCGGATTTGTCAGAAAATTTGTTAGTGAACATTATCAGCCTGCGCTATCTCAAGGTAAACAAAAAAGCCACGGGGAGATTCAAGGATCTGAATGATTTGGAGAATTTGCCGTAGGAGGCAAAGCGCCTTGCACAGTCTCCCTCGTCACGCGTGAGCATCAGAGAACCGCCATACCGTAAAAGAGGAATCGATGAACATGCTGCAGCTCGAATCTGAATCTAAAACACAAACTGCCTCCGCGTTGCGTTTTGAAACCGAAGGCGACATTGGCTTCCTGATTTTGGACACACCCGGCGAAAAAGTGAATATTCTCGCCTCGCCGGTGATGATGGAACTGGCGCAGCGCCTGGAAGAGGTCCGCGAGCGCCGTGATTTGAACAGCCTAGTCATTCTCAGCGCCAAAGCAGGCAACTTTATCGCAGGAGCGAAGATCGAGGAAATCGAAGGCATTCGCGATCCGCTCGAAGGCGCGCGCAAAGCCGCGATGGGACAGGCGGTGTTCGACAAAATCGCCGCGCTGCCGCAAACCACGATTGCCGCGATTTCTGGCGCATGCGTGGGCGGCGGGCTGGAATTGGTGCTGGCGTGCGATTTCCGGCTGGCGCACGATATCGACAAGACCCGCATTGGTTTGCCGGAAGTGCGCCTCGGCATCATCCCCGGTTTTGGCGGCACGCAGCGCCTGCCGCGTCTGATCGGCATTCAGCGTTCTTTGGAGTATATTCTCACCGGAAAATTGGTCGACGCCAAGCGCGCTTATCGCTCCGGCCTCGTCGACCGCATCATTCCCGCGGAGTTTTCCCACGAGATGCTGCGCAGCATCGCGCATGCTTTTGCCGTGGAAATCCGCAGCACGGAGCTACGGCGCAAGATCGAAAGCCGGCGCAAGCGCGCGAATGCGCAGCAAGTTTTGCTGGAGAGAAATTTTGTCGGGCGCCGCGTCTTATTCGAGCAGGCGCGCAAACGCGTGCGCGCGGAATCGCGCGGCCACTATCCCGCGCCCGAATTGGCGCTCGAAGCGGTGGAGCGCGGCTATCCGCTCGATCTCAAGGCTGGCTTGGCGATGGAAGCCGAGCTGGTCGGCAAAGTCATCGCCTCCGAGGTTTCCAAAAACCTCATTGCGATCTTCCATCTCACCGAGGAAATCAAAAGAGACAAGGGCGCGCCGGGGTATGACGGCCCGTTTCCATCCTTTAACCGTATCGGCGTGCTGGGCGCGGGCCTGATGGGCGGCGGGATTGCGCAGCTCATGGCGCACAACCATCTGCCCACGCGCATGAAAGACCTCAACTACGCGGCGGTGGCCAAGGGCATGGAAGCGGCAGCCAAAGTCTTTTCGGAATCCGTCAAGAAGCGGCGCCTGGCGCCGAAGGAAATGCAAAACAGAATGGCCTTGATCTCCGGAACGGTCGATTATTCCGGTTTTCATCGCGTCGATCTCGTGATCGAAGCGATCGTCGAAAATCTCGATCTCAAGAAAAAAGTTTTCGCAGAGCTCGATCAAATTCTACCGCCGCACGTGGTGCTGGCGAGCAATACTTCTTCGCTTTCGGTTACCGCGATGTCGGAAGCCACCCGGCGCGCGGACCGGGTTTGCGGCCTGCATTTTTTCAACCCGGTTCACCGCATGCCTTTGGTGGAAGTCATTCGCGGCCGGCACACCAGCGACCAAACCATTGCCAGCCTCGTTGCCTTTGCGAAAAAGCTGGGCAAGACCCCGATCGTGGTGAAAGATGCGCCGGGCTTTTTAGTAAATCGCATTCTCGCGGTTTACCTGGCCGAGGCTTCGCGCCTGTTGTTGGAAGGCGCGAGCATTGAGCAAATCGATGAAACCCTGTTGCAGTTCGGCATGCCGATGGGGCCGTTCAACTTGATGGATGAGATCGGCATTGACGTGGGTGCGAAAGTGTCCCACATTTTGATCGAAGCCTTCGGCGAACGCATGGGCGTTGCCGGCGGACTCGACAAAATGGTTGCTGAGGGCCGGCTTGGCAAAAAGAACGGCAAAGGTTTTTATCTTTATCAGGGTAAAGAAAAGAGAGTCGATCCCGCGGTTTACGCTTTCTTCGCAAGCAATGCCGCGCCCGGCACGAAATTCGTGAAGAGTGAAGCGCAAGAACGTTGTGTGCTGTTGATGATCAACGAAGCCGCGCTTTGCCTGGCCGAACAAATCGTGCGCCGACCGCACGACGTCGACGCCGGCATGATTTTCGGCACGGGATTCCCACCCTTTCGCGGCGGGTTGTTGCATTATGCTGACAGGTTGGGCGTCGACCGCGTTGTTGAGCGTTTGCAACACTACGCCGGCAGATTGGACGAACGCTTCCGGCCGGCGCAAATGTTGGTTGATATGAAAACGGGGGGAAAGAGGTTTTACAATTC
>JBIOXB010000194.1:0-10570 GCA_044869275.1 bacterium
CACCACCGCGCGGCATGAGTATATTGGCACATTCGCAAAAGCTCCCGCCTCATCCATAGGAGAGTCCATGCCGCAAACGGCTGCTACTTTCTTCCTTCTCCTGCTGCTGCCCTTGCCCGTCTGTGCTCAGCTCTCTCTGGAGGTCATCGAGAAGCTCGTGCAAAGAAATTTTCCCGTCACGAATATCAGTTGGCAAGAATTGAAACAGAGAATCGCAGCTTCGGATACTGCGCCGTATTTGCTTTTCGATACTCGCGCGCCGGAAGAATATCAAACCAGCCACCTCCATTCCGCCATTCAAGTCGATGCACAGATGACGGCCGCGGATTTTATCAAGATGTATGGCGATACTCTCCAAGGCAAACACGCGGTGTTTTACTGCTCCGTGGGTTATCGCAGCTCGATTTTCGTGCAACGCGTGCAGCCGGAAGTCCTCAAAGCCGGAGCGCGATCTGTTGCCAATCTACGGGGCGGCATCTTTCGATGGTACAATGAGGCCAACCCCGTCGTCGATGCGCGTGGCGAAACCGAGAAGATTCATTCGTATGATTCGTTTTGGGGCGCGCTGTTGCGCGCACGGGAAAGAAAGCAAAATGATTGATTGCGTTCTGGCCATTCAAACAGTTTCACAAGGAGGAATGACAATGAAAGAACTGTCACGTCGCGGCTTCTTGAAATCTATCGCGGGGTTGGGGGCCTCGATTCCGGTGTTTGGGCATGCGCCGGCGATTGTTACCAGCAAGTCCCGGGCAGCCGCGCGCGCGGGCGGCAAACTGCCCGTTCTGGTTTGCAGCCGCGGCGAAGACTGGGGCAGCAAAACAAACGCGCCCGGTTGGGAGATTTTGAGCATCGGCGGGAATGTCATGGACGCCGTGGAGAAATCCGCAAACGTGACCGAGCTCGATTCCGAAGATAACAGTGTGGGCTACGGCGGCTTGCCGAACGAAGACGGTGTGGTGCAGCTTGATGCCTCCTGCATCTACGGCCCGACTTTCGGCGTGGGCGCGGTGGGTTGTCTCGAAGGCGTCAAAACGCCGAGTAGCGTAGCGCGACTGGTTATGGAGCGCACGGATCACATGATGCTCGTGGGGGCGGGAGCCCAAAAATTCGCGATAGCGCACGGCTTTCCCATTGAAAACTTGCTTACGGAAAAATCCCGCATTAAATGGCTGAAATGGAAAGAAAGCCACAGTGACGAGGACGATTGGGTGCCGCCGGCAGACGGCATTTATCGCGACCATACCGGGAGAACGTATGGCACGATCAATGTGCTCGCGGTCGATGCCAATGGCGACATTGCCGGCATCACTACCACCAGCGGGCTCTCCTACAAGATTTCCGGACGCGTGGGAGATTCGCCCATCATCGGAGCGGGCTTGTATGTGGACAACGAAGTCGGTGCCGCCGGCGCAACCGGCCGCGGCGAGGAAGTGATTCGCACTTGCGGCAGTTTTTATGTCGTCTCACTCATGCGCCAGGGCATGTCTCCGTCGAAAGCCTGCCTGGAAGCCTGCCGCCGCATCGTCGAAATCAACAAGAAGCTCGGCAAGAAGATCGACTATTACGACAAGTTCGTCGCCGTGAACAAAAAAGGCGAAGTGGGCTGCGCCGCCATCGGCTATCCCAAAGATCGCAAGCACGAGGTCGCATTCACAAATCCCGATGGCTTTGTGGCGATGAATGGGGAAATTCTTGCCGTGGATTGAATCCTGTTTGATGAAGTTGCTGGTTACTGGCAACTGGATGCTAGATGCTTGATCCTTGATGCTGTGCTACGGGCAATGAGTGTTTATTACGAGCCAGTTAAATATGAGCACGCCAAGATCAGTCGCGTTGCCGCGGGAAGTTCAGGAAAAAGGCGGGCACGCGCGAGTTGCTGCGGCCGCCCTGGCGCAGTGCCGCACGGCGCAAAAGAATGCGGCACTGGAAGCAATGGCGAAGGCCCTGCTGCAATCTGCCCAATACCTTCTCGCTGCTAATCAAAAGGATGTCGAGCTGGGTTTAGGCCACGGCATATCTTCCGCACTGGTTGATCGTCTCATGCTCAATGAGAAGCGCATCGCGACGATGGCTGAGGGCCTGCGCGCAGTTGCCGCGCTTCCGGATCCTATTGGTGAGGTGCTCGAGGGCTGGACACGCCCCAACGGGCTGCGCCTCCAAAAGGTGCGCGTGCCGCTTGGCGTGATCGGCATCATTTATGAAGCGCGGCCCAACGTCACGGCCGATGCTGCAGGCCTGTGCTTGAAAAGCGGCAACGCCGTGATTCTGCGCGGGGGCAAGGAAGCGCTGCATTCCAATCACGCCATCGTCGAAGTATTGGCGACGGCGGCGGAGAGTTGCGAGCTGCCGCGCGGGGCCGTGCAATTGATCGAAAACCCCGATCGCGAAGTTGCTGCCGGCATGATGCGCGCCCACGGCTTGATCGATGTGCTCATTCCGCGCGGCGGCGCGGGATTGATTCAATCCGTCGTCCAGAACGCCACCGTGCCCGTGATTGAAACCGGCGAGGGCAATTGCCATTTGTACCTCGATGCTTCTGCCGAGCGCGAGATGGCAATTAATATCTGTGTGAATGCCAAAGTGCAGCGGCCTTCGGTCTGCAATGCCATTGAAACCTTGCTGGTGCACGAAGCCTGGGCGGAGCGATATCTAAAAGAATTGCTGGACAGGCTCGTGCAGCATGGCGTGGAAATTCGCGGCTGCGAGCGCACTCTGGGACTTTTTTCGCAAGCCAAACCCGCGACCGAGGCGGATTGGGAAGAAGAATTTTTGCGGCTGGTGCTGGCGGTGCGCGTGGTAAAAAGTTTGGATGAAGCGCTGGCGCACATACAGCGCTACTCTTCCCAGCACAGCGAAGCGATTGTCACGCGTAGTCTCACCGCCGCCGAACGCTTCACCCGCGAGCTCGATGCGGCAGCGGTTTACGTCAATGCCTCCACGCGTTTTACCGACGGCTTCGAGTTCGGCTTCGGCGCGGAGATCGGCATATCCACGCAAAAACTGCACGCGCGCGGGCCCATGGGGCTGCGTGAATTGACCTCGATCAAATACATCGTGCACGGCGAGGGGCAGGTGCGGGTATGAGAACCTCACGTTTGGGCATTCTGCAGATATCGTTTGTGATACGTTTTACACTTTACACGTTACACCTTACACGTGTAGGGTGCAAGGTGTAAATGGACACCCCCATCAACATTCTCATCGTCGCCGGCGAAGCCAGCGGTGACTTGCACGGTGCGCGTTTGGTGCAAGCATTAAGAGCTTTGCACCCGAACAGCCGCATCTCCGGCATTGGCGGCGACGGCATGGCCGCAGCGGGCATGGAATTGCTGTTTCACATTCGTGACATGGCCGTCGTCGGCTTCACCGAAGTGATTCGACACATACCGTTTTTGCGGCGCGTCATGCGCACTCTAGAGGCCGTGATCGAGCGGCAAAAACCGAACGTTGCGATCCTGATCGATTATCCCGGCTTCAATCTGCGCCTGGCCGAACGCTTGCGCGCGCGTGGCGTCAAGATTCTGTATTACATCGCGCCGCAAGTGTGGGCCTGGGGCGCCGGCCGCATTCCCAAGATGGCGCGCTTGATCGATGAAATGGCGGTGGTTTTTCCGTTTGAAGCAGACTTATTTCAAAGTGCCGGCCTGCCCTCGACATTCGTCGGCCATCCACTGCTGGAGGGGCTGGTGCCGAAGCTATCACGACCGGGCTTTTTTGCGCGCTATCATCTTCAGGAGCATAAACCCTTGCTCGGCCTGCTTCCTGGCAGCCGCCGGCAGGAAATCGAACGATTGCTGCCCGACATGCTCGCAACCGCACAAAGGCTGCGGCAGCGGCATCCGGATCTGCAAATCGCCCTTGCGCAAGCGCCGACCCTGCCCGCGGAATTGTATCGCGAGTGTCTTCCCAACTTCGATATCCAATTGATCAACCATGCCACATATGAAATCATGCGCGACAGCACGGCCTGCCTGGTTTGTTCGGGCACAGCAACTTTGGAAACCGCGTGCTTCGGCACACCGTTGGTGATCGTGTATCGCACCTCACGTCTTTCTTATGCGATCGGCAAGCGCGTGGTGAAATTGCCTTTCATCGGTCTGGTGAATGTCGTGATGGGCGAAAAAATCGCACCGGAATTTGTGCAGGACGATTTCACACCGGCAACCGCGGCGGAGGCTTTAGCTCCACTGTTGTTCGAGCACCAAACCAACGCGCGCATGCGGCAGCAACTCGCGACCGTGCGGGCAAAATTAGGCACGCCGGGAGCGAGCGAGCGTACGGCGAGAATGGCATTGGGTTTGGCCGGTGTCCAGCTTGCAGTTGTACACGAACACGAAATGGCCTGAAAGACGCCAGCTGAAGCCTTCACCTGTGTGGCTACTAAGCTGGAGCGACGATCCAAATAGGATTCGAAAGGGCTTGCGAAGAGAGAGGCGAGGTTTCGGAAGAGGAGCAAACTTCTCCGCGCAGATAAGAATTACCTTGCCATGAGGGCAAGTTCAGCACAACTTCAAATCGATACTCCTCGGCAAATTTTTGGTTTTCATAAAATACCTCTTCCCGCTTCACTTCTAAATCTCCCCGCCATATCATTACGCGTTCCAAGCGTCCGAATTCCGGTGTGCTTGTTGCTCGCAAGCAGAGACGGTTTATGCCCTGGTTGGCAGGTGCACCCGGCCAACTGATTTCATCATCCTCGGGAACCAGCTCCAATTCAACAAACACGCCATTGGTGATGATGGCGCTGCCGCTGCGCAGCGCCGCGAGCACGCCATGCAATTGAGGTCTTGTTTTTAGCTTGATCGCAGTATGAAAACGCCCAAAAACGTGGCGAGGATGCTCCACCATCTTCAAGCAGGGCAAAGAAACTTGCCGGAAGCGATTGAAGTTGCCATGGGCATCATTGCCGGCAATGGCGGTCAGCTTTTTTCCTTGCACCAAAAAATCAAGCCACAGGCGTTGCCCATCCTCTTCGCCCTTCGCGCCACCGTTCCAGAACTGCATGCCATGCAGGCGAGGATGCGCCAGATCCTGCGCCTGCCAGCAACCGCGGCGCAACAGCTTTCTTTGCAAAAAAGGCACGGGCGCTGCCGGATGCGCGGCGAACGCCAGTGCGTTTTCATCCAAAACGTCGAGGATTTCACGTATGGAATGGTCGGGAGTGGTGTGCAGCCATTTCTCGCCGCCATCGCCGCTGCCGGCAATGAAATGCGGATGGTTGAAGATGAGAAAATGCACATTGTCGCCGGCAGCATTGCCGCAAGATACTTCTTCACCCGGAATCAGCACAAAACCGTCGTGCGCATTGTTCAATTTTTGAATGCGTGCTTGCAGCGCATGCCATTTGCGCAGCGCGGGATCGTTGTGCAAATAGTCATCGGGAAAATCGTCGAGATCATAAGAATGATCCGTGATACCGCAAAAAGACAATCCCTGCGCTCTTCCCATTGCGATCACGGCTTCGACCGGCGCGCCGAACTCGACTTGATCGTCGGTGGCATCGGAATGAAAATGCAAATCGCCGTGATAGTAATTTGGCAAAGTGGGCAAAGGCCAAAGCGAGCGAAAGACTTGCAGCGGTGCGTGGCTCGTGCCCACGTGATTATCGTTCCAGCAAACGAAATTCTTGCCGCGACAGCGATAAGCGATCCCGACGTTCACCTCCAAATTGCTCGCAAATTCAGCGGGCAATTCCACAAAGTAAATCCGCCACCACCATGCTGAAGAAACCTCTTCGCGCTGCTCCTGCAAAGTAAATTCCAGCCGGGCCCTTTGGTGTGAGCCAGAATGCCGCGCCGGAGAGGGCAGCACCGCGCGCACCAGAGCAATTTCAGCACGCACCCGCTGCAAGGTGACGGGAAAACGATGCGCGTCTTTGATGATTACCAAAATCGGCAGGGCATGGCCGGGCTCCAAGCGATGCGGCGCGTCGGCGATGATCTCCGGGCGGCGACGGTACAAAAGGCTGGGAGCAAAGCGGAAATGATAATGCGTTTCGGCGTAAAGAAAAAAAATCACGCCCAAGGCGAAGAGAAAATCAAAAATTGGAAAGGAAAAAACCGAAGAGATTTCAATCATCGTTGCGCTAATTCTTCCTCCATTTGCAGACCGCGCGCCCCCTGGCGATAGCGCCGGCCTTTCCAGCGCACGGAGGCCGGAAAAAAAAAGAAAGGTGCAAGGGCAAGATTATAAATCAAAAAATAGATTCGGAATGGCAGAACGTACCAGAGCAAGTGTCGAACCCGCAGCACCGCCGTACCGCGCCAAAGCAGCAAAAAATCCATGAGCAGCATGACCAGGCAGCCAAATGCGAAGAGCGACAAAGAGTGAAACGCGGCTACGACAATTGCCATATGACAGCAGAGCGCGAGCAAGATCAGGTATTTTGCAAATCCTCCAAATTCCTTGCCGCCCGCGGTCCAACGCTGGCGCTGCTCGAAAAACTCCCGCCAGTTTCGGGCAGGATAGCTGAAGACGGCGGCCTGCGCGGCCACAGCAAAACGCACGCGCCAGTTTTGGGCGCGCGCGATCTTGTGCATCAAGGCAAAATCTTCGACAATGCTGAAGCCGAGCTGCGCGTGCCCTCCGATTTGTTCATACGCTTCGCGGCGCACGCCGAAATTGTTGCCGATGATCGAAACCGGGTGGCCCCACCCTGCCGCGCCCGCGCCGATGGTGAGCAGATATATCCAATCCAGGGCTTGCAGCTTGGCAAAAAAAGCATCGCGCTCTTCCTTCAAAAAATGTTGCGCCCAAGGCGGTGGAGACAACAAAGCAAAACCGCCCACCAGGCCGGTCGCGGGCGAGAAACAATCAACCATATGGCGCATCCATGTTGGCGGCACCAGGCAATCGGCATCTGTAAACAAAAGAATCTCGCCGCGTGCATGCGCCGCGCCCTGCGTCAGAGCACTCGCCTTGCCCGACATCCCTGGCCTTACTTCGGAGATGAAAATGCTGCGAATTTGCGCGTGTCGGTGCGTATAGGCAGCCAATAGAGCAGGTGTACCGTCCGTGGAACGATCGTTCATTACGACGATTTCGAATCGATCGCGGGGATACTCGCATTGCAGCAACGAATCAAGGCAGCCGGGCAAATACTTTTCTTCATTGCGCGCCGCGACCAGGATGCTGAGGAATGGCCATTTGCCCGTGTTTGCTTCGGGAAAAGGCGAAGCAGAAAGTTTGCAATATGTTCCGGCAAACAAGGCAAGCGAAGTCGCGATATAACAGAGAAAAATAATACCTACGAGGGCACCTAAAATTAGCATGAAGATTTTTGCTCTGAATGAAGCGACCCGATGCACAAACAAGCTGCAAATCGAAACTGCTCTGCAGCAGCTTCGATTTCAGAAATATGCTCACCCACGCCCAGACGAGCCGCCATGCGCACACAGGAGCTGCGGATTTCATCAGTCGAGTCGGAACGTTTTTTTGTTCCTTTCACACTTCACCACCACTTTTGCGCGTCCGGCGCGGGAGACCATTGCGATTTGGGCTCGAAATGCTGCCACAGCAACCGCGAGACTTTGCGAATCAGCACATAGCCTTCGTTGTCATATTCCCAACGCTCGTCAAGCTGATTCTTAGTCATGAGGCAAAATACATAATCTCCGGCAGGAGCATTGACGAGCACCACTTCCGAGCGCGAGCGGTTGACCGCCCCCTGCTTTGAAGCGGCTTGCACGCCCGGCGGAATTTGCGACAGCGCTTCGCCGTCCCAATAAATGCGCACGAGATTGCGGTACATGCGTTCGCTGGCCGAAGGGCTCACCGCACGGCCGGCCCGAATCATCACCAACAGCTCCGCCATTTCGCGCGGCGTGGTTTGTCCCCAGCCGAATTGCTCACGCGCCTGCTCCCGGCCGGGCGTGCGCGAATTTACGCGTGTTTGCTGAAAGCCATGTGCTTCCAGCCAGGCGTTGATCGCCGTTCCCGTGCCGGCCAGGCTTTGGCACCACAAGCTCGCGGTGTTGTCGCTCGTGGTGATCATCAGCATCACGACCTTGCTGAACGCAATCTGCTCACCGTCCTTGAACGAGCCGAGCAAGTCTTCGCCGGCGTAGAGCAGGGAATCACGGTAGGTCAACGTGGCGTGATAATCCAATTCGCCCTTTTCAAATTTCTCAAACAGAGCCAGCATGATTGGCACTTTGACCATGCTCGCGGTCGGGAACAACTCCTCCGCGCGAATGGCGGCGCTGCTGCCGGAGGCTAAATGGCGCACGTAAATGCCGGCATCGCCGCGGAAATCCTTGAACACGGTTTCGAGCTTGTGCAGAAGATCACGATCGACTTTTTCAGCGGTGGCAATTTTTTGAGCGCGGGCGAAAACTGGCAAAACAAACAACAGCAGTGAGAGCGCAAAAAACTTCAAACTCTTTTCTGCACGCCAGAGCAGGTGTTTCGGCGGGAACAAAACCATGACACTGCGAGCACAAGGCATCCCTTCCTCCCGGGAACAAGTTGGCAATCGCTCCGAATTCCTACACTTGCTCTTACTCTTACTCGGATCCGCTTGTAGAATTTTCAAAGCAAGCACGAGCTTCAGCATCGAGCATCACTTGATGATCAGCATTTTGCTCTGCTGCATTTCTGTCCCGCCTACCGCGCGAACGAAATACACGCCAGTGGGAGTTCTTTGGCTCGCGATATTCTCTCCTTCCCAAACAAGCTGGTGCACGCCCGCTGCCCACAATTGTTCCGGCCAATCGCGCACGATCTGCCCCGTAACATTGTGAATCGTCAGACGCAATGTCTGCGCAACGGGAAGATGAAAAGAAATGTGGATCGCAGAAGCAGCGGCATTTTGCGAAAGCGCAAAAGGATTCGGGTAAGCCGGCAACAGTGTAAATGATGCAGGAATATCGATATCTCGTTCGTGCACCAGGGTGGTAAAGTCATTGATGATCTTCGCCACGGAATCTCGAATGGCCAGCTTGTGCACAAACAAAGAATCGCCCGGGCAGGCCGTCGCGCAAACATCCCGATGGCCGATAATGTGGTCCGCAACTGCTCCGTGGGCCACATACAAACTCCGGCCCTTGGGGTCGATATTACGCTCGTAACATTTCCAGGCAAGCAAAAGCTGCAACGCGGTGAGCATTTCCGGCGTGGGCAGGTCTGCGGTAAGTTTGACATTGTCTCTGTGAAAATACCCGAGCATGGACACGCCCATGGTGCCGGAGTTTTTGGCGCAAGCGTGCGCTCCCAACACATCAGTCCCATCATTTTCGTCCTCACGGCCTTGAATAATGGAGCCGTGGCGACAGATCAAATAGTTGTAGCCGACGTCATCCCACCCATTGCTGTCCATGTGATACGCTTGAATTGCGCGCACCCGGGCGGCGCAGTCGTTCCAATCGCGCACGTTGTAATCCGAAATGCCGGCGGTGTGATGGAATATGAGATGTTTGGCCATGGTGTAGCTGTAGCTTCTGGCCGGCGGGCGGGCTCCCCATTGGCTGCGCCGGAAGAGCTGCGGCTTGGGCACAGCGGCATAATCGCGCTTCAGATCGAAAGGCGCCAGCTGATTTTGTGACTCGCCAAGCGCCGGGCCGTCCACTGAATTGATCAACTGCAGAGTGACGCGCTCCAGGCGCGGCGAGAAATGTTCGCTGCCTTGAAATTGCATCTGATACTGCACGAAACGGCTGCTGGGGTGAACGAATACCAGCGCACCCATGCGGTCGCCGGCGAAGGAGAGCGATCGTTCCTCTTCATCTGCTTGCGCCGCCAGGTCCTCGTCTTCTGGCACGAACAACCAATCGTTCCAGCGTTCGCCGTCTGCGCTCACGCGAATGTAAACCTCAAGACGTGTTCCAGCGGGCACATCGGCAAGCCAGTGCGGGCCTATCGCGTTGAAGGGAAAATCATTTGCGATGATGGGAGAGATGAAACTGGCCGAGGTCGCTCGCGGCGCCAGCTGCAAAGTCGCGCCGTCCCATCTCAGGTCAGGAGAAAACCGGAGCTGGCTGAAAGTACTAGCCGCATGCGGCCGCTGCACGGACTTTGTTTCAGCCGCGCGCGCTGATACATTCAGGCACATGGATATGAAAACAAGCCCGAGCAAGGCCGCCGTTTTTTTTGGTCGAATTGTGGCATGTTTCATCCCTGTTCCTCGCCTTCGCTTGGTGCATACGGCAGTCATGTTTGCGCCGATTCAAATGTTGAAAATAGTCCCATGCTGGCAATAAAGCAACTGCATTTTTTCCTAACCATGGAATATGACCAGTTTAATTTACGCCGGGCCATTTGCAAAATTTAGAAAAGCTTGCCATCTTTACCTTATAACCTTGCAGGCTTAGACTAAGTTATGTGGAGAAAGATGATGAAAGTTTTCAATTCTTCAAGGCGATTTTCGCCGAGATATCTCCTGCTCATCTGTTTCACGGTTTGGGAATCAGCTTGGGCTCAAACCAAACCGCGCGCGCGCGATCTCGGAATTCATTTTGAGGGCACGCCCGGGGCGTGGAATGCGATTACCGATGTGAGCGGTGTCGAGACCGGAAATGCAACACTGATTTCAGGCGAGGGCGAGCTGAAAGTGGGCCAGGGCCCGGTGCGCACC
>JBIOXB010000195.1:0-81455 GCA_044869275.1 bacterium
CGTCAATTTCGTAGATGGTGCAAATGTTGGGATGATCCAAAGCTGCCGCCGCATGCGCCTCATGAACGAAGCGGGTTTTCTCCGCCTCACTCGCCAAGAATGACGACGGCAGAAACTTGAGCGCGACGGTGCGCTTGAGCTTCGTATCCTCGGCTTTGTAGACGATGCCCATGCCGCCTTCGCCGAGCTTGGCGAGAATTTTGTAGTGAGAAATGGTTTTGCCGATCATTTTCTCCAGCACGTTTTTCCTAATGAAGGCTTGAATTTTGGGAAAAGTTCCGTATTTTTAGTCAACCAAACAGGAGTATCTCATTCATGCTAAGTGAATCCGACAAAACCGTTATCATCCGGTGCGCACAAAAATATAATGTTTCCACTATCTACCTCTTTGGCTCTTCGCTGGATGCGGATGCCCAATCCCATGATATCGATCTTGGTGTGAAAGGCGTCGATCCTGCCATGTTTTTCAAATTTTATGGCGAGTTGTTGCGGCATCTTTCCAAACCGGTGGATTTGGTTGACCTTTCGCACCAGACACTCTTCAATGAGTTGGTTGAAAAAAGAGGCGCCAAGATTTATGGATGACTTGCGACAAGATATTGCGGCTGAAAAAGAGCGAATCGGCAAGACGCTGCAAGCTTTGGAGAAAACTCTTCGCCGCAAAACAGTCCTAACCATCTCACTCGCCTTGATGGACGACGGCTCGACGTGAGACCTCGGCGAGCTCGGTCGAGCCGCTCGCCGACACGGCAGAAACTTGATCCCGTCGCGTCGGGATTAAGCTTGATGTCCTCGGCTTACGCGCACCCTTCTCTCTTCTCCTCTCTATTTTGGCAATCCCACTTTCTTGACCAACGCCATGAATCTTGCCTCCGCACGCAGGGGATCAAACTTGGGCTCGAGGTTAAGCCAAACCATCTGCGTCGAGCGTTCCTCGTAGGCTTTTTCCAGCCAGTTGAATGCCTGATTCTTTTCGTCTAGCGCGATGTAGATAAAAGCAATAAAGCAAGGGTCGATGTACTCTTGCGTCGCGCGTGCTTGTAATTTGCGAAGTATCTTTTGCGCTGCAAGGCGTTGGCCGGATGCCGCCAAGGCGTATCCAAGCTCCGCAACGACGCTCGGCAGGTTTTCTGCAAAATTTTCAGCCTCTTTCAATATGGCAATGGCTTCGTTATATATCTTTTTTTGGGCATACGCCGCTGCGATAGTCGTGTACGCACGCACATAATTCGGATCCAACTCGAGAATTTTTTGACATTGCTCGATCGCTTGATCAAACCGCCGCGCCAAGTAATAGGTATGGCCCAGGCTCTGATTGATAAACAGCGAGAGCGGATCAAGCTCAAGGGCGCGTTTGATTTCGGCAATGCCTTCATCCGTCCGTCCCATCGCGAATAAATAGCGACCAAACGTACTATGAGCAATATCATGCTTTGGATTGAGCTCGAGAGCGCGTAGGTAATATCTCTCCGCCGCCGGCCAATCCCATGCGTAATAGAGACGATACACCGCTAAGGCGACGAAACTAGGCGCCAGTGTCGAGTCAAGCTCTAGGGCTTTTTGGGCATAAAACTGTTCTTTCGGCTGCATCTCTTTGGGATCGAGATAGAAGACCCCCAATGTGCCGTAGCATGAAGCCAAGCCATTATACGCCAGTGCAAAGTTTGGATCTTTGGCGATCGCTTGCTCATAATAGGTGATCGCTTTTTTCAGATTTGCGGGTGTCCCTTTATTCCACAGATAAACACCTTTGAGATACGCCTCATAAGCGTTAGGATCAACTGCGCGGGTGCTGGCGAGACGAGCCTGCTCTTGCGGCGTCAGCTTGATTTGAATTTCATGGGCAATGGCCCGCGCCACCTCGTTTTGCAGCGCCAAGACATTGCGCAGATCGCGTTCGTAGCTTTTGGCCCACAAGTGCCGGTCCGCCGCGGCATCAATTAACTGCGCGGTGATTTGCACCCGATTCTCGAATCGCTGCATTGAGCCTACTACCACCGCGTCCGCCTTCAACTCTTCGGCAATCTCGGGCAACGACTTTTTGGTGTCTTTGTATCGCATCACGGAAGTCCGTGAAATCACTCGCAGCGCGCCGATCTGAGCCAGGCTGGTAATCAACGCCTCGGTCATGCCGTCGGCAAAATATTCTTGTTCAGGATCGCCGGAAAGATTACCCAACGGCAGCACCGCGATGGAATCGTATCTTGCTTGACGCGCCCCAGTTTGCAGATTGAAATAGAAACTGATGCCAATCAGCAAAGCGATGAGGCCGGCAACGCCGCCGTACAAATAAGCTCGCTTTTTTCTGGAAGATTTGATTTGAGCCAACGGTGGGTGCGAGGCGCTTGCGACAAAACCCTTTTGCAGAGCGCGCAGGTCAACTAATATCTCATCGCAATGCTGGTAGCGTTCATGGGGCTTCTTCGCCAGAGCCTTGTTGACAATCCGCTCCAACTCCATCGGTACGCCCGTACGCAAACCCGTGATCGGCTCCGGCTTTTCGTTCATGATCGAATACATCACCGCCTGCTCGTATTCACCTTTAAAGGGATGCTGTCCGGTGATCATTTCGTAAAGCACGACACCAAACGACCAAATATCGGTGCGATGATCGACATTTTCTCCGCGCGCCTGCTCCGGCGACATATAAGCGATCGTGCCCAACGTTGTCCCTTCTTTCGTGAGCGCCGACCGTCCCGCCAGTTTCGCCAAGCCAAAATCCATGATCTTCACTTGCCCTTTTGAAGTGAGCATAATATTGGCAGGCTTGATGTCGCGATGCGTGATCTTTTTCTCATGCGCGGCTTGCAGCCCATCGGCAACTTGCATGACGATATTGAGCGCTTCATCGAGCTTCAACGGCCCCACTGCAATTTTCTCTTTCAAGCTATGGCCTTCGATGAATTCCATCGCAATGAAAGCCTGCCCGTCGGTCTCATTAATTTCGTAGACCGTACAGATGTTGGGATGATTCAAAGCCGCCGCCGCTTGCGCTTCGTGGACGAAGCGTGTTTTCTCCGCCTCACTCGCCATGATAGACGACGGCAGAAATTTCAGCGCGACGGTGCGTTTGAGCTTGGTGTCTTCGGCTTTGTAGACGATACCCATCCCGCCACGGCCTAGTTCTTTCAGAATGCGATAATGAGAAATCAGTTTACCAATCATGCTGAATTTCTCCTTTGCCTGCGGGACAAGTCGCCGCCACTGCCAAGTTTTTCCAGAACCTTGTAGTGTGAAACTGTCTCGCCAATCATGTCGTCAACTTAGAATTGATTTATGACTTTTCACTGGTATAGCAAGAATTTACAGACTGTGTGAAAACGTCTGTTTCAAAGTCAGGCAGAGCGAAGTCGAAACCTGATTATTGAGCTTAGCACCCTTCGACTACGCTCAGGGTGACACGCTTTTGGGTTTTCACACAGTCTGTTACATATCGAATGAATGGTAGGACGGGGGTCTCAGGGTGCCGCTCCCTCACATCGTTTGGCATATGAATCCTATACCAATGTGGTTCGGTCCGGCTATCCTGACATATTCGGTCGAACTATCAGCACGAGTTGTGGCGGGGGAGTAATCGCCCTCTTATGAGCTTCGCTCGAGCAGATAACGCGAATTTATCTGACGACCAGAAGCAATTTTCAAGACACAAGAAAATAAGAGAACGAGAATTTTATGCTCGTAGGCAGGTAGATGAACCAATCGTCGTTGGCCCAAGGGAGGATTGAACTCAGAGAAGACTATGGCCGTGAATTGCTTGAAATTGCGTTTCATTCTCACCCAAATCTCTGGCACTTCTTGCCAGTGCTGGGAAGCTACGTAATGCCAATTGCCTGCACAAGTCTCACGACCAGACTACAAGGCAGGGCCCCAAGTCGGGCAGCCTGTCACTAAAAATTACGCGTAAGATAAGAAAAGTAAGATCAGAAGCAACCAAAAAAAGGAGAACAAAAAATGCCGGAATAAAAAAAATCTCCCACAGCGACCAGGTTGAACCTTATTCGTTTGGGGGGGAACGAGAAGGCCCCTGCTGCAGGAGATTATTCAGACAAAATAGCGATGAAAACGAGAAAAGCAATTACTTTAATTTCCATAGAGCCGCTGGCCCGCTTGGCGAACGTCATGCAGCAGAATCTCCATGTCACGCTCCCGCGTGCGATAGTTCAGCACACAGCCTCTGAGCGCGAAGCGGCCGGCGATGCTGGCGTTGGACAGATATGAGCTTCCGCCGCGCTGCACCTCGGTGAGAATTCGCTCATTCAAAACATCGAGATCCTGATCTAATGATCTTCGCCGTTCAGGACTGGCCGCGCCATAAGCCGTTTTCATCGGCGGCGGCACATATCTGAAACAGAAGATCGACAGCTCCACCGGCGCCAACATCTCGAAATCCTCGGCTTTGCCCACCATTTGCGCCAAGTATTGCGCACACTGGCAATTGCGGGCAATGGCCTCGCCTAAGGCGCGCGTGCCGGCATGTGAAAGCATCATCCAAACTTTCAAAGCTCGAAACCGTCGCGTGAGCTCAGGGCCGTAGTCCCAGAACGCAAAAGCTTCGTCGGCGTCGTGCGCCATAATGCGAATATACTCAGCCTCGTGCCCGAACGTTTTTCGCGCGCGCGCCGGATCCCGGTAAAGAACGCAACCGCAATCACCGGGGACGTACAACCATTTGTGCGGGTCCAATGCCACGGAATCCGCCCGCTCAATCCCGCGAAACAAATCGCGTTTGGAGGGCGCTAACGTCGCGAAGCCTCCATAGCAGGCATCCACATGCAACCAAAGGCCATACTGCGAAGCCACTTCGGCAATCTCTTCCAAGCGGTCACAGGCTCCGGTGTTTACGGTGCCGGCGTTTGCCACGACACAAAATGGGACGTAACCGCTAGCGAGATCTTCTTCAACCAGCATTGCCAACGCCTGCGCCTCCATTTGAAAGCGCTGGTTAACGCCGACACGGCGTACGTGATCGTGGCCAAGGCCGAGCAGTCCCGCTGCTTTGTTAATGGAATGGTGGCCCTCCTCCGACATGTAGAGCCGCATCGGGCGGTCCAGGGCCTGGCAGCCGACGGAGGCCACATGGATGGGCGCCTTTGCCTCCCGGGCAACCGCCAAGGCACACAGGTTCGCCATCGAACCGCCGCTGACAAACAACCCTTCGGCTTCAGGGAGGTATCCGATAATCTGCTTGATCCACCCAATCGTCTGGCGCTCCACCTCCGCCGAGGCTGGAGCAGATCGCCAGGAAGTTAGGCTGGGATTGAGCGTGGAAGCGAGCAGGTCGGCAAAGGCCGTCGCGGCGCTGCCGGGCGAAGCGATGTAGCCGAAAAAGCGCGGGTGCCCGTTGTGGCGGCTTAAACGGAAAATGACCTGGTTGATGAACTCGAGCAATACTTTGAAATCCTTCCCTTCGACGGGAAGGTCCTGGTATAGCTTCTCCCGCACCGCACGGCTGGAGGTGTTTGGCACGATTGGAATGTTTGGAAGTGCGCCGTAGTATTCTGCCATCATTTCGATGGCCGCGCGCCCCATGTCCATGATTTGCTCGGGCGAGGGATCCAATGCCGGTGGCGCAGCCGTCGGGTTTATTTCAGGTGGGTTCATAGCGGAGCATGCTTTCGATTTTTGCAGCGGCTTTCGCGGTCGACTCACATGAAAACAATATAGTAAGGCTGAGGAAATCATACCATCAAATTCTTTGCGGAACGCGAGCCTT
Source organism: bacterium (assembly GCA_044869275.1). Taxonomy (GTDB): domain Bacteria; phylum Zhuqueibacterota; class Zhuqueibacteria; order Zhuqueibacterales; family Zhuqueibacteraceae; genus JBIOXB01. Next base: position 5,714 of record JBIOXB010000195.1, read on the forward strand.
TGATTTGTTTTGAGCTCAGTTCTTGCCGCGCTCTCAGGACTAACAAACGGCGTAACTGTACGTTGTATCTTGCTTTCGATGCAATAGTTTTGCATCTTATTTGTGTTTTGCTCCGGCCCCAAGGGATGGTTTTCAGGCAAAGCAATTTCAGACTTTCTCAGCATCCTGCTAAAGGTTTTGGATGAAGAGCGCGAATTTTAACACGATCGTTCGCCAATACTTTCAATCTCTGGCAAGCCCGGCGATTAAACTCATCTGCCTGGCTCTCGCGTTCAGCCTGCCGGCTCAGCTCTTCGCCCAACAACGGCGCGTTCGGTTCGAACGCATCTCCCTGGAGCATGGTTTGTCACAAAGCATCGTACAAGTCATCTTTCAGGATAGCAAAGGGTTTTTGTGGTTCGGGGCGCAAGATGGCTTGAATAAGTACGACGGCTACGAGTTTACCACTTACAAGTACGATCCGTTTGATTCAACCTCATTGTCGGAGAATGATATTTGGGCGATCTACGAAGCGCCTTCAGAACCCAAAGGGCTATGGATTGGAACCGGCGCGAGCGGCCTCAATCGGTTCGATCGTGAGACCGAGAAGTTCGCGCATTTCCGCCACAACCCGGACGATCCCGCCAGTTTAAGCAATGACTTTGTCGGGCGGATTTACGAAGACCGCACGGGAAACCTTTGGGTATTTACCGCCGGCGGACTTGACCGGCTCGACCGCAAGACCGGCAAGTTTACACATTATCGCCATGATTCCGGCAACCCTTACAGCCTGAGCCATGATAAGATCACGGCCTTCCATGAATCTGTGCTGGACCCGGGTGTGTTGTGGATCGGGACCCTTGCCGGCCTCAATCGCCTCGAAGCAAAAACCGGCCGCTGTTTCCAATATCGGCACGAGAAGGATAACGCCAACAGCTTGAGTCACGACGGCATCTCATCCCTCTATGAATCTCCGGCGCAACCGGGCATACTTTGGATTGGGACGGGAACACTTGAGGCTTCGCTGCAAGGAGGCGGGCTCAATCGCCTCGATACCAAAAGCGGCAGGTTCACTTGTTACCGCCATAATCCCGGCGATCCCAACAGCATCGGCAGCGACATCGTCGGGCCGATTCATGAAGACGGAGACGGCGCGCTTTGGGTGGGGACGCTGGCCGGGCTGGATAAGCTTGTCCTGAAAGGACCAGATCGGCAAACCGGCACGTTCACGCATTTTGTGCTTAACGCCGGCAGCCCCAACCTCTTGAGCCATGCCGTGGCCTCCATTTTTGCAGACGCCAAGGGCTATCTCTGGATTCGTACGCCTTTGAATGACGGCGTGTATCGCTTTGATTCGCGCTCTCCCGCCGCGGCGGAATTTCTGCATTGCCGGTTTGATCCAAACGATCCGCACAGCTTGAGCAACGATCTGATTATGAGCATTTTTGAAGATCGGTCGGGCGCGCTCTGGCTGGGAACTCAAATCGGCGGGTTGAACAAACTCGATCAATATGCCGAGAAATTCACCACGTTCGCGCCGGAGCCAGATAATGCCAACAGCCTGAGCAGTTATTTGGTGCGGGCGATTCACGAAGATCACTCGGCGCCTGACGTGCTCTGGATCGGCGTGGCGCAAGGTGGCCTCAACAAGCTCGAGCGCAAGACCGGGAGGTTTACGCACTATCGCCACGATCCGCAAAACCCGAACAGTCTGAGCAACGATAATGTGTGGGCAATCCATGAATCCCGTGGCGGTGGGAGCGCGGGCGAGTTATGGGTGGGAACGCTGGGCGGAGGGCTCGACAAATTTGATCGCCGCCGCGAAACCTTCGCCCACTATTGCCACGATCCGGCGAATGCGAACAGCTTGAGCAACGACAACGTTCGGGTCATTTTTGAAGATCGCTTCGAGCCCGGCGTGCTGTGGATTGGAACGGACGGCGGCGGCCTCAATCGCTTTGATTTGAAAACGAATCGCTTTACCCATTGGCAAAGTGACCCGAAGAACCAGAACAGCTTGAGCCACAACTCGCTGCGCGCCATCCATCAAGACCGGTCGGGCGTGCTCTGGCTCGGTACCGCCGGCGGCTTCAATAGGTTTGATCCCAAGACCAACGGCTTCAAACGCTATTTGCACGAGGCCGCGAATCCCAACAGCTTGGGCGGCGCCATCGCGCAGTCAATCTATGAAGACCCTGACGGCATGCTCTGGCTGGGCACCTATGGCGGCGGGCTGAATCGTTTCGATCCGAAAACCGGGCAGTTTACGGTTTACACAGAAAACAACAGCGGCCTCAGCAACAATGCGGTTTATGCGACTCTGCCGGATGAACACGGCAATCTCTGGCTGAGCACCAATGCCGGCGTGTGCAGGTTCAACCCGCGTTCGAACACGTTTAAAATCTACGATACGGACGATGGTTTGCAAAGCCGCGAGTTCAATGGACAATCTTACTTCAAAAGCCCCTCCGGTGAAATGTTCTTCGGCGGTATCGCGGGTTTCAACGCTTTCTATCCGGACAGCGTCAAGGACAATCCCATCGCACCGCGGCTCGCATTCACCGATTTGAAGCTTTTCAATGCTTCGGTGTCTATCGGCGGCAAATCGCCGCTGCAAAAGCACATCTCGGAAACCGATTCCATTGCACTGGCGTATTGGCAGAATGACATTTCATTGGAGTTTGTGGCGTTGCATTATGGCCGCCCCGAGAATAACGAGTATGCCTTCAGGTTGGAGAATTACGATACCGGCTGGCGTTACGCCGGGACCCAACGCCTCGCGACTTACACCAATCTCGATCCCGGTGCTTATGTTTTCCGCGTCAAGGGTTCGAACAACGATGGCGTCTGGAACGAAGAGGGCATTTCCATTCGCATCACCATCACGCCGCCATGGTGGCGAACGACCGCGGCCAAGGCCACGTATGTTTTGCTTTTGATCGTGGGCCTGGTGGCGGTTGAGCGTTTACATCGCGCGCGCCTGCTGGCGAAGGAACGGGCAAGTGCTTATCTGCGCGAGGCAGAATTGCGGGCGGAAGCGGCGGAAGCCAAAGCCCGCGCGATTCAGGCGGAAAATGAGCGCAAGACGCACGAGCTGGAAGAAGCGCGCAAGCTGCAATTGTCGATGCTGCCGAAAACCCTGCCGGCGCTTCCCAATTTTGACATTGCGGTTTACATGCAAACCGCCAACGAGGTCGGCGGAGATTATTATGACTTCAAGCTCGAGGACGACGGCACGCTGACTGCGGCGGTTGGCGACGCCACCGGCCATGGCCTGCAGGCCGGCACCATGGTCGCGGCCACCAAGAGCCTGTTCAATGCGCTGGCGCACATGCCGCACCCGGTGCCGATTCTAGCCGAAGCTTCGCATGCGCTCAGAGGCATGGGGTTTCACAATATGTACATGGCGATGACCATCGCCAAGTTCAAAGAGCACCGCCTGCGGCTGGCAGCCGCCGGCATGCCGCACACGCTCATTTACCGTGCGGCCTCGCGTCAGGTCGAAGAAGTAGAGCTCAAGGGCATGCCGCTGGGAAGCTTTTCCGAGATCCAGTACCAATGGAAAGATCTGCACTTGCACACGGGCGATGCGGTGCTCTTTATGAGCGACGGCTTGCCGGAAATGTTCAATGCGCAGGGCGAGGTGCTGGGTGAGGACCGGGCGAAAGAGCTTTTTAAAGAAGTGGGACAAGTCTCCTCCGAGCAAATCGTCGAGCATCTGGTCACGGCCGGAAAGACCTGGGCCGACGGCCAGCCGCAGAAAGATGACGTGACGCTGGTGGTGGTGAAAGTGAAATGAGGGGTGATAATTGCACCACGAGTTCAGGTTAGGTTAGCCATGGAATTCAAACCAGATTCTGTCGCGAGTGCCCCGCTGATGAGCGAGGACACACGCGTGCGCGCGATGGTGGACGCCATCTATCGCAGGGATTCGCGACGCGTGCTTGCCACTCTCATCCGCCTGCTGGGCGACTTCGACCTCGCCGAAGACGCGCTGCACGACGCCTTCAGGGCGGCGCTCGAGCAATGGCCGCGAGATGGGGTTCCCGCCAATCCACGCGCATGGCTCGTTTCGGCCGGACGCTTCAAGGCCATCGACAGCATGCGCCGGCGCGCCCGCTTCGACGACTCGTTGGCGGAAATCGCCGAGCGCCTCGGCTCCGGCACCAGCGAACCTGTGGAGTGGGACGACGAGGAGGTCGCGGACGACCAACTACGGCTGATTTTCACCTGCTGCCATCCGGCGCTGTCAGCCGACGCCCGGATGGCCCTGACGCTGCGCGAGGTCTGCGGGCTCACCACCGAGGAAATCGCACGCGCTTTCCTTACTTCTCCGCCCACGGTGGCCCAACGCATCGTACGCGCCAAGGCGAAGATCCGCGACGCGCGCATTCCTTATCAGGCGCCGTCCCGCGAATCGCGGGATCTGCCCGAGCGGTTGGAAACTGTGCTGCACGTGATCTACTTAGTGTTCAACGAGGGGTATTCCGCCTCTTCGGGTGTGTCACTAATGCGGCCCGATCTCTCAGGCGAAGCGATACGCTTGGGGCGGCTGCTCGTCGAGTTACTGCCGGAGCCTGAGGTGATCGGACTGCTCGCGCTGATGTTGCTGCACGAATCGCGGCGGCCTGCGCGCGCCTCACCGGCGGGCGACCTGATTCTGTTGGAAGATCAGGACCGTTCGCTCTGGAACCGGGAACAGATCGCGGAGGGATTGGCGCTGATAGAACCGGCGCTGGCGTCGGGCCGGTTCGGTCCGTACACCCTGCAAGCCGCGATCTCCGCCGTGCACGCCGAGGCCCCCGCCGCCAGCGCAACGAACTGGGCGCAAATCGTCCGATGGTACGACGTGCTGGTGCAGGCGGAGCCGTCGCCCGTGATTGAACTGAACCGCGCTGCAGCAGTGTCAATGCGCGACGGCCCCTTGGCGGGTCTGGAGCTTATCGATGCGATCCTGGCGGGAGGCAATTTGACTGACTATCATCTGGCGCACTCGGCGCGAGCTGAACTTTGCCGGCGGCTGGGGCGAACGGCAGAAGCTCGAGCCTCCTTCGAGCGCGCCCTCAGCCTCACGCAGCAGGAACCGGAGCGGCGGTTTCTGCAACGGCGGCTGAGCCAATTGGTGGACCGACAGGAGGGCAAATAAAAAGGGTGTCTCTGGGGGACACCCTAAGGATTGAGAATCAAAACACTTTCCCATTTCTCACACCGCGAATCAACGCTAATAAACGCGAACGGGAACACATTAGCGCCCATTCGCGTTCATTCGCGGTTTTAAGAAATCAAAATTGCCTTCTAATTGTCGTTTCCTGGCCTTCATTGCCTCGTTTCTTTAACGGCGGATGGCCTTCAGTTCCTTCCCCCGCGGTTGCCAATCTCTCGGCTTGCGGCAGCATGCGCAAAACCTCCGAGAACTGCGGATCATTGCTGATCTCGATGCGCGCCGCTTTATCACGATCCCACAAATACAGAGCGATTTCCTTTTTCAAATAGAGCGTTATGCTGGGCAAATCGCTCTCCCAGGCTTGTTGCTCGATTTTCAATTTCTTGCCCAGAGCCATGCCCTCGGCAAAGCGTCGAAATTCTGCCAGCACTCTTTCACTGGGCGTCCACGCAGCGTTGTAAGCGGCAAAATCGGAACCGAGATGTTTGTTGCGCGCGGCGTAGTCCTTGGCAAACTCGAAGAAGACGCGATTCATCACCAGTTCATAAAAGATCCGCGTATAACGCTGCCATTTGAGATTCACGTCCGGGCTAATGCCGCCACCGCCATAAACCAGCCGGCCGGAACTGGTTTTATAGACCGGCCGGTTCTTCAATGAATCGGGCTCGGCATTGGGATCGACATCATCGTAGGCTTCTTCGAGATAATCGTCCGTGTGGCCGCTTTCATAAGGCCGCTGAATCAAGCGGCCGCTGGGCGTGTAATATTTCGAAGTGGTCACGCGAATCGCAGAACCGTCTTTCAGGCCGATTTGGTTTTGCACCAGGCCTTTGCCGAAGCTGGTCTCGCCCACGACCAAGGCGCGGTCCCAATCCTGGCAGGCGCCCGCGACGATTTCTGAAGCGCTGGCCGAGCCGTGATCGAGCAAAATGATCAGGGGTATTTGCGGATGGTGATCGTCATCTGTCGCATAGAAATCGTCACTGGCTTGCGGAAAACGGCCGCGCGTGTAAACGATCTTGCGGCCGCGCTCCAAAAACTTGTCGGCCACGCTTACGGCTTCGTCCAAAAACCCGCCGGGGTTGCTGCGCAGATCCAGAATTAAATTTTTCATGCCCTGCGCTTCCAGCTTCGTCAGCGACTGCTCCAGCTCTTCGGAGGTGGTTTTTGAAAAGCGCTTGATGCGAATATAGCCGGTTTGTTGATCGAGCAAAAAAGCGGGCTCGACGCTATAGATGGAGATTTTGTCGCGCGTAATCGTGACGTCGAAGGGATCTTCCAGAGAGGGGCGCTTGATCGTGATTTGGACTTTGGTGCCCTGCGCGCCGCGCAGGCGTTCGATGATCTCGTTTTCCTGCAGGCCGTAAGTCGTCTTCCCCTCGATTTTGATGATTTGATCCCCGGAACGTAGTCCCAAACGATCGGAAGGCGAGTCGGCAATCGGCGCGACAATGGCCGGCCATTTATTGCTCATCACGAACTCGATGCCGATGCCGAAGAAATGGCCTTCAAAACGCTCGGTCACGTCCGCCAATTGGTCTTTGGGAATCAACACCGAATGTGGATCCAGCGTTTCCAGCATCCCGCTGATGGCGCCATCGATCAGTTTGTGATTATCGACTTCGTCCACGTAATAACGCGACACGGCGTTGAGCACCTCGTTGAAGCGCACCATCTCCTGGTACAGGTTGCCGCTTTCCGCCCGGTTGGAAAGATGGAGCAAGGAAGGATTCATCATCGCGACTGCTGACATGGCGACCATGGCCACCGCCGCCCCTAAAATGAAGTTGTATCTTCCGGACTTCATCGTGCACCTCGAAACTAAATTGAAGGGATTTTTCGACGCCGTTTTTGTACGAAAATCGCAGCCACTTGTTTACAGAAAGTCACAAAAATTCTCGATCTGCGCCTCGTGTCTAATACTAGCAGCATCTTCCTGCAACGCAGAACCCGGAACCCGGAAAATCGGCGGATGGCTGCAGTTGTCCCGTTCCAGTTTCATAAACGAATTCCCAGCGAAAAACGGTGCGCCTGTCCCAAATCTTCTCCGAAGCCGGCGTAGCCGTAATCCAGGGTGTAACGGCTGAGATGCGTGCCAAAACCGGCAGAAAAACCGCGTTCTTCGCGATTGAATTGAAAACCGCCGCGCAGCGCAACTTCCGGCAGGGGTGAAACTTCGACCCCCGCGCTGGTGTAATTCCCGCCTTCCAAGTACGTCAAATTGTCCAACGCCAGTGTGACGATGGTGTGGCCGGCGCTGTTCTGATACCCGAAGGCGCCGCCAATTCTAAGCAGGGCTGGCAATGTGATTTTCTCATCCACCAGCGCGGACATGCTTCCCAAATTCTGCAAACTCGCTCCCAAACGCAGACTGGGGATCGGCGTTTGCCAGTTTGCCCCGACATCTACGGCAAAGCCGGAAGCGGATTGCAGATAGATCTTTTCATAAAGATATTTGACGCTCAAACCCACCGAGAGCTGCGCATTCAAAGGCCGCGCGTAGGCCAGAGCTGCGGACAGATCGCGTGCCTCCAAAGTGGAAATCGGTTCTGCCGAGGGCTTGTCGCGCAACTCGATGTCCGGAATACTTTGCATGGTGAAAGCCAAACCCAGCTTGCCGCCGAATCCTGGAAATGATATCGCCACGAAATCATGCGTGATGCTCTCCAGCCAATTGAGGTGAGTGAATGCAAGCTGTGTGCCGGGCGCGGCATTCAAGCCGGCAGGGTTCCAATATATAGCCGTTGGGTCATTTGCGAGCGCGGTGTAAGTTTCTCCTAACGCTGCGGCCCGGCCGCCGATGCCAATTTTCAGAAAAGCCAGTCCGCTTTTGCCAGCATCCTGCGCATTTGCGGTGGCGCACATCCAGTAGGCGAAGCCAAGTATATTCAAGAGAGTCTTTTTGTGCATTGTCTATCCGTGGAAACAGGTTTCAAACGATTCTTGATGCAGAGCGCTGAGCGAGACGGTTGCGAGTAACGATTTACGACTTACAAATTCCGAACCACAACTTCCTCCCCCCTATCTGTTGGTCCAACCGATCAATTCAACACCATCACCTTCCCCCAATGCATGCCGTCGCCTTCTAATTCGACACGATAAAAATAAACGCCATTGGCGACCGGGTCACCACGGTAGTTTTTGCCGTTCCAAGTCTCGGAATAGTTGCCGGGCGCGCTGCGCGGTTTGTTGCTGACGATCTCGGCCACCAAATCCATGGCGAAATCAAAAACTTTGATTGTCACCTGGGTTGTTTTTGTGGTCTGATACTGAAATCGCACATAGCCCTCGCCATTAGATTGGTTGTGACGGAAGGGCGAAAAGGGATTGGGATACGCATAGGTGCGCGGCTGTCCGTTTTCGCCGGCAGGAACCGAGCCGCGCTGAATTTGCCACGTTGCACCTGCATTATTCGTGACCGCCAAGCCGTCCGGCCCGCCGGCGATCAGGGATTGTCCCAGGACACCTGCGGCAAAAAACTCTTCGCTCAGATAAGTCTCGCCGCTGGTGTTGTCTTTTACTGCGGGAAATTTCGCCCAGGTGAGGCCGAAGTCAATGGACTTGTACAAGCCTTGGTCGCTCGCGACATAAGCCATCGAATCATCGAAAGCGAAATTGTGCGCAAAATCGCCCGCGAGTGTGGTGCGCCAGGAATAGCCGCCGTCTGCGCTCACCGACACCGCCCGGAATTCTTCCGGGTCTTCCGCATTGACCGTCGCGGCCCAAATATATTCCTGCCCGCGCCATTTTTGTTGTCCGAGTGCCACCACGAAATTCCCGGAAATCGGTTGGGGCTGGCCTTGATGCGAAAAGTTCGTCCAGGTCACGCCGCCGTCAATGGAGCGATTCACCCCCCCGGCGGTGCCGATAAACAACACGCCGTCCGCATTGATCACGGAAAACGCGCGATGATTCAAATTGTTGGCGACATCGAGAAAAAAAGAGTCCGGCGGCACGGAAACCCAGGTCCTGCCGCGATCGGCGGATTTCGAAACGCTGCCGCCGAAACTGGTGATCCACACGCCGGTGGAATGCAGCGCGATGTCAAAAGTAACATTTTGAATGACGGTATTGAAAGGCTTGGGCTGCGGCACGTATCTCCAGGTCGCGCCACGATCCAGGGAATACGACAGTCCGCCTCCCGCCGGCAATAGACCTTCCGGCACCAATGAGTCGAATGCCGTCGCCACCCAGATGATGCTGTCGGTCACGGCGAACGCTGAAACACCACCGCGCGGCAGGCCATTTTGGCTGGTGTAGGTCACCCACGTTGCGCCGCCGTCATTCGAGCGCGAGAGACCGCTTCCCGTGCCCAGCCAGATTTCGCCGTTGTGCACGGCGACGTCGCTGACCGAATTGGAACGCAAGCCGGACAACGGTTCAACGGCATTGGTGCGCTCGCTTGCAAACTGCCAGCCATATTTGGCCGGAGTTTGTGCGTGTGCGAGGGCGCAGAGAAGAATAAGGCAGTAAATGGATGATTTCATTTCAGGTGGATGCTTTCAATTATCAATTATCAATTCACAATTATCAATTGGCAATTGTCAATTGACAATTGATAATTGTCAATTGTGAATTGTTTGTTGGCAATGGCAAATCCAGAATCATGGCGTCACAGACAACGTGTGCACAATCTTGTCGCTCAAACTGCCCGATAGATCCTCGGCTTGGAATTCAAAACGGTATGTTCCCGTGGCGTTCTGCGGCGTGATTTGAATGGTCAAGGAATATCGGCCGTCGCCGGCCACCGCATCACCGCCTTGGCCGTCGTCGCGCATGGCAAAAGGATTGCCGGTTGCCGGGTTGCCGCTGGGCAGAAATGAATTGAAAAAAGCGCGTTTGATGGCGTCGCCGCAACCCGCGTCGGGATCTTCCGCCAAAACGGAGAGCACGTAAGTATTCGGCACGGCGCTGCGCGAAATGCTCGAGGGCGCGTTCAAACTGGAAACGTGTGGCGGCAGGTTCTGCGCCGACCCGAGATGGCCAACGGCGCGCAGCGTTTGCAGATAGGCTGGTCCCACCCCGTTGGTGTTGTCAACGGCACGGAACGCCAGCTCGTAAAGGCCGCATTGATTGCCGATCTGATTTCCTGGCACACCGCCGGAGAAAATGCCGTCACCGGCCTGGCTGTCCGCCTGGAGGCCATCGTCGCGAAGCGTATCGACGCGCGCCGGTCTGGCAAAGGCCGGGGGATAGACTTCCATCAGCACCAATCGAACCGTATGGACGCCGTCAGGATCATTCGCTCTCGCGGCAAACGCGAAGACATAATCCGTGTCAATCACCACACTTTGCGGCACAATGACCGAGAGAATATCCGGCAGCCGGTTTTCCACGCCTGCCAACACCAGCACGGTATCGCGCGCGGCAGCGCTCGAGTTTTGGCTCTGGTCGCGCGCCACGACCTCAAATACCATCTCGCCCGTTTGGTTGCGCGTCAACGCCGTATCAATGAGCGCGAAAAACTGGCCATCGCCCGCGAGAATATCGCCGCCCTCGCCGTCGTCCGCCATTTCGCGCGTGTTGATGGCGCTGCCATTCAGTCTTTTGACCGTGAGTGAAATTCCGGCCAAATCAGAAACGCCCTGCGCATCACTCGCCCGCACATGAATGCCCGCCGGTTGCGCCGGGAATTGATAAACCGTTTGTGGTGCTTGCAGCAATACAATTTGCGGCGTTTCTTCGATTACTGGCGCGGAAATTTCTTCCGTGCAAGCGGAAAAGAGGAGAATCGCTAAAGGAACGATTGCGCTAAATCTTCTCACTTTTGAACATCCTCTATTGCGTGATCTGGAAGGGTCGTGCACGATAGCACTAAAATTCGCGAAAATCCGCCTAATCCGTGGCATCCGTGGTCAAAAGAGCATAATAAATTGCTTTAAAAAATCGCTGCGACTCCGGGAGCCGGATCGCAAAATCTCCCGCTCAGAAAATGAACGCCCAGGCGAAGACGTGCTCGCTCTCGAGATTTTCGGAGAACGCCGCAAAAGCGTAATGCAATTCCGATTGTTTGCCGAACAAACCGAAGCGATAGCCGCCGCCGGCCGTGGGCTGGCCATCATTCAAGCCCGCACGCAGTTGCAAGCCTTGCTTGAGATTGGCCAAAGCGCCAAAATGCAGTCTGCCGTCGCGGAATTCGCCTTTTTCCAGGTCGGCAGAAATCGTGAGCCAATCGGTGAAACGCGACACCGCGATCCCCGCGCGCAAAGTCTTCGGAAACTTGTCGATTTGTTGCGTGCCGCGTTCGTAGACCTCCTCGGTTTTCCAGGTGTATTTCAAATTGAGATTGCTGGCGGCAAAGCCGAGCCGGACACCGTCAACCGCCTGGATGATCGCGCCGAGGTCGAAGCCGAATGAGGAAGTGGAAAGCGTGCCTTCGTCGCGCGTGACACCATTCAAACGATTGAGCACCACGCGACCGGTGACGCCGATGGCGATCCGCGGGTGCGGCGCCAGCCCGAAAGATAGATTGAAAGCATTTTCCGAATTGGAGAGCGTGCCGTATTCCTGGCCGTCGAAGTCGCGCGCGCTGATATTATCGATGCCGGCGTGAATCCAGGAAAGGCTCAAACCGCCGTTGATGGGCTTGGCGGTGGAATCCGCTTTCGGACGGATGGGCAGGCCGAAGCTGAGATAAGCGAAGGAGCGATCCAGCGGCATGGTGCGCAGCGAAGTCGTCAATTCGATGTTTTGAAACAGCGCCACGCTCGCCGGATTGAAAAATGCTGATTCATTGCCCTCGACCATCGCCACATAAGCGCGGCCCATGGCTTCCGAGCGTGCGCCGACACCTTGGCGCAAAAATGCGCCGGCATAACCGCCTTGCGCCAGGGCGTTTTCAAAAAGCAAAAAGCAAAAGGCAAAAAGCAAGCAGAGCAAACGAGAGATCATATGTAATCTTCCGCAGTTCGGTAGATTCATAGATTCATGGATTGGTGGATTTCTGGATCATTGGATAAATGGAATTCCTCCGTCGATCAATCCATCAATCCACTAATCCATTAATCCAGCGATCCAGCGATACACCAATCCAGTGATCCATTCATCCATTTCATCTCACCACCATTAATTTGCGTACCGTCTGTTGCACTCCGGAGGCGAGCTTGAAAAAATAAACCCCGCTCGTTGCCGGCGCGCCGCGTTGGTCGAGGCCGTTCCAGCGCGCGGTGAACTTGCCGGGACGATAGACTTCATCGACCAGTGTCCGGACTTCCCTGCCCAATAGGTCATAAACTTTCAACGTCACGCGTTCGGACGAGCGTTCGGACGGCAGCTCATACTGCATAATCGTTTCCACCTTCGAGGCGGCAAGCCGCAACGGATTCGGATAAGCCGGGCTCAGCTCGAAGCGCCGTGGCTGCTCCGCTGAGTGCGCCGGGGTAGTGACGCGAGTGGGTACTTCAAGGCGCAAAACATACAAACCAGTCTGCATGTCGGAAACCACAAAATTGCCTGAGGCGAAATGAGGGAACACCCCCCAGTCGCCGGCAAAGCCAGAGCCCGGCTGCGGATAAGTGTCGTACGAACCCACTTCCACCGGCGCGCGCGGATTCGAGATATCCAAGACCTTGACGCCTTCGACATAGTGGGAAATGTAGGCATAGCTGCCTTGGACATGCACATTGTGCGCAATTTGAGCAGTATTGCCGAGGTATTCCGCCACCAGTTCGATATTGTTGTCATTCGAGGGATCTTGGTCCCACAGCACGCGAATGTCCCAAAACTTGACGGTTCTGCCCGTGCTTTCGTCGGTGGTGATCAAATAACTTCCATCCTCCGTCGTGCCGGAATTGTGCGAGGCGCCGCCGGGATACTCAATCGAGGTGAGCAGTCTCGGCTTGGCGCGATCGGTGAGATCGAGGATATCGACGCGGCCGCCATCTTGGATGTTGCTATTGAACAACAGATGGTTTTTAACGAAAGAATCGTGCACGTAACGCTCGGCAAAAAACCCGACGGGAGCCGGCGCAGCAGGATTGGCGAGGCTCAAAATGCGAATGCCGCCGCGATGCGCGCCCGCGCCTTCGGTCGAAGTGCCGCCTTGAATGTAAAGATAACCTTCGCTGTCGATAGAAACGCTGTGTGCGCGCGCGGAGGCTGCGGTCACTCCCGGCCAGCGATAGGAAGTGTAGGAAACCTGTGGCAATTTGGAGAGATCGACGATTTGCACACCGGAGAATTCATTGGGCGTGGTGGCTTCGCTGACGACGTAAGCATAATGCGACCAGGTTTTGATCTCGCGCCAGGCCGTTGGCCCGGGGCCAGGGACGAATGCCGTTTCCACCGGCTGGCGTGGATTGCTGATATCTATAATCGACAAGCCGGTGCTTGCCCCCAGCAAGGCGTATTCTTTGCCCTGAGCGTTGGTATAACCCCAAATATTCGAATATCCTTGATAGCTGTGCAAATGCCCCAGTAGCGCGACGTTACTGTTTCCTCCGGAACCGGTTTGCGCCGAACCTTGAACGCAAAAAAAAGACACGGCAAAAAACAATGCAGTGAAGAAACGCATATATTCTCCAAATGCTGGGATACCGCTGAGAATTTGCGATTTGATCTGGTTAGCAGCCGAGCCGATTGGCACAGATGTGCAACAGGAATTTTGCCCGCGATAGATCGATCGTCGTAACAAGTATTATGCTTCGGCTCCTGTAGCGGAAGGGAAAATGCTTGAGGTGTGGCAGATGGTGTTGCGCATTTTAGCCGTCCTTGCACTAATCTTCGACGTCCAAATCGGTCTGCGGCAAATAATCTTCCTGCGGGCGCGCGATCTGAGGCTGATCCGCACGCGCCGGTCTTTCCAGTGCGCTGACGAAGGCCGGGAAGCGCCGGCGCAATTCCCAAAAATCCGATACGATGAATTCGGCCTGGCGCAGATGATAAGGCGCCAGCGTCGAAGTGATGGCAACCACAGACATGCCCGCCGCTTTCGCGGAAGAGATTCCCAGCGGCGCGTTTTCAATGACCAGACACGCCGAAGGCGTGCAACCCAGTTTTTGCGCGCCGCGAATATAGGGCTCGGGATCGGGCTTGCCGTATTCTACGTCTTCGGCGGCAACCAAACAGTCGAAAAAACTCATCATTTCCAGGCCCAACACGGGCTCGACTTGCGCGCGCACCGAGCCGGTGACAATGCCCAGGCGATAGCGCTGCTCTTTGAGATACTCGAGCAGTTCCAGCACGCCGTCATTCATCGTTGTTTGATGAATCGCCAGATAAAGGTCCCGTTTTTCGTTGACGATTTGCTGCACCAACTCGGGCGAGGCCGGTTTACGGTGGCGATGGCACAACTCGGCAGCCACTTCCATCGTCGTGGCGCCTTCCTGCAAATAAATCTCCAATGGGTCGACGGCAACGCCGTAACGTGCCATGACTTCCTGCCAGGCTTGCACGTGATACGGCATGCTGTTGACGAGCACACCGTCGTGATCGAACAGAATGGCATTGATCAAGTGGTCTCCTCCATACTTGCCTTAAGCTGCCGGACGACGTTGACTTCATTTTCGTAAGCTGACAGCCATTCCTGTGATACCGCATGCCACAACCGGTGTGGATTATACTCCGTATGCGGGTTCTGCGTTTCACCATAAGTTAGAATTTTCGCGCAATTCCGCAAGCTTCAAATTGCGGCCTCGATCCAGCCGGTTTGCAGCCCGCGATGATTGTGCACTGGTATACGACGATAACTGGACATCTGTTCAAGTTCCTGCGGCGAGAGCACCTGCAGTTTTTCCAGAACGGCTAATACGATCGCAGGCAGGCCGCGGGCAGAGCCATCCACGACTTTCACCGCCATTCCCAGCGGCTCGGGCCCGTCAATGGCGATGCACTCCACGCCCTCAGCCCCGGTTTTGGCGAGAATGCGGCCGCGTGTCGCACGCATGATACCAGTGTCAAAACGACCTTCGCCTGCGATCATCTCGGGATGTTTCACAAAAGCGAGAACGATGCGATGCGGAATCGTATCTTGCGAGCCGATCAACGCCGCATACAGGCGCGCCAGGTTGAAAACCGGCATGGCATAATTGGGAGCGCTGCAGCCATCAAGGCCGGTGGCGATACGCTCCCTGGGCAAATCCGCCCAATGCGAAATGGAGCTTAAGATCGTTTGTTGGTGCGGATGGTCGGGATCGAGATAGCTTTCCAGCGGCCAGCCGCGATTGACGCATGCGGCAATCATGCCGGCATGCTTGCCGGAGCAATTGTTGTGCAGCACCGTCGGCTGGATGCCGTTGGCGGCGAGTTGTTCGGCCACCGTCGCACCCAAAGGCACATGCACGCCGCATTGCAAATCTGCCGCGGAACGCCCGCACTTCTTCAGAATATTCGCGACCGCAGCGACATGCCGTTCCTCGCCGTTGTGGCTCGACATGATGACGGCCATTTCACTGTCGTCGAGTTCAAAGACCTCAGGTACGGCATCGGTGTATAAGGGAATCGCTTGAAAAGGCTTGGCCGCAGAACGAATGTACGTCACAAATTGCGGATCGCCGAACGCGAGCACGAGTTTGCCGGCGCGATCGACCACAGCGACATGGCCGAAATGCTGGCTTTCAATCGTGCTGCCGCGCATCACGTTTGCAAGCAAGGCAGACACGAGCGAGGGCACCCTTCTTAACTTGATGGTCAAAACCGCGGCTGGAGCTTTCCAGTATCATGCCCTCCCGCAAAGGACAAGAGCTTTTCAGAACATACGCCGTGCGCGATACTCAGCAGAAACCGCACCGGACAACAGTGCGGTGAGGCGCAGCGAAGGAGCTTCCAATGGGAAGAAAGGCGCTGAATGGCTCAGCCGTTTTGTTGCTTGAATTTCGAGACTGCACTGCGAAAAGAACTTTTCAGCTCGGTCCAGCTTTTTTCCATGCCTGTTCTCAGATCGTCCCAGGCTTCGTCGCTGGCTCCCTGCAATTCTTTGAACTTGCTTTGTGCGGCTTCCTTTTTAACCCGCAACTCTTCGAGCTGTTTTTGAAACTCCGCTTTGGCGCCCGCCTTGGCGCGATCGGCTTTGAGCTTCAAATCATCCATTTCCGTGTCCCACTCCTGCAATTGCTGCGCCAGCTTCTGCAGATAGGATTTTTTGTCTTCCATAAAACAATCTCCTTTCCCTATAATGCCCAAATATTAAAAAATGCAAACTCCAATGCGCATCCTGGCGGAAGCGAACGTCGATCTCGGGCTCTTGCTCTTCAGGCGCCATGCACAGGCTCCCGGTTGGAGGCACGACCACAGGAGTTCATCGTATCAGCGCGATCATATCGCGCACAGCGCGCTCCATTCCCACCATCACCGCGCGTGCCACCAACGCGTGGCCGATGTTCAGCTCCTCGATTTGCGGCGTGGCCGCGATTTCGCGCACGTTCTGATAATTCAGGCCGTGCCCCGCGCTCACGCCCAAGCGCAGCTTGCTGGCCGCGACCGCGATCGAGCGAATCTTCTCCAATTCTTCGTTGATCGCATTCAAGCTTTCTGCCCGGGAATAGGCACCGGTGTGCAGTTCGACGTAATCCGCGCCCACGCGTGCCGCCGTTTTGATTTGCTGAATATCCGGCGCAATAAACAAGCTCACGACGATGCTATGCGCGTGCAAAATGGTGATGGCTTCGGTGATGTATTCCTGGTTCGCGGCCACATCGAGACCGCCTTCGGTGGTCAGCTCTTCGCGCCGTTCGGGCACCAGCGTGACCATGTCGGGCACGACCTCCGCGGCGATTTTGACCATCTCGTCTGTCGCCGCCATTTCCAGATTGAGATGCGTCTTGACGACTTCTTTCAAAAGATAAAGGTCTTTGTCTTTGATGTGGCGGCGATCCTCCCGCAAATGGCAAACCACGCCGTCTGCCCCCGCCATCTCCGCCGCAATCGCCGCGGCAACAGGATCCGGAACACGATCTTTTCGTGCTTCACGCAAAGTCGCCACATGATCCACATTCACACCCAAACGCATCTCGCCTTCCTCCTCAGATGAAGCACTTCGTACCGCATTAAATTTTGCCCACGGAAATGGAACTCCCACTGAAATGAAAAGCTTCTTTCCGTTCCATTTCCGTGGGCTGAACTTCCAGAATTTTATTCTATGTTTGATTGCCTAAGCGCCTATTGCATGACCGTCGAAAACTGTTGCACCTGCCCACGGATCAATTCTTCCACCGGCACCAGGTCAAAGCCGCGGCGCTGCAATTGCGGCACAACTTCCTGCAGCACCTGCAAGGTGACGCGATGCGGGTGGCCGATGCCGATGGCGGCGCCGCGCACACCGGCAGCCCCGGCCAGATAAGCCAGCTTTTTCCTGACATATTCCGCATCTTCGACGGTATCCAGGAAAGTATCATTCAAACCGGAGTCCAAGCCCTGTTTTTGAGCCAGGGCGTACGCGCGCGTCTCCGGCGTAGTACGGCTGTCCAAAAAAAAGAAGCCGGACGCCTTTAATTCCGCGAAGGCCGCGCCGAGCAGCGCTTCATTTTGCGTGGCGCGCGAGCCCATGTGATTGTTCATGCCCTGGGCTCCGGGAATCGCGGCGATGGCTTGGCGTACTCGGCTGCGGATTTCTTCCGGCGAAGAAGCGACCAATAGCTCGTAGCCGTTCTGTTCCACCTTTCTTTCCAAAGCCTCCATTGGCATGTGCACAATGACGGCTTTGCCGGCCCGCTGCAGCTCTTGCGCCAGGGCCGTGGAATGAGGCAGGCCGGGAATGATGGCGTAGGTGACCGTGAACGGCAAGGCAACGAACTGCGCGACCACTTGGTCATCGTTGTAGCCGAAATCATCGATGACGATCGCGATCTTGCCCGCGGGCTGATCCAGCTTTGCGTCCGGCGTCAATCGAATGGTATCGACGCGGCGGCCGGACAGCGTGCACACCAGTTCCTTTTCTCCCGGCAACAGATCATGGCTGGTGCCCTGCACTTCGGCGCCCGATTGCAGCGCGCGCGCAATCATTTTCTGATAGAGCTCACCGAGATTTACGCTGGCCGGTACGCGCACTCGGCGCAAGTTTTTTTTCTCTTCAATCCAGGCGGGCGCAACGCCGTTTTCCAGCAGCACACGGTCCATTTCCAGCCGCAAGCGCTGCTCGCGCGCCAGCGCCTTGGTTGCGCCTGCCAGGTGGAATGTTTCTCTTTGACTTCTGACTTTTGACTGGAGATAATAATCGAGCCCGACCAGCACCGCCATGACCAAAAGGAAAATAAAAATCATCATCTGCTGCCAGCCGGGGAACCTCCATTTGGAACGCCGCAGCGTTTGGCGGGCAATGCGAGTGAAGCGCTTCATCGCACGAACGCGATTTTAAGCGCGCTCCAGGTTTGCACCGGGCCAGTGGCAAAATCCACCCAGCGCAGAATCGACCATTCTCCATAGGAATCTTTCAGCAGCCAAAAGCGCAATTCGCCTTTGACGCGGCCGGGCACGCCTGCGGCCTGGCGGCGATGGCGCGCAGTCAGATCGTAGCCATAAAAAAACTGCGCCGAGTCGCCAAACAGGTTGGTCTGCAGCGAATCCAGCCGCAACGCACAAAGCGAATCAAAAGGCAAGGCGACGCGCAATTGCGAAAAATAATCCCTTTCTTGAACCAACCCCCAATCCACAAACGCACCGGGATTATTGTTCGCCACTGTGATTTCCGGATCGAACCTGAAGCTGCGGCCCACGCGCGACACCTCGGAGAAACAGCGCACATAGTTTTCCACGTTGCGGTCGGCGATGGCATTACGCAAATTTTCGATGACCACTTCCGCCGAGAACGGCGGAATCCAGCGGCTGCCCAGGCCTTCAGGAGGCTCGGGCGTGCGTGTGACAAACGGGTTCTCACAAGCGATTGATATGCAAAGGACGCTCGCAAAAAAAATCAGGCGACTTGGCGACAGGAGGCCGCGGTCTTCATCCCGCGTTGTGTGCCGTCGTAACATTGCCATCAATATACAGTATGCCGGGCAAGAGATCAAGGCTTAAATTCCAGCATTGACGCGCCCGCGAGCAATTCTTCGCTTGTTTCTTCATCCATAATTATTTATTTTCATCGCGGGAAATGAACAGGAATCTTGCCTTCACATTTGTCCGATTGCCATATGAATTTCTGCCCGCATTGTGCCACTCCCCTGCCCAGAGAGAATGACGCGGCGCGAAATATTTTGGCTTGCCCGAATTGCTCATGGCGCCATTGGAACAATCCCGTTCCCGCAGCCGGGTGTTTGATTGAAGACAGCGGCAAGATTCTCCTGATTCTGCGCAAGAATCAGCCGGCCGCCGGCATGTGGAGCCTGCCGGTTGGCTTTCTGCATTACGGCGAAACCCTGGAAGAATGCGCCACGCGAGAAACCGAGGAAGAAACTGGATTGCGCGTCGAGCCGGTCGCCCTCATCGGCAGTTATAGCGACATCATCGACGCGCATCGCAGCCACGTCGTTTCGATTTATCGCGGCCGCATCATTGCCGGAGAACTGCGCGCAGGTGACGATGCGGAGGACGTGCGCTGGTTCTCCATGCAGCATTTGCCCGAGCTGGCCTTTCCCTCCGGCCAAAGCGCGATTACCCAATGGCTCTCGATTCGCAACGGACCGGTCAATGCGGTTTATTTTTGTCCGCGCTGCCGCGGTCCGCTGGAAAAGCGTTTCATCGGCCTGCACGAATATCCCGCCTGTCCCACCTGCCATTATATTCATTTCCGCAATCCCATTCCGCTCGTGGCCGCGATCGTGACCGACGCCGAGCACCGCATATTGCTGGTGAAAAGAAAACTTCCTCCCCGCATCGGCGACTGGGCTTTGCCGGGCGGCTATATCGATTTCGGCGAGACTTCGGAGGAAGCGGCGCAACGCGAAGTGCGCGAAGAAACCGGCTTGGAAGTGAAAGTCACGCGCTACTTTTTTTCGGCGAACTTTCCCAGCCCGCTCAACGCGGAGCAATATCTTTTGAAGATCGTGTTCGTCGCGGAAACCACCGGCGGCGTGTTGCAAGCCGGAGACGATGCCAGCGATGCGCGTTTCTTCGCATCGGCCGAGGTGCCACCGAATCTAGCGCATGAGAATGAATGGGAGGTGATTAGGACGTGGAAGGAAAGAAATTGAGCTCCTTCACATCACCTGGTAGAATTCTTTGCCCTCATAAACATCCAAATACTTTTTTCGCCGGGAAATGAAATTCTTCAAACTTATCTCCTTTGTCACCCATCGCTCTTGCCTGTCAAAAGAATGCTAATTTGGCATGATTTCACCTCCTGATATATTGGAACGCATGCGAAGATATTCAAGAACGCATAAGACAGCAAAAGAAGATTGGTGCCCGTGACATTTTTTTACATCTTTTGACCTTGCCCTGACACGCCTTTTATACAAATGCTTTAAATTACCGCGATGCTATTCGCCTCCAAACCCAAACCCCATCATCGCCAGCGCCGTCCGGTCTGGGGCATTGCCCTGCTGGTTTTCCTGTTGCTCCTGGCTCCGATTTTCACCTATACGGCTTTGGAAATCTCCCGCGCGAATGAACAAGAAGCGCTATTGCAGAATATTTACCAGGCGCAACTCGGCGCGATTCTGTTTTCCGTGAACCAGTATTGCTGGGACGTGGTGACCGGCTGGGGCGGTTTTTTGCGCACGGAAATATACGGCAAGGGCAGCCCGCCCGCTTCCCCGGCAGAAATCGTGGCAAGATTGGCAACCGCGCAAAAGCGCTACGCCGCACTCAGCGGAGCATTTTGTTCAGCGCCTGACGGGCTTTATTTGGCGCTATCCGATTCTTTGCTGCCGCTGCACGACAATATGGAACAAGGAATCCACCACGCCCTCGCCGGCGGCGCGTTAGAAATCGAAAGAATGCGGGAGCAAGCAAGCAAAGGTTATGTCCGGCCCGTGGTTTTGAAACTGCAAACGGAGGCACTGCGGCAGGATTTGATCTTTGTCTTTGCATTCGAATCCGGCAATGCCCACGCCAGTTTGAGCGGGTTTTTTCTTTCAACGGAGAGGTTTGTGCAGCAAGTGCTCCAGCCCAAAATCTCGGAATTTGCTTCGCAAAACTTTTTGCTGGCCGTCAAGCAGGCGGGAACAGATCGCGTCTTCTTTGCCACGCAGAATCTGGCGGGGGAAACTTTTGAACAAGAGGAAGCGCTGTGGGTGCTGCCTGACATGAAGCTGGCGGTCAAGCTCGCCGGTGCCAGCGCCGCTCAACTGGCGCGCGGCCGCACGCAGCAAACTCTGTTTTTGATGCTCGGCGTGGACGCCGTCATCATCATCGCCTTGATTTTTCTGCTGCGCGTGCTGCTGCGCGAAACCGAGCTGGCGCGCTTGAAATCGGATTTCGTCGATCACGTGTCGCACGACCTGCGCACGCCGCTGGGCTTGCTGCGCATGTTTGCCGAGACGCTGGAAATGGGCCGCGTCGCCTCCGAGGAAAAGCGGCAGGAATACTATCGCATTCTATCACGGGAAACCGCGCGCTTGACGCGGCTGGTTAACAACCTGCTCGACTTTTCCCGCATGCAGGCCGGACGCAAGGAATACGAGAAAAGGCAAATCCAGCTCGCGCCACTACTGCAAGAGGCGCTCAACACCTATCGTTTCCATTTGCAGCAGCGCGGCTTCGCGCTGGCCGAGGAGATCGATTTTGCCGTGCCTCCCATCATGGCCGACACGGAGGCCGTGGCGCAAGCATTTCTGAACTTGCTGGACAATGCCGTCAAATACAGCGAGCATGAGAAGCACCTCACCGTCAGGCTACGGGGCGAAGGTGATTGGGCTCTGGTCGAAGTGGCCGATCGTGGAGTGGGTATTGCCGCCCAGCACCTCGACAAAATTTTCGGAAAATTCTATCGTATCGAACTGGCCGGCCAGGAAACGCGCGGCGCCGGCATCGGCCTGGCAATTGTGCAGCACATTATGGAGGCGCATGGCGGCTGCGTCGAGGTGAAAAGTGAACCAGGCAAAGGCAGCAGTTTCGTTTTGAAATTCCCATTGCAATCATAAGCACCCAAACCGGGTTGTGGCGGTTTTCGATTGCGTGAGGAACCTTCACTCCTTTCTGTCATTCCGTAGGAGCATGAATCATGGCCAAAATCCTCATCATCGAAGACGAACCCGACATGGCTCGCGGTCTGGAGGACAATCTCAAATTCGAAGGGTACGAAGTGCAAACCGCGAGCGATGGCACTACCGGGCTCAATTACGCCTTGTCCAATCCCGTTGATTTGATTTTGCTGGATCTCATGCTGCCGAAAATGCCGGGATATGAAGTGTGCAAAGCCCTGCGCGCGAAGGGCAATGCCACGCCCATCATCATGCTCACCGCCAAGGGGCAGGAAATCGATAAAGTCCTGGGCTTGGAATTGGGCGCGGACGACTATATCACCAAGCCCTTCAGTCTGCGCGAGCTGCTGGCGCGCATTCATGCGCTGCTGCGGCGCCAAGGCGCGGCCCGCACACAGCCGGTGGGCACTTATGCCTTTGGCGAACTGGTGCTGGATTTCGAACATTACCGCGCGACCAAAGCCGGGGAGGAAATCGAGCTCACCCCGAAAGAGTTCGAAATCCTGCGCTACTTGATTGCGCATCGCGGTCAAACCGTGAATCGCTCCGAGCTGCTCGACCAGGTCTGGGGCATCGAGGATTATCCCACCACGCGCACCGTGGACAATCACATTCTGAAATTGCGCAAAAAAATCGAAAAAAATCCCGCCAACCCGGATTACATCATCACGGTGCATGGCCTGGGCTATAAATTTTTGGGGTGATACGTTTTCCGCAACCCTCTGCGATTTCTACTCGCTCACGATTGCTCCTGGGTAAGAAACAAGGTGTTCTCACACCGTCTGACTCCCGGCGAAATGGCAAAGCCCGGAAAAGCCGGAACCTCATCCCGACTTACTCGGGACAAAACACAAAATCCAAAAGTGGCTTTGAGTTTTGAGCTTTGGATTTTGGATTTCTTTCTCTGGCATGCCACGCCGTGACAATTTTTTACAATCTTTCACGGGCAAATGACAACCGGAAACAGCTCAAGCCGTATCCTAACCCACAACAAAAGACCATCTGGCCGCAAGATCATGATGAATGCATTCAAAATCACTGCAAAGACACTCGGAAGAGTCATGACGGTTCCGCTGCTCACGCTTGCATTTGGCATGAAACCGGCGCCTGCCCAGGAATGGCGCGAAGCTGTTTCACTCGCCGGCAATTGGAAATTCGAGATCGGCGACAATCCCCAATACCGCGAGCGCGATTGCGAGGACTCGAATTGGGAGCAGATTCATGTCCCCGGCGCGTGGGAGAATCAGGGTTTTCCGGGTTACGACGGTTATGCCTGGTATCGCAAAGATTTTCGCACGCCGCCACAGGCCGGAGAATATCTTTTGTATCTGCACCTGGGAAATATCGATGACGCTGACGAAACCTATGTGAACGGCAAATTGGTCGGATATCAAGGCCGGTTCCCGCCGTTTTATGAAACGGCTTATAACTACGCGCGAACATACTTGATTCCACCGGATTTCTTGGATCCTTCCGGCGAGAACGTGATTGCCATCCGCGTTTACGACGACGAGCTGGCGGGCGGTCTCATATACGGGGAGTTCGGCATCTTTTATAAACCCGACCAGATGCAAGTCACCCTGCCTTTGAGCGGTCCATGGAAGCTAAGGCTGGAGGATCAGCGCCGATTCGCCCAGCCGGATTGGGATGACGCCGGCTGGCAGCAGGTTGCGGTGCCGAGTTACTGGGACAGCTACGGCCATAAAGACTATGATGGCATCGGCTGGTATCGCACAAAATTCCGGCTGCCCAAGGATCTCGTGAATGAGAAGCTCATCCTCTTTTTAGGGAGAATCGACGACGTCGATCAGGTCTATGTCAATGGCAAGTTTCTGGGCAAGACCGGACCATGGCCGGTTCGCGATAATGTTCGCGGCTTCTACGACGATTATTATCTGCAAGTGCGCGCCTATTACTTTCCCAAGGACCTGCTCTGGCCGGACCGGGAAAACGTCATCGCCGTGCGCGTCTTCGATAGCATCCTGCATGGCGGGATTTGGGACGGGCCGGTGGGCTTGGCAACGCGCCGGCAGTATATGAAGTGGCGGGACCGCAATGCCTCTCCGCAAGATCTGTTGTGGCGGCTGTTTAAATGAAGCAAACACACCCGGGTACGGGAATCCAAATCTACAAAGGAGTATACCATGAAGCACAAGACTTTGATAGCTGCCTGGCTAGTCGCTAGCTTGTTCGCAGGCACGGCGGCAGGCCAGAACCAACCTCAACAAGACAGGCTGCAAATGCTGGCGAAGCGCAGTTACCTTTCGTCGTTGAATTCCGAACACGCTTGCATCCGCAACAGCACTATTTTTCGCGTGATGCAGTATCGCGCGGCATATCCGCAGGACGACCTTCGGCCATTCGTAAAAGCCTTGCGCGAGATGAGCGTAAAAGACGCTTCTCCGCAGAATCGCTTGTATGCTTTCGTTGCCTGCACTTTTTTGGAGAACGAAAAACTATGGCAGGCGGCGGGCAAGCCACCCAAGCAGGAAGATGGCAAAGAGGCTTACTTCGCGCGCCTGCAAGGAATCTTGCAAAGCAACGAAGCGGTGGCGAAAGAATGAATGCAACTGGTGCAGGCCATGGGAGAGGGATCCTTTTCAGAATTTGAGGCTGCCTCGCTTCTGCAAAGGATTCCTCTTGACCAACGGCAAGAATGGGTACACAGCCAAACGCATGAGAGTTACGCGACGCTGCGCGGGTTCGATCCACGCGCTTCACTTTTCCGGCGGCGAAACTTGCGCCGCCTCATTGCCGAAGAAAAAGACCAGCGGCCGCCACGCGCGCCGGCCCCAGGAGGCTTCGTTGTGGCCGTCGCCGATGCCATAATGATATTCCAAATCCTCCCGCAAGACAAATCCTTTTTTGATCAGGGTATCGCGCATGCGTTTAAATACCGACAGATACCGCCCCTCGTCATTTTCGCTGCCGTGATCCGTGTAGAGGCGAATGCGCGGGGTGGGCTTGGGGTCATGCTTGATATCTTCAAACACCGCGGCTTTGTTCCACATCCATGAGGCGGAAATGCCTCCCGCCATGCTGAACACTTCCGGATGCCACCAGGCCAGATAAAAAGAAATCAAGCCACCCAGAGAAGAACCCATCACCGCCGTGGCTTCGCGATTGGGCAGCGTGCGAAAATGCGCGTCGATGAACGGCTTGACTTCTTGAATGATGAACTCGGCATATTTCTGCCCCTTCAGCGGCGTGTATTCCTGAATGCGCGCCGGAGTGTTCCACAAGCCGACAATGATGAAGGGGCGAACGAGCTGGCGTTGCAGTAAAAATTCCGCGGTTCCATCAAGCTGCCAATCCACGCCGGCGAAAGCCGTGGTGGGGTCGAAAAGATTCTGGCCGTCTTGCACGTAAATCACGGGGTAACGCCTGCTGGCGTCCGTTTCATAATCCGGGGGCACCCAGATCGTGAAGTTGCGCTCATTGCCAAGATGTTTTGAAGGGAATTTGCGAATGTGCCGCAAATTACCCTGAATTTCGGCAGCAGCCGGCCGCCGTTCCATAAAAGACCGAAAAGGCATCTTCCTAAAAACCTTTCCAAATGAGAAATTGTGTTCGTGGGGTTCTTTCACTTCGTCGAGAATTGCAGGTCGTGTGCGGGCGTCATGATTTCAAAAAAGCGGGTAAATCCTCCGCCGCGGCATGCTCCTCCCACTTGATCCATTCAAACGGCGTGCGGCAAGCGCGGCAATAGAATTGCGCATAGGCATGCGTCGTCCCAAACGCCGCTTCGCCGTGCGTGTCTTGCGAATGGCAAAACGGGCAGGACACCGCCGGCTGCAATGCGTTGCCGCGAGCAGCCGGGGTTTTGTTCTCGGAAAATCGTTTCATGCTTCACCCAATTTGAAAATCGCATTCTTGCTGCCGCGCAGATGATAGAGCAATTGTGCGTCCGGCTGGGTGGCGGCGCAGCGGCGCGTGCTGGCATTCCATGCACCGAATGCAAGTGGCTTTTGCAGGCGCCAATGCTCGCCCTCTTTTTCCAGGCCGAGGCTCATCTGGTGTTGCGCCGCCAGCGGCTCGACCCAATCTAAAAACCGTTGCGCCAAATCCTGCCAGGACATATTGATCACACCGTCGCGCTGCAATGCTGCCATCATTTGATGCTCCGCCGGCCCCAACCATTCCATGGTTGAGACGAGCACGCGGCGGCAAGCTTCTTCCAGCAGCGCTTTGGTGGGCGCGCCGGCGGCGGCGAGCGAATGGAACCAGCCTTGCGCGTTGCGCACGTGATGCTTCTCTTCTTCTACCATCTTGTCGACAAAATTTGCCACCGGCTCGAAAGCAGAGCGTTGCAGTGCGGTCAATAATACCGTCAACGCGCCGTCGGTGAGGAAATTGACCGCGACAAAATCCGCCCAATGCTGCAGGGGCTGATCGAGGGCAGGCACATTTGCAAAATCCGTGAAGGCGCGGCCTTCCAGTAAATCTTGTGGAGGAACATGAAAGTGGGACGTCAAACAAGCATGCAAAAGGCGCAAATGGCCGAACTCATCCTGCGCCATGCTGCATGCCGCGATGCTGGCTTCCAGCGCCGGCGTGCCGAACGTCCATTCGCCGTAATGAAAGCCGAGAAAGAGCTTGCTATCGGCCAAAGCCAATAGCAACGCCTGCACGGCGTCGCGCGTGGGCGCGGGCAAGTCGGCGGCGGATTTGAAGGTCGGCACGGTTGTCCTCAAAAATGGTAAGGATCAATTTCCCCAGATCGGCTTGCCCTCGGAATTCAAAACCGGAATCACTTCCTGGCGGCGCACGACGCACATCTCCACCCATGTTTCTTCATCGTAGGCCGTCCACGCATGGACTTTTGCCAGATCGTCGTTCGGCGCATTCACGCTGCCCACATGCATGAGCGGTTCTTCGTGATTCTTACGGGCAAAGACTTCGTAGATTATTTGTGCCTTCATTTTTTGCGGCCAGCGTTTTTTGAACACACCAGTAAAACTCAACTCACGGCGCGCGACTTCGAGGCGCGCTTCAGCCGTGAAGCCAGTACTGGCGTGCTCAAACGTTTCCAAGCGGCGGCGGCATTGATAATGCCGAAACCGAGATTGTAATCCCAGCCGTCGCCCTCCAGATCCGTGGCGCTGCGCAGCAATGCGCCTTTCAATTGCGCCGGGGTCAAACGCGCGGGTGAGAATTTCTGGCGTAAGGCTGCGGCCACGCCTGCCGCCACCGGACACGCCGCCGAGGTGCCGCTATCGGCCGGAAAGATTCCTGACCCGGCAAAATGGCTGTAAGCAGCCAGATCCGGTTTCTGCATCTCCAACCCGCCCGGACCCTGGGAAGAATATCCCAAACGGCGGTCCGTCAAAGTGGCCGCGGCCACGGTGATAACATCGGGATGCGAATTTGCACCGTGAATGCTGGCGCCCGGACCACGATCCATTTCGCCGCAGCGCGGATCGGGGCAATTGCCGCCACAATTTCCCGCGGCGAAAAATACGTCCGCGCCCGCGGTCACCAGGGCACGCACGATTTGATTGAAGGGATGCTCGAGGTTCATGCTGTAGTTTTCCGGCGATCCCAATGGCGCATCTTCGGCGCGATTGTACATGCCCCAGCTATTGTTGACCACCAGGGGGCCGGGCTCGCGTGAGGTGATCAACTCGATCAAGTCGGCAAGCGCCGCAATCGCATCGGAAAGAAACGCGATCCACGCGTTATTATTCGCCGAGCGCAACAACGCATAATCGAGAATGGCCGCTTCCGGCGCGGCGATTTGCGCGTCGAAAGCCACCATGGTACCATGCTCGCGCAACGCCGTTCCCGGCACGTAGTTGACGTCCGGTGACCAGCCGCCGGTGACCGGAACCATGTCGCCATTCACGCCGGTATCGACGATGGCGATACGAACTTTTTTGCCGGTAATGTTCTCACGCTGCAAGGTGCGCATGCCGAGCTTATTGAACACCTCGGTGGCACTGCCCATCGCCGCACGGCCGCAATAGGGCGTGGGAAAAGGTGAAATGGAAGGGTCGGCATAAACGCCTAGGACTTCACGGTGCCGATCGTGGCGCAGACGATTAATCGCCTCTTCGTCCTCCGCACGTACGCGCACCCCATAGGCTGGGCCCATTTCCTTGCTGAATATTTTGTCGTAGCGCAGCCCCTCGGCGGCGCCAGGATTCTTTCTCATCGCCGGTAGGCCGGGGAGAGGGACCGGATGGTATTGTTCGTCTATTTCCAAACCCTGGACCTGAACTTCTCTCTCCAACTGGTTTTGCGCCCGCTCCATCGACTTTTGATGCCACCCTCGCCTCAGTGAATCCCGATCGCGCAAAACCACGATCTTCTGCAGCATTCCGACCCTTTCAAAAGACTGGCTTTTTCAAGTATGCACTCACCGAAATTTCTGCGCGCTTGCCATTTGCACCCGTCCATCCGAAAAGAACTTGACCCCATCGCCGAGCATCTTTTCCGCGCGCTGCCTGGCTTCGGGCGTGGCCTGCCCGCGCACCACAACACGCTGTTGCTGCGCATTGACGCAGATTGGCCGGTAATTCTTGTCCAGCTCTATCCCCGTCCCCTGTAGCAGGCGCTGCAATTGCTTGAGATCGACTGGCGTTCCCACGGTAGCGCGAGCGGAATTCACTCTTTCGGGTGCCAAGTCAATTTGAATAATGTATCGTTGAGGAGCAACCGGCATCTTCATGCGGATACCCTCCTTTCCTCGAGATAAAACGATTGAACTTCAAATCACACTCTGAATAAAATCATACCGCAATGCCCATACTCAACAACACCGCGCGGCCGTTTGGCGTCAGGCGCGTCTTGGTCCACGGCGGATTCCACACCACGTTCACCTGTGCCGAGGAAATGCCGGGCAGCGTTTGCACTTTGTCGCGCACCTCGTCGATGATCATGCCCATGGCCGGGCAGGCAATCGCCGTAAAGGTTAAATCGATTTCGGCGTTGCCATGTTGCACGCGCACGTCATAAATCAAACCCATGTCCACGACGCTGAGGGGCAATTCCGGATCCATGACTTCCTGCAACGCCTGCCAGACGTTGTGTTTTTCTGCTCCCATCGCTTTACCCGATCAGTTCCACTGCAAACCGCCAAAAATTCCGCTTTTGTCGCCTTGAATCATGTCCACATAAGTCTGATTCATCGGCCCACGGCTTTTCCAGCGCTTGAACACCTGCTCCCAGGTGATGGGCTGCTCAAACCGCCAGCGCTTTTCCTGGGGATCATACTCGCACGGGAACGGATACTCGATGAAGTATTGTTTCGTGGCTTCATCGAAATGCGCGGGCACGTTGATGCCGATGCTCGCGCACAGCGGCACGGTTGCGTTCATCCACACCTGGCGCAGTTGATCGTTGGTCAGGCCTTTCAGGCGATAATCCAATTGATCGTTGTGCTTCTTGAGCGTGTCGGGCAGGCCGAACCACTCCAGCGTCATCGGAAACATCCAGTCAACCGCGCGTTGCAAAGCTTCTTTCGCCGCGCCGCCGGCTTTGGCCAGGCGCTTCATCCAGCTCTCACCGTGGCGCAAATGCAAAACCTCTTCGCGATCGACCTTCGTCAGCGCGCGCTGCCACGGCCCGTAGCTGCAGTTTTTATGCACGTCGGCGAGCAGCGTGATGCCGGCGCGGTCGAAAAAACCGTTCGCCACCACCATCTCCGCCCAGTTTTCCAAGGGCTGGTCGAAGCCGTAAGGATGCTTGAATTCATGCGGCGCGCGGCCGTAAATCAGCCATTGCTTCGACACGCCCAAATCTTCCAGAATGCGATAGGCAATATTGGCGTGGCCCAATTCATCTTGAATGATGGCGTACACCGCCAGGCGGCTGTTGATGGTGGGCGCGTCTTTTGAAGCGAAGTAATAGGCCGGCGCGCTCAACAGCTCGGTATCGCCTTGCACGGTGAGAATGACTTCCAGGGCTTTTTTGTAGCCCGGCGTCATGTCGTCTTCGCTTTCGACGATATAACCATTGGCGATTTTTTGGCGCAGCTCGGCGTCTTTTTCTGGTGGCAACATGATCGGCTCTTGCCTTAATGGCTTTGACGAGTGCTTGAAGATAGACACTGACGGGCGCAATGTCAAGCAGGCAAACAAAAACCCGCAATGAATTGCCGCGCGCTTTGCGGCTGCAAATTCATGCAGGAAGAATCTCATTCATTCACGGCACCAGTGGCCTAGAGCTTCATTGGCGTCAAAGCGCTTGCGCGAATGACAAAAAGTTATAGATTTCGGCTTAGAAGGGTTTCATCACCACCAGCACGATGGTGAGCATGGCGAGCAGCAGGTTAAAGCCGCCAAACAATAAATGGCTGTTCTTGACTTGATTGGCTTCTGCGGCTTTGCCCTCCGCGCGCAGCGCGATCATGCGTTTGAGATTGCGGAGATCCAAATGCGAAAGCCCGACGAGCACCACCACCAGAGTGCTCTTGGCGTGCAGCCAGCTGCCGGTGCTGAAGGCGTTCGTGAAAATGGCAAGAATCAGTCCGGTGAGCAGGGCTGTCACCAAGCCATAAAACTCGACGTATCTCGTGACCGCCAGGGCCATTTTTTCGCTCGCCTCCTGCTCTACCACGGAAGCCGAGCGAAATTTGCGCAGCAAGAAAAGCTGCGTCATGGCGCCGCCGACACCGGCGATGACGAAAAGAATGTGCACGATCTTCAACAAGTGGCCGGCCAGAATTGCAAAATCCATCCTTTTCTCCTATTTTGTCGAGGAACGAAATGCGAGCACGTTTGAAAAGAAAATAGGCAGGCGAGCGCGCAATGTCAAGTGTTTGCACCAGGATGGAAATAAAATAAACCAAGAGATGATTGCACCGCGAACTTTATTGGAAGCCTACAGCCAGGGCATTTTTCCCATGGCGGACGAAAAAGGCCGTTTGAATTGGTATGAGGCCGATCCCCGTGCCATCGTGGAAATCGACGCGTACCGCATACCGCGCGATTTGAAGCGCGTATTGAATCGCCAGGCTTTTGCCATTCACTTCGACCGCAGCTTCGAGCAAGTCATGCGCGGCTGCGCCGCGCGTGCGCAAACGTGGATTTCCGAAGAGATCATTCGCTCTTACCTGGCATTGCACCAATTGGGTTATGCGCACAGTGTCGAAGCCTGGCAGAACGGCAAATTGGCGGGGGGATTGTACGGCGTGCGCGTGGGTGCGGCATTTTTTGGCGAGTCGATGTTCTACCGCGTTTCGCACGCTTCAAAAGTGGCGCTGGCGCATTTGCTGCAACATTTGCAGGCGCGGAGGTTTCTATTGCACGACGCGCAAGTGATGACACCGACGCTCGAGCTTTTTGGCGCGAAAAACATTTCGCGCAGTGAGTACTTGGTGCGCTTGCGCGCGGCGTTGAATCAAAAAGCCTCGTTCTAGCGGCCGGGGGAACCACAATTTCCGCCGCCAGGACACGCTGGAATTCACTTTGATTTCAGCGTGGTTTTCCAGAGAAACGGCTGGTGAAAAAGACACTGATTCACCAGCGCGTAAACCGCCAGGCCGAACACCACGGCCAAAGGCAGCCACCACCCGAAGAAAAATAACAAAATTCCTGCCGAGCCTGGAAGATATTTCCACAAACTCGTCTTCCAAAACGCCGGATCGCGCAAGTGCGGCAACCTGGCTCCCGCGCTTTCAACGTCGCGGCTTGATCTGGTGGTGCGGCCGGTGGCAGCGGCCATGCGCTTCGTATAACGAATTCCGGCAACAAACAGGTCCACGATCGCATTCCACTTCCAAATCAACAAGCCCATGGCAGCCGCCATGACCAGCATGGTTCGCAATGATGCTTCCAGCCAGCCGTCCCAAACTGTAAAACGGGCAATGAAGGGCGGCAACCGGAGCAAGGCCTCGGGCAGATCATATTGCAGTCCGGCAATGAAAAAATAGCTGCCCCACAACAGGAACATAGCTGCCGTGCAGCAGGAGCTGAAGGCTTTGAGATGCAGCGCGCGGAAGAAGCGGTGCTTGCCCACCTGGATGACCTGGCGCAGATGGTGCGCGTCAGACATGGCGTGCGGCAGCTGGAATGCGGCCTTCCAGTCAACCTCCTCATAGAAATTCTCCTGGGCAGCGAACGAATCGTAGAGATACGTATCGGCCATCACATAACCGAGATTCACCAGGGCAGCGATTTCCTCCTCGCCAAAACCGTCGAGATCCGTCCTGATTTCAGCAAGCCCCTGGCGCAGTTGCGCGAGCTGCGCAATCCGCGCTTGTGCTTGGGGAGCCAATTCGTGGTGGCGCGCGGCGAGGCCCGTAGCATTATCGGAAACGATGTGAAAGTATGCCGCTTCGTCAAACTTGCGCGTCGCCAGAATCCGCTTGATTTCCCGGGGCGTGGCCTCGGCCTCTAATGTCGAGCTCGCAGCCCCCTTCCACTCATACAAAACTTCCTGATGCAAGTCCGCCAGGTCTTGCACCAAAAGATTGGTGATGCGCCAAGGCAGCATGAGTCGATTAACGGAAGAGTAGCGCTGGTGCTGGTAGATTCCGCCGGCATCACTGACAATAACGTAGCTGCAGTATTCGTCGCGCAGCGCCCATATTCCCATATTATCGAAAACGCCGCCGTCCGTCAATCCCAGGGTTGCCACATGACTGTCATTGTATATTCGATAAAACAAGATGGGCGGGAAGACCGGCGGAAAACACGCCGAGCAACTGACGGCGGTGCCCAGGGTGAGATTTTCCCAATCCTCCTTCAGGTCACGCGATACGACCATGGCTTGCCTGAGCGCGTACAATTCAAACAAGAAATCCAGCGTCAGGGCGTAGCCGGCCTTGGTTTCGAGCCCTTCACTGAGCTTGGCATCAATGCGCGCAAGTGCTTCCCAGAATCGTTCGCGATGATGCGCAGCGGCGAGCTTCGCCTGGCGGAGCTGGCCGAACTCGGCACGCAAAAGGAGCTGAATACCCGGCACTGCAAAAATCACTGACCAGCCGCCGGCCTGCTGCAAAACCTGCGGCCGCTGCGCTTGGGAAAAATCGATCACGGCATCAGGGTGGTGGCGGAGCCACAACAATAATTTCGCCAGAAATAAATGCGGCGTTCTGAGCTTGCGGAGGCGAAGCGTGAGCGCCTCGTCGTTGAGATAATCCGCCAGGCTTTTATGTTTGAACAGCAGGGCTTGAAGCCGCTCGCACACTTCTCTGCCCTCATTCAGCTTTTCGATTTCGCTGTGCCGGAAGTAGCCCAGGAACCAGTCCCCGATCTCGGAACTGGAAAAGAAAAATCTCGCGCCGGAGTTCACCGAGGTGGCATTCATGATCAGCTCGGTGAGGGCACAGCCATCTGCTTTTTCGGACTGTTCGCGGTTATAGTCCTCCAGTTCCTCCGGCGGCTCGCGCGTCGCGCCGATGTCGCGCAGTCGAATTCTTCCCGGCCAAAGCCGCTGTGCCCAATGGCGGAAGGGGTCGAGCCAGCGCCGTTGCTGCCATGGCGGCTGCCAAAGCCAGCGCAGCCAAAGCAGCGGGGCATAGGAAACCGGATCACGAGAACTCTGCATTAAGCGGTCAACGGTGTCCCGGAAAATGTACCTTTCATACAGATGCGCCATGCGCTCCCCCAAATTGTAGGGGGTGAGCAGTACTCCCAGCATGCCCAGCGGATTCAGCCACAGTCTATTGCGGAGATTGCGGCGTACGGCTCTGATCATGGTCTTTTCGAGCCGATGGATGATTTCGACATAATGCTCGTTGCCCAGCGCGCGGTTGTGCTCGAGCATTTTCTGCTTCAACAGCAGCATATAAAGCGCGCCGATAATCGAACCTCCCGAGACCGTCGACAAAACCTCCACCCGGCGCAGCAGATTCAGCTCGGCCATGCGCTTCAACACTCCTAGGTGAAACAAGGAAGCCCGAAAACCTCCGCCTGACAGCGCCAGCCCCAGCTTCTTACGAGGGGCGCTACCATGGGTGTGCATATGCTCACTCATCTTATCCTCATGGGAACGTATGGCATCAATGCTTCAGAAGATCCCGAAATCATGGCAACGCATGCGGCAATGAGAAACGATCTCAGGGCCTGCAATTGGCCGCAGACAGCTTTCCGTCGGCAAACTCAAGGGCCGTTCCGAATGATGAATGCCGTGTGAAATTACCCGCAATGAGGGCCTGAAGCGTGAATGCAAGGATCTATTCAATTGGAAAGGCCTAGGGTTTTTCAGAAGGCGTGGTGACATCCTTCCCCATTTTTGGAATGGAAAAATATGTAAAATTGGCGAGGCGTTGTCAAGGACAAAATCTTGGTGGTCCCGGAGTCTTCAGGGAGAATTTTTTTTGTTCCCCACAGGGGCCTTCGTTTCAGATTTGGGCACGGGCGGCACCGGCGGAACCGGATAAGTGGAGCCCGGCGGAGGCAGGGGATGCTCAAAACGAAAACTATCCGGCATAGGAACGAAACCATGCGGCTCGAGCTCGATGGGCAGATGGCCGGAAGTTTCAGAAATTTCTCTGAGGAGGACTTCGATGCGCGGCGGCATCGGGGGCGGGGGCTGCCGCGAGAACACGGTGGCGAGACTTTCGGCGAGGTGTACCTGCACGCGCACGCCAACCATTCGCGCCAGCGCGGCGGTGTCGATTTTCACGACAAAGTTGGGCTCGACGCGATAAAACGAACGGTGCGGAAAGGGCGCAAGCGTCGGCGCCCAGCCGGAATCAGTCATGGTCTGCTCCCAACGCGCCTGGAATTTCTCGAAAGCATGCATGCGCTCGGCGAATTTTTGCAGGCGTTTTTCATCTTGCCTGACTCGCACCTCCGCCCACCGCAGCGCGGCCAGGGAGCTGTCGATTTTTTCCTGCGGCAAGGGCCTGCCTTCCGCTTCCGCATTCAGCACCACCGCGGCAAACTGCTCGAGGTGGTCTTGATCCACCCGCCCTTCCAGAGCTCGTGCACGCATCGCGTCAAACTCTTCCTGCACTTCCCGTTCTTTTTCTTTCGGCACCATCGCCAAAAGCTTATTGCCCAAGACCTCCAGCGCGGTGTTCAAAACTTGATCCTTGATCCGGTCTTTGGGATAAAACAGAAAAAGAATGAAGCTTGAAACCAGAATGACGCCCAAAGCTTTGAGCAGATTGGGAATGAGGTCTTTCATAGAGTATTTCACGATCGCAGCCATTTGAGGCGATACTGATGTTCTTTAGACCGCGGCGGGCGGAAAAAAGTTTGCGTGCCACACGCAGATATTTTGACTCACTCATCCCCGAAGCTCGTTCCCACTGCTCGTGCGGCGCGCACCAAACGATGATTTCTCGGCACCAGCTTGAGCTGGGAGATGCAAGTCTCAAGTGGTATGCTCACAATCTCCGCGCCTTGCAGCGCCACCATTTTGCCGAATTCGTTTTCGGCGCACAAACGCACGGCTTCGGCGCCGAAGGTCGTTGCCAGCATGCGATCATGCGCCGTCGGGTTGCCGCCGCGCTGCAAATGCCCCAAAACCGTGACACGCGTTTCCAATTCCGTGTCGCGCGCGATGCGTTCCGCCACGACTTCACCTGCGCCGCCCAGGCGCTTGGCGTCGGTGCGCTTGACGTCCATTTCGCGCACGATCTCCCCCACCTCTGGAATCTTGGCGCCTTCGGCGACGCACACAATGCTGAAGCGCTTGCCACGGGTGCTGCGCTCAATTACTTTGTGATTCACCGCTTCCCACGTAAACGGAATCTCAGGTATCAATATAATATCCGCGCCGCCAGCCAAACCCGCGCTCACGGCGATCCAGCCGGCATAGCGCCCCATCACTTCAATCACCATGATGCGATGGTGCGAGGAGGCCGTGGTGTGCAGGCGGTCGATCGCTTCCGTGGCGACGCTCACCGCGGTGTCATAACCAAACGTGACGTCCGTGCCGTATAAATCATTGTCGATCGTTTTGGGCACGCCGACGATATTCAAGCCGGCTTCAACGAGTTTCTTGCAAATGTGCATGCTGCCGTCGCCGCCGGTGACGATCAGCGCATTCAAACCCCAGCGTTTGTAATTTTTGATGGCGCGCGCCGAAGCATCGACGATCTGGGTTTTGCCGTCCGGCGCTTCGTCGGGATAGTGCCACGGGTCGCCCTTATTGGACGTCCCCAAGATCGTTCCACCTTGATGGACGATGCCCGAGACATCCGCGTTGGTGAGCTCGCGCATGCGGCCTTCGACCAAGCCTTCGAAGCCGTCCTCGATGCCGATTACGGTGGCGCCATATTCGTTCATTGCCGGCTTGGCCACGGCGCGAATGACGGCATTCAAACCCGGACAATCGCCGCCGCCGGTCAGAATTCCTATCCGTCGCAGAGTCTTTCCTGTCATAGTTGCCTTGCTCCAGTATCGAAACGGGAATGATTCCAATCATGACTAAAACGCTTTCAATGTGCGGCAAGGCCGTGCAAAATGCAAGCGGAAATTTTGCCGTGCGCGGGCTTTTCAGATGGAATTTTCGCTTGAAAATAGCGGCATTCCTTGCTATGTTGCCCACCAATAGTTTCAGCCCACCCGCAGGCAGCGCGAAAATTATCCATTCGGGCCTTATGAAGAAAAAGACCGGACTGGCGACACAGGCGATCGAAGATTATCTGAAAGCGATCCACGAGCTGCAGGCGCGCGCGGCCAAAGTATCCACTTCGGCGCTCGCCCGGCGTTTGCAGGTCGCACAAGCATCGGTCACCGGCATGATCAAAAAGCTGGCGGACATGAAGCTGGTGGAATACTCGCGCTATCAAGGGGTCAAATTAACCGAGGCCGGCGAAAAAATCGCGCTGGAGGTGATTCGCCATCATCGCCTGCTGGAATTGTACCTGGCAGAGGCCATGGGCTACAGCTGGGACAAGGTTCACGAGGAAGCAGAGCGATTGGAGCATTATATCTCGGAAGAATTCGAAGACAAGATCGACCAGTTTTTGGGCCGTCCCACCGTGGACCCGCACGGCTCACCTATTCCCACGAAAGAAGGCAAGCTGCCCTTGCCCAAAGGCTTTGCCCTTTCCGATTCCCAGCCCGGCGAGCGTCTGATCGTGTTGCGGGTATCCGATCGCGATCCGGAGAAGCTGCGTTATTTGGGCCAGATTGGCATTTATCCGCAGAGCGAAATCAAGGTTATGGGCACAGCGCCTTTCAACGGGCCGATTCACATTCAAGTGAGCGGCGTTTTTCACCACCTCGGCCGCGAGATTTCGGACGCTATTTTTGTCGAGCGTGCGGAGTGAATCTGCGCCTGCCAACGTCCGAAGCACAA
Source organism: bacterium (assembly GCA_044869275.1). Lineage (GTDB taxonomy): Bacteria > Zhuqueibacterota > Zhuqueibacteria > Zhuqueibacterales > Zhuqueibacteraceae > JBIOXB01. Next base: position 43,076 of record JBIOXB010000195.1, read on the forward strand.
TGCACAAATCTCAAAACCCCAGCAGCCCATTAGAATTTTGGAATTGAAAACTTGCGTTTGGAAATCTGGCAGCGCAAGCAAACACACCGGCTGCTGCCATCATAATTTCCCCTGCTCCCGCTCCCGCACTTTCTTTCCGTTGCTTGTAATCTCCCCTTAAGCATTGAAACCGTGCCACCCGGCCTCCTGCCCGGTGGGAAAAACTCACGTTTTTGGAGATCGGCGTTATGAAGAAAATCGTCACCTCGATGGTGTTGCTGACCTTTGCCGCCACCATCTTTTTACAGGATGTTGTGGCTGCAGGACCCCGGACGAACGAGCCGGCGAGCGCGGGAGCGACGTATTCTTTGGCCGTGCTGGAGCTGGAAAGCAGCGGGCCCGTTTCATCTTCCGACGCAAGCCGTCTGACCGAGCGTTTGCGCGGCGAATTCGGCGGAGCCGGAATTTTTGAGGTGATGAGCAAAGGCCAGTTGGAAACGGTGTTGCAAGCCGCGGGCCTCAGCATTACGGGTTGCAGCACGCAAGAGTGCGCCTTGCAAGCCGGTCGCGCCGCGGCCACCAAACTCGTGACCTTCGGCAGCATCAGCAAAACCGGATCGAGCTATGATCTGCAAATACAAATGATACACGTGAAAAGCGGCCAGATCGTGCAAACCGTACGGGAAAGTTTTAGCGGCGAGTACGATGCACTCGAAGCGCACATGGCGACCGTGGCCCGCAAGTTGATGGGCACATCCGGTGCCGGCGCCGCTTCTACCGGCGGCAGCAAGGCAGGCCAGGAAGCTTCACGCCAAACCGCCGCGGAAAGCCCAAGCTCGTGGGACACCTCCTCGAGTGATTCCTATTCTGAAAATTCCAATAGCGGCGGCGGCAAAGCGCTCATCATCGGGCTGGCTGCGGTCGGCCTGGTTGGCGGCGGCATTTTGATCAGCCAAGCGCTAAAGGATGATGGCAACGGCACGGTCAACCCTCCGCCACCGCCGGGCGGTACTTTGCCGAATCCGCCGACGTTTCCGTAAAAGCGGTTTTTTTCTCCGTTTCTTGAACGAGGCTGTGCAAAGGCAGGGAGCGCCAAAATTAGCAGCAAGATTCTCGTCAGGCAGAAGTTTCAAGACTGGCACCGGCAGCGAAATCGCAGAGGCTTGCCTTTTCGTCCGGCAGTGGCAGCCTTTGACAACGGCGAGACCCACTTCCCTGTTGCACAGAAAAGGTCCGGTCATACGCTTCAATTCACCGCACACTTCGACAACTGGTTCGTGGGGCAACTCGCCGGCACGGCGTGCGCCATCTGCGCCGTCGTAATCGCGCCCGCTTCCGCCTGAATAATCCTTCTGGATCACTTGCAAAACCGTGTTTCATTTTCATACGCGGAACGGCATGGCGAGGTTTGGCCTGCGGGTCCAAATTTCTGCTTGTGTTTGCGCGGCCTGGCAAAGCGAGCCGCCATGCCGTTCCCAGCTTCAAAAATATCGCTTCATTCCTGAGTTATGGCGCCAAACGCCTGCCCTGCGCTTTTGTCTCAAGAGCGGCATCAAGATTGCAGGGCGAAGCCACAATCTGGCAAATCCCGTCGCGTTTCGCAAGTAGACACGAAGAAATACATTGAAGCTTTTCGGGATGAAAGCAGGCAGCAGCACAGGCTCGAACACTTAAACGAGGTGCAGTACATGAAACGATTGGTATTCCTTTTCACGGCGGCTTTGATCGCGTTGGGGAGCTCCGTGATTTGGGCGCAACCCCAGCTCACCAGCATTACTTTTCTGAATGGTGGTGGCCAGCCCATCGACTGCTCGGGCGGCGGCACAGTGGCCGTGCAGTTGTTATTCAACAAAGCCATGAACAATGCCATTAAACCGTCGATCAAATATGGCTTGCAAGGCGGCGCCTATAATCTGAATGTGCCGTCAACCGGCAATTGGCAAGACAGCACCCTGTTTCAAGTGGTGTTCAACGTCAACGCCAGCGTGCCGGCGGGTCCTGACGGCGTCTATTCTTTTCTGGTGTTCGGCGCGAAGGACACCGGCGGCGTGGCGATGGATTCCACATACAGCGACAGCTTGAACACGAACCTGCGCGTGTACCGCAATGGCAACGTCGTGGCCGGCAAGGACACGGTGAACTTCGGCTTGGTTACATTAGGCAAGAGCAAGCTGGACAGTGTGACCATTACCAATTCCGGCTGCAGCAACATCGCCATCAACTCGGCCGTGCTGCTCAACGAGACGCATTACGCGCTGCTCAACAGCTTCAATGGCGTGGTCGTGAGGGACAGCAGCATCGTGGCGCGCCTGCGCTACCAGCCCACCACGCGGCAATTCCACCAAACGCTCCTGCGCGTTATTTTCACCGCCAACGGCGTTAAAGACACGCTCGAAGTCGTTTTACGGGGCCGCGGCAAAGGTCCGCGCATCGCATTTGTGCCGCCGGTCAATCTCAATTTCTTCACCGTCAGCGTGGGCGACTCGCTGACGAAATATGCCTTGGTGGTCAACCCGCCCGCGCCGGAGCTGGCTTCCAACGATACCTTGCGCGTGAGCAATATTGTGTCCTCCTTGCCGGCTATTTTCCGGGTGAATCCGCAGGACTTTCCCATGGTGATTGCGCCGGCGGATACCGATACGGTGCGCGTGACTTTCGCGCCCAACGCCGCGAGTACTTTCAACGCCAGCCTCACTTTCACGACGAACGATTCCACTTTGCCGGCCTACAGCGTTTCCGTGGGAATGGCAGGACAGGGTAAAGTCGAGCAGCCGCCCGCACCGATCACCCAACTCGATTGGACGCAGTACGGCGGCTATGCCGGGTATGCCTCGAGCGACACGCTGCTCTTTTGCCTGCCGGCCGGCCTCGATAGCGTCGCCTTCGTGCGCTGGAAGATCGACAGCCTCGCGGCGCCACCGCAAAGCCAGAACGATTACACCGGCAGCGTGATTCCTTTTCTCAGTGGCGGCACGCTGTGCTACAAAATCCCGCTCAAGGGCGTGTTGCTCGCCAACCGGCGCTATTACTTCTACCTTTGGCTGGACGGCACGAACGGTGCTTCCGGCTGGTACAATTACTATTACAGCGCGCTCTATTATTACATTGGCGCGCCCGTGCTGACCAATCTCAACATCAGCGGCTTATACTGGCCGGGCGGTTTTCCGTACTTCACGAACCTGAATTACCTTCCCGTCTGTTGGAATGTGGCCGACGGCCGCAATATTGCTGAAGTGCGATGGAAACTGGTACGCACTCCCACTCCTCCCACCAGCGATGCCGACACCACAAACGGCGGCAGGGACAGTCTGGCGGTAAGTGATACCACGCTCACCCTGTCCTGCTCCAATTTGCTGTTCAGCAATGGATTGCAGCAAGGCTACTGGTATGTTTATGTGTGGTTGATTGACAAAGCGGGAAATTCCGGCTACGCCGGGGCCTCCTCCTTCAGCTTCAAGTACGATACCAACGCCCCGGGCCAGCCCGGCGCAATTACGCAGAACAGCCAGCGCAGTATTCCGGTCGCGATTTGGTTCGGCCAGAATACAAATCTGCGCCTGCGCTTCAGTTTGCCTGTAAACGGCCGAGACGCGGCGCGCATGCGCTGGCGCTACAAGACAGCTCCGACGCCCCAGGACAGCACGTACAACGGTGATGCGCTGCTGGCGCGCGCCAACATCGGCGCGGATAGTGCCGGCTTCTCGGTTTTGTTCAACGATCCCGCTTTGTGCGGCAACGACACTCTGTATTTCTGGTTGGCAGATTCGGCCGGCAATGCGAACTATTCGAACAATCAGTGGACGCCATATCTCTTCGACATGTGTCCGCCCACTCTCACGCGCGTGAAAAGCTTGAGCAACAATATCGCGCCGATCGGCCAGGCTTTCAATGATCGCTTGCTGGTGCAGGATCCGGATGCCGGCGTCGATACCGTGTGGGTCAACTATCGCCTGGGCGGCGCCAGCACCGATGCTCCTCCGATTCCGGCGTTCCGCGTCGGCACCACGGATTCTTTCCAGTTCACCATTCCGATGGCCGGCGTCACGCGTCGCGGCATCGAATTCCGCGCCACCGCTCGCGATCAAGTGTTGGCGGCGTACAACGGCCCCAACACCACCAACGGCCCAACGAATGCTCCGACCTGCTACAATTCTACCGGCGCCCAAAATGCCAACAGCAGTGCGGCAGATAGTGCCATGTACTGGTATCCCATTCGCACCCGTGCTCTCGGCGACGGCGATTTCCGCGTCGATACGAATGGCAATCCCGTGCCTTTGGTTTACGGAGATACCACCGGCAGCTATCAGTTGTTCTCCATTCCGTATCAGCTCGACAATACCAATGCGCTCAACGCATTGCAGGATGATCTCGGCGCGTACGATGCCACGCAATGGCGTCTGTTCGATTACCTGCCGCAGAATCAATTGATCAATCCCTGGCTGGAAGGCGCCGCTGTCCGGCCCTTCATTCCCGGCCGTTCGTTCTTCATCATCACGCGCAAAGCCAACATCGTGTTGGACAGCGGTCCGGGCGTGACCCGGCGCACCGTCTGCCCCGACACCTTAACCGTCATCGCAGGTTGGAATTTGATCGCGACACCGTTCAACTTCCCGGTGCACAAGCGCTCGTTGCGTTTGATCAATGCCAATCAAGATACGGTCAGCCTATGGTCTTTTGAAAATCAGTGGACATTCACCGATGTCATGGACGCGTGGCGCGGCTACGCGATTTACGTGGTGCGCGGCCAGAACATTCCGGTGAATTTGCCCATTCAATTGATCGTGCAGCCCGTGGCAGTACCGGGTCGCATCGGTAAAGCCAGCGCACCGCAATTGGCGTGGCAGCGCGGCGAATGGGCCCTGCAAATTGCAGCACAGGCCAACGGCGCGCAGGATAATTACAACTGGGCCGGCGTGCGCCAGGGCGCAGCGCCAGGCTATGATGCACACGAAATGGCGGAGCCGCCGGTGATTGGCGGTTACGTCTCCGTGTCTTTCCCGCACGCGGAATGGCAGCAGCCCGCCGGAAGTTTCTGCACGGATTTTCGCGCCAATGACGGCGAAGATCAAGTGTGGAAACTCGAAGTGGCGACCAATCAAACGCACAGCAACGTGCGCGTGCGCTTCGACTTCCTCGGCGATGTGCCCGCGGGAGCGAAAGTCTATGTGATTGACGAGGCGCTCGGCGCGGTGCAGGATCTGCGCGCGAACCCGGAATATACTTTCCGCAGCGGCTCGCAGCCCGTGCAAAAGCGCTTGAAGCTCGTGGTTGGCGGCCAGGAATTCGCCGCCAAAGAAGCGGGCAGCATTGCGCTGGTGCCGGCGAAGTTCGAAGTATTGCCGAACTATCCCAATCCGTTCAATCCCGAAACCAGCATTCGCTACAACCTGTCGCAAAGCGCGCCGGTGCGTGTCGAAATCTTCGACCAGCTCGGCCGCCGCGTGCGCACGCTGGTGAATGGCGAAATGCAACAAGCGGGTTATCAGAGCAAACTCTGGGACGGCCGCGACGACGCCGGCCGTGTGGTGGCCACGGGCATTTACCTCTACAAGGTCACTGCCGGCAAGGAGTCGATTGCGAAGAAGATGTTGCTGCAGAAGTGATGCTGGTTGCTTGATTCTGGTAGCTGGTTACCAGCGACTCTGACTCGCACTCATACTCCTACTCTGACTCGCTTTTGGATGGTACACGAGTAGGAGTGCAAAATACCATCAACAAAACGCCACTTGCTTGATTTGAGCAAGTGGCGTTTTTGTTTTCTGCGCTTGATTCTTTTGTCCCCATTAAACTGGATTTTGGCACACTAAACTGCTTATTTCACCTTCGAGGCATTCAAAGCGCGCACCACGATCTGTTCTTCCTTCAAATGTCGCCGCAACCGCAATAGAATAGCCCGTGCATTCGGCGTGTCGCTGTGAACACAAATTGTTTGCGCGGGCACCGGCACTTCCCGGCCGTCAACCGAAATAGCTTTTTGTTCTTTGATGATCCGAATTGCTTGCCGGCACGCAACTTCGGGATCCGAGATCAATGCGCCCGTTTTCGCACGGGGCCGCAACGTGCCATCGGATTCGTAGCAGCGATCGGCGAAGGCTTCGGCAGCAATGCGAAATCCCAGCTCTTGCCAGACTTTCAGCATTGTCGATCCGCATAATCCCACCAAAATCAAACGGCGCTCCCATTTGGCGACACCCTGCGCGATGGCGGCAGCAACGCTTGCGTCTCGGGCAGCGACGTTGTATAAAGCCCCATGTGGTTTGACATGCTGCAGCTCGACGCCGAGTGCTTTCGCCATCCTGCCCAGCGTACGGACTTGTTCAAAGACAGTAGATTGAATATCCTCCTCGGTCAGTCGCATTTCCTCGCGGCCAAAATTAGCGCGGTCAGGATACGCGGGGTGAGCCCCAACGGCCACACCATGTTTCATGCAGAGCTCGAGAACGCGTGCCATCGTCTTCTCATCCCCGGCATGGCCGCCGCAAGCAATATTGGCGCTGGAAATGAGTTTGATGATTTCCTGTTCGCTGCCATCTGCTAGCCCATGCGGCTGCTCGCCAACGTCGGCGTTGATATCGATAGTCGCTTCCATTTTTTCGTGTATTTCGTGAAGTTCGTGGTGAAATCTTGTGGAATTGAAACTAAAAAGCCCGCACGTCAAGTTGACTGGCCCTGGTCTCGGGCATGAACAACATGAGCCCGGCTCCCAATAGAAAAAAGGCCGAGGTCAAAGCCAGGGCGCTGCCGATGCCCCAAACATCGGCCATCGCCCCTATCGTGAATGGCGCCAATGCGCTGAAGGCACGACCTGCGTTATAAGCAAAACCTTGGGCGCTGCCGCGTACTTGCGTTGGAAACATTTCCGCCAACATCGCGCCGAATACGCTGAAATATCCATGGCCAAAGAACCCGATCACCGGGCCGAGCAGGAGCAGCATCGTGGCATTTCGGCCCAGATGTCCATAAAGAGGAACTAGGGCGGCGGCAGCAATGAGAAAGCTGATGAATGCCGGCTTTCTGCCGAAGCGATCGGCAAGAAATCCAAAGGAAACGTAGCCCAGAAAAGCGCCGGCTTGCATGGGAATGATCCACGTTGAACTTTTCACCATGGTCATGCCGGCACCGCCTTGCGCCGTCGAGCTCGACAAAAAAGCCGGTATCCACGTGAACAAACCCCAATAGGCGAACAGCACGCTGGCGGTCATGGAGGTCGCGACCAGGGTCTTTGGCAAAAGCGGGGAACGAAAGATTTGGAGCAGAAAATCTCCGCGCGCAAGGGGGCGCAAGCCGTCATCTCTTCTCTGCCGGTTGGCGGCCTGCGCTTTTCGCGCAAGCCAGATGGCCGGTTCCGCGACCTGCTGGCGTATCCACAGCGTGAGCAATGCTGGCAAGATTCCCATTACAAAAAGAATGCGCCAGCCATACGCGGGCAAAAGGATTGCAGAAAAAAGCGCCGCCAAGATATAGCCGAGGGCCCAACCCGATTGCATCAGCCCGATGGCTTTGCCGCGATGCTCTGCCGGCCAGGTTTCCGCCACCAAGACCGAGCCTGCTGACCACTCGCCACCCAAACCGAGGCCGACCAATGATCTCCATAATATGAGTTCCGGAAGGCTGCGTGCGGTCGCGGTGAGCGCCGTAAAGCCTGAGTAGATCAGTATGGCATAAACCAATGCTTTCACACGACCGATTTTATCAGCGAGCACACCTAACAAAACTCCACCCATTGCAGAGGTCAGCAGCGTGAGTGAAGCAAGGCCTCCGGCGGCAGCGCGGCTCAATTGAAACTCTTCGCGAATAGCGGTCAAGGCAAAGGCATAGAGCATCACGTCCATGGCATCGAGCATCCAGCCCAGCATGGCGGCGGATAGTGATTTCCATTGTTCGCGGGTGATGGAGCGATACCAGGCTTGGGGATTCATAAGGCCAACGTGACTCAACATCTAGGTTGAGACTCAGGTCGAGGTAATTCTTGCACGCGCAATATGAATGTTGCGTTACGGCATTAGCGCATTTTGTATGAATTGCGCGTCCTGGTGGCGCAAAAGCTCGATGGCTTCGTCGATACTGACAAATTGAAAATGCACCTCATCACGCGGCCGCAGTTGGCCGGCGCGACACAAATCGGCAGAAATAATGTTGGCGATTTTGGGATAGCCGCCGGTGGTGGGATGCTCGACAAAGAGGATGATGGGCTGCCCGTCCGGCGGCACCTGTATCGCGCCCAGTGCAACACCTTCGGTGATCATCTCTTTGGTCCTTTCTCTGGCGATCGTTTCGCCTTTTAGGCGCAATCCCACACGGTTCGAAGATTCCGAGATCATATACGGCGTAGAGGAGAAGAGACGAAGAGCCTGGTTGGAGAAAAAATCACGCTGCGGCCCGGGCGTTACTCGCAAGATTGAGCGTTCGCCCATATAGTCCGTCAACCCCGGTCGCACGGTGCGCTGTCGAAACGTTTCTGCCACGCGCGTTTCCGCGATGGCCAGCACTTCGCCTTTTTTAAGCTGGCGGCCCTGCCAGCCGCCGATGCCGGTTTGCAGATGTGTGGAGGCGCTTCCCATGACCATGGGGACATGAATGCCGCCATGAATGCAAAGATAGGCGCGAGCGCCGGAGGTCATAGCGCTGCATTGCAATGCCTGTCCTGGCCGCACCCGCGTGGAAGTCCACTGTGGAATTTTTTCGTTGTCCAGCCTGGCATCGCAATTTGCACCGGTGATGGCAATAAGGCTGCCGGCTTCAAACTCAAATGCACCGCCGATGAGGGTCATCTCCAGCGCGCTGGCACTGGCTGGGTTGTTCACCAGCAGATTTCCCCAGAGCAAAGCACAGCGATCCGCCGCACCGGCAGGAGAAACTCCGAGATGAGCAAAACCGAAGCGGCCGAGGTCCTGTACGGTGGTGAGGAATCCTGGGGAGATGACTTTTAGCGACGGCATAATTGAGAGTTATGCGCTATCCAACATTCAGACTGTGTGAAAACCTGGAAATGCCGCACCCTGAGCTTGTCGAAGGGAGCTTGTCGAAGGGTGCTAAGTTCAAAAATCCGGCTTCGACAAGCTCAGCCGGTGTTGAAACCAAGCATTTTCACACAGCCTGATTTCTCCCGAAGGCGAACGGGTATTCTAATCATTCAAGCGAGCGTTGCTGCAACTTCTGAAACGCTTCACGCGATATTCTCTTGAACCTCACCTCATCTCCCAAACTAAGAAGCGAGAAAGGCTCTTTTTCCGGGAAAAACAGTCTTAACGGTGTTCTCCCAATGAGGCGCCAGCCGCCGGGCGTATTGCAGGGATAGATTCCCGTCTGGCTTCCGCCAATGGCCACACTGCCGGCCGGCACTTGGGTTCGCGGTGAGGGCAATCTGGCAGTGGCAAGGCGCGGCGACATTCCTCCCAAATAAGCGAAACCCGGTATGAATCCGATAAAACAGAGGTAATACGCTCCGGTCGAATGAATCTCAATGACTTCTTCACGCGATATATCGTTTTGTACCGCTACCTCATCTAAATCAGGCGCAAATTCGCTCTCATAACAAACCGGAATTTCGACACGGCGCGGGGTGGGCAAAGCCGCAGTGGTGATCTGCGATAGCATGCCACGCAGGAATGACTCAATCTGCTCCAAGATCACACGCCTTGGATCGAACGAAACAAGCACCGAGCAATAGGCAGGATGAAGATTGAGAATAAAATCAGGGCGAGAAGCAAGAAGTTTTAGTGTGAGAGCCGACACGCGTTGATGATTCTCGCGGGAAATATCATCACCAAACGAGATCAACAGTGAATGGTCGCTGGTGGGCTGGAGCGAAAACGTGTCTGACATGATCATACCAAATACCGTGGCACAACATTCATGTTGCGTCCGATCCCAAAGAAGCTACGATCCTTGAACACGACGATTTCTAGAAACGGTGCAAGTTATTCGCCCATGGAAAAGAAACTCCCACGGAAACGTGCCCATAGATTCATTTTACTGAAAAAATTAAGAAATCGCAACATCGGCAATATTGTCCGTGCTTGCGTTATTCTCCTGATTGAAAAATTGGAAGCACTGCAATAGCCCTTCCCGGATGGCGTCGGGATAGGCTCAAAGTCGAGTCACCCAAGGACGGCTGAGTAGCAGGCGGGCTCTATTCGAGTGAAACAAATTGGTCATCGGCTCGACCAACGGCAACAACGGTGTTTGCAACAGATCAAGCAGCCACGGCAAACGCGCGGGCATTAAGCGCTTCATCGGCGCGCAACGGCTGTATTTCAGACTCGTCGACCAGGATTATAGCAATGGTTTCGCCAATGGTTTCGCCAATGGCATTAAAAACTTCCAGCGAATAACCGGGCTCCCTGCCGGGCGAGGCCTGATGGCAATCCACAATAGTAGCAACGTCGCCGCGGCGCAAATGTTTTGCTGGAAAATCGCGCGCCAATGCGACGCGTTGAAAGAGTTTATATTTGTTCATGGCTTTTTTCCTTTCGTTTGAAAATCAATTCTGGCGTGGCGCATGCCAAAATCAAGACGAATGACCGGCGCAATTTTGAAAACAAAAAAGATTTTTGTCTGGCCATTGCTTCTCTGCCTTCTGAATTCCTATTTAGCGCGATCCTCTCAATTTCAGAAACCTCTCGTCCATGCTCCCACAGAAAGTCTCGATTGCCCGTTTCAAATACACCCCATTCGAGCGCACGCAGCGAACGCCTTCATTGATGACGCTCAATAAACCGGCATTCTTGATATAGCCCTCGCATTTGTCGGCACTGACCCACTTCCTTTTCCTCTTGTACTTTTCCGGCCAATCTTTGTGGAGTTTCGCCACTTCCAACAGGAAAGTCGGTATGGGATCACCCTTTGAACTGTCGCGGAATTTACCCACGCAAATCGGATGTGGTTTGCCCACCAAAACGCCGGCTTCCTCATAGGCCTCCTTGATGGCTGAGAGGTGAGGCCTCAGCCGTGCGGGAATCCCTCCTTTTGGTATAACCCACTTGCGACCACGCTTGCGATCGGAAGAGGCGGTCACCAGCAGTATTTGGAGCTGATTCCTTACAAAACGATAGGGAATAATCGCCGACTTCTTGCGAGTCTTTTCAATGCCTCTCACGGTATCTCTCCTTCGGAGCTGCGAACACTGCAAATATCCGTCCCCGCCCTGCGAGCATTTGCTGACCCGCAAGGCGGGAGCCAGACAAGTGGAACGTCCGGGATTTTGCCAGCCTGGCTAAACAATAAATACGCGCAATAAGTTTGAACTGCAAAATTTGGGGTAATCCTCAATAAATAAGGAGTTTGTGTGAGTCAGACATAAGCCCCCAATTTTGCCATACTTTGAATTGAGAGGAAGACTCGCTACTTATTGCGTCCGTGGTGTATCAAAAGTGTTACAAACAAAGTGCCAGTGCTGAACTAAAAAACGCAACTAAGTGTCCCAAAACTTTGTAATCGTCATAAGTATTTTATAAATAAATAATCAAACGACGACCCAGTGCTGTGTCGAATTGAAAAGTTGTGAATAAAGCGATCAAAAGTTGTAACAGACTGAAACAGATGTGACAGAGTGGGCGGTTCATCAGAACCAAAAACGTAAGATGGTTGACTGCAAAATGATTCGCAATGTAAATTTTATATTTCAGCCCGATATTTTTCTGTCTGTATTTCTGCCGCTTATTTGGGTGAGAGTTCTCAGTTTTGCCCTCCGCAGGCAGAATGATGCCAAATCATTTTACCTTTGGCAAAATGTTACAACGTTTTCTCTGCGCTGCTGTCTTTTCCTCGCGCCGGCTGCGGCAATATCTACCCTGTTTTCCAGAGGCCTCGGCGACAAGACCTAGCAAAACAAGTGAACCAACACACGGAGGCAACAAATGCTCAATTGTAAACATTTCGTAACAAATGCTGCCCGCGCACTGGCTTTGGCAATGTTGCTGCTCGCGCCCTCCGCCTTCTCCCAAAAAAAACTCACGTGGACCACGAATTCAGCGGCAGCGAAAGAGAGCTTTGCGCAGGCCATCAGCGCTTTGGAGTCTTTTCAGTTTCAAGAGTTCACCAAGTTTGCGCAGAAAACCGTTGCCGCGGATTCCAATTTCGCCATGGCGCATATGCTGATGGCGGCTACCGCCGGCCCGCAGCAACGCCAAAAACACATCGACAAGTTTGCCGCGCTCGCACCCAGTGCTTCCAAGGGCGAGCAGCTTTATCTGCAAGGCATGGTGCACTTTTACAAAAACGAAGATGACCAGGCTCTCGCCTCCTTCCAGCAGCTCAGCAAGATGCTGCCGGACGATCGCATGGTTTACATGATGCTCGGCAACGTGCAGCGGCGCAAGGGCAATTTCACCGAGGCCATCGCGGCGTTTGAGGCGGCCAATAAAATCGACCCCAGCCTGCCGCGGGCGTGGAGTTTTATCGGCGATTGCTATCTGCTGCAAGAGAAATACGACAAGGCCCGCGCCAATTACAAACAGGTTGTCAGCAAAGTCGATCCCGATGCCACGCCGTTTGGGCCGTTCTTCGGGCAGATCTGGGCCGATCTTTATGAAGGCAAACCGGATCCCGCCCTGAAAATCCTCGACGAATATATGGACCGCTATAACCGCAACGGTGCCGCCCAAGGCTTTCCGCCGGTGTGGATTTGGAACCATAAAGCCCGCATCAATTTGGAATTTGGCCGGACCGAGGAAGCGTTGCGCTGCTACGAGATCGGCTACAAGTCCGTGCCGCCCACCTCCGCCACCCAGGTCGATAGCATTCAAAAGCTGGTCTGGCTAGGCCGCATGCATCACGGACGCGCCAGAACGCTCGCCAAAATGGGCAAACATGAAGAAGCCTGGAAGATTGCCGAAGACGTCAAGAAGATGATCGAGGACGGCGGCAAAGAAGGCGAGCAGTATTGGCCGTCGTATCATTATTTGGCCGGATATATCAAGCTCGAAAGCGGCGATTATAAAGCGGCCATCGAGCATATGAAGCAGAGTGATCTCACCGATCCATTTCATAAATTGCTGTTGGCGCGCGCGTATTTGAAGACCGGCGAGAAGGCTGAAGCCGTCAAGCTTTGCGAAGAAATCACCAAATTCACGACGAACAACATCGAGCGCGCACTTTCATATCCCGAGGCGAAAAAGATCATCGCCGCGAGCGCGTCCGATTGAACACCGCGGGGCGCGGCATACTTGTGTGCGCAGGTGCTTGTGAGCCTATCCGAAAACCCTAAAATGTCATCCCGCGGGGATCTTGGTTGACTCGGGCACAGCTCCGAGTTCAGGCCCGGGTGCCGAATTTACCAAGATTCCGCAACGGGGGGAAACATAATGAGGTCTTCGGATTGGCTCCAAGCATAATGGCCTAACCCGGACAAGCCGGAAACGAAAAACTCCAAACACAAAGCCCAAAGGTGGTATTGAGTTTTGCGCTTTGGATTTTGGATTTCTTTGCGCCATAAGCACAGATTTCACTTTTAATGGATTAACACCGTCCCAACCATACCTACACCCAAGGAGATTTTTGATCAACTTCACCCGCGCCTTCCTCCTTCACGTTGCATGCCTCCTTATTCTCCCGTTCCAAATCGGTCCCGCATGAAGTTGCGCCTCCATTCCCCCCAATATTTCGCTTGCACTTCTGCTATTTCAATGTTAGTGTATCTGGCAACCACCCTAGGCTAGGATGGCATGCTCATACATTTGCCAAAAGGAAGTGTCGAAGCAAACCGGGGGTAACGCGTCATGCCATCTTCAGAGATTTTATCGGCGCCGTGGAACCTTTGCCTGGGACGTTTGTTCTCCTTCTTCCTGTTGATTTTCCTGCCGAGCCGCAGCGCTGTCGGTCAAGCTCAGCGCCCGCCGTGGCCGCAGTTCTCGATCATACAATTACGGCTCGCGCCGATTCACGCCGCGGCCCGGCCCGCGAGCATGGGTGGCGCTTTCATCGGCGTTGCGGATGACGCCACTGCCGCGGCCATCAATCCCGCAGGGTTGAGTTTTTTATTGCGGCCGGAAATCAGCTTGAGCCAGGCCGGGGGATGGCATACGCGCGAGTTTGCCGTGGCCCCGGCTGCAGCATTTGACGAAACGCAGTCCGATACTGAATTCATTTTTGATCAAACGCTCGTCAATATCGTTTATCCACAGTGGGGATTCACCTTCGCGTTCTTCCGGCAGGTTGCCTCCCGTTCCGAATCCGATTTCTCACGCCAACAATTCCTGAAAATCTCTCCTGGCCGCCGACTCAGCCTGAATGAGCAACTCGGCGCCTCGGGAAATTTTCCCGGCATTCAAGGGGAGTACACCGCGGAAGTGATTCATAATGCGTTCGTGATTGCCAAAGCCCTGCACCGGCGCTATCGCATTGGCCTGACGCTGCGCAACACCCAATTCAAGCTCCAGCTTCACGAGAAGCATTACTTCGATCCGGCTGCTTGGCTGCAATCGGACTTCACCGGCACCGCCGCGGTCAGGCCGAATCGCATCGAGGGATTATACCGGCTGTATGAGCTAAGCGCCAAGGAGCTCAAACCCAGTTGGAGTCTCGGCCTGCTGGCAGAACTGCATCCGCACGTCACATTGGGTATCGCTTATCAGAATCTGCCGGCTTATGATCTCGAATCGCACATTATTCTGCCTGCTTACAGCCTGCCGGACAGCACCCCCAACGACGCGCGCAACGATGAGATTCGGTTTGCGCCGCAAGAAGAAATCATACCATTCACGCTCGATTTGCCGGACCACCTCGGCCTCGGCCTGGGCTGGAAGGTCAACAAAACATTGCTTTCCGCGGACGTGGTGCTTTACTTCACACGCACTCTGTTCCAGGGTTTGAACATGGATTTGCCGCAGGACAACATCCCTTTGAACAATGTCAAATACACCGACCCCGACGGGCGGAATGATCTCGAGACCCGCAACGTGCTGAGCTTCCACGCCGGTCTCGAACATACTTTCGTTGAGCGCAAAATCGTTCTGCCCATTCGCATGGGCTTTTACACCGAGCCCAGTTTCGCGCTGCGCCCTGTTTCGAGCGACAAGAATCTGCAGCAGGAATATCCCGAGGCCGCCACCTATCCGCACGTCACCGGAGGCTTTGGCATCATCTTCAAACAAGTGCGCTTCGAAGGCAGCGTCGACTTTTCCTCGACGTTGGTCGAAGCTATTGGCTCTGCCGTGGTGAGCTTTTGAAATGAATACGCTGGTGCACTCACTTTGTCATTTCTGCGAAAGCGGGAATCCATGGTTTTCCTGGATTCTCTGCACGACTGCTTTCACGGGCATGCCCTCAAAGAAATTTTTGGGGCACACAGCTGCGTACCCCAATCAGGGCGGACTGCGCCAGCAGCTCCGCAAGATTTTGTTAGGCACGGTTATGGTATGTGCCCTGCTGCCGGACACTGCCGTATCGCAGTGGTATGTGCATTATCAAGACGGACTGAAACAGCTCGACCAGGGCCAGTGGCGCGAGGCCGCACAATCGTTGCGCCAGGCCATCAATCAAAAACAAACGCCCGAGCTCAACGCCAATACCTATGCCCTGGTCTATATCGACTATCTGCCCTACTATCATTTGGGCCGCGCCCTGTTCTTTCAGGGTGACTACGCCGGCGCTATTGAGAATTTCAATCGCTCTCTGGCTCATGGCGTGATCAAGCGCTCGCAGCATAACAAAGCTCTGTTACGGCTGCTCGAAATCGCGGAGGCTATGCAGGCGCAAAGCCAGCACAGCGGAACAAAAAGCGCCGTGCGAACCGAAGCGTGGATTGCCATGTTACGCTTAAGCCATGAACTTGGCCAAGGCCTTGCCAGAAATGAGAGCGAAATTGATTCTGTGTTGGCGCAATCTCATTTGGACGATGAAACTCAAAAGCAGATTGTGCGCTGGTTCGGACAGCTTCTGCGGGCGGGGCCGGTTGCTCCAGCCAATTCGCGGGCGGCGTCTGCGCGACCAACCGGCCAGGCCGAGACCGCCGGCGATTCCGCGAGTATCCTGAAAAACGCAGCGATCACCGCCTATCTGCAAGGGCGTTATCGCGATGCGCTGCACCTTTTCGACCAGCTCGCGCAACGCGCGCCGGCTGAGCCCGCGCTGGCCGATTGGCAACAGCGCGTACGCTTCGAGCTTGCGCGCCTCGATCAACTCGCGGTTGAACCATTGGCGAAAACCGATACCGTGACCGTCGAGCGCTCGGCCGCGCCCATGATCAGCATTCTGGAACCCCGGCCGGAAGAAAGCCGTTTTCGCAATGAAAAACTGCGCCTTGCGGGCGTGGCAAATGACGACGTTGGCATTGCTGCGATTGAGGTGGTGGTCAATGGCGAGCCGCTGAAATTTGAGAACGACGCGGCACAATTGCATCCCGCGCGCCATGCGAATGGAACGTATCCCTTTGTGGTTGACATCCCCTTGCGCATGAACGAAAACCAGATCGCCGTGACCGCCCGCGATCTCGATCAGTCACCGCACAGCCGCACGGAACTGCGGCAGTTTTTCCGGCAACCGCCGCTGCATCACACGCCGGCTTTTTGGCTGGTGGCGGGTTCCGGGCTGCTGGTGGTGGCGGGCGCGGTCGTGGCCAATCGCCTCATCCGGTATCGCATCACGTTTGTGAACCGGTATAATCCCTATATTGCCGGCGCGCCGATTCGCAATGAAGAGATGTTCTTTGGCCGGCAACTCTTGCTCGACCGCATTTTGCGCACGCTGCCGAACAATAGCATGATGGTTTATGGCCCGCGACGCATCGGCAAGACTTCGGTGCAATACCAACTGCAACGCCTGTTGCGCGAGCGCCAAGACCCGGAATTCCATTTCGCGCCGGTTTTCATCGACTTGCAGGGAACACCCGAGGACCTTTTCTTTGCGCATATCATCGAGGAGGTGCGCGAACAGCTGGGCGAAGAAGTGGCGCAGGCCATTGCGGTGCCGGTGAACCGGCGGGCTTACGGCCCGCGCGAGCTGGCGAATGATCTGCGTACGGTCATCAACAAATTGCAGGAGCAACTGGCCAGGGACAACAGAGAGAACGGCAAAAAAGTGCGGCTGGTTTTCCTCATTGACGAGGTCGACGAGCTCAATCGTTACAGCGAACGCACCAATCAAAGGCTGCGCGCGATCTTCATGAAAACTTTCAGCGAGAACCTGGTGGCGGTGATGACCGGCAGCAATCTCCGCAAGCAATGGGAAAGCGAATCCAGTCCGTGGTATAACTTCTTCGAGCAGGTGCCGATGCCGACGCTGACACGGGAAGAGGCCATGCAACTGATTCACGATCCGGTGAAGGGTTTTTTCAAGTTCGAAGCGACCGCGGCGGAAAAAATTTGGGAAGCTTCTCAAGGCAAACCATTTGTCATCCAAAAATTTTGCGTGCGCCTCGTCAATCTCGCCATTGAAAAACGGCGCCGCACCATCCTACCGGCCGACGTCGAGTCCACGCGCAACGAAGTGTTGCAGGATACGAGCGGGCAGACGCAAGAGGTGGCGGTGAAGCTCGACATGCAATACTCGAATGACAAGACTTAACTTGGACGAGCGATAAGCAGGCAGGATGTTTTCGATTCACGAATTGCGCCTCACACTATTTGTGAGGCATGAAACCTCAGGCGCAAGAGGGCACTATGAATGCGTCGCCAGAACGCAATCCGTTTGTCATCGGACAATGGGTGCGCGGCGAAAAATTCTTCGGCCGGGAAGAGATTATTGCCGAGCTCTTACAAGGGCCACGCCATGCCGTTTGGGTGGCCGCCTTGCGGCGTATGGGCAAAACTTCATTGCTGCGCGAAATGGAACAACGCATTCGGAACGATCCCCACGCAAATCTCTTGCCGCTGTACTGGGATCTCGAAGGCGCCACCAGCGATGAGACTCTGCGTGAAAGCTTGCTGGCGGCACTCGACGAAATCTCAGGCGTCTTCGCAGTCGAAACAGAATGGGAAGAACTTTCCACTCCGGAGGTGCTCCGAAAAATCCAAAAATCAGCGCGGCAAAGAGGCAAAACGCCCCTGCTGCTCTGCGACGAAGTGGAAGCGCTGTTGACGGTGGCAAAGAACGACCCGCATCTGATCGCGCGTTTGCGGCGCGTAATGCAAGGAGGCGAAAACGTGCGCTGCATCCTTACCGCCACCCGGCGCCTGGCGCGCTTGGAAACATTTGATGCCGCCGAGACCTCGCCATTTTTGCACGGCTTCGTGCCTCCGCTTTATCTTTCGCCCATGCGCGAGGCAGAAGCGCAGCCGCTGCTCGAACGCGCGGGTTTTTCCCTGCCGGTGCAAAGAGCCTTGTACGAATTGACCGGCGGCCATCCGTTCCTGTTGCAGGTGCTGGCCAAGCGCAGCCTGGAACTCGGCGGCGTCGAAGCCGCGTTTGAAAATGTGAAGAACGATGAAACCCTGCAAAACTTCTTCGTCGTGGATTATAATCTGCTACAACCGTTCGAGCAAAGCCTGCTGCGCCGCTGCGCCACCGGCAAGGTTTCGACCGCGACGACCACCACGGACGAAGGCATGGCAAAGCAAACCTTGTTCGCACTCGGATTGATGGCCGAGCGCGACGGCATGATTTGTCCCCGCTCCCCTTTGATCAGTTATTGGCTTTCGACCCTCAAAGCCGAACCGGCGACGGGCTTCGTCACCACCGGCACCACAGGTTTTCATACCTTGCAACGCGGCGAGCGCATCGGCCCTTACGAGATTCTATACGAAATCGCGCGCGGCGGAATGGGCATTGTCTATTGCGGGCGAGACGTTCACCTGCAGCGACTGGCAGCGATCAAACTTTTGAATCCGGAGCTGGTGCATGATGAAATCCATCGCACGCGCTTGCTGGCAGAGGCACGTGCGATTTCTCAATTGCATCATCCTCACATCGCCATCGTTTACTCGGTGGAATTCTTGGGGCAAGTGCCTTGCCTGTGCATGGAGTTTATCGAGGGACAACGGCTGGACGACTGGGCGCAACATCCACCCAAGAGCCTGAGACAGCGTTTTGAAGTGAGCCAGCAAATCACTTCGGCGCTGGCGGTTGCGCACGGCAGCGGCATCATCCACCGGGATCTGAAGCCGAGCAACATCATCGTGCGTCACGATGGCATCGGCAAACTTCTCGATTTCGGCATCTCCCGCCGACTCAGCGCGGTAACGCGCATCACCAGCACCGGACAGATTCCAGGCACACTCGCTTACATGTCTCCAGAGCAAGTCAAGAATCTCGATGTGGATGCCCACAGCGACGTGTTCTCCTTCGGCGTCGTGCTGTATGAGTTGTTTACCGGGGTTCGCCCTTTTCTGGGCGACAATGAGCTGGCGCTGGCTTATGCCATCGCGAATGATGATCCCGCGCCGCCGTGCGGACGGCAGCCTGCTCTGCCCAAGCCGCTGGAGGCCGTCATCCTGCGGGCGCTGCAAAAGAATCCAGACGATCGCTTTGCAGAGGGCAACGCGATGTGGCAGGCGTTGCAGGAAGTTGCGGAATCATTGCCGCCGGAAGCGTCCTGAGCTCGAAGGCCGAAATTCGAAAAATGAATGGGAATGATGAACACCAATACCTATAAACTCCTCGCCCGCATTCCTGCCCTGGATTTTTCGCAGACATTCGCTTTGGAAAAAGGGCGGCGCTATTTGGTGGGGAGCGCGACCATGGAACCCGGCATGCTGGTGATTACGCGCGATCGTTCCATGAGCCGGCGCCAAGCGTGGCTGGAAGTCGTGGAGGACACCTTGCGCGTGGAACGGCATCCCCGCGCGAGCCAGAAACTGAATGGGGATGATACAATCAATTGCTTGAGCCTGCAATCCGGGGAGTCCTTCACCGTTGGCGTCACCATCTTACAGTTTATCGCAGCGTCTGATGCGTCCATGGCGCCGCACGACCAGATCCGTGAGCCTCTGGCGCAGGCTGCCATGGAAGCGACGTTCACGCTTTCCGCACGGGAGTTCTCCGCGGGCCTGCGCGACCAAGGCGTGCGCAGCTTTTGGGAGGTCATCATGGAAATGCCGGCGCTCATGCAGCAGAACAACACCACTGCGGGTTTTCTTTTGGCTTTGTGCCAGGCATTGCATTCCCATGTTTCGAGTTTGCAGGTAACGGCCTGGCGTGTGATCGAGACACAAGATCTGCCCGAGCTTTTGCCTTTGCACCATTCTGCCCTCGGCAGCGATGCGAAAGAAGTGCCCGCTACGGTCGTGCCCAGCCGGCACTTGGTCAAGCAGGCATTTGAAACGGGAGACGATACCGCCGTGGTCAGCGTGTGGAGCCGTCATCGCGCCAAGCATGCAGAACTCTCACTGCTTTCCTCCGGGGCGGCATGGGCGATGTGCGTCCCCCTCAAGCTCTCCGCGCGCGAGCAGTTTGCGCTTTATGCCACCTCCGCGGAAGTACGGTCTGGCACCGAGCCGCGCGAGGCGCAGCAATTTCTTGCCGCGTTGGGAGCCATGGCGAAGCAACATTTGCTCGCGGCACAAGCCAAGGAACGCTGGGGACAGATCGGGCAGTTTTTCTCGCCGGCTTTGCGCACCATTTTGCTGGGTGACGCGGCGCGTGTGCAAGAAGAGTTAAAGCCTGCCGAGCACGAAGCCACGATCTGCTTTTTCGATTTGCGCGGCTCCTCACGCTTGGCGGAGAATGTATACCGCCATGACAGAGACAAATCCACGGTTACCGAATACTTTGCCCGCCTCGAGAAAATTCTGGGCGAAGCAGCCGACATGGTCTTTCAGACCGGCGGAATCGTCATTGATTTCCAAGGCGACGCCATACTGGCTTGTTGGGGCGTTCCGCAGCGGCAAGAGGCGGCGGCTTCTGTGCGCCTGGCAAGCCTTGCCAGCCGCCGGATCGTCGAGCTGATGATCGAGCACGAGTGGCCATTGGGTGATGCCAATTTGCGTTGCGGCATTGGCATCACCAATGGCAAAGTGCTCGCCGGCTTGTTTGCCGCACAAAGCGGTGGCCAGGCTTTGCTCTCGAAATACACGGTCATGGGCCCACCCGCCAATCAAGCCGCGCGTCTGGAGGGCTTGACCAAAAAATTCGGCGTGCCGATCTTGATCGACGGTGGCGTCGCGGCTGCGCTGGCCGCCGAAGCCATTTTGATCCGCCGCATCGCCGCGGCGCGACCGACCGGCATGAACCAGATTGTGCAGATTTATGAATTGGTTTTGCCGCGAGAGTTGGGCGGCACGGGCGTGAGCGAGGACGGCGTCCGCGCATATGATTCCGCGCTGGGGCTTTTTGAACAAGGCGAATTCGAAGCGGCGGCCGAAGCCATGCGTTTCGTTACTCGTGATCCCATCGAGTTGTTTCTTTCCGAGCAAATTACCGCGATGCGCCGCCACCGCGCCCCGCCCGGATGGGATGGCGTCATCAATTTGGTGTCGAAGTGAGGCGTGACGAACGAGATCAGAATCGCAATTACAGTGCGAGTGTTTGTGAACGCAGCGATCTCAATCATAGTATACCCCGCCGGTGATAGAGACGGCGAGAATGACGACGACCGCTGTGAGCGCCGCCACATTGAGCACAAATCCCGGTTTCGAGCTTAATTTGTAGCCGACATAAATGCCGCGGCCCTGGAGGCTGGGGGCAACACTGCGATACAGCATGCTGGTATAGTCGGAGGAGTATTCATAATGCCGCGTTTGCATCAATTCGACCAGCACATTGATTGATTCCCACTCGCTGAAATTCAGGCTGGCGCCCCCCATAAAGGCCGGATACTCGAAGATTTCTCCGGCCGTGCTCCACAAGAGCGCGCCACCTGAAAGATCCAAACTGATTTTGGGACTGAGCCATCGCCGCACTCGCAATTTCACTCCGCCGCGCAGGTCGTGGCCGACGTCCCAGCCAAAAAATTGCGTGGCGCCAAGCGCATATTGCGTGTTGAGATTGTGCATGATGCCCAATTCGGAAATCAAATAATGACGTCCCATCACCTCGTCATGAAAAACCCGCGTAGAATCCCCGAATGTTTCAATGTAAGTTCTTTGCAATGGGGGATTGATCTTGTAACTGTACCCAATATCTGTGACAAAAAAAGTGCGGCACGCCGGCGCCGGCCGGGAAGTCGAGCAGGGTTGTGCTCTCAAGCGTGAAGAAGAGGCGAATATCCCGGTGGCGAGTGCAAGGCAAGTGAGAAAGTTTTGCATGCGGTTACTTTCGCGTTGAGTAAAAAGCCGAGACTTGGTCCGGCCAGCAAATATGGCCGCGTTGAAGCGTTGCCGAACGAATACTTCAAGAGTGCCGGCACTTCTAGATAAGCCAGTTTGAGTTTGGCAGTGTCGCCGCCAAATTGGGCTTCAGCGCCCTTCTGCAAATACATCGGCGCCAGTCGCAGGGACGTGTTATTCGCCAGCTGCAGCTCCACCATCCCGCCAATGCCCAGGGCGGTGAGATTGGAATAATCAATGCCATCATTGGGATCCACAGAGAGGTTGGCCAGGTTCAGCCCACCGACAATGCCGAAAGCATGCTGGGCGCGGGCGAGGGGCGCTAAAGACAGCATTCCGGCCGCAACTAACAACAAGCAAAACCTTTTCATACAGTCTCCTTTCAAAGTGAAGTGTGTAACTGCAGGCGTCAATCATCAACAATCTTTTGCATGTCGCCCTTTCGGGGCTTTCGGCATCCAAGCCATTAAGTTGACGCATATGCGTTCATGCGGGATTCAAAATGAGAACCTTCAAAGATGATACCAAAATTATTTCAGGGAGAGGGCGAAGCGGAAGGATAGAAAATCAGAAGTTAGCTGGAGGGAGACGATAGGGGTCGGTGATTACAGTGGTGCTTAAGGATCGCTAAGATTTGCGAGCGAAAACGGACGCTGTATTTAAACAGAGTTGCGTTCGCCAAAATCATCGGGCTTTTGGATGCCGAGCTTGCTCATTTTGTAACGGATGGTTTGTTCGGAAATGCTCAACGCTCGTGCGGCTTGAGATTGATTCCAATCATGATCGAGCAGGGCTTGCCGCACGAGTTGTTCCTCGTATTCGGCCAGCCTTTCGTGCAAGGAGCGGCCGGCGGCCGGCAGGGCCGGGGTGATCTTGAATTTTTTGAATTCCTTTTGATAATCTGAAGGCAGGATGTCACGATGCAGAACGGTCATTTCCGGTGCCGCCAGAGTAACCAGCCGCTCGACGAAATTCTCCAGCTCGCGAATATTGCCCTCCCACACGCGCCGGCGCATAAAATCCAAAATCTCCTCGTGGAAAGACTGCGCCTGTTTATGCTGTTGGTGCACGAATTTTTTGAGAAAGTGGCGGACGAGCACCGGAATGTCTTCGCAACGTTCTGTTAGGGTCGGAACTTGAATGGGATACACGTGCAGGCGGAAATAAAGGTCTTCACGGAATTGCTTGCGCTCCGCCATCTCGCGCAAAGGCAAGCTGGAGGCGGAGATGATGCGCACGTCCACTTTGCGGAGCTTATTGCTGCCGAGAGGCCGCACCTCTCCTTCCTGCAACACGCGCATGAGCTTGGCCTGCATCTCCAGGTGGAGATTGGCAATCTCGTCCATGAACAGGGTGCCGTGGTCGGCCTCCTCCAACAGTCCCTTGCGATTGCTGGTGGCGCCGGTGAAGGAGCCTTTGACGTGGCCAAAGAGTTCGCTTTCCAGCAAATTGGCCGGAATCGCGCCGCAATCAACCGCTACAAAGGGGCCGTCGTGGCGCGCGCTAAAGCGGTGAATCGCGCGCGCAACCAATTCCTTGCCGGTTCCGCTTTGGCCTTCCAGCAGAACCCGCACTTCACAGCGGGCCGCCGCCTCCACCGCCTGCAATAATTCCAGAAATCTTGGGCTTTTTCCCAATAGCCCCACATTCGCATATTTTGTCAGCAAGGCGCTTTCCAGCAAGGGTACGGCAAAGTACTGGCGAATTTTCTGGACATTGCGCAAAAAAGGGGAGGTGATGGCGGCGAATTTTTCGAGATAGGCCAGATCATTTTCACTGAACTCACCTCCGCGTTTTTGATTCAACAACAACAACGAGCCGATCATCACGCCTTCAAGGCGCAACGCTACGCACATGACGGATTTGATGGGTAGACCCTGAAAGTGCTTCTTGCGGAAACGCGAATCCTGGTGAATATCCGAACTGAGCAGAGAGTGCCAATTCTTGGCGACCCAACCGCCGAGTTCAACATTCAGCAGGTGGTAGTACGGCTCATGGACGATGGCACCTTCCTTAAAAATCGTTTTTACAGTTTGGTGGGTTTCCGGATTGATCATCGTGATCAAAGCGGTGTCGGCATGCAACAAGCTCGTGGCGTGCCGCGCCACCAAGCGCAGGATCTCGTCAAAATTATTCTGCTGGCCCAGAGCTTCGGCCAGAGCCACGAGTCTTTCCATCAATTCTCTCCGGCATATTCCTTCTTCCACATTTCATACCTTCCGGCATATTCGCGTATGAAATCGGCAACGGTGCTGTCGTAACTCAACCGTTCTTGCGCGGCGTGATTGCGCCCATGAATCTCCAGGCGGCGCGCGAGCGGCGGCAAAGCAATGTAGCCTTTTTCAATGGGCACGGCTTGGCCCTCCACGCGCGCGGACGGCGATTCAATGAAGCCCGGCACGCGAAAAAGAATACGCTTGGGCGGTGTGCGCCATTGGTGTTGAAAATCGATGGTTAGTTTCTCCGGGCTGATCGTCGCCTGCACGGAATGTTTACCCAAAGCGGTAACAACCTCGCGGACTTCGAGGCGATTGTCACTCAAAAACCAAGCCGGAGAAATGGCTTCGAAAATTCGCAAATCGTGGCCTTCTGCGTGCAGCAACAGGTCTCGCAGCAGAGTGATGAACTCTCCGTTGGCGCCTTGTAGGGCGACATTCTTGTCCTGATTTTGGCGGCCGCCCCAGGCATGACATCTATCGCCGATCAACAGATGGGTGCCGCTGGTGTGCAAGAGCAGAGCATAAACATCTTGCAACGCGGTCTCGCTGTCTCCGCCTGGCAATACCGCATGCGCAAGATTGAAAGTCATTCCGGCATCCAGCCATTGGCCGCTGCGCGTGGCCAGCCCCTCTTCGAAACGGCTGCGCAACGATTGCAGAGCCGGTTTAGCTCGTTTGTCGCCGGGAGGCAAAAGTCTCGCGGGATAAACCGCTAGAGCGGTCATCTTCTCATCCTCTCCTTTTGCCGGATAAACCCCTCCCTCTGTTTTCTTCTTGCCGAAGGCTTCGAGGCGCGCGCGAAAATCCTTTTCAATATTTGAGTAAAGTTTTTCCGCCAGGGATTGAGTCTGCCGGTCACCGGCAAGCTCCGCCAGATTCTGGGCCTGCTGCAAACCCTTCAGCGCCAGGGGCAGATCTTCGGAGCGCATTTGTCCGCTGTTGTTTTCCTTGCGGTTCTTCTCCAGGCCTTGAAGCGAGAGACGAACTGCCGGCATGGCCGCCGTCAACAGGGCGCGATCATCCGTTATCTGCACGTGCTCCGCCAGCGCGGCCATCAGCGTTGACCAATCGCTGACGGTATAGTTCCCGGGATACTTTTCCATCACGCCATTCGCGGATTTGGGTCCGCCCATGATCCTTTGACAGCTGCGCAGCAGAATTTGCCCCGCCAGCTCATGATAGCCCGCGGCCTCGAAGGCGCGTGCGGCGGCGCTCCAATGCGCCAGCGGAAATTGATACCAAGGGTTTTCGGAATCTTGCATGGCGCCCGGGCCATAGAAAATGGCGTTCTCGATTAATTGCGCCTGCCAGATCTGATTGACTTTGTCTTCCGCTACATTGAGCGCCGCGCCGTTCTGCAAAAATTTTTGCCACTCGCGCACGGCATCTTCGCGCAAACGGTCACAATCGAAAGTCAGGCCCTGGGCCGCGCGCATGCGCTCCGAGTTCACTGGCTTCTGCGGCACACACAAGCTCACGCGCTGAATTTCCCCCGGCGCGAGCGTGAAGGAGTATTCCATCATGCCCACGATGCTTTCCGGCTGCTGTGCGGTTCCCATGGGAGAAAATTGCACGCTGGTGGGCAGGGCAGAAACCGAGCATAGCACCTCCTGATTGCGATGCACGAATTTTCCCACGAGTCGATAATGCCAGAGCGGATCGAAATCCCCGTGCGCCGGCAGGAGCTGCTCCGAACCACGGAAACGCATACCCACCGCGAAGCGTGTGGAGCGCGGGGTACTGGTAGGGTTGATGAGCGTAACCTGCAAGTAATTCATCGCTTGCTGCGCTATCGTATCGGCGATCGGCAGGGCAAAAGCCTCGAAGCGATAATCAACACCATCTTGCGCCGTACGATAGTTGATCACCGGAAAGTAACCCAGCAACAAAGTCTTTTTATGACAAAGCAAAGGCTGCGAGGCTGCTCCGCCATAAAACGTGAATTCCACGGCGCCGGTGTAGAGACCGCCTTCCGGCGTGATTTGCGCCGATACGCCGTTTTCCAGGGTACCGATGAAGGCCGAGGGCTGTGCGAAGTATTCGAACGGCACGTTGGCGTCGTGGTTGGGATCTGCCATCGTACGCGCCACCGGCGGCGCGATTGCCTGCACCAAATTTCTGATGACGATATTCTTTCCCAAGATCCCGCCGGGTTGTTCTCTGCCATCGACGCGCAGCGCGAGCGTGTTGTCCTTGCCGACGTGCACGTGCGGCGTAAGATCAAAAACCCTTAGATCGTTTTCAGGCATCTCCGGAAGATTGGCCGCACCCAGTGGTTTGCCATTCAACCATAGGGCATAATCGCCTGCGACTTCGTTCAAGCCCAGCCACATTTTTTCGCCGCGCCAAGAGGCCTCGGGCTTGAAATGCGTGCGATACCACGCCACGCCGCGATACCCGGCGTAACCTTGCCTCTCCCAAGAAACTCCCGGCCGCAGCAACGGCCATGATTTATCCGGCCTCCCGGCCTCGCTCCATTTTTCCGCATCGCCTTGCAGCAACGAGTCAGGCTTGAACGACCAGGCGGCGGCCAGCGGCAATATTCGCTCTGGCAGCATTTGGAAGCCGTCGAGATAGAAGCGCACCTGCTCGCCGGGATCCAGCGCGATCGCGCCTTTCCAGCTCGGCGGCCAGATGCGCGGCAAATCATTGTGCTCGAGCGCGAAGACATTGATGATTTCCGTCAAAACGATCTTGCTGCTCGACGCGTCCGCGACGAAATCCAGCCGCACCAAATCTTCCGGCGTCGTTCCTGCCGGCATCGGCAACGCCGTTTGCCGTACCACCGACTGCTTCGCACGAATCACCAAACGCGGCGACCAAAGATGCGAAGCATATTCCCCAGTTTGGCGGCGAAATTTGGCGATAAAAAAGCCGCCACACTCGGTTTCTGGATTTTGCGGATGGGCGGCGAATTGAATGAACAAATAATTTTTCAAATCCGCGAGACGCGTGGAGTCGGTCAGCACCGCCTCCTGCCGCTGCTCTCGCCGCGCTTCTTTGGCGCACACGCGCCAGGTCCACGGCGCTTGCAGCATCAAGCGCTCGCGCAAACCGTCGCCCGGCATGACATAACGCGGCGGCAGGGCAAAACGCAAGTTCGTGTTCAGCGTGTCGATCAGCATGTTGTTGAGCGTCGCCACTTGCAGGGTGGGTTGGTCGTTTTCATAGCCGCCGCGATACGGCAGGGTTTTGTGATCCGGACCTTGAAAGAAGGCGCGCCGCCGCGTCTTGCCGTCCGCTTCGAATTCGACGCGGTAGGTCCATTCAATATCGGCGTAGCGTCCCCAGACATGCAACAAACCGACCGGTGGCGTGCCGCCCGCTTCATTGCTGTAAACCATCGTATACTCGATGGACTTCATCCGGCGCGCTTCCTGGGATGGCGTTTCGAACCACTGCACCTGGTGAGCCATCAGCAGCGGCACGTCGGAATATCGCATTTCTTTGCGGCCAAATATCACCGGGGCATGCGCGAGCACGGCGTAGAGCGGATGGCTTTGCTCATAAGCATCGACGCGCACATTCACGAGCTTCACGTCGAGGCGCGTGGAATCGAGACGCGTGATTTCCAATACCCGCACGCCGGGCGTCACCAAACCCAAATGAATTTCATAATAATGAAACTCCCGGCCCAAATACGTGACGACATGTGAGCACAGTCGGCCGTCGACCGACACGCTCAACGCCGCCGCCGTTTTCTGCGGATCCTCCCAATCCGTTTGCGAGGAAATTTGCAGAGAAGCGATCAATTGCGCCGGTTGGGCCAGTTCCACTTCATATTGCCAGCCTGCGGTAACGACCACAGTGCGGGCATTCAACGATTTGGACCAACTCGGCCGTTCGAGTGTTTGCGCCCAGCCGTCTATTTGCAGGCTGACAAAGGCGATCAGCGCCAAGCATAAGTTCCGCATGTTCTTGTCTCCATTTCCTGGTTGAATGGCGAACTTTCGGAGTTTGCAGGAAATGCGTGAAGTACGAAAATGGTTCTGATTGAAAAAAACGACCGCTGGGCGGGCACGGGCGGCGCCGGATGAGTCAAGCGAAGGGAAAAAAGCTGGAGATCTTTCTGTTTCAGGGCGATATGCTCTCTTCCGGGAATAGAGGAACCTCAGAAGGCGCGTGAACACGCGGGGCAAGATGTCGGGCAGTGAGGTTCGATGATCGGGGCGCGGACTTCTTTTTCGTTGCCGCAGCAGGAGCGCGCGCGCCCGTGGTTGATTTTTTTCGAGGTTGGTCGAGCACGGCCAGCAGTTCCTGCAAGCCTTTTCTGATTTCAAAAATCGCGTCTTCGCGGCGCAGACGCTCGAAGGACAAATCCATCTGCTGCCCGTTCTTATTCAAGGCCTGCATGCGCTGCCGCGCACCGTCGATGGTGTATTTCTCTTCATACAGCAACCGCTTGATGAGAAAAATGAGCTTGATATCCTCCAGCGTGTACTCACGGCTGCCGCCGCTGCTCTTGGCCGGACGCAACTCCTCGAATTCCGTTTCCCAGAACCGCAGAACATAGGCTTTGAGTCCGGTAATCTGGCTCACTTCTTTGATGGAGTACATTTGCTTTTTCGTTCTGCGATTGGACATGGCTCTCAAGGGCTATGACAAACCACGGCTCCGGCGATTTTGCAAGCATCCCAACAGACTGCATGCGAACCTTCAAAATCTAAACATTAGTGTACAAAAAATCAAGCAAATCTATGTCGAGCGGGCTTTTCCAGCAATGGTTTTGCTTTACAGTTTTTTTATACTCCCCGCCCCTTTTTTGAGAGCATCCTTATTTCATTCTTGTTACAATTCTCTGCTCAAACGATACTATAAATCACAAGACCGTTATGCCTGAGGTTGACAAATGAGAAAGGCGAGTTTTACACTGACGCTTGCCGCCTTGCTCGTGCTGCTTCTCAGCATTGCTTACACGATTTCAAACCCCGGCAGAGCCTGCGGAAGCATGGAACAAACCCCCGATAAGCCGGTCTGGAAGACCGGCGCCATGCCGGAGCGGCAAGCGCATGAAGGAACGGCAGCCACGGTGCCGCACTGAAACTAAACTTAGAAAGGTCGGGTTATGATACGTGTGATGTTTCTATTTCTGACAGTAATTTTCGTCACGCTGGCGCCGGCGCAAATAGAGACCACGCCGAAAGTGAGTTGGGGCGGTTTTGTCGATGGCTACTACGCCTTTGACTTCAACCGCCCGGAGAATTTTGATCGCGCCTTCACTACCCAACCCGCGCGGCACAACGAGTTCAATATCAATCTTGCCTTTGTGGAAGCCAAGCTCGAAAATGACCGCATGCGCGGCCGCGTTGCTCTGCAAGCCGGCACTTCGGTGCAATCCAATTATGCTGCTGAGCCGAGCATTGGAGCCATCAGCGGTGACGATCTTGCGCGCCACATTCAAGAAGCCGTTGCGGGTGTGAAGCTGGCAGAAGGTTGGTGGGTGGATGGTGGAGTCTATTTTTCCCATCTCGGATTTGAGAGTTTCATTTCGCGCGACAACTGGACGTACACGCGCTCCCTGGCTAGCGATTATTCTCCTTACTATCAATCCGGGGTGAAGTTGAGCGCGCAACTTTCACCGAAATTGTCCGCGCAGTTGCACGTGATGAATGGCTGGCAAATCATCTCTGAAACCAATAGCGGTAAAGCCCTCGGTTTGCAGCTTTCCTACAAACCCTCGCCGGCGGTTTCACTCACGTATAATAATTTCATCGGCAACGAGGCCAGCGACGATGCGCCAAGTCAAAGGCGTTTTTTCAACGATGTGATTGCGCATTTCACCGTCTCTGGATCGCTGCAAGTGGCAGCGATCCTCGACTATGGCACGCAGAAAAAAGCCTCAGGTGGAACCGCAGATTGGTACGTCGCGACATTATTGGGCCGTTGGCAGCTCAGCGAAAAAGTGGCAGCCATTGGCCGCATCGAATACTTCAATGATGACGAACAAGTGATTATCGCCACTGGCAGCCCGAATGGATTTCAAACCGCCAGCGCATCATTCGGCATCGACTTCAAACCCGCTGCTCAAGTCACATGGCGGACGGAAATTCGTGGGTTTTCTTCAGATGACGCAGTTTTTCCGAAACGCAACAGCGGCAACGTCCAGGATGATGGTTTTATTGTGACTTCGCTTGGCCTTTCACTGTGAATGGTGATAGGCTTCTTTCACTCTCGTTCCCATCCTCACGGTTCGGGATGGGAATAGCGGTTGGACGTTCTGCGTCGAATTGGGCATTCCAATAAAAAGGATGCTCAGCCTCCAGAAATGCGTTCCAACGGAGACCGTTGGAACGAACTACGAAAAAAAATGACAAACTACTGTAAGGTGAAAATCATGGATTTCCTATACCTCGGCTGCGTCTTGCTGTTTTTCGCTCTTTCTTGGG
Organism: bacterium; assembly: GCA_044869275.1. Classification (GTDB taxonomy): domain Bacteria; phylum Zhuqueibacterota; class Zhuqueibacteria; order Zhuqueibacterales; family Zhuqueibacteraceae; genus JBIOXB01. The sequence continues at coordinate 73,799 of JBIOXB010000195.1, forward strand.
GGTTGGTGGTCTTTTGCGAACGATTGCAAAAGTAAGGAGACAATCATGAACTGGCTTTATCTCATCAGCGGCATCATTGCTCTGGCGTTGCTCGTTTACTTATTCGTCGCACTCTTGAAACCGGAGAAGTTTTCATGACGCTCAACGGCTATTTGCAAATCGCGTTCTACTTGGTCGTGCTGATCGGCCTGGCCAAGCCCTTGGGCTTGTACATGGCTCGCGTCTACGAGGGAAAATCCCTGGGGTTGGATCGCGTTCTCGGCCCGATCGAACGGTTGCTGTACCGGCTGTGCGGCGTGCGCAGTGACGAAGAGATGGACTGGAAAAAGTACGCGCTCGCCATGTTGCTGTTCAATTTCGCCGGCTTGATCATGGTCTATGTGCTGCAACGCTTGCAGGCCTGGCTGCCGCTAAATCCGCAGGGCTTTGGCGCCGTCACGCCCGATTCTTCTTTCAACACCGCCATCAGTTTTGCCAGCAATACCAACTGGCAAGGTTACGGCGGCGAGACCACGATGAGCTACATGACACAAATGCTCGCCCTGACGGTGCAAAACTTTGTATCGGCAGCGGCCGGCATGGCCACGCTCGCAGCACTAATTCGTGGCTTGGCGCGACGCACGGCAGAAACCATCGGCAACTTTTGGATCGATCTCGTGCGCTCCACGCTTTATATTTTGTCGCCGCTCGCTCTCGTGTTGGCGCTGATCCAGGTCTCGCAGGGCGTGATCCAAAATTTTAGCGCATATCAGGGCGTGCCGCTGCTCCAATCAACTGTTGATGGCAACGGCAATGCCGTCACCGAGCAATTGCTGCCCATGGGCCCCGCCGCTTCGCAGGTGGCGGTGAAGCAGTTGGGCACCAATGGCGGTGGTTTCTTCAACGTCAACTCAGCGCATCCGTTCGAAAATCCCACGCCGCTCTCCAATTTCTTCGAGATGCTGGCCATTCTACTGATTCCGGTGGGCTTATGTTACACCTTCGGCAAGATGGTCGGTGACACGCGCCAGGGTTGGGCCGTGCTGGCGGCGATGACGGTAATTTTTGTCGCGCTACTCGCGTTATGCGTGTGGGCGGAAAAGGCAGGCAACCCGGCCTTCACAAAAATGGGCATTGATCAAAATGCCAGCGCGTTGCAGGCCGGCGGCAACATGGAAGGCAAGGAAGTGCGCTTTGGCATTGCGAATTCGGCGCTGTGGGCCACCGCAACCACTGCTGCTTCGAATGGCTCGGTCAACTCGATGCACGATTCTTATACGCCACTCGGCGGTTTAGTACCGATGTGGCTCATGCAGCTCGGTGAAGTTGTTTACGGCGGGGTGGGCTCAGGTTTGTATGGCATGTTGATTTTCGCCATCATCGCTGTATTCGTCGCCGGATTGATGGTCGGCCGCACGCCGGAATATTTGGGCAAAAAAATCGAAGCGTATGAGATGAAGATGGCCTCGCTGGTCATTCTCATTCCCCCGCTCGTCGTGCTGGTCTTCACGGCGCTCGCCGTGGTCACCGATGCCGGCAAGGCCACAATCTACAATCCCGGCGTGCACGGCTTCAGCGAAGTGCTCTACGCGTTTTCATCACAGGGTAATAACAACGGCAGCGCCTTCGCCGGATTGGGCGCGAACAATCCGTTTTACAATTTCACCGGTGGCCTGGCCATGCTGTTCGCGCGTTACTGGCTGGCGATTCCGACTCTGGCCATCGCCGGTTCCCTGGCGCGCAAGAAGCTGGTGCCCATCGGTCCCGGCACGCTTCCCACGCACACCCCTTTGTTCGTGGTGCTGCTGATCAGTGTCGTCATCATCGTTGGCGCGCTGACTTTCATCCCGGCATTGGCGCTGGGCCCGATTGTGGAGCATTTGATGCAAAGCGCATAGCGCAGAGGGCGTAGCGCTAAGGGCGAATTGAAAAAGCAAGGCTCGGCGAGTAGTAAGCAAGAAGCGGAAAACTTGTATTTCACGCTTTGCGCCATGCGCTTGGCGCTATGCCCTCTGCGCCACGCCCTCCGCCCTCTGCCAAACCTAAAGGAACATTGACTATGCCTGACAAACCCAAATCCCGCCCGCTGTTCGATCCGCGCATCACACGGCAGGCGATCGTTGATTCGTTTCGCAAACTCGATCCCCGTCTGCAAATTCGCAATCCGGTGATGTTCGTGGTTCTCATCGGCAGTGTGCTCACCACGGTGTTGTTCGTACAAGCATTTCTGGGCCAGGGAGAGGCTCCCGCTAGTTTTATCCTCGCGGTATCGCTCTGGCTCTGGTTTACCGTGCTCTTTGCGAATTTCGCCGAAGCCATGGCCGAAGGACGCGGCAAGGCGCAGGCGGACACTTTGCGCCGCGCGCGCCGTGATCTGCCGGCGAAAAAATTAGCCCGCCCGGAGCGAGCAGCCGGTTATCAAACGGTCTCCGCCAACATGTTGCGCAAGGACGACTTGGTGCTGGTCGAAGCCGGCGATTTCATTCCCGGTGACGGTGAGGTGATCGAAGGTGTCGCTTCTGTGGATGAAAGTGCCATCACCGGTGAAAGCGCGCCGGTGATTCGCGAAAGCGGGGGTGACCGCAATGCTGTCACCGGCGGCACGCGCGTGCTCTCGGATTGGCTGGTGGTTCGCATCACCGCCAACCCCGGAGAAGCCTTTCTCGATCGCATGATCGCGATGGTGGAAGGCAGCAAACGGCAAAAGACGCCCAATGAGATTGCATTGAACATTTTGCTGGCGGCGCTGACCATCATTTTCTTGCTGGCCACGGTCACGCTGCTGCCGTTTTCTTTGTACAGCGTCGCCACTTCCGGACAAGGTGCGCCAATCACGGTGACAGTGCTGGTGGCATTGCTGGTTTGTTTGATTCCCACGACAATCGGCGGCTTGCTCTCAGCCATCGGCATTGCCGGCATGGATCGCATGATTCAAGCCAACGTCATTGCCATGTCCGGCCGCGCGGTGGAAGCCGCCGGCGACGTCGATGTCTTGCTGCTCGACAAGACCGGCACGATCACGCTGGGCAATCGGCAAGCCACTGCTTTTTTGCCTGCCAAAGGCGTGAGCGAGGAACAACTCGCCGACGTGGCCCAGCTTTCCTCCTTGTCGGACGAGACGCCGGAAGGACGCAGCATAGTGGTGCTGGCCAAAGAAAAGTATCGCTTGCGCGAGCGCGACATTCACGGCCTGGGCGCCACCTTCGTGCCTTTTACGGCACAAACGCGCATGAGCGGCGTGAACATGAACGGCCGCCGCATTCGCAAAGGGGCGGCAGAAGCGATTGAGGCATACGTGAAAAGTTTCGGCGGGCACTTTCCCGCCGAGGTGCACGCCCACGTGGAAGCGATTTCCAAAGAAGGTGGTACGCCGCTGGTCGTGGCCGAAGAGGCCAAAGTGCTCGGCGTGATTCATCTCAAAGACATTGTCAAGCGCGGGATCAAAGAGCGTTTTGCCGAATTGCGGCGCATGGGCATCAAGACCGTGATGATCACCGGCGATAATCCGCTCACCGCCGCGAGTATTGCCGCCGAAGCAGGCGTGGATGATTTTCTCGCGCAGGCCACGCCCGAAGCCAAGCTGAAACTGATTCGCGGGCATCAAGCCGGCGGCAAATTGGTCGCCATGACCGGCGACGGCACCAATGATGCCCCCGCGCTCGCGCAAGCCGACGTGGCGGTGGCGATGAACACCGGTACGCAGGCTGCCAAGGAAGCCGGCAACATGGTCGACCTGGATTCGAACCCGACCAAGCTCATCGAAATCGTGGAGATCGGTAAACAACTGTTGATGACGCGCGGCGCATTGACGACCTTCAGTATCGCCAACGACGTGGCGAAATATTTTGCCATCATCCCGGCGGCATTTGTAACCACTTATCCGGCATTGCAAGCGCTCAACATTATGAGATTGACGACGCCACAAAGCGCCATTCTCTCCGCGGTTATTTTCAATGCCCTGGTTATCATCGCGCTCATTCCGCTGGCGCTGCGCGGGGTGCGCTATCGCCCGGTCGGCGCAGCCACCGTCCTGCGCGACAATTTGGTGATCTACGGCATAGGCGGATTGATCGTGCCGTTTATCGGGATCAAGTTGATTGATGTGATTTTGGCGGCGTTGGGATGGGCGTGAGTGGGGTGAGAATCGAGGATAGTTGATCGTAGATCGTGGATGGTGGGTCGTGCGACGCTTTGCAATCTACGATTCACTATCTACTACCTACGATCTACTATCCACGATCCACGATCTACTTTCGTTGTGAAAACCACGGAATTTCAGTACAACGATAAAGGATAACAACATGCGTGCCTTACTCAAACCGGCTTTGTTGCTTTTGTTTTTTTTGACGCTGCTCACCGGCGTAGCCTACCCGTTGCTGGTTACGGCGATCGCGCAGATCGTTTTTCCGGCGCAGGCGAATGGCAGTTTGATACGGGCAGACGGCAAGCTCGTGGGCTCGGCACTCATTGGGCAGCCTTTTGACGATCCGAAATATTTTTGGAGCCGCTTGTCTGGAACCGGCCCTTCTCAGTATAACGCTGCCGCTTCCTCCGGTTCTAACTATGGCCCCCTGAACGAAACGCTGCTGAAAACCGTTGCCAGCCGGGTTCAAGCTCTGCGCCAGGCGGATTCGACCAACACGCAGCCGATTCCAGTTGATTTGGTCACAGCTTCGGGCAGCGGCCTTGATCCGCACATCAGTCCGGCCGCGGCTTTTTATCAGGTAGCGCGAGTTGCGCGTGTGCGCCATTTGGAGGAATCCAGGGTGCGCCGGCTCGTCGAAGAGAATATCGAAGGCCGTCAACTTGGTTTCCTGGGTGAACCGCGGGTCAATGTGTTGCGATTGAATCTGGCGTTGGAGGCGCTGTCACAAACTAACTGACAAGAGGATGATTGCAGGGAAAGGATGGTACATTTTTATGACTCGATCTACCTCAATGCGGTTTTATGAAGTGATGAAAAATTCGCGTCTTCGGATTGGCCTTTTCGTCATCGGTTTGTCCGTTATCCCGCTCATGGTCACGCAGGCCGCTTTCGCAGCAGTTGGCTTGCCAAGCGATTCTGCGGCAATCCAAACTTCCACCCCCCAGAAAGCTGAGCCGTTTGCGTTCGGCGACTTCACATGGCTGCAAGGGAATAGCCGTCTTCATACGCAGGTGCTCCATTCCAAGTACTTCACCGGCGACGTGACGATGGACATAAACTACAATTTCAACTTCAACCATCCGAATGACCACACGAATTCTGGGTCGACAGCGACGTTTCGCACCGATGAATTCAGTCTCTCATACATTGAACTCGGAGGTGACTTCCATGATCCTGAAAGTGGTGCACGTGCAAGGCTGATGTTGCAGTTCGGCGCCCGTGCAACAGGTATTCCACGCAATGACAATACGCCTTTGCGCGGACAGTTCGACTTGTATACCGCCTATCGCTTTGTGACGGAAGGATATGTGGGAATGCATTTTAATAAAATGCACGGCATTAACGTCGACGTCGGCATTTTCAAATCCTATGTTGGCCTTTTGAGTTACAACAACTTCGAAAACTGGAACTATCAACCTTCCTTTACTTCGGACAACACCCCATGGTTCTTTACGGGAATCCGAATACAGACATTTCCAACGGATCGGCTCAAGCTTGAATACTGGATTATCAATGGCTGGCAAACATACGCGATGTTCAATGAACAGCCCGGCATCGGTTTTCAAATGATCTATCGTCCGAAGGAAAGTATATCAATTCTCGCCAGCGCGTATGGCGGATGGGACACTCCTAATAAACCAGGACGTTTTCGATTTCACAGTGACAATAGTCTGCTTATTCGGTACCGCCATAAACCCGGCAGTTCCATTCCGAAGGCTGCATTCTCCCTTACCGGCGATATTGGTTTCGAGAATGGTGGAGGTGTAGTCGCTTTTGGTGGCGACTCGACAAAACCTGCACAGAATTTCCTGAGCTGGATGTTCTATAACCGTCTCTGGCTCGGTAAACAAGAGCATTTTGCCTGGACATTTGGCGGAGGTATGCTGCATAATCCAGGGCGCTATTTGGCCCTACTTCCTACCGGTAGTGGAGTTCTGACGCAAAACCCGGGGGATAAATTTGACTCTTGGGACTTCTCCACAGGCATGCAGTACATGCCGAACGAGCAAGTCACATGGGGTCTTGAATACGTTTATCGCCACGCCTCTGTCCCCTACTTCGCCGGACCCGGTGGACTCACTTCACCAAACGGGTGGAATCCACCAATTGGCGACCCGACTGGCTTTGTCGCCGATCTTGTGAATGATGAAGATCGGATCATCGCTTCGTTCATGGTCCGTTTCTGAGAGACACGCATCGCAATTACACGCTCATGTACACCCTCGGCGGATTGATGATCAGCGTCGATGACGACATGCGCCCCTTCGCGTACATGGAAGAGAGCGTTGAGACACTGGCGGAGAACGAAGTATGTCGCGGCAAGCTCTTCAAGGCCGGCGAGAACGGTTACGTGCGGAAGTCATTCGACCTCGTCGCCGCGTTCCTCGACGAACTCAGCGTCTCGTTCGACTACGACGGGGCGGTCAGCCCGGAAGACGCTCACGAAATACTGGACAAGATCGAAACCCTCCATGCGCGCGTCGAACGAGCCGCAACGGAAGCCTCCTCGGCGGAGCGCGCGTCAGCGCTTCGGGTGTTCGCGGCAAATCTCAAGAAATGGTTCTACGGTTTCGAACCCGATTTTTTTCAACAGAATCTGCTCCGCATTGTTGACGACGTGCTCACGGTCATCAAGGGCTCCATGGAGCTTTGGCCCACGCTGGTGGAGATCGCTTTCTTCGAGAAGGCGCGCCGAGGCTTGCCCGAGCTGCGCGTGGCGAACCAGCGGCGTTGAGGAGGGATCTGCATGCGCATCGCTCAAGTCGCCCTCTCTCGGAGAGTGTGACTCCAAGCACGGCCTCCTGAATCGCGCCGACCTCGTCCCCTTTTTCGACACGTCTCTCCAAATCGCTATCGTCTCAATCTCCGATGCACAACGCGCTCCGATTGGCTGCGCTACTTGGAGCTGTTCCCATTCTGTGCGCTTTAAGTTTGCCACACAAAGAGCTTTAGTTTTTAGTTTGACTGAAAATTGGGATCGAGACGTCAGTCGCGGGTGGCATCCGAAGATTTGTTGATGAATTCGAACAAACGGCAAATGCGTAATTGCATGTCGAGGCAACTCGTTTGATGGCGATCATCAAGTCAATACTAATCTTTATCCTTGCAGGTTTTTTTGAAATCGGGGGTGGATATCTTGTGTGGCTATGGCTTAAAGAAGGCAAGCCTGTCTGGTATGGTCTCCTCGGAGGGCTGATTCTCACCGCCTACGGAATCGTTGCTACACTACAACCAGCAAACTTTGAGAGAGTGTATGCGACCTATGGCGGGGTGTTTATTGTCATGTCCCTTTTATGGGGATGGAAGGTTGACCACTTCACACCGGATCGCTATGACATGATCGGTGCAATCCTCGCCCTGATTGGCATCTTCATTATGTTCTACACCCCCAGAAACTGAATTTTCCTGATATTCCACAAAATACTTTTGACAACGTAAATCAAATCACTGCTGTCCGGTTGAACTAATTTCGTGAATGTGTATGAGCGAAAAACGCCGGTTTTAGCCCTGGACGAACCGGATTTGCAAATC
>JBIOXB010000196.1:0-5432 GCA_044869275.1 bacterium
TCAGAGCACTGTCACAATAATTCTCGCCATTCCCACACCCTGCTGACGGCTTTCAGAAGCAGCAAGACGTCTGGGGCCCGGACGACAGGAACCAAAGCAACAGTGCATTGCGCCATTCTCACCATTACCTGAAAAGCCCGGGATGGATTTGATAAGCCCGATGAATGGTATCCTGGTCTGCAGCCGCCTGCAGAACTTCGACCTTCCGCTGGGCAGTGTCTGCACGCTCTTCTGCTTGTTGTTTGCTGGCGGCGACAATCTGCAGTCCGAAAAATGCGCCCACCAGTGTGCCCAGAACGCTGGTGAACAGTCCCGCGAGCGAAATCACATCCGAGGCGCTCCCCCACCCGCGCCAGCTCAGGAACACCACCAAGGCCGCAATCAAGCCAAGGCCAAATGCCGCGAGCTGAAAGGCCCTTTCGATGCGCAGACCATCAACTGCTTGGGGCTCCGTGGTGTTGGCAGAAAGTTGTGCTTGATCTTGCTTTTGCAACATGTGACGCCTCCTTTTCAGAGCTTGAAATAAAGTAACTGAGAGACCTTCAGCGAGCTGAAGCCAGTGTAACGTGATTATCTGACCGTCTTCACCCGAATGATCTTGCCTTCTGGTCGAATCTCCACGTGGGTGTAATGCTCTTTCGTTCTCTTTTCATAGTGAACCACCAACAGCTCGGGAATCATGATAACCGGCCCGGTTGGCGGCTTCACAATCCTGTCCAAGACGAGAACTTTCGGATTGAATCCCTGGTGCCCCGGTTTGAGCCAGATTTTATATCCGTGCGTCGGCGCGACACAGAACCCGACGACATGCAGCGTCCCGGGATTGGGCGGCATCAGGTCGAGCCACGCTTGCCATTGTGAGCACTTGCAGAGCTTGGCAACAGCGCTCGCGCCCACCTTCGTGTTTTTTTTCCTCTTTGCTTCTCCGGGGACAGCCTTTTTTACTCGCATGGCACTTTCCTTAATAATGTTCACGGTTTCAGAACTAGCAAACATGGAGCAGTTTGCTCGAATATATCTGCGGGTGTTGGAATCCTGCGAAACTTATGATCGCGTCCAAGCGATAGAGCCCTCTCGCCAAGGCCGCGCTGGGCACGCCGATTTCCATCGGTGGTGAAGTCACAAAATCGTGGTGCATCTCGCCAAGGGTCTGATAAACTTCGCTCTCAAAATTCTTGGCGTGAATGGCAATGTGGCATCGCACCGGCGTAGGTGGCGGTATTGCACCGGCGGCACAATCGAAGGTGAGACGCACCTCGAATGGATGGCCGTGCCATATCAAGTTGCCCGCCTCCGCTTTATCGACTGGCGCCGCCTGCATCTCGCGCACTCTAAACCGCTCGGGGCTGGCGCTCGCATGCACCACTCCGGGTGCGCGAGACGATCCGTTCTCAGCCTTTGGCAAAACCTGCGGTGTGGGCATACCGGTAAAAACCGCAGCCCGGGTTCCCCCCAGCGGCCCCGGGCTGACGGGCAAATGCATGGGTTCTTCGGTTTTTGGGGGCGCCTCCGGCAAATGGCTCGCAATAAAATCCACAATCGTTCCGGCGTCCAATCCACTGAAAGCTCTGCTCTCACCGGTGAGGATATGCTCGATTTTTCCGCGACAATACTCCTGTGCGGGATAGACGAATATGCGAAACGCGGCGCGCGAACCGGCCAGACTGTCCTGGAACGCTTCGCCGTTCGCCGCTAAAACCTCAGAAGGCGGCTTCGCGCCCGCGATCTTTTTCTCAAGTTCCTTGAGATGTCCGGTCAGCCTTTCCACTTCGCGGCGCTCGCGATTGGCCGTTTCGCGGTGTTTGTGGCTTTTTTCTTCGGCCTCACGCAACTGCTGGCGCAGCGTTGCGCTTTCCTCTTTTACCTTGAGATGCGATTTTTGCAGGGCCTCGTTTTCTGCCAGCAAAAAGGCACGCTGCTCTCTCAAAGCCCGCGCTTCCGCGCGCAGAGGCTCTTGCTCCTCTGCTTTCAGAGCCGGTGGCGCATTTGCTGCGGCAGCGCCTTGGGCCCGCGCCGTTTCCAATTGCTGCTGGCAAGCCACCAGCAGCTTTTCCTGATCGTGCCGGGCGTGCCGGACTTCGGCTAAATCCTGCCGCAATTGCGCGCGCGAGCGCTGCGGTGGGTGACGTTCCTTTTTTTCAGTGAGGTTCATATGCTTCTCCTTTTTTGCCGAAAGGACTTTCGTGAAGCCGAATCGGGTCCATCATCAAATCCGCTGCCAGCCATGCCGGCTCAAGGGCACATCTCTGCCTACTCTGGTCCGGCGCGGGAACAGAATGCCAGGTTTGACGAGGGCGTATTCCGCTTCCAAACGCCCCCGGTCAAACCCTTGTGGCACTCACGCTGGTCAAACGCCGGTGAGTGGAATAGGTCCGCCATCATAAAACTGCACCAGACCGCCTTCTGCAAAACCGGCAATGGGGCCGGGCTTGTTGCTCGGGCCGAGCATCGTGACCGACGCCACGATCTTGTACAAACCGGCCTGCACCAAGCCCTTGGGCACCTTGATGACGCAGGTGTACGGCCAAGGCTCGGAAGCAAATTTTTCCGAAAGCGTGCCATACCTCTCCGGCAAATCCGGATCTGCACCCGGGCCCATGCGCTCCAAATAGAATTTGAGAAACCAAATTCCGCCCATTAAATAATTCAACGGGCCTTTCGTGGTCCAAATGAATCTGACGCTCCAATCCTGATCGATGCGAATGATATTCGCCGGGGGCGCCTTAGGTTCTCCTTCGGAGAGCTCGAACTTGGGGATCCACAACTTCGAACAAGGGCAGCACCTCTTCAAAGGTCATGGGATAAGTAGCCATAATGGCCTCCAATGGTTAAGGGGTTTGGAATGGAATGTTGCTGCACGGTTGCTGGCGCGCCAAGGCGAGGGCGCTCTGACCGTCCGGTGCTTGCACCATTTGAAAACGATACTGTTGCAGTGCGTTACTTGTGTGAGCAATGATCGCGGGGTTTTCCGCTGCTACCAAAAGACATTTGGCGTGCAGAAGGCCAATCGTTTCACCCGCTGCTGCGGCTCGCGCTTTACGAAAAGAACCCATTCCCTCTCCACCAACCTATCATCATGGCCGCTTAGCCCATTCGTGTGCAAAGAGATGATCGGCATGGTGAGATGGATGGAAGTGGGTGCGGCCTTCACGCACACTAGCACTGTCTCAAGAATAATGCCACGGCATTGAAGTCTGGCCAAATGCGATCGCGCCTGTTCAACCATTGGTCGCAATTCCGGGTCACAATCCTTCCACAGGCGGATGAAACGACTATAGTCCTCGATAGCTCTATCGTTTTGACCCATTCTTTCATACACTTCGGCACGGCGCGCATAGTTTTGTGCCAGCATGATCCAATCGGGAGGATAATAGACCGTGGTGTTATACCACGCGGCCGCTTCTTGCAAGCGCCCTAACCGGGCGAGCAACTCGGCGCGCTCAAATCTCGCCAAAACCTGCGCCTAGAATGGCGACCCCCAGACCAGCTCAAAACACACTTCCATTCTCTGTTTTTCAAGCAATGCCAGCGCTAGAGCTGGTTGCCCACGCCTCATTGCCAATTCTGCACGCAGGCTCAATGCGAAAGCAGGTCCATACTGACAAAAACTGCTCAAAGATAGTCGGGCAGCTACTTCACCATGGCGAGCTCATTTTCTACTGGTACGTGTATAGAAGGCGTGGAAGGCGACAACTGGCTCAGCTTCTCTGCAAGCTGACCCCCAGTTTGTTCATTTTATAATGCAACGTTTGCACCGGAATGCGCAATTGCCTGGCCGCTTGTGATTGGTTCCAAGCATTCGCCTCCAAGGCTTGCCGGATCAAACGTGCTTCATAATCAGCCACTTGTTCGGTGAAGGATTTCTCAGCGGTGCTTTCTGCAGCCCCCTCCGATTTCGATTGAATTCTTTTATGATCTCCGCCGGCAAGACTTCTTCGGTCAGAATTTTCATTTCTGCGGGCGCCAGCGTCACCAGGCGTTCGACAAAATTTTCCAGTTCGCGAATGTTGCCCTCCCAACGCCGGTGCTTCAAAAAATCCAACAGCACGCGCACCTCGCAGCGCGCGGCGGCTTCGAGGGCTTGCAACAATTCGACAAACTTTGGGCTTTTCCCGAGCAATCCGATTTGCGCGGATTGAGCATCAAAATCAAAGCTGCTTCGGCCTGCAACAGGCTGGCGGCTTGCTGCGCCACGACGCGCAAGATCTCCTGATAATCATTCTGCTGGTTGAGCGCGGCAGCCAGGTCCAGGAGGGATTGCCAATTTTGCCCGGCATTGTTCATGGCAGTTGAATCTATGAAGTTTCGCTTGAAAAGCAAGCACGAGAAAACACTTGACATTGTGAAGGCGGGTTAACATTTTATTGCCGTTTAAATTCACACGGGTTTTATCAAATCAAACCTGAGACGGAGGAGGAAGCGTATGTCACACCATCGCATCCGCGGCCAAGCCGCTTGGTGTATTCTGATGCTGTGGATCATGCTGGCCGGCAACCTTTTCGCGCAGGGCGTCACCACCGGCGCGATGAACGGCAACGTCACCGACAGTCAGGGCAAACCATTGCCCGGCGCCAATGTCGTCGCCGTGCACGTGCCCAGCGGCACGCAATACGGCACCGCGGTGCGCACCGGCGGTGCTTTCAACATTCCCAACATGAAGATTGGTGGCCCCTACACGGTCACGGTTTCGTTTGTGGGCTACAAAACCCAAAAGAATGAAAACGTCTTTATCGGCTTGGGGCAAAACCTGCGGCTCGACTTCAAATTGCCGGAGGAAGCGATCACGGTAACCGGCGTGCAAGTGACGGCCGAGCAGGATGAAGTGCTCAACAGCGGCAGAACCGGCGCGGCCACCTACATCAAAGCGGAACAAGTCGCGGAAATGCCTTCGATCAAACGCAGCACGCGTGATTTGACGAGGCTTGATCCGCGCAGCGACGGTAACTTCAGCTTTGGCGGAAGAAACTGGCTGTACAATAGCATTTCGCTCGACGGCTCTTATTTCAACAATCCCTTCGGCTTGGATGATCCTGCGCCTGGCGGTCAAGCGAGCGCGGAACCCGTTCCCTTCGATGCGGTCGAACAAGTGCAAGTTTCCGTTGCGCCCTTCGACGTGCGCGAAGGCGGCTTCACCGGCGCCGGCATCAACACCGTGACCAAGAGCGGCACCAATCAGCTCAAAGGCTCGGTTTACACTTTTATCCGCAACGAAGATTTTCAGGGCAACAAAGTTAGCGGCAACGATGTCATTGCCAATCCCAGTTTGAATTTCAACCAATCCGGCTTCACGCTCAGCGGACCGATCATCAAGAACAAACTCTTTTTCTTCGTTAACGGCGAACTCGAGCGGCGGGACGATCCCGGTACAGACTTCGTTGCCGATCGCGACGGCACCCGGGTGTTCGGCGAGTCGCGCGCGCGCGCGCAGGAAT